>NZ_MBST01000001.1:0-657550 GCF_001695865.1 Ensifer sp. LC384
TCACCGCCTTCCGGACGGTACATGGCAAGCATGGCCACCAGGTCCCGGACATAGTCGTTATCCGGGTAGGCATCATCCAGCGCGACCTCGATCTCGTTCGCCAGGAGAATGCTGGGACGATCTGCGGCAATGAACTCGTCCAGCATCGCCTCAATAGTCTTGTTCATCGGATTACCGGCCCGGCCCCAATCTAATCCCTGATCCGCGCGCCTTCTTCACCCGGCCTCTCGATCGCAACAGCCTTGGCCCGGATAGTGGTCTTGACGTTCACATAATCCCCGAGCTCGTAGCCCGAGCCGATTTCCATCACAACTGTGAAGCGATCGCCGTCGTAGCCAAGAAACTCGACGACGCCGAACTCGTCGTTCAGCAAGCGACCAGGCGGGTCGAAGGAAATGTGATCGACCCCTTCGAACACCAGGAAGCCATCGTCTATATCTTCCTCATAGTTCCAGATCCCCCCCCGAAGACGCGACACTGCGTTCATCTGGATCTTCACCTCACCCTTCCAACCGTCAAGGACGACGGCCTTACAGGCACGGTCGCCCAAGTAAATGCTGCTCAAGAACTCGTCCGGTTTCATCATTCTTATCTCATCGGCCAATGTGCATCAGGACTGTTCCAGGGCACGATGTTTCCAAGGACATCGAGCGAGGGACCCTGCCCGCTGGTGTATGGCCCCCTTCCTTCGAGATGACCATGGGTATGCGGTGTTTTTCTGGGACCATGCCCCTGCGGATTCAGCCTATGGTAGTTTGATCCATTCGGATAGAGCGTGTGGGTGTCAACGGGATTTTGACCCGGCACAGTGCGGCCTCCCAACGGCTCGAACATGATATTGCCTCTGCTGTCGCCGATAAAACGCTGGATCGGCCAGCCCGTGCGCTGATCGGTGAGATAGGCTCTTTGAAGCTCTTCCAGCCGACGCTGTAGGCTGTCTCTCGCCTGCACGGAGTAGGAGCCGCCGGCGGGTTCCAGAAATGTCTCGTTCGGATTGAGCCGCTTTATCTCGCGCATCAGGCGGCCGATCTGAAATCCCATCGCTTCTTGAACGGGGTCTCTCGGCTGGGTTCCGCGCCGCGCCGGTAGCCGCGCCTGGGCAAACTCTTGGCCGCCCCGGCGATCGCTGCCGGCACTCGGCGCCCGATTCGGCAGCCAGCTGTTCGCCTCCTCGCCAAAATCGCGAAGCTCCAGCGCGCCGCCAAGCCCGGTCGGCGCCTCGTAAAAATCGTCATAGTCGCTGATGCGTCTCATCCCGGAGTTCCCCCGATATGCGCCGTCGTCAGCGCCGTACCGCCGGCCATTTCGGCCAGGTTCTGCTCGCGTTTGAGGTTGAGTTCGGCGTCGATCTGGTAGCGTTTCAAGGCGCTGTCCTGCTGGATCTCCGCAAGCTTCAGCTCGCGCTCCATCTCCAGCTTGCGCCGCGCGGCCTCGCTTTCCATCCGCGTCTTTTCGGCGGCAAGCTGCGCTTCCATCTGCAGCCGCTGCATGCCCACATCGGGCTGCTGCTGCGGCTTCGCCGCCTGCATCCGCTTCTGGATGTCCTCCGGCGTCGGCTTGGTGAAGTAGAGGTCGGGCGATTTCAGCCCCGCCGCCTCCACCGTCTTGGCAATGCCGTTGTAGAGGTTGTCGGGCGAGACGTAAGGATTGTCGGGCCCGAGCGTCATCAAGAGTTTTTCCTGCAATTGCTGGATCATCTGGATCATCAGCATGTCGCGCTCGCGGGTGCCGGCGCCAAGGCCGGTGTTGACGGTCGCGTCCATGCCTGCGTTCCAGTGGCGTGGGTCGAACGTCACCCATTGACCGCGCAGGCGCACCGCCCGCGGCCGGTCCTGGTGCTTGATGACGAGGCCAAGCAGGCCCTTGAACACCCGCTTCAACCCTTGCGCAAAGGTGCGCACCATCAGCTCCGTCTGGCCGATGCCCGCCTGCTCGACCAGCGCGGTTGCCTTCGCCGTCATGTTCTGCAGCGCGTCCGGCGCCATGCCGCTCGAGGCGTCCGAAATCCCGGTGCGATCGGTCGCCTCCTGGTCGAGATAGCCGAGCATCGAGAAGGATTCCCGCGCCACGAACGGCACCGCCGTGTAGCCGACGGCGCCGCGCACATCGACGCCCTGGCCGACGCGGATCGGCTGGCCGAACTTCGGGTTCAGCACCGATTCCGGGTTCTGGATCACACCTTCCTGCACGATCGGCTGCTGGTTGTTCTGCCAGTAGAGATTGTCGAGCGTCTGGCGCAGAAGCACGGTCTTCACCCGCTGGATCTCGGCCATGTCGTCGGTGACGGAGTTGCCCTCGCGCTGGTGCGGGCGGCGCTCGGTGATGAGGTCGGCAAAGGGCACCTCGTCCCATTCCTCGTCCTCAAGCAGGTTGTCCGGCCCGGTGCCGCCAGCAAAGACCAGGCGCCTGAGCTCGGCAATGCCGTCGTCGTCGGCGTCCACCTTCACATAGAGCTCGTAATACTCCACCTCCTGCAGCGCCGTTGCAGTCGCCTCGCCGTCACCAAAGACGTCGCGCCGGCGGGCAAATGCCTCGTCGTCGCCGTCATGGTCGCCGGCAACGGCAAAGCCTTCCACTTTCTCCCTGTCATAGCCCATGGCGATGAGGTCGGAGCGGCGCATGCGCCGGTTGATCCCGGTGATCGGGCTGTCGTCGATCGAGATCGCGTCCGGATGGATGAGGAATTCTTCCAGCGGCACCGCGGCAAGCCGGGTTGTGCCGCGCTCCCCCGTGCGGCGGATCTTCACGTTGAAGACCGGCTGCTCCACCCGGCCGGTCGGCAGCTCGATCGTCTCGATCGATTGCGATTGCTCCAGCACCTCCACCGCATCGTCGGCGATCAGTTGCACCAGCGCCGCTTCGTCGAGCCCGGTATGGCTCGAGACCTCGACGGTCTGCTTCTTCTCGTACCACCAGCGGATCACGCCGTTCCTGAGCTTCAGCGCGTCGTGCGCGGCGTCCTGCACCGCGTCGTAGCCGTCGCTCTCGGGAAAAACGATATAGTTGATGTAGTCGGTCGCCTGCTCGGCACCCGCCTCATCGCCCTGGTTGACCGGCTCGTACTCGACCACCTTGTCATTGCCGAGCACCGTGCGGATCAAGGAAGGCAGTACCTTCTTCACCGCCGCGCGCACATCGCGCGAAACCACCTTCGAGCGGTTGCTGTCGGACGGCACGTCCTTCATCACCCCGTCGTAATATTCCATCGCCCGGATGCGATCGACCGACAGCGCGTCGCGGTAGGTTTCGCAATCCCTGACGAGCTGGCTCACCAGCGACGTCAGTTCCGGTTTTGTCATCGCTGCCATTAGGGAACCTTCCGATTGAAACTCTAGTTTGTGTTTGCTTGCATTCGCCTCGACGCAACATTTCTTTCTGACAACCACGCTCAGAACGAACGACGGCACCAAAAGTGCCCCTTCAAGACAACCTAGGTCTGTGCGAAGCCGTAACTTCGACCTCATCGAGCACTGGCTTGCCTAAGTCTCAGCCATCGCGCGGTTCGAACGCGGCGAAACTTCGGGGGATCGGACAATCATCGATCTCGAGAGCGCCCTTGAATCTGCCGGCGTCGAGTTCATTGCCGAGAACGGTGGCGGTGCCGGCGTGAGGCTCAGGAAGAACAAGCCATGATCCGAACCGAGAGCGCAGTATCGCCACAGCAGGTGCAGCAGCCGGTCGTCATTGCTCCGTTCGCCCGTGTTCATCTGGATAATGTCGGCTAATCATGCAATATTTCCGTGAGCCCGGCGGGTCAGGATACAACTGACCTGCGAAACAACGAACAAAGCCGGCAGTTGCCGGGCCGGGCAGGACGGTCGCTTGCCGAAACCAGCCTCTGAGCGGACAAGCCCGGCGGGAAGGCATCGCGTTCAGCGATGATGGAGGACCTTATGCGATTCATCGATCTGGCTATCGCATCTGTCTTTGCCGCGACCATACTGGCTTCGGCACCGGCGTTGGCTGTGGAGAAGAAGGTGGTGCCCGGAGGAAACCTAGGCATCCGCAAAGTCGCGCCGCCGATTGCTGCCGGCAACACGCTCGAATGCGGGGGAAAGACGTACAAAGTGAAGACCGGGACCAATGCCGGGACTTGTAAGCAGTCGAAAGACAGCGCGGGTAACGTTTATCAGGTTATTTGCAACGACGGCGAGAACCATGCATCCGCAACTTGCGGGAAGGGTTGCGGAGCAACCTATGGCGCAGGCGACTGCGATCTCAAATAGGTGCGTTCCGTGGGGCTGCTGCCTCAGCTCCCGCAAGCGCAGCCACGACCCGAAATGCAAGTTGAGCGGCTTCAAGCGTGAGGCTGACGAAAGGCTGATCGTTCAGCTTGTTCCTTGAAGGCTGAAGCGCGGCGTTGCGAGACTGGGCACAAGCGCTGTTGACAACCCCGAATCCGGTTTCGTCATCGCTGCCATCAGAGAACCCTCCGGTCGGTAAAGGCCCAGGCGGCGTCATTGGCCTTCACCCGGGCAAAGCGTTTCATCATCAGCGCGTAGCGGCAGGCCGAAAGAACGTCGTCGCGTTCCTTGACGATCCGGCCGTCTTTGCGGTGGTAGAGCCTGAATTCCTCGAACCATTCACCGCAGGTGGAAAACACCTTGAAGCGCCCGGTCTGCATGCGTTGCAGCATGTCGGAGATCCCCGCCTCAACGCCGTTGGTGCCGTCGTCGAAGGTCGCCCGCTCCTGGAGCATGGCGAGCCCCTGCCCGCGATATTGCGCCGCCAGTTGCTCGCCCGAGCCCTTGTCGTGCTGCAGGCCGTCATGCGGCCATGCCCAGGGCAGCCACGCGCCCCAGGGTTTCAGCGCCGCTGCGTGAATGATCGGCGTCGCTTCGCGCTCGCGGTAAACCTTCGTCACATAGAAGACATCCGCATCCCGGTCCCAGGCGCAGGCAACTGCCGCAAACGGGTGGTCCCAGCCGAAATCGAGCCCGCCGATCTGCACCCAATGTTGGGGGAGCTCGAAAGGGTCGATGCGGATCTGCTCCTCGGTCACCGGGAAGATCCGGCCCGAGCCCAGCGTCGGCACGCCCTTGGTGCGCGCTTCCTTCTCATGCGCGGGATAGCTCGCAATGATTTTTGCGCGCTCCTCCGGCGTATAGTGCTCGGCATCGTCGATCGTCATGGTCACCACCACCCTGTCCTCGGAGGGCTCCAGCAGGTAGCGGCTGACCACCGAGCTCATGCCCTTCAGCGGTGTAAACGTCACGGCGACGGAGCCGCCGGTCGCATTGGTGCGGGTGATGCCCTCGAAATAGACGTCCTCCGGCGGCTCCTCGTCGAACCAGACATAGTCCACCGTGTTTGCCTGCCATTTGGCGCGGCCCTGTTCATAGGCCTTCAGGAGTAGCGTCGAGGTGCTGCCCGTCGCATGGCGCACCGTCACGCTGTCGAGCGCGCCGGATGCGCTGGATCTGCGCGTCCAGCCCGCGATCGCAGCCTTCGGGATATAGCCGGTGCCCCAATCCTCTTCGTTCATCGGCGGGCCGACGAGCAGCCGCTGCACGCCATCGCGCGTCAGCTCGTGCGATTCCGAGCCGCCGATCATCACGATCGGACGGTCGAAGCGTCGGCCCGCCCACCATTCGGGGTAGTCGCCGGTCAGGTGCATTGCCGCTTCGGCAGCACCGGCCAGCGTCTTTCCGAGCTGGTTTCCGGCCATGAACAGCCGCTCGCGGAAGGTGGCGCCCGCCTCGTGAAAGGCGGTCTGCCTGGCATAGGGCCGGTAATAGCGCAGCCTATTGCTGCTCTGCCGCCGCCCGATCTCCGTCGCCAGTTCCATCCGCTCCCTGAGCAGCGAGGAAAGGCTTGATGGTTTGGTCGAGCTTGCGGATCCGCTCGAGGAGTTGCTCATCCGTCATCTCGCCGATCTGGTTGACATTGACGTTCACGTCCTTCGGCATCAGCGAGGCCACGGCCTTGAGGAAATCGTGCGGGCTCTTTTCGATCAGCGCATGGATCGCAGCCGCCCCCCGGCTCTCCCAGGCGGAAAGCATGTCTTCGAGAAACAGCTCGCCGAGCTTGGTGCGCACCGCCTTGCGGGCGCGCGTCCGGGCTGGTGTCCCCGCCCCCGGCACGCGCGGCAGGAAGCGCCCCGTCTTCGGGTCCTTGGCTGGCTTGCCGATGCTCATGATGATGGCTCCCATGCAGCGCCACCGCGCCGCAAAGCTCTCTAAAGTCGTTCAGGCACCCCCGCGCGCAACGACGGGAAAACAGTCAGCGGCCATCGGATATCCACGGGGAATTGCATTCACCCACTTGACCTTAGGTTGCATTCTGTCACCAATATGGAGTTAAGCGTCGTGCATTCGCGGCGGATCGGGCGGCCAAAGGCGCCGCTCACCGGACATGACAGGCAGGCAACGCATGTCGCGCAAAAGTGTGCAGCGGTTTTGCGATAACGACATGCGCAGGAACAAGAACCTGAAGCGCGGCAAGCGAATCCTAGAGATCGTAACGCGCTTTAGAGACATAACACTTTCAAATCGCAGCATAATTTATCCGTTCGATCGATCCCGATTTTTAGGAATTATGCGAAGAATAAGACGGGTGTCTGATGATCCAGAACGCAGTCAGAAGGTTGAAGACCATTTTCACGCCGCGGCTCTCGGCCGCAAACGTCTCGCCAAGGTTGCTCGAACTCGCCACGTCAGGAAATCTCGAGGCCCAGGCGGTGCTCGGAGACATCTATTTCAACGATGGCCGCGAGGAGCATTACGCCGCATCCTATCTCTGGAACGGGCAAGCCGCCCGTCAGGGCCATGCCGCATCGCAAGTCCGCCTCGCAACGATCTATCACAAGGGCCTCGGCATCGAGCCCGACCCGCAGGAGGCGTTTCGCTGGTGGCGCAGCGCTGCGCGCAAGGGTCATCACGGCGCCCGCCAGGCGATCGGCCGTCGCCATCAGGGCGAGAGCAGCGCCGAACTGAACACGGCACCAGCCGGCTTCTGGGCGGCACTCCATCCCAGCGGAAGACACGAAAGACCAACCGAAGACATGCCGGCGGAGAACCTGTCAAATCAGGCGCGTGAGATGGCCGAAGACGAGCAGAGAGATGCCGGGCGTGGTTGAGCGCGACGAGAGGCTTACAGCGCCGCCCGTCTATTTATACGCGCAAAGGTCGCTGTAACACTTTGAGTTGCTGCATAATTTTGCCCCTAAATCGATTCCGAATTAAGGAATTATGCAGTAGCCAGCAGATCGGAAGGTGACATTGCGCAGCGAGCGACCCGCGAGAGCATCGCGCGCCGGAGTCCGTTGTCCCATATCAGCGCGGGCAAGAATCCCGCGAGCCTCGAACTTGTCGGTCTCTCATATCGATCGACCCTGAAAATCGCTCGACGAGCAGCGTGCGCAGGTTGCGACACGCTTGGCGCCAGCTGTTCGTGGAAGGCGGAAGACACGAGGGCGGACGAGCCGCCTGTCCCGACAAAATGAAAAAGGCCGCTTCGATTACGAAACGACCATCCTGTAATATCCTTAGCCCGCTTCCGGACGCAGGGCAACCCCCTCGGACAAAATTTGTTCTGGCTTTGTTCGGTTTTCTCGAACATCGCCCCCCGCCTTCGGATGTGATCTTCCTTCACCGATCGCCGGCGCATTCGGCCGCGGCGCCAGGACGCTCCGGTTATCGCCCCGCGGATCCTTTCCTGCGTCGGAACCGCTAAACTGTGGCCCGGCATTGCCGCCTCGCCGCGCACTTCCCCGCGAATAATGTATATTAGCATCTCGATATCCGCATCGGGCTGCCGCGGCGCACCGGCCAGATAGCGGCTCGTTCGAACCGGAACTGGCGCCTCGTCCCGGACAGCCAACAGAGCGGGCGGTCGCCGGGCGGCAAAAGGAAGATGTGACGCCGACACAAATCACCTGCGTGGCCACGACGGCTGCGCCAAGTCAGGCCCGCATAACGTCAAGGCGCATCGCTTTACCGCCGGGAGGGCGGGTAGCGCCTATAGAATGGGAGGAAAACATGAACCATCCTTTCCTGATCCTCACCCTCGTGATCGCGCTGTTCTCGCTTGGCGCCTGCACCAGCGCGCAGCCGAGCCGAAATGCCGGCTCCGCGCAGAGCGAAGGCAGCCGCGACAGCGGCGGCTCCGGCTACTGAACCGCCGTGCACCTATTGCATTACTTCTTAGGTCCGGATCGGGTTTTGAGAAAATTATGCAAGAAATTTAAAGCGTTACAGCCCCTTTTGTGCATCACAATTGACGCGCAGCGCCGCAATGCGTCTCGCGCGAATGTCGGCGACGGTTTCGGGACGACGACATGCATGACATGGGCGCAAAGCGCGTTGCATGGTCCGGTTCTCAGGCGACGTGTTTTTGGGACGCCGGAACAATGTAGGTGCCGGCCTCGTTGCACGTTCGGGTTTGAGGACTCCGGTTCTCGCGAGCGTGCGCATATTTGGTTGTGCGCGTCCGATTGTGTTATCATCCCCGTCGGGAGGAGAATGTCATGGAGAATTTCTTCGCACTACTCGCCGTTGTCGTCGGTTCCGCCGTGCTGGGGCTTGCCCTCGCCTACGGCATGCGCCGCCAGAAGGAAGCGCACCGCCCACCCGAACATGACGACGCCCGACTGAAGTTCTAAACCCGCCACAGCTTTCCGGTAAATCAGGTACACGGTCGAGGCTTCCGCGCGCGCCTGCCCCGTCAAAGGTGAGAGCTCGGCCGGCATCGATGCTCACCTGGCGATCAGGAATGAGCGAGAAGCGCCCAACGGTCTTTTGAGGGACGACAGCCTTCCCAATCCGTGGCTTGCAGGCCAGGTGGAGCGCCGTGCAGGAAGCCCGCCGGCCAATTGCGACCGGCGGGCCTGATCACCTCAATAATACGGCGAGTAGCACTGCTGCCGCGGGCCGCCATAGGGCTGGAACGAGTTGTCCCAGGCGCGGTAGGAGCGGTAGCGATCATAGCACCAGTTGGTGTGCCGCGGGTTCACGCCGGATTCGACGCGGCGCGGCGGCGCGGCGATCGCACCGCCGATGATGGCGCCGGCGCCGAAGGCTGCCAGCGGATACCACCAGCCGTCATTGTGACGACGATATCCGTCGCGATAACCGCGATAGCCGCGGTGTCCGTTGTACCAGCCATAGCGGTATCCGCCACCGCCATGCCAGCCCGGCCGTGGGCGGTAGCCGCCGTGCCAACCCGGACGCGGCCGATATCCGCCATGGTTCCAGCCTGGCCGTGGCCGATGCCTGTCGCCGCCCCATTCGCGATATTGCACCCTATCGACGTCGCTCTGCTGCGCCAGCTGAACCGCTGCAACCGGCACGGCATTCGCAGGCGCGTAGCTCGTCAGAGCCGTCACCGCCGCAAGGATCACAATGCCTATCTTCTTCATCTCGACACCTATCCGTTTCGAATAGGTGCAAGCTATGCCCCCTTGACGTGAACCCATGGTGAATGCGCCCTTCGTCATATTAGCATGTAAAAACATAGCGATATCGATGACATCTGACTTCACCCGGAAGCCGGCGCGGCGCGGTGGTCGATCTCGCTGCCCGCGTATCTTGCCACCCGCGGCAGGCGACATATCTTTGCGAAGAGGCCTTCTCCGCGCTCGCCGGCGATACCACCTGAGCACACGGCCAGGCGTTGCAGAAACTCTGCGTTCCCTCTTTGCGTGGGTTCACGTCGAGGCCACGACGGGTTGCGGAAAAAAGTTTGGGCACAATGTCGGCCCCACCGTGGCCCGTTCGTCATTCAAGCAGAGGGGCCGCCGTGGCTTCGTCGATCAAAGGAGAAAAGACCATGCGCGTGATAGTTATGGTGAAGGCGACCGAGGATAGCGAAGCGGGCAAGATGCCCTCGACCGAGCTGCTGGAAGCCATGGGCAAGTTCAACGAAGAGCTGGTCAATGCCGGCGTCATGCTGGCGGGCGAAGGCCTGCACCCCTCGTCCAGGGGCAAGCGCGTCGCCTTCGACGGCGCAAGCCGCCTTGTTATCGACGGCCCTTTCACCGAGACCAAGGAACTGGTCGCCGGCTTCTGGATCTGGCAGGTCAAGGACATGGACGAGGCCATCGCCTGGGTGAAGCGCTGCCCCAACCCGATGCCGGGCCCAAGCGAGATCGAAATCCGCCCGGTCTTCGAGGCGGCCGACTTCGGCGACGCACTCACCCCGGAGATCGCCGAGCTGGAAGACCGCCTGCGCGAACGCATCGGCGGCAATTAAGATCAGCTTCGCTGGCAAAGCATTGCGGAGAGCCGGGCTTCCGACGAAGCCCGGCTCTCAACGCTGGCGAGGCAGTCGATCGGCCGCGAGAATCCTGGTTAGTGGAGGAGGAGATACGACGCATGCTCTGCTCAGAGCGCATCCAAACGGCCACTCAGCGGCGCTGGCTACAGGGACTTCAGTGCTCCGCTTTGGGGTGCGCTTGAAGAAGCAATTTGCAGTTGGATTCGACTAAGTTGCGGAACTCGATGACGGCTTTCTGCTGCATTTCCGGCGTTGAGTATCGAGGATACTCGTAAGCCGCGGTGACGAAGTCGTTGGTTTCGCCGGGAACTGCTTTCGTCAGTTCGGAATGACTGCTCATCGGTTCGCCGTATTGCCGAGCCCGCATTGCCGCTGCGGCAAAAGTGCCTAGCTTTTCACATGCCTGACCGGGTGTCGGCTTCTGCGAAGCCGCATGGGTGGTCAATGGCGCTAGAGCTGCCAAGACTGCGAAAAGCGTACGTGCGACCATCGTATCTCCGTAAACACGTTAGCGCCCAGCGGCGCAAGGAGGCTCTTTCTTGAGCGTAGGCAACCACTTAATCAACTCGTTCACGATCATTGCCCAAGGCGAAATCGAGTGTCAACGGAGCCCAGACAGGAAGAGAGATAGAAGCGGGAAGGTTTGTGGCATTTTCTACCCAATTCCGCACATTTACAGCGCCGCGCGTCAAATATGACGCGCAAAGGACGCTGTAACGCTCTAAACTTGCTGCATAATTTTATCCTTAAATCGATTCCGGTTTATGGAATTATGCAGTCGGTGCCAGGCGGCAAGCGGGTTCCGTTGTTCCTCACTGCACCAGCGTGTTCTTGTAAATGACGCCGTCCTTCATGATGATCTTGAAGTTGTTGGCGGGGTCGGCCACCAGGTCGATGTTCTCCAACGGATTGCCATCGACGAGCAAGAGATCCGCAAGCGCGCCTTCCTCGATCACGCCGAGCTTTCCCGGATAGGGATTGCGCGGACCGGAAAGTGCAAGCAATTCCGCATTGGTCCCAGTCGCCATGGAGAGGGCTTCGGCAGGCGTGTACCAATGCGTGAGCGAGGCCAAGATTGCCCCCTGCTGCTGCGCCAATGCGCGGGAGAACAAGACATCGGTGCCCCACGCCGTCTTGATCTTGTACTTCTTTGCCAGTTCGTAGGCTCTGCCGATGCCGGGCCACACCTCATCCGCCTTGGCCCGCTCGACTGAGCCCTGCGGAAAGCCTTGCCTCAATAGGTCCGGAAGCGGCTGCAGGCTTAGCCAAATGCCCTTCTCGGCAATCAGCTTGGCGCTTTCCTCGTCCATGAGGAAGCCGTGTTCGATACACTTCACGCCGGCTGCAATCGCTGTTCTGATGGCATGCGGAGTGAAGGCGTGCGCGGCGACGTAGGTGCCCCAATTGTCGGCTATCTCAACCGCGGCCCGCAGCTCAGCCTCGGTAAACGTGGTAACTTCGAGCGGGCTGTGGGGTGACGACACCCCGCCGCCCGCCGTCATCTTGATCAGCGCCGCCCCCTGCATCAGTTGCTCACGGACGCGCATGCGCACCTCGTCGGGACTGTCTACCACCATGCTGCCGCCGATCTGCTCCATGCGGGTGAGCGGGCCGACGATCACCCGCGGCAGGTCGGTGAGCTGGCGGAAATCGCCATGCCCGCTGGTCACGGTGAGCATGGCGCCGGAGGGGTAGATGCGCGGTCCCTCGACGACGCCCGCGTCGATCGCGCGCTTGAGACCGAACACCGGCCCTCCCACATCGCGCACGGTGGTGAAGCCGCGCATCAGCGTGTCCGTCGCCTCGTCACCAGCCACAAGATTGTTGAAGCCGACGTCGCCGAATGCCTCTGCCGGAGTGGGCCGAGCCAGCATTGCGTGCCAGTGCGCATCGATCAGGCCCGGCATGAGCGTTCGGCCGTTCCCGGCAATGCGCTGGGCACCCTGCGCCTCGACAGGGCCTGTTGAGATCCGCGTGATCACATTGCCTTTGACCAGTACATTCGACGCAGCGGAAAGGGAGGTGGCGCCTTTTCCATCGAAGATGCGGACGTTTTCGAAAAGGACGTCATCCGCCCTCGCGGCCGGGCAGACCCCGAGCACCAGAGCTGCCACAAGCCACCGTCTGCTGGACAGCACCATCTTGAAAGCTGTGCGGGCATAAGCGTACACCGCTGCGGCGTGCGACAAGGCACGCGCCGCAAACGTGGCTTTCATCAACTCCTGCGATTCCAAAGATTTGATACGCACGGCGGTTCTCCGACCTTGAGGAAGGGATGGGTCGTGGCAAGAGAGAAAGTCGTAGATCCATTGCGATAGGGCCAAGGCGCCAGGCACCGCTCGTCCCTGCGATTGCAAGGCCATGTTCGCAGTCAGGCCGATCGCAAGCGGCACGAAACAATATCAACGTCTGCTTGTAGGAACAAGCAGACGTTGAGGACGCAAGCCGAAGCTCGCCTTGGCCACAAGGGCGAGAACAGGGAGAACGGAGCCACTCCCAGACATTCTCAGCAATTGCCGGCGGCCTGAAGCGGCCCTGCCAGAGGCCGCGCCCTCGGCAATCGGCTCGCGTTCAAACCGCTTCCTTCTCCCTGGAAAGCCCAAGGTGCCAATGCAGTTCGGTCAGGCCGCGCTTCAGCCAGGCCAGTTGCGGCTCAGGCATGGTGCGCAGCACCTCGTAGTCCATGACGCAGACGTTGAAGACCGTGGTCTTCACCCGCGGCCCTTCCGGCAGTTTCAAAAGCACGCCCTCGAGCTCCATCATCCGGTTGGCCGCAGCCCTTGCTGCCCGCGTGCGCTCGGCGGTCGTCTCGCCTTCAAAGCCCTTGACGCTGAACAGCGACTGCGCCCTGACACTGGGAAAGGGAATGCCGGTCAGGCTGTAGTAGCGCGCCATCTGCCGGGCATATTCGTCGCCCGCCTCGCGCTCATGGGCGGTGAGCTTGCCGTCGAGAAACATCCGGCCAAGCGTGTAGCCGGCAAAGGGGCTGCCGGCATCCACGCCCTTGGCGCCTGAGAAATGCATGCGCTGCCGCGCCGCGATAGCAACGGAGCGCACTTCCCTTTCCGTTTCGCCATGCTTGATCTGCCCGCCGGGATAGCGCGCCACGTCGGCCTTGCGCGGCCGGCCCGCCTTGCTTGCCCGCTTGATGCGTATGCGTTCCGCCTTGGATGTCATCGTCTTCTTTCCTTCTCTTGGTCTGCGTTCCATAGGCCGCGGTCGTCCGCCCGAGGGCCGGAGTCCGGTTGCGGCAATGCCAATGCCCGTTCCGAAAATGTTTGTTTGTCGGTGCGTGCCCCGTGCGGCGTGCGGGCACACCCCGCCTTTCCCTTGCGGCTCGCAACCACGACGATCCGCCACCCAAGGCCGCCCGTCCCATCGCCACCGATCGCGATCGCCCCTGCACCTGGCCACGATCCTTCGGTCGAAGCGCTCAGGTTCCGGCACATCGCTTCGCCCTGCCCTTGTTGACCGCGTGCAGCACCGAGGTGTGGTCGCGCCGGAAGATACGGCCGAGCGCCGGCAGCGACAGGTCCTCGCGCTCGTCGTAGACCGCCGCCATGCAGCGATGGCGCGGCTCCACCAGCCGGCGCTCCCGGCGAACCCCGATCACATCGGCCCAGCCGATGCCGGGATAGGCAAGCAGCACCTCCTCGACGATTTCGCGCACCGGCCGACGGCTGAAGAGACCGCCCTCGCCGCCAGCGCCCGTGCCGCAGAGCAATTGCGCCTGCGAAAGGATGCGCGCTTCGGCATCGGCAAGCGCAAGCTCCAGCTCCAGCACCCGCAAGCGCTGCGCCTTCACATGCGCGCTCAGCGCGCCGAGCAGTTCGTCAGGCGTCGGGACCTGCTGTGGTTCGTTCTGCCCGGCACTGGCGGTCGCCGCACCGCCTGCGATCTGCAGGACGTCCGGTGCCCACCCGGCACTCGGCCCGCCATGTCCGCCGTCGGCGGCGATCGCATCGCTTGCGGTTCCATCCCTTGCGGTTCCATCCCTTGCGGCGCCATCCAGGGCGCGCAGTCCCGCAAATTGCATCGTCGAATGTCTCGTTTCAGGCTGCATCGCTCGTCCCCTCCATGGTGAAATTTGTTGCCGCACCGCGCGCTGCGCGGTGGGCCACGTCGCGCTCCAGCCTCGCCCGAAAGGCGCGCTGCTCGTTCGTGACATCGGCGGTATCGGGAAGGTCGAGCATCCGGGCCAGCGCTCCGGCCCGCTCGACCGAAGGCGTTTCCCCCGGCATGGGCGCTACCGCCTTGGCGGCGGTGTGCTCAGCGCGAAACTGCCGAAGCCGCACCCTCACCCGCTCGCGGATCTCGGGCGAGCGCTCGGCCGCCTTCAATGTCGGATTCAGCGCCTCGGCGAGGTCGCGTCTGCGCGCCAGCTCGGCGCGTGTCGCCGCCGCCTCGCTCTCGGCCAGCGCCGCCAGCACCGGGGGTTTTGGAATGGTGCCCAGAAGCACGTTGGCGTTGGCGGCATAGTCACCGCGGATCAGCTTCTGCGTCACCGCTGAAAGCCCGCAGGCAGGCACGCCTGCCAGCGCATATCGGTAGACCGGCAGAAGCTTCCCAGGGTCGATGCCCTGCGGCATGGTCATGCCGGCGGTCTGCATCGCGTCGAGGCTGCGCAGGATCGCATCGTCGCTTGCCGGCGCCAGCCGGTCAGTGAGCGCGGTAATCTCCCGGCTCAAGGTCAAAAGTCGGTTGCGTGTTGATAAGGTCGTCATTGTCTCGGTTTCCATTCAGTTCTCGCTCTATCGCTTGTCGGCATTCCCGCTGGTGGCGGGCAAAGGCGCTTTCGCGCGGCGGCGCCTGCGGCCGGTGACTGCTGCGCGGCCTTGCGGCGTTGCGCATCCAGTTGCGCCAGGTGGCGAGCCAGTCGAGCTTGGCCGCGTCCCGTCCGGATTTTGCCGTCCAGTAGTCGCGGAATTTTTCAAGCTCCAGCTCCGTCTCCGCCGCGCCGAAGCCCAGCCGGATGGCAAAATCGCGGTCCGGCTCGAATTGCTCGGGAAGGCGCATGGCCCGCCTGCCGCCTGGCACAAGGCGCGATGGCGCAGGGGCCTGGGTCTTGCGCGATGGCGCGGGGGCTTGGGTGTTGTCGGGAGAGTTAATTTCTTTAGGGGGTGTGGGGGACCTTTCTTTATCAGAGAGGGGCACCGTCGCCGTGACGGCTCGTGACGTCACGTGAGCGCGGCGGCGCTGTTGCCGTTCGCGATCGCTCGCCCGACGCTTTTCGATGTCCGATTGCTGACCGGCTTCCGCCGCGCGCACGGCGCACAGGATCATTTCCGGCGTCGCGCCGCATAGAACCAGAGCCTCGACGATCGACGTGATCCGCATCGCCTAGACCTCGACCGTCAAGGCGAGCGCCACGCGGCCGAAGCAACCGGCTTGCCGCCGCGGCAAGAGCTGCTGCACAAATCTGTTGATCCGGCCCGCACACGAGCACCGTCGAGCGAGCGGGACGCGCCTCGCCAGGACCACTGCCACCGGCGAAAACGCACAACAACCCCCCGCACAACAGCAGCAAGCACACTGCCCCATCGCGAAGATCGCACAGCCACGTCGCGCCGGCCGCGCTTGCCCCGGCACGAACGAGAGGTCGAGCCGTTGGCGCACTCCGCCACGCCTTCTTCTGCCGAGGGGTATGGCGCACAGAAAATTCTCTGCAAATTCACAACAGGCATGACGTCGTCTCCGCAAGAATGGCCGCACGGGTTCGCCTCGCCTGAATCGACGATCGGTCTCCACGTGCGCTGCACCTGTTCTGGTTTTCCCCGCGCTCTCGCCGGCAAGCCGCCCGAACCCCGCTCATACTTCGCCGAGGCGGGTCCTTTCGAACCCGCGCACGATCACGCACCGAGATCGCGTGCGATCATCGGGGGCATGCGTCAGAAACGGCTTGCCGGCGCCGAAATGGAAGCGAGGGGCCACCGGGGAGGAGGTGGGCAGCAGCCCCTCGCTGTGATCGCCGCCGCGGCTGCGCCCGCGTGCCGGGTCGGCACGCAACGGACGCTGCCAACGCGCCACATGTCACCCACACCGAACCGATCGGGCAACCAGGCAGCAGGGCGACGATCAGTCTCGTCTATGGCCTCGCCCGTCGTTGCCGACGAAGCGAACGCCCCACAATTCCTTGGCCCCTCGCCCCTTCACCCAAGGGGTGAACGAGGGAGCGTCCCCCTCCTCGCCTTCAGCCGGCGGCGGCAAACCACCGGCAAGGGCAATGACGACAGTCGGGCCGAACATCAGTATTTCCTCCTGTCTCGCCACACCGGCGCGAACGCCTCGTCCATGGCCGGCCCGCTCCGGGTCGGAGCGGCATCCGGAAAACCCGGTCCCGTAAGAAGCGATTGACTGCTTGTTTCCGTTCATATCCTATCAATAATAGGATCCCGTCGCTTTATCAAGAGGAAAAATCCTATTGGACGCAGGAAACGAAATCTGGGATGCCATTCCGATGGATCAATTGCGGCACCTTATCCGGGAAGCAGTCGACGCGAAGAAGACGACCTACAAGGATCTGTCTATCGCGATCGGGAAAAACCACGCCTATATCCAACAGTTCGTCGAGCGCGAGAGCCCGCGCGAACTGCGTGAGCGCGACGTCCGCACGATCACCGACCTGATCAGCGCGACGCCGGACGCGGGCGAGGCCAGCCAACCCCGCAGCCCCACCGGCTTCAATCCGCAGATCGTTCCCGGCGAGCAGCTCGTCGGCCATCGCGATCTGCCGATCTTCGTCGCCGCCCAGGGCGGCGACGGCCATGTGATCGTCACCTTCGATGCCGTTGAATACGTCAAGCGCCCCTCGGTGCTCGAAGGCGTCAAGGGCGCCTATGGCATTTACCTCACCGGCACCTCGATGATCCCGGCCTATGAGCCCGGCGACATGGCCCTGGTGCATCCGCACCTGCCGCCCGCCCGCGACAAGGACGTCGTGCTCTATCACGTGCCGCCCGCCAACGATGCCGAGGCGATCATCAAGCGCCTCGTTTCGTTCAACGACCGGGAATGGACGCTGAAGCAGTACAATCCCTACCTGGAATTCACCGAGAGCCGGGTGGAATGGTCGTTCTGCCATCGGGTCGTCGGCAAATACAGCGCCCGCTGACGCCGCCTGGCATCACAGCTCAGTGGCAGCACCGCAGAGCAACACCATAACCATTTGAAAAACAAATATTTATCGCGTCGACGCAATGCCTGACCCTACGTCAGGCACCGATCAGGCAGCGAAAGCTGCCAATGTCAGCGTGACCGGCAGCAAGGTGCAGCAGATCCCGTCGATTGGCCGCGCGCCATTCCAGGTATGCGCGCACCAAACAATAAGCCCGAGAACCGACGGGCTCTCGGGCTACGGTTTTTCATCAGCATAACTCAAGCATGTCGCGCAAAAGTGCGCAGCGGTTTTGCGACAACGACATGCGCAAGAACAAGAGCTTAAAGCGCAGTAAGCGAATCCTAGAGGTCGCGACGCGCTTTAGGCGACGGCGCTACAGAGCGCGCGGACGAGCACGAAGCTCGAGCACCCCTTACAACAGCGCAGGCTGGTATTGCGCCGAGCCACTGACGGCGCACCCCATGCCAATACCGCCTCGTCGCGCACGACCTGACAACACCGGCGATGCGACACGACACGACACCGACGCACAGATTTACCTCACTGCGTTGCCGCACACATCTATGCGGCCATGACGTCCTGCACGTCAGACGGCAGGTCGCCGCCGATGAAAAGGATGGTCGCATCCTCGAATTCGCCGGTCGACAGATCCCCTGCCCGGCTGAATGCGACAACGCCCACCTTGGTCGATGCCAGCCTTTCGGCCAGCCTGAGCGCGTGGTCGGCCCCTGTCGCCTGCACTGGGATATCGGCGAGCAAGGCGCCCCTATTCCCCCGCGTGAAGCTCTGAACGACGAAGTATGTGACCATGTCATGCTCCTCTCTGCCATCTGCAATGGCAGGCCTAAGCTGACTCAATCAGCCGAACAAAACAAGAACAAATAAAGAGATATCGACAGCTCAGTCAGAAAAATCCTGCCGAAGATATTTTTCCTATTGACCATTATATAGGATTTTTCCTATCATTCGGTCATCAGTTGAAAACAGGGAAAGCCGGATCCGGCAACGCGTCTTGAGGCTCGTGCCGGCTCCCGGCTCCGTCGGCTTCGCCAGGGAGAAGGCATGACAGTGACACCGGCACGGAAAGCCACGTTTGCAGCCCCTTTCATCCAGAGCCGCGAGATCATCCTCGCGGTCACCACGCTTGGGCGCGGCCATTTCATCGAAGAAAGCGATTGCTTCGGCACCATCTTCGCCACTGCCGCCGATTGGCTGAAGACCCATGACGGCGAGCACACCACAAAACTCATCCGCTTCGACCTCGACGCGCTGCACGGCGAAGATATTTCCGAGACCGTCGCCGACGCCTGGCTCGACGATTTCGATCGCACGCCGGATGACGAACACCTGCTGCCCGCCTTCGTGCGCACGTCTCAAGCCTGGGAACGCTGGTGCGCGGATTTCGAGGCCCCGCATGGCGGTTTCGAGCAGGCCCGCCCCTTCGGCCAGCCCGGCCACGGCACGCTCAATCACCGCCAGCAGTTCGGAGCCCGGCCCTGATGGATATCGCGCTCGACAAGTCAGCGCTGTTTGCCGCCATGGAGGCCTTCTGGCAAACGGATACCGGCAACGACAAGGGTGTGGAGGCAGCCATCGCTGCCTATATCGAGCGCATGGGCCTTGCCCCTTTCAACGAGATGGCCGCCCGCAAGCGCGCCGCCCTTGCCGCCGCAACTACGAGGCACAAAGACAACAATCCGGAACAAGTCTTCGCGTTACAGGCCAAGGCAGCGAGGCCTGTAACGCGTTGAAAGCAAAATGTCAACATGATATGATTCTTGCGTGTAAATCATTGTGCGCCATCTAGTGCGGGAACCTAACACCGTGCCCCTATTGAACTATGTTTCAGACTACATTGTTGTAAAGCTTCGCGACGGCGGAGCGTTTGTGAATGTGTTAAAGCTTCACAAGCTGATGTACTATGTTCAAGCATGGAATCTCGCCTTTGGTCGCGGCCCATTCTTTTCTGGCCGGTTCCAAGCCTGGGTTCATGGCCCTGTCAGTCGAGACTTATACGACAGGTACCGAGATACAAAATCCATGTACTCCTCAGTGGGCGTGAGCGACATTGCGCCGGGATTTGACCCGAACCTGCTTACACCAAGTGAACGCGCGCATATTGATGCAGTCTTAGAGGTTTATGCCGACTTCACCGGAGATCAACTCGAGGAAATGACCCACCAGGAATTTCCTTGGCTGGAGGCACGTGCCGGGGTGGCGCCTTCGGCGAGGTCTGAGAATCTTATCTCCGAAGGAACTATGCAAGCATTCTACAGCGCAAGGCTTCCTACCGACCAATGAAGCCTGTTCTAGCGCACGGATCCAAGCCTGAAAAAGGACTAAGACCGCATGCGGGACATGTGCCCGAGAAACGGCTTTGGTCCTTTTCGATGCGATTCTGGCGCCAGATAGATTTGTTTGGCTTGGGATCTCTGGATGCAGGATGGTTCGTTTCCCTGTGCCAACGCATGTCGGCGCTCTGCGAGAGGAACCTAGACGAGTTTATGCGCGACAATGACGCGCGTGAGAGCTTTCGTTTTCATGCCATTGATTGGCAGGGAAAAAACGTCCCCGTCAGAAGGCAGGAGTTCGATTGGGTTCCGAAAAACTATCTTGAGAACGAAGTAGACTTTCCGTTTTATCAATTTCACGTGTCGCGCGCCCTTGGCCGCGTCGTCGGCTTCTTCGACGAAAATCAAGTTTTCAACATTCTAGTATTCGACCCAAACCATAATATCCAGCCGTCGCGACACAACGACTACAAGATTAGACCGACGAGATTCGGGCATTGCCAATACTCCTCATTAATATCAATTGCCGAAGAATATACGGGATCATGCACAAATCCTGGCTGCTCAGTGAAAGATGGCCTAAAGAAGAAACTTGAAGAAGAAGTGTTCGACCAAACACGAGGGATTATACTCTGCAAGATCTCAGACGACCACCACGATCGTTTTCGAAGCTTGCGATCTAAGGGACACGCAAGCGACATCTCAGAGATATTTGAGCTCGGATTAGTCGTTTATGAGGATTGCGCGAAATAAAGACTGACACTCATAAAATTTACTCCAAAAACAGACCGGCTAGATTGCCACAGGCGTTGATGAAAATCAGAAACGCCACCATCGCCGACTACGACAGCTTGGTCGCCCTCGATACCATCGCGGCTGACGATCCGGAGCGACGGGATCATATCAGGTCCTGGATTGAGGCAGGGTGCTGCCATGTGGCCGAAACGGATAAGTCTATCGGTGCCTATGGTGTACTGGCCTACCATTTCTTCGGAAACGGGTTCATCGAAATGGTCATGGTCGGAGAGCATTTTCGCCGCCAGGGCCTTGGAATGGCGCTCGTCCAGCATTTCAAAGCCATATGCGCGACGCCGAAACTCTTTGCATCAACGAATCTGTCCAATCAGCAGATGCAGATGCTTTTGAGCGCCGCTGGCTTTCGCACAAGCGGGTACATCGACAACCTCGATGAAAACGACCCCGAGATCGTGTTCTGTCTCCGTACCCCGTAGCCCCCCCACAGAGAAGACAGCATGGAAATTGTTGATTGCAAGGTTCCGTATTTCAGCCAGTGGGAAAGCCCGGCGATGACATTGGCGGTTCTGTCGGAGGGCGCGTCAGCCCTTCACCGCGATCCGCTTTGGCGCAATTCCGGCGCTGAGACGATTGAGGAATATGCGCGCTGGGCGGTGAACGTCTGCGGCATGGCCTGCCTGAAGATGATCCTTGCCGCACGCGGCGAATTACATCCGATCCTGTCGCTGGCGCGTGGCTGCACCGACTATGGCGGCTATGTCGTCAACGAAGCCGACGCCTCGATCAAGGGACTGATCTATACTCCCTTCGTGACCTTCGTCGGTGAGCGCTTCGGGCTTGCGGCCGAAACGATTACGAACATCGCGACGACTGACATTCCCGCGGTGCTTTCCGAACGCCGCTTCTTCATCGCCTCGGTCAGCAGCGCCATACGCTGGCCCGAGCGCGAACCGCCTTCGAAAGGCGGCCATCTCGTGCTGGTGACTGCCGCCTCGCGGCAGAGCGTCCGTTTTCACAATCCTTCCGGCCATGACCGGGCCAATCAAGCCGATGTCGTCGTGCCGCTCGCAACCTTCGACCGCTTCTTCGCCAATCGCGGTATCGCCGTCAGCTTCTGACCTCGCAACCGCTCCAAAATACCCAAGATAAAATACCCAATAAAGGCAGGCAGCATTCATCTGCGAAAATGCTAATAATCAAGCGGGGCAGGAACAGAGGGGAGTTACTCCATGCCGCGTCTAGCACAATTGTATTTCAAGACCGCGATCATCTTTCTGATCATCGGCATATCCATGGGCCTGCACATGGCCATCGGTCATGATCACAGCGCGATCGGCGCCCACGCCCACGCAAATCTGCTGGGATGGGTGACGATGGCGATCTTCGGGGGCTATCACGCGCTGAACCCGGCCAAGGCGCAGAAGCGCCTGGCGATGATCCAGTACTGCGTCTACACCGCCGGCGTCGCCGTGCTGGTGCCGTCGCTGTACCTGATGCTCACCGGCAGCCCGCAGCTGGAGCCGGTGGTCGCCATCGCGTCGATCATCATCTTCATCGGCGTGCTCTTGTTTGCGGCCATCATCTTCGGCAGCAGCGAGACCGTTTCGCGCCCGACCGCAGTGCCGTCGCGCTAAAGCATTTCCAGGAAAAGCGCGAAGCGGTTTTCCTTCAGGGAATGCTTGGAAACAAAGAGATAGAGCGTTTCTGCGGTTCCGTTTAAACCGGAAACGCTCTACAGCGCCGCGCCACCTCCATCTTTGCTTGCCGGTCCTGCGGAGTGACGCGCGCGCCGGTAAATTCAACGTGTCCGGCAATAAAAACAAGGACTAGCGCCGTTTCACGCCGGCACAGCCCACTCGACACCTCCCGAAACTTGGCGCAATCTGGAGGCGTCTGTTCGAGAGGTTGGCATGACCAGGTTGGCGCGAAAAAGTGGAACCACGCTGGATCTCGACGCGAGCCAGGTGCTGCGCATTCGCAAGACGGATCCACGCCTCGACGAGGATCTCGGCAACACGCTGATCAATGCTGGCCAGACCTTTTTCGTCCAGGAGGACGCGACGGCGGTCGCCGCCGCCGTCAAGGCCGAGCTGCCGTCCCTCTGTCGTTTCACCCATCGCCTCGGCGCGCCGGTCTGGATCAATGCACAGGCGGCCAAGGGGCCGATGCCGCTTGCGCCCAACCACCACGTCCCCGGCCTCGGCTCGGCGCTCGATATCG
The DNA here is from genome assembly GCF_001695865.1 of Ensifer sp. LC384. Classification (NCBI taxonomy): domain Bacteria; kingdom Pseudomonadati; phylum Pseudomonadota; class Alphaproteobacteria; order Hyphomicrobiales; family Rhizobiaceae; genus Ensifer; species Ensifer sp. LC384. The sequence continues at coordinate 22,600 of NZ_MBST01000001.1, forward strand.
GCGGAAAGCGCCAATATGTGCGCGAAAGCCCGGAGGAGGTCAGAAGCGCGATCGCGGCGGCCGGTGGCGACGTCCAACCCATCCCGGAGGAAGGCCTCTGGGTGCAGGGAAGAGAGACACTGAGGGAGATCCTGGGCAGCCTCGAGGCCTGGGACGAAGAACTGTCGACGCTGGAATAGGCCCGACCTGCCCCAAGCCGGCGGCCCGCAGCCATGGTGCGGGCTCCCGCGGCCAGACCGGCAAAGTCCATTGTCGTATTTATTTCATCAGGCGTACCGGAATCGCCGAATCGGACCTTCCCCAGCCCGAGGGCGGCATAGTATTTACCGTACCGCGCAGTACGTTCCTTTTATGGACTGCGCTTCCCCGCACCTGAGCCATTTTGGGTGCTTGCTTGCCCCGCCATCGCGCGGGGCTTTTTCTTCCGCGGCACAGAGCATTTCCAGGAAAAGTGCGAAGCGGTTTTCCGTCAGGAAATGCGAAAAACAAAGAGACAGAGCGCTTCCATGACTCCGTCTAGGACTGAAACGCTCTAGTCAACCTTGAAGACCGCATCGCCGACGAAGACGATGACATATTGCCCCGCTGTCGTCGGCTCGTGCGCCCAGTTCGAAAGCTGCTGCGCATAGGGCTCGCGTTTCCAGATATCGGGAAAGTCCGGATCGACGAGCACCGTGATCTGCGGCCCTTGCCGGTAGATCATCATGTGCGAACGCGCCGGATCCCATTCGCGCCCGAGCCCTTCGTCCGTCATCCATCGACAGAGAAAATCCCGGCAAAGCTGCGGCCGCCGCTCATAGATCCGGCAGCCCTGTCCCTCGGCGCAATTCTCACACCATTCGTTGGCCGGTTTTGCCAACGCATCGATATCCGGCAGCCGACAACAGAGCGTGCAGGTGCCGCAGGCGCGATCGGCAGATAAGGTCTGGTTCATGGGCGCGTCCGTATCATCTCGCTGACGGAGGCGACAGAAAATTCGCCGACCGCGCCCACGATGCCGACAGCCTACATGACATCATCCTCGACCAAGACGACTTGAGCAGGCTCGTATGCTTGTAGCTGCTACTCTTTCTTCATTCGGAATTTCTCGTGGCAGGCGCCGCAATTCGTGGTTACCGCATTGAACTGAGTCTTCAATGCGTCGAGATCCTGCGGATTGGCAGCTACGGCAGCGGCCGTATCCACTCGGAGTTTCTCGGCGGCCGCTTTGAACGCGGGCATGTCTTGCCAAATTGCCGGCAAGGCGGCCGTGTCTCCAGTTTCACTACCTGCTGGAAACAAGACGTCCGCGTCGAATTTCTGTGCATTCTCGCTAAGGCCTTGGAGTGCGGCCATGGCAACGGCGGCGTCAAACGGCTTTTCTCCCTTGACCATGGGCGCGATGGTGCCGACCAGTTTACCGCGCTCCTTCATGATAGCCTTGCGGTCTGCAATTGGGTCAGCGAAGGCGGTGGAGCCCGTAAGCGCGAGTGCGGCGATGGCAAGAATGAGCGTTCTCATGAGCAAACCCTCTTGTTGCGGTTAAGCGACAACTAAAATACACGCAAAGAATCCAACCCCAACTCACGCTTTCGTGTCGACTTCAAATAGTTCAGCCGTGATTGCCAAAAGGAAACGCCCTCGGAGCTGTGTGGGCTGGACTGGTCACCCGCCGCGATGATCCGTGGCGATGCCCGCCGTCGCCGCCGAAATACGGAAAGTCGAAGCTCGGCAAAAGCTCCCGCTCGCGTGGCATTCCCGGGGACGCGATCTACCTCGCGGGGCAGTGCAGAAATGTCTCTTGCCCTTGCGTCACTCCGCCGGCTTAGTCAGCGCATCGCAGCAATACTCAGATAAGGCTAATGTCGCGATTCCGCTGCTCACTGTACCATGCGCCCACCGGTTGCGACCCTGGGGGCGGCAATGTTTCTGCAACGAACCGAAATTCGTGAGCCAACGATAGAGGTGCGGGAATTCGCTGGCGAAGGCAGGGTCGAAATCGACGAGCGCATTCTTTTCGACGACGAGGATTCCCATATCGTTCTGCTTCTGGAGATCCTGGCCGGCGACGTCATCTTCACGCTGCGTGGGCCGGATGTCGAAAACCTGGCCCAAGGCTTCGGCGATCGCGTGCGGCTCTATGTCATGCCCCCCGCCCGCCGCGCCTATGATGCTTTTCTGGAGATCCGCGCCCGGGCCGGCAGCCGGTTCCGCGCCGTCATCGCCCGCATTGGCGGCGCCTTCGTCGGCGGCGCCGACGCGCTGCCCTGCCGCGCCTGCAAGCAGGCCTGCAAACTGCTGATTTCCACCGTGCTCGCCTGTGTCGGCATGCCCAACCCTGAAGACCTGACGCCCGGCGAGGTGCTGCAGATGTCGGCCGAGCAGTCGCAGCATCTCGACGAGGCGCTCGGCCATGCCGGCATCCGCGGCCCGCTGGCGGAAGGACCGATCGGGACATTCCTCGCCCTGTTCGCGGAAAACTTCCGGAGCGTCGTCTGGTCCGCGTTGCAGACCGCGCAACAGGTCTTCGAGCTTCCCGACACGATCTACAGGCTCGCCAGCGAACGCCTCGGCTGCTGCCCATAAACCCGGCACGGCGCCGCGCGTCAAACATGACGAGCAAAGGACGCTGTAACGCTTTAAACTTGCTGCATAATTTCCTCCTTGAACCGACTCCGATTTAAGGAATTATGCAGTCGGCAGCCGAACCGCGGCGACAACGCAAAGCCGGCATCGTCGCTCGCCCTCTGTCTATCATTCCAGCGATTTTCCGATTTCATTTCTAGGGGCCAACCTGCACCGCCCTACGGGCCAACCGGCACTGCAAAACATTGCTCCGCCCTACAGCGCCGCGCGTCTTATCAGACGCGCAAAGGTCGCTGTAGCACTTTGAATCGCTGCATGTTTTTGTCCTTAAATCGGAGACGATTTAAGGACAAAAACATGCAGTAGGGCCGACCAGATATGGAGCCCGGATACGCAGTCATGAGAACACAACGATCAGTTCAACTGAAAGCAAGTGCCATCAGTCTCTTGAGCACCCTTCGATCAAACCCGTCATTCATCCATGATGGACCCTTCGGCTTGCGCCCCGTTGGGGCCACCATGGATTACCTGACGATGCTCTTTCACGCATGCGCATGCGGATCGTGGCGATGCGCCCAGACCGCCCAGGCCGACACGGCGGCCACGAGCAGCCCGAGGACGGCATGCGTCCACATCACGCTCATATTGGCCGTATAGCCGAGCACCCAGGGCGACACGACCAGCCATGCCCCAAGCGCCAGATTGGCCCACTCCTCCCACTCTGCGAAGACCGAGAGAGTAGCGTAGGCCAGCACACCAAGCGCAAGCCCAACCATCCAGGCATTCCAAGCCGGAACGGTTTCCATGCTATACCCGATCACCCAGGGAGAAAGGAAAAGGCACACTGCCAGCGCAAGATTGCACCAATCCTGCCCTCTTTTGCCTTCCATGAAATTGTACGCCATTTGACAACCTCCACGAATGAAGTTTCACCAAGGCGTTACTGCCAGCGCGCAGTTGCACGCCCTGGATTCGAAATGGTTGTTGCAAGTAGAAACTTCAAGTGGCTGTTCGCAAAGGACGTTCTGCCCGCTGCCGCAGGAAGGCGGCATCGGCTGGCGAATTGGCGAGAGCGATGGCAATGGCATAGGCCCTGGCCGCTTCCTCGGCCTGCCCCATCCGCGACAGCAGTTCCGCCCGTGCCGCGTGGTAGGGCTGGTAGTCCCGAAGCTCGCCGGCGAGCGCGTCGAGCGAGCGCATCGCCGGTTCCAGCCACCCGGCCTCGCAAAGCGCCACCGCCCGGTTGAGCCGGACGACGGGCGTCGGCTCCAGCCGCAGCAGGCTGTCGTAGAGCAAGACGATCTGCGCCCAGTCGGACGTTTCGCCCTGAACGTAGCAGGCGGCAATGGCGGCCTTGATCTGATAGGGCCCGGGTGCGCGCCGCTGCATGGCGGTATCGATCAGCCCAAGCCCCTCATCGATCTGCCCCCGGTCCCATTTCATCTGGTCCTGTTGGGCAAGCGGCACGGTGACACCATCGCCGCCGACGCGCGCCAGGCTGCGCGCATGGGTGATCAGCACGAGCGCGAGGCACCCCTCGATTTACCCCACCGGCCGGAAACGGCAGGCGGGGTCGGACAGACCGTTTGATGGCCCACGGTCAATAATAAGGCGACATGCACTGCGCTCTCACGCCGGCCCTCGGAACGTAGGTGTTGTCATAGGGCCGGTAGGTGCGACAGCACGACAGGCACCAGTCGACATGCGCCGAGCTATAGTCGCTCGGGCCCGGACGATACCGGGGTTCGCGGCGCTGGGGTTCGCGATATTGGGGCTGCCGGCTGCTGATCGCGCCGCCGATGAGCGCCTCACTGCACCTCGACGTGGTCATCGATGTTTGGGAGAGGTCGAACGGGCCTTGAGCGGTTGCGCGACAGGTTCCGATCGCCCCCGTGTCGCCCCATGCTTTTCCTGGATTGCGCCGGTGTTACTTGACGGTCACACCCATTGCGGGTGAGCCCTCGCTCGACCAGCAGGAACAGGGCTCGCCGGCCGGGCCCGCGCCATAGCTGCACTGCTTCTTCGGCGTCTTGCACTGTCTTGGGCTGCGCGCGTCAGCCAGCGCCTGCGCCTCGGCCGCCGCTGCAGCCTTGCCCTTCTTGCCGCTGGCCGGCTTCGTGTTGGCTTTTCCGGTCGGTTGCGCCTTTTCTGCCCCGGCCCGGGCATCCCGGGACGGGCCGGTTTCGCTGCAGGACGAAACAAGCAAGAGGGCAGCAACGGCGAAGGCAATTCCGGCGACGATCTTCATGCGATATCCGGTAATCCGACCGCCGCGAATTTTCAAGATGGCTCGCGTGCGGATTTACATGCCGAGCGGCGCGCATCCCAGCCCCTTGATGCAGGCTGTAGCCCGCATCCCACGCCAATCGCGAACGTTGCAGACGTAGGTCGGGCGCTTGAATACACGCCTCGGTTGACATATTTACCCGAAAAAGCAACTTCTCCCACATGAGCATGCGATGAACTTCCGTCTACTGGCCGCCAGCATGATCATCGGGTTGTTATGCATGATCGCACTCTACCTCTTCGCCCCAAGAACGGCCCCGAAGCAGATAACGGATGTCGAGTTCAAGAGGGCCGCCGAGTCTTTCATCAAGCGCCCCGGAGCCATGCAAGAGTGGGTCAAGATCTGCCGGCCATTGCTGATGCCGCAATTGCTGGACGCCAAGGTTGAAGGAGCATTGCTCTCGACGCGAACCGCCCAGGCAGAGGATGTCTGCCGACGTTTTCTGAACGTCATGGCTGATGGCCGGCTGACGATGAGCGAAATCAACAGCCAGCCAGACCCGTTTCCATTCAAAGTCGTCGAGGATGCGGAACGGAGCGAACCGCCTGTCGATAGGTAGTAGCGCAGCAGAGCACCGGCGGCATCAGCGGCGCGCTTTCTGCAAGGCGTCACGATACCCGCGGCTCATTGCAAGCCTCGGCCGTAGTCGCCTAGTAATTCAACAGTCGCATGTAGAGAATTGGTTGCCCGTCGCGGACCAAAGCGACACCCGCTTCGCCATACAGCGGGCCTTTTTTTTGGCTCCTGCAGAACCATAGCGAATCCCCCGGCGTCATGGCATCGAGCAGCGGCGCGAACACGATTTCGGGATCGGGAAAGCGTTCGACAATGTGCTGCGGGACACCACCAAGCTGTTGGAAGAGCCAGTCGCGAGCGTCCTCTGGGCTCGTTTCCCGCACCAACTCGAGATTTGTCGGATTACAATGCAGCCTCAGATTGCTCGCCATGGAAGAGCCTATCGCATTTCTCAACCAGAGCGTCAAGGAGCACGCGGATTTCCGCCTGCATGCAACCTGGTCTAGTCGGCTCTGCGCATCTTGTCTGCAAAAACGCCTAAGCTGGTGCCCGACCATTGAGAACAATCTAGCCGGATGCCCTCATCAGCCAGCTGGCAGAGGACGAGGCAATCGATGAGGCCGATACGGCCGTCCCAGCTGGGCGTCGACTGCAACGCACATGTGATCGAGGCGACTCTACATCAAACCTCGCACGGGCTCTCGGCTGGCTGAGCCGCAACTGCTCGTTTCCTCATGCTGAACGATCGGGCGCTCAGGGAACTGGTGCCGGGGGCGTGATCCCCTGGTAGTAATCACCTTCGCCGCCACCCCAGTACTCGTTCGTGTAGCGTTCGCGTGCGTCACCCAAAGTCCGTGCCGGCGGACGATAAAAACCGTAAGCGCCGTACATCGGCACCGGCTCCACATACACACTGCCCGTCGGCATGCGATCGACATAGACGCGGCCGGGTGCCGGCTCGTAATAGTAGTTGTCGGCAAAAGCCGGTGCCGTGGCCCCGGCAAAGGTGACGACAAATGCGACCCATGACATCTTCGTGGAAATTCTCATGGCGTTGCTCCTATCTCCGGTCGGGATTCAGCCCCGCCTGACGAGATACCAGGCAGCCTCTGCCTGCGGGCTCGCGCTGCCTGGCATGAATAACGCTTGATCGCTGCAACCGTTCCACCAATCAGTTGGTTTCAATGTGGCAAATTTGATGTTCTCTTGCCCCGGAAGTCAGGGGTTCCGGCGCGGCAAACAGGTCGATGGCAGATGCCCGCGCCCGGGCCCTCTCCTACAAATCGGCCGACGGTTTTCGCACTGAATGGCAGAAGCTGATGGCGAAAGAACTGTTCAAACGATTCCGCGAAGAGCGCATCGTCTTCCACGGTCTGCGGAAAAATGCGGCGATCAATCTGTTGGAAGTTGGGTGCACCGAGAACCAGGTCGGGGCGATCTGCAGCATGTCGGCGCAGATGGCTCAGCACTACGGCCGCGAGGTCGCGCTGCGGTCATTGGCCAAGGATGCAATGAAGCTGATGGCGGCCCGCTGGAGCGAGATCAAGCCGGCTGGCTTCCGGAACAGGAATGGAATGTGAATTGGAAACCGTTTCCAATCCGTTGGAAACCGGCAACGTTTTGCAGAACAGAAAATTGTAAATGAATCAGCGGCTTAAGGAAGTTTTGGTGGGTGATCACGGGCTCGAACCGTGGACCCGCTGATTAAGAGTCAGCTGCTCTACCAACTGAGCTAATCACCCATCCGGACCGCTTCGGTGTTTGTCGCTGCGGTCTGGAGGGGCGTATAAAGGCGTTCGTTCGGCTTGTCTAGCGTCCTTTGTAAAATTCTTTGGAAAAAATTTTGGCGGCGCCGAAAACGGGCTTTTTCCACAGGTGTCTGCCGCTCCTCGCGCCAATTTCGTTCGGGCGCCCACCTTAAGTCCCTGAAACAACACGTGGTCGTTTCAGGGCGCGGCCCGGGATGCCGCACCGGCGGCGAAAGCGTGCCGGCCGAAAGCGTGCCGCGGTTTCGGGACAAAGTCACGCATGGCAGCAAGGATCCAAAGTGCGCTCAGCAATTCCGCTCCTGCGCAGCGCCTTAGGGTCAGGACCTAAAGCAACAGCTCGCCGGCCGCGATTTTCACCGCATGGCCGCCGATGCGCGCCGTGTTGATCTGGCCGCCCGCCACGTCGAGATGCAGGTGGATGAAGGACGGCCGGCCCATCTCCACCCCCTGCTCGATCAGGAACGGGTGATGGCCGTCGACCAGCTGGTCGAAATGGTGGATGGCGCCGGAGAGAGCGGCGGCAGCCGCACCGGTTGCCGGGTCCTCGGCAATGCCCATCTCGGACTTAAACATGCGGGTGTGGAACCGCGCCGTGTGGTTGATGCCGCCGCGACAATAGAGATAGGCGGACGCAAGCCGCCCTTCGGCCAGCGGCGCCAGCTGCTCCCAGCGCTGCGGATCGAATTCGACGGTAGCCGCCGCAGAGACATCATGCATCGGCACCATGACGAAGGGGACGCCGGCGCTCCAGAACGACGGCACATGATTCTCGAAGCCGATCTGCGAGGTCTTGAGGCTCAGCGCGTCGGCGATCGCCCGGCGGTCGAAGCGAGCGTCGAGCCGGGTGGATTTGCGCGGCAGGTCGAATTCGGCAAAGCTCGCCTCGCCCGGCTTGATGCGCACGGCGCAGCGCACCGGCCCTACCTTCTCCTCCAGCACCTGCACGAGATCGGCGCCGTCCTCCGCCTTGCCGTGCGCCGCTTCGGCGATCGCCACTGCCGCGCCGACGGTCGGATGTCCGGCAAAGGGAAGCTCGCGTCCCGGCGTGAAAATGCGCAGCCGCGCCGTATGCGCCGCCCCGCCCGGCCGGCGGATGAACACCGTCTCCGAAAGGTTGAACTCCTGCGCGATCGTCTGCATCGCCTGATCGTCGAGTGTATCCGCGCCGAAGACGACGGCCAGCGGATTTCCCTCCAGCCGGTTCTGCGTGAAGACATCGTAGATCGCGTAGCTGAGCGGCATTTATTTCCCCTTGCGAATATAGTTCGGCCACGAACTTGCAATGTCGTCGCCCGGGCGGCAAGCGTAAAAACGCCGCCACGCACCGGGCTCACCGCTGTCGGGAACCCCGCTCGGCACCGGGCGAAAACCAGCCGAAGACGCTGCCGCCATGGGCTTCCAATCACACCTCGGAGCCGTAATTGTGCGAGCACGCCCCCTGCCGGTGCCGGGAAAGTGATCACTACAGCCGGCAAGGCTCGACCACCCGACCGATTTGGTGTTGGTCTAATACCAGCGCAGGTTGGTATAGGCTGGCAGCGCAGTTTCAGGCAGCCGGCGCATGCGTCGAGCCGCACATGCTCCAGACCGGCCATGGCCGGGAACGGACGGGCCTCGACCGGGAGATCACGCGCAATTGGCTCACCCGGTCTTTCGGCCCGACGGACATCTGACGGGGCAACGCTCCCCCGTTCAACCCTCGATGACCCAAGGGTTCACCGCTTTCCGTCAAACAGCCAGGTGAGGATCGGCGCTATGAAGGGCGGATAGTTGTGCGCCCCGGGGTCTGGCCCCCAGATCGCGATCGCCTCGTCGATCTCGGGCTCCGGATCGGCGGCGATATGTGCCGCCACCCCGGCAACCAGCGCTTCGGCCGTTTCCGCCACGCGGTAGAGCCGGAACACGGTCACAGCGCGCTCCATATGCAGCACGTGATAGCCCGGCTCGGCCGCCGCCGCGTCGAGGTCGATGCCGGTTTCCTCCAGCGCCTCGCGGCGGATATTGCCCGCGATGTCGCAGCGGCCGTTTATCACGTCGTCCGGCTCCAGCGAGCCCGACGGGCTGTAGACCCGGGCCGGATTGGCCGTGTGCGAGCCCATGCGCACCAGGATCAGGGCACCGTCGGATGACAGGATCACCGGCATGGCGAACAGGTGGAAGGCGGCGTTCGCGCGGGTCTTGCGCCACCACAGAAAGGTCGAATAGGGCACCACATGCCCCTCGCCGACCACCCGGCCGTTTTCGATCCGAAGCGCCCGCTGCAACACCATCTGCCCGTCGAAGAGATGAGGGTTGGCGGCGATCTCCGCCTGCCAGTTCGCCTGCGCCTGATCCACCTGATCAAGATGGAAGGGATGCGGGCCGTCCTTGACCCGGATATCGACGCCGGAGATCGGCAGGATCACGCCTTCCTCGGGCCAATGGGCAAGGTTGCTTTCGAGAGCGTCCATCGTCACACGTCCAGCGTGATTGCCACGGGGCAATGGTCCGATGCCTTCGGCCGGTCCCAGCCGGTGCGCGGATAGCGCTCCACCTCCTGCCCCGGCGGAAAGATCGTGCGGAAGGGCTGGCCGCCGCGGATGATTTCCGGAACCTGGCTCGCATTGCGCTGCGCCAGTGCCGGCGACAGCCAGATATAGTCGAGCTGGCAGAGGTGCCGCTCCTGCGGCCCGCGGCTGTGAAACAGCGTCCAGCGGTCGAGCACCGGCCGGCGCAGCATCGGGTTTTCGACGAAGCCGTCCGCGGTCAGCACGTCGAGCGCGCTTTCCTGCTCCTCGCGCGGCACGAACTCGTAGCCGTTGCGCCGGTCGCCGAGAACATCGACCTTTTCCTGGTAGTCGTTCATGTCGCCGCAGATCGCGAACATCTTGTCGGCGGTGTGCCCGCGTCCGAAACGGCTTTCGATGATGTGGCGCACGGCCTTGGCCTCCGCCACGCGCACCGGCATCGTCGCCTGGCGCCCGTCGAGCCCGTCGCGCGCCGGCCCCATGGATTTGAAATGCACGACATAGAGCGTCAGCGGCCGCCCGCCGATCCTTAAATCCAGCTCCAGGCAATCGCGCTTGAAGATCCGGTCGTTCGGCCGGTTGGTGGAAGCCAGCGCGTCGTTGAAGATATCCAGATCCGCATAGGTCAGCCCCGCATGGCTCTTGACCTCGAGGCATTCGATCGGCTGGCCGTCGAGCGTTTCCTCGCGCATCAGCACCGCCACGTCGATCCCGCGCGAATCATTGCCCTCGATCAGGTATTTCTGGCGATAGCCGTTACCGACCATGCGGAAGAGATAGTTGTATTCGAAGGCCTGCAGCGACGCCATGTTGTCGGCCTCCTGCAGGCAAAGGATATCCGCGTCGCAATCGGCAATCGCAAGCGCCGACATCTGCCGCGTATCGTCCGTATGCGCGATCGTGCGCGCCTCCTCCAGCCGCTGATACTCGGCCTCCGTCTTCACATCGAAGAGTCTCAGCACCCGGTCCTGCTTGAGCTGATTGCGGAAGCCGGAAAAGTCGAAGCGGCTCATGAGATTTTCAATATTGAAGGTGGCAAGTCGAAGGGACATCAAGCAATTCCATGGCATCAAGTGCGGTGGAGCTTAGGCATTGAAGCGCAAATGTCGAGGGTGATTTGGTGGGAGGCGCGCGAGACGCCGCTGCTGCAAACTCACGCCGGACCCTGCCCAACAGGACAGAAAGATCTCAACGAACGCTGTTACAGCGCCGCGCGTCAAATATGACGCGCAAAGGACGCTGTAACGCTTTAAACTTGCTGCATGATTTTGTCCTTAAATCGGATCCGATTTAAGGAATTATGCAGTAAAGACTGTGTCAGGAGATGGCGGTGATCTCGAGTTCCTGATCGCCGACACCAACGACATCGCCAACAGCCTTGCCCATCAGGATCCGTGCCACAGGCGAAACATAGGAAATCGAGCCGGCCTTCGGGTCGGCCTCGTCCTCGCCGACGATGCGATAGGTCTGCACCCGGCCGTCGTCGCGGCTGAAGGTGACGGTGCTGCCGAAGGCGACGGTGTCGGTCGAGGTCGGGGCGGCGACGAACTGGGCGGTGTGCAGGCGTTCGGCAAGATAGCGCAGGTCGCGCAAGGGACCGGCCGCCTGCCGCCGGCGCTCGTTCACGTCCTCGATCGTGCTGGTCGCATCATAGGCCTCGCGCGCTTGGGCGGCCTGCTGCTCCAGAGCCTTCAGGCCCGCTTCGGTGACAAGGTTCGGATGGGGCGAAACCGGGCGGTCGGGCAGCAGGGTTTCCGCCGCGGTTTCGGCACTTTCTTCCTTGGTGAAGGCAACGCTCAATCTCAATCTCCGTATCGGCGCGATGCGCGCCCCGCGCGTGGGGTCACAGCCCCCTCGTTTGTCGGGACCGTGCATAGGACGACGATGGACGAACCGGCAATACCGACCTGTCGCCGGCAGACGTCGATCAACACTATACGACCAATGGTCACTGACGATCAAATCAGCTCAGCCTTAGAGGCCCACGTGTCACGCAGCACTCAGCGGCCGCATCCGCCCTCCAGCCAGTCGGCAAAGACCCGGAAGCAGCACCGCAGGTGCAGGTGGTGTGGAACAATAGATAACCGTGTCCTTATGTGTCCGACCCAAAATCCGATTTGTCCTCAAGGGCAATAAAAAGAGAACATTTCTCCGTCGCGTCCCGATGACCCTACGCGGTTCTTCGGAACGTATCCTTGGGAGGAATACAAATGATCAATTTTCTTCGGAAAAAATTGCCGGCCTCAGCGTGGCCGGGCAAGACTTTCGCGGCCAGCCTGCTGCTTGCGTCGTCGCTCGGGGGTTTCAACGGCGCAGCGGCGCAAAGCCTTGACCCCAATCTGAAGGACGGACCGCAAGGCTCGACCTTCTGGGATGACGTTCCGCCGGAGGTTCCGGCCGATGCCAAGCGCGGCGACATCTACTGGGTGCAGCAACGACAGGATGCTCCGGAAGGGTCGAGGGGATGGAACATCATCTATGTGACAGAGGGCGCGGATGGCGCACTCACCTATGTTTCGGGAGAGATCTACGTTCCGAACCAGGCCGGCAACGGGCCTCGGCCACTTGTCCTGTGGAATCATGAAACCGCGGGGACGCAGGACAGTTGCGCACCGTCACGCCGCAATCTTGTCAGCGCTTATGGGCCGCGCATCCCTGCGCTCAAGGACCTCCTGGCTCGCGGCTATGTCGTCGTCGGGAGCGACTACCAGGGTCTCGGCACCCCAGGTGCCACAGCCTACCTCAATGGTTCGGCACAGGCGCACGCTTCCCTCGATGCCGCCCGCGTTGCACTGAAATTTCCGGGCGCAAATGCCGACAAGCGCTTCACCGCCTATGGCTGGTCGCAAGGCGGTCAGACGTCGCTGTGGGTTGCGCATATCCAGGAGGAATACGCACCGGAGCTCGAGCTTCTCGGCGTCGGCGCAATCGCGCCTGCCTCCCGCCATTGGGACCTTACCGAATATGACCTGACGACGACGACAACGGGTGGATATTACATCTCTCGCATGGCCGGTCTGAATGTCGGCCACCCCGAACTGAAGCTGCGCGACGTGGTCTCCGTCGATGGCCTCGAAATGCTCGAGAAAATGAGCGCTGGCTGTTGGGACATCGCCGCCGCGACCGGGGGCCATCCAACGACCCTGTTTGCCAACCAGGAAGGTCTCGCACCGGGCAAGCCCTGGCGCGTCCGTCTCGAAGAAAACGACAAGTTTCTTCCGGTCAAGAACGTGCCATTCGTCTTCTTCCAGGGCGACAAGGATGACGCCGTACCGGAGAGCCTGACCCTCAAGGTCGCGCAGGATATTTGCGCGCAATCGACCGCGGTGGACTACCGCAAGAGCGCCGGCCTGGACCATGAAAACATCGTGCCAGTCGCAGCCGCAGCCCTGCCCGCGTGGTTTGGCGAACGATTTGAAGGAAAAAAGCCCGTCGATAGCTGTTCGGCGCTGAAGTAGCACCTTTGCTCGCCGGTACGTGCCCGGGAAAAGATGGGCGCGCGGGGCCGCCGAACGGGCAGCCGAAGGCCGCGTCGATCGCGCGCAGCAGCAATGCGTCGGGGCCGGTTACGCGAGCGACGTCTCGAAAACCATAACCTGGAGGTTTATCATCAGCCCACGGTGCCCCGCGCCATGGGCTGAGATAAACGCCTTCGCAAGGCGCATCGCACCAGACGGTTGATACACGCCCAGGCCTGGCCTGGCCGCTCACCCTGACCCTCTCCCCGCCTGCGGGGAGAGGGTGGCCGGCAGGTCGGATGAAGGGCAGCAAAAACAAAGAGCGCCATGCGTTCCGATGAACGCATGGCGCTCTGGTTCCTGCAGCGTCGCCCGGCCCTCGGTGCTTTCGCCCGAGGCGGGTCTCGGACTATTGCAGCGTGCGCGTCGGCGCCTGGCCGGGCTGGCCGGCGGTTGCCGCAGCGCCCGCCGGGTCTGCCGCCCCACGCTGGCCGTCGAGGCCGGTCGCCACCACCGAGACGCGGAAGGTGCCGTCGAGCGTGCGGTCGAAGATCGAGCCGACGACGATGTCGGCCTCGTCGTAGACTTCCTCGCGGATGCGGGTCGCCGCTTCGTCGACTTCGAACAGCGTCATGTCCATGCCGCCGGAAATCGAGATCAGCACGCCCTTGGCGCCGCGCATCGACACTTCGTCGAGCAGCGGGTTGGCGATCGCCGCTTCCGCCGCCATCAGCGCACGGCCTTCGCCGGTCGCCTCGCCGGTGCCCATCATCGCCCGGCCCATGCCCTTCATCACCGACTTCACGTCGGCGAAGTCGAGGTTGATCAGGCCTTCCTTGACGATCAGGTCGGTGATGCAGCCGACGCCCGAATAGAGCACGCGGTCGGCGATCACGAAGGCATCGGCAAACGTGGTCTTGGCGTCGGCGATGCGGAAGAGGTTCTGGTTGGGGATGACGATGACGGTGTCGGCGGCCTCGCGCAGGCGCTCGACGCCCTCTTCGGCCATCTGCATGCGGCGCTTGCCTTCAAAGCTGAACGGCTTGGTGACGACGCCGACCGTCAGGATACCGGCCTTGCGGGCTGCTGCCGCAATCACCGGGGCCGCACCGGTGCCGGTGCCGCCGCCCATGCCGGCGGTGACGAAACACATATGCGTGCCGCCGAGGTGATCCATGATCTCGTCGATCGATTCTTCCGCGGCCGCCCGCCCGACTTCCGGCAGAGAACCGGCACCCAGCCCCTCGGTTACCTGCGCGCCGAGCTGGATCAGCCGCGATGCCTTCGACATCGCCAGCGCCTGGGCATCGGTGTTGGCCACGATGAAATCGACACCCTGAAGCCCTTCGGCGATCATGTTGTTGATGGCGTTGCCACCACCGCCGCCGACACCGATGACGGTGATCTTCGGGCGCATTTCGGTGATCGTCGGCTTCTTGAAATCGTTCATGGCTTTGTCTCCTAGGGCGAACGCCGCCAAAACAACGGATCGGGGCGAATCGGGCAGCTGTTATTTTAGGAATTGAAAAAAGCCACGGAGAAGGCAAGAGAAAAGGCTAGGGGCACTTTCCACACATGAATTGTGACCTGCCGTTCGGGCAGGATTTCACCCATTTGATCGGCTTGATCTAAAAGGCGAAATAGAAAGTTGGATCAATGACTTGCTGTGAACGCACCGCGGTCTGGCCATTTCCCCTCACCTGACCCGCGGGGGCGCGCTTCTTGCTTCAATGGGCCGAAGCGGCGCGACGCATCTCTTCCCGCTCCATGTCAATTGGGCGAACTGGGCCATTGCGGAGCACCCATCGGGTGCAGACGCAAACTCCAAAATTGTGGCCAGGTTTGCCCCTCACCCCAGCCCTCTCCCCGCCTGCGGGGAGAGGGAGAATCGAGGTCGCGGCCCCCTACATACCGCGAACGAAGGTGCATCGGCGGGTGCCCCGAAGTCCCTTCTCCCCGCCTGCGGGGAGAAGGTGGCCGGCAGGCCGGATGAGGGGCAGGTCATAGTGGTTGCGGCCAGCAATCACGGTGGCCTGCGGCGGCGGCCGCGCCACCTCACGGCAACACTGTGATCTAAGCCTCGAAGCTCGGCCGCGCCCGCACCCGCTCCAGCCAGCGCTGCACATGGGCGAGATCCCCCGGCACCTCCATGCCGAAGACATCGCCGAGCCAGGCGCAGACGCCGGCGGTGATATCGGCGATCGAGAACGCCTCGCCGGCAAGAAACGGCCGGCCGTCGGCAAGTTCCCGGTCGAGCCAGGCCCATTTCCTCGGCACTGCCTGCCGCTCGGTCGCGGCAAAGGCCGGAAACTGGGTGAGCCTCTCCTTGAAGAAGGCATCGGAATGCAGCGCGACATTGCCGATCGTGCCGAAGATCACCAGCTCAGCACGCCGGTTCCACATCTCCACCTTGGCGCGGCTGACGGCGTCGCTGCCGAAAAGCTGCGGCTCGCGCTGCGTCTCCTCGAGATAGCGGCAGATGGCGACGCTCTCGGTGATGATGGTGCCGTCATCCAGCTCCAGCACCGGGATCTGGCCAAGCGAGTTGAGCGCCAGGAACGCCGGCGCCCTGTGCTCCGCCTTGGCGAAATCGACGTCGACCATCGGTATTTCAATGCCCTTCTCCGCCATGAAGATGCGCACCCGGTACGAATTCGGTCCCATGCCCTGATAGAGTTTCATCGCTTCCTCCCATCGGCCTGCGCGGCACCATCGCCGCCCGCCCTTGATGCAAGGCACTATGCCATACCAGTTGTTTTTGACAACCAGTTTTATTTAACTTTTTGGTTTATTGCGAACGTCAGCTTCGAGATCCGACAACGTCAAAGTCGTCAGGCGCGATCGGGAAGCCGACTTGAACACCATCCGGCCCCATGGTCTGTTGCACCGAACAGGAGCCACCTCATGCAGATCAGAGCCCTCGCCCTTTCCGCCATCGCGCTTTTCAGCACCGGCCCCTCCTTTGCCGCTCTTGCGCCAAACTACCAGCGCGCCAACGAACTGACGGCGATCATCAGCGCAGTCGCGGCCGCGGTGCCGAAATATCCGATCGACAAGATCATCAGCCAGGGGCGTGATCGCTACACGGTGGTCGCCGGCCAGTGCACCGTCATCGCCCGCATCGTCGGCCTGCCGTCCAAGCCGGGGCTGGTCGGCCCAAGACTGTTCAAGGTGGAGCTCGACAGGCCCCGTTGCGATTGATCGTCTTGGCTGCGCCGTGCTCAAATCCGATCGCGAAGACCTTCGGTTGCGATCGGCCGCCACCTACGCTCAAAGCCGCCAGCCGCTGGTAATCCTAAAGGCCGCTTTCTGCCCGACGGGTATCGCCGTATCGCCATAGGCCTTCAGCGGCTGCCCGTCCGGCAGCGCCAGCGTCAGGGCGAACCGTTCGCCCTCGTAGACACAGGCCTTGACCTCGAGCGCGATGCCGTCGGCATCCTGCCGCACATGCTCGGGCCGCACCAGCACATCGCGGCGAAGGCCATCATCGGCAGAGCCGATCGCCTCGCGAAGCATCGGCCAGGCGAGCGCCCGCGGCGCATGCTCCGCCACGGCCAGCCTGAGAATCGAGCCGCGGCCGATCAGCCCGCCGACAACAGTGCCTTCCGGCCGGGCATAGATTTCCGCCGGCGGCGCCAGCTGCACGAGGCGCCCTTCCGACATCACGGCGACATCGGTCGCCAGCGCCATCGCCTCCGACTGGTCGTGCGTCACATAGACCATCGTCGCGCCGGATCGTTCGTGGAAGATGCGGAAGGTCTCCTCCATCGACTTGCGCAGATGCTGGTCGAGATTGGCGAGCGGCTCGTCGAGCAGCACCACATCGGGCGAGGTTACCAGGCAGCGCGCCAGCGCCACCCGCTGCCGCTGCCCGCCGGAAAGGGCTGCCGGCCGGCGCTCGGCATAGTCGGTGAGTTTTACCAGCGCCAGCGCCTCGCCGACGCGGCTGCGCCAGGTCTCGCCGGAAATGCCGCGCACCTTGAGGGGATAGCCGACATTTTCCGCCACCGTCATGTGCGGCCAGAGCGCGTAGGACTGGAACACCATCGCCATGTTGCGTTTTTCCGGCGGCAACGCCCGCGAGGCATCGGAAAGCCGGCGCTCGCCATAGTCGATCGAGCCGTCGGTCGGCTGCTCGAAGCCGGCGATCATGCGCAGCACCGTGGTCTTGCCGCAGCCGGATGGGCCGAGCAGCGCCAGAAACCCTCCTTCGCGCACCGTCAGCGACACGTCGGATACGGCAGGCCGGCCGCCGAAATCCTTGGTCAGGTGGTTGAGGATCAGTTGCGCCACGGCAGCACGCCTTCCGGAAGATAGTTTGCAAGAGCCTCGAGCGCTGCCATCAGCACGATCACCAGGAAGACGACCAGCACCGACAGCGCCGAGGCCAGATCGGATGAACCGCTGTCGTCGAGATTGAAGATCGCCACCCCCAGCGTCTGCGTGCCCGCCGACCATAGAAGGGCGGAAACCGTCAGCTCGTTGGCGGCGATCAGGAACACGAGGATGATCGACGCGCCCGCCGCGGGCGCCACCAGCGGCAGGATCACGTCGCGCATGCGCCTGATGAAACCGGCGCCCGACAGCCGCGCCGCCTCCTCCAGCGACGGGTCGATCTGCAGGAAGGCGCCCATGACCGGCTTCAGGCTGACCGCGAGGAATGAGGAGAAATAGGCGATCAGGATGATCCAGATGGTGCCGTAAAGCGAAACGTTGAGAACAGGCAGCGGTGCCGCGAAGGTGAGGATGAAGGCGACCGCGAGCACGATGCCGGGCAGCGCATAGGGAATCTCGATCAGGATGCAGAGCGTGCCTGAAAGCGCACCCTTGCGCCGGTTCATGAGATAGGCAGCCGGCACCGCGACGACGAGCAGCCCGAGCGCCGCCGTGCTCGCCAGGAACAGCGAATTGGTGAAGGCACTCAGCGTCATCGTCTGGCGAAAGAGGATCTCCTCATAGGCGCGCAGCGACACCGTCTGCCAGTTGAGCGGCACGCCGTAGGCCGGCACCAGCGAACTGGCGATCAGCGCCGCCAGCGGCGCCACCAGCACCAGAAACAGGATCGCCGCCAGCGCCAATTCGACAAGCACACGAAAACGCCCGAGCGAAAAGGCGGCATTGGCGCCGGAAAGGCCGATGATGCGGTAGTCCCTGCCCGAAAGCGCCCGCTGTTGCAGGATCAGTCCGGCAGCAGCGATCGCCGCAATCAGGCTGGAGATCAGCGCGATCTCGCCGAAGGTGCCCGAGCCGAAGCTTGCAAGCCGCGTATAGATCAGCGTCGGCAGCACCGAAATCCCGGCGGGAATGCCGAGGATGGCCGGAATGCCGAAATTGCCGACACCGGAGACGAAGGCGATCGCCGCCCCGGCGATCAACCCGGGGGCTGAAAGCGGCGCGACGATATCGAGAAAGACGCGAAACGGCGAAGCGCCGGAAAGCCTTGCCGCCTCCACCCCATCGCGCGGCGAGGCTGAAAGCCCCGCCTTCAGCGCCAGGAAGACCAGCGGCGCATGCTGCACGCCGAGGAGCAGGGAAATGCCAAACAGCGAATAGAGCGGCTGCGGGCTGCCGAGCGGCGGCGCAAGCCCGAGCGTCTTCAAAAGCGGGCTCGCCGGCCCGGTCATCTCCACCCAGGCAAGTGCGGTCACCTGCGGCGGGATCATCATCGGCAGCATGAAGGCGAAGCTTAAGGTCAGCTTGCCCCTGATATCGGTGAGCGCCACGGCAAAGGCGAAAAGCGCGCCGATGACGAGCGAGATCAGCATGCCGCCGGTTGCCGTCACCAGCGTATTGCGGATCGCCGCGTAAGTCGCGGGCTCGGTGAGCACGCCGATGGAATTGCCACTGACCAGCCCGGCAAAGCCGGCTTTCACCAAGCTGATGAGCGGCAGCACGCAGAGAAGGAAAAGGCAGGCGAGCACGAAGGGCACGAGCCAGCGCGGCTCGCCGGCGGGCGAAGCGCCCGATTTCGCCCGCCCCGGACGCGGCACCCCTGCAATGGCAAAGCGCAGCCAGCGGTGCCGGCTGCGCATGGTTTCACCCTGGTCGGACATTCAGGCGATCAGTTCGTGCCGAAGATGCCGGAGAAGGTCTTGAGGTCGGCGTCGGAATTCTTCACCGCTACCGCAGCATTGATCGGCAGCACCTTGATCGTCTCGCGCGCCGGGTAGCCCTCGGGCAGCGCCACGCCGTTGCGTGCCGGGATATAGCCCATCTTCACCGCGGTCTCCTGTCCCTCCTCGGAGATCAGGAAGTCGACGAATTTCTTGGCCGCGTCCGCGTTCTTGGCGGTCTTCAGGATGCCGACCGGCTCGGTGACGGCGGAAACGCCTTCCGCCGGGAAGACGAACTCGACCGGCGCGCCCTTGACCTTCTCGCGGATCGCCATGAAGTCGACGATCATGCCGTAGGCCTTCTCGCCGGTGGCGACGGCCTTCAGCACGCCGCCGTTGCCGCCGGCAGCCGTCGCGCCGTTTTCGGCCAGCGCCTTGTAATAGTCCCAGCCGAGGCCGTCGATGCCGGCAAGGGTCTGCGCGTGGATGAGGGCAGCACCCGAGGTCAGCGGGCTCGGCATCGTCACCAGGCCCTTGGCGTCGGCCTTAGCGAGATCCTGCCAGCCCTCGGGCTTCGTCGAAGCCGAGGTGTTGTAGATGATGCCGGTGGTGATCATCTTGGTGGAGTAATAGGCACCGTCGGCATCATAGAGTGAGGCGTCATAATTGGCGGCCTCCGGCGACTTGTAGGCGAGCAGCTGGCCGGCTTCCTTCAGGCGCTGCATCGTCACCGTGTCGGCGATCAGAAGCACGTCGGCAACCGGGTTGCCGGCCTCGATCTCGGCCATCAGCTTGGCCATCAGCTTCGTCGTGCCTTCGCGCACCCACTCCACTTCGACACCGGGATTGGCGGCCTTGAAGGCATCGACCGTCGCCTGCGCATCCTCGTTCGGCTGGCTGGTGTAAAGCACCAGGTTTTCGGCAAAGGCGGCGGTGGAAAGCAGCGAGGCGACAAGTGCACCGGCAACGACGGAAACAAACGATTTCATCGGCATATCCTCGGTTCAAGATGGCGCCGAGGCTTAGTGCGGATGTTTTACAGGGGTGTGACAGGTGGACAGGACCGCCTGGAGCCACGCCCCTCGTTTAAAAAAAATCGACCCCCATGTCACAGCGGCCGATCCTGTCTCGTCATGTTGTCGGAACCAACGAAAGGAAACGGAACCATGACTGCCAAGATCGACCTTTTCGCCGCTGCCCCGCAACTGATGAAGAGCTGGACCAGCGTCTCGATGACCATCGCCGCCAGCCTGGAGCCTGATCTCATCGAACTCGTCAAGATCCGCGCCTCCCAGATCAACGCCTGCGCCAACTGCATCAACATGCATACGCAGGAAGCGCGCGCAAAGGGCGAGACCGAGCAGCGCATCTACCTGCTTTCGGCCTGGCGTGAGGCGCCGTGCTATTCCGGACGCGAGCGCGCCGCGCTAGGCTGGACCGAGGCCCTGACTCGGCTGTCGGAAGGCCATACCCATGAAAGCGCCCGCCAGGCGCTGGAGGACCAGTTCACCGCGGAGGAACAGGTGAAGCTGACGCTCATGATCAACGTCATCAATGGCTGGAACCGCCTTGCGGTCGGCTTCGGCCTGTGGATCGAGCCGGCGGCGGCAAAGGCTGTCGCCGAGGCGGCGGCCTGATGGCGGGCAACGCGAAGGAGGATGCAGCGGCCGGTTTCGACCCGCTGCGTCCGAAACTCATGCGCGTTGCCTACCGCATGCTCGGCTCCGTCGCCGACGCCGAGGACATGGTGCAGGAGGCCTTCATCCGCTGGATGGGGGCCGACCGCTCGCAGGTGCGCGAACCCGAAGCCTTCCTGCGCCGCACCGTCACGCGGCTCTGTCTCGATCAGCTGAAGTCGGCGCGGCGCCAGCGCGAGACCTATGTCGGTCCCTGGCTGCCCGACCCCGTCGTCGAGGAAGAGCCGGAGGACGACGTCACCCTGCCCCTGATGCTCGCTCTGGAGCGCCTGTCGCCGCTCGAGCGCGCCGCCTTTTTGCTGCACGATGTCTTCGGCCTTGGCTTCGAGGAAGTCGCCGCGACGATCGAGCGTGATCCGGCCGCCTGCCGGCAACTGGCCGCCCGCGCCCGCGCCCATGTTCGCGAGGCGCGGCCCCGCTTCCACGTCGAGCAGCAGCGCGGCGTCGAACTTGCCGAAGCCTTCTTCACCGCCTCGCGCAGCGGCGACCTGAAGGCGCTCGGCGCCATGCTGGCCTCCGATGTCAGCATCCACGCCGACGGCGGCGGCAAGCGCTCCGCGGCGATGCAACCGATCCTCGGCTTCGACGCCGTCATCAAGGTGCACGAACAGTTGGCTGCGCTCTTCCGCAAACACGGCTCGACGCTCGTGTGCGCCGGTTTCATCAACGGCCTGCCCGGCTTCGTCACCCGCGAGGCCGACGGCGAGCTTCAGTCGACGGCGCTCGAGATCGAGGACGGCAAGGTCGTGGCGATCTATATCGTGCGCAACCCCGACAAGCTGGGGCATCTGCACTAGATGCAATTCCAGGAAAAGTGTGAAACGGTTCTCCGCCAGGAATTGTGTAACTTCAAAGAGTTAGATCCTTTCGCCGTTTCAATGAAACAATGAACCAATGAAATGATCTAGCGTATTTCCAGGGACAGTACGAAGGGGTTGCCCATCCGCAATTGCGTGCGACTACAACCAAGGAAACATGCGCCAGCACGGAATGGCGAGGTATTTCCGCACCGTTCGCCCGGAAAATGGCGGGCGTTCATTATCTCGGAGCGAGGCCATCGAGCAGGAAGTCGAGGCCTTTCCTGAAAACGCCGTCCCAATCGTTGTCCAGCAGCAGACGGGAGCGTTCGATCGTCGGGTAGCGTTCGCTGAGACGTGTAATTCGCTGCTGCCCGGCGGCCCTGTCGTCGTCCGAGAGGTCGAAGCTCGCCCGGGTGGTGGTAGCGCCGATCACATAGTTCCACAGCGACCATATCGCGACGTTCAAATCTGCGTCCGCGACACCGGCTCTCGACAAGGTCTTGCTCAGCAGTTCCAGGCGAAGAAGGATGTTCGGGCCGAGCGCCCGGCGCGGCAGCAGCGATGCCGACCAGGGATGGCGCAGCATGCTGGCGCGCCAGTCCTCGAGCATATGAACGACTTCCCCGCGCCAGTCTTGAGACTGAACGATGTCCGGCGGTCCGCGATATTCGAGCACCGAGTCGAGCGCCAGATCAAAGACCTCCTCCTTGTTGTCGACGTGCCAATACAGGCTCATCGCGCCCGCGCCGAGGCGGTCGGCCAGCCGACGCATCTTCAATCCGTCGACCCCTTCGGCGTCCAGCAGTTCTACCGCGGTCGCCACGATCCGTTCCAGAGAGAGAGGGGGTTCACTGCGCGGTTCCTGCGCGGACTGGAGTGCCGCGCCTGTCCGTTGAGACCGTTTGCTCTGAGCGCCGCTGCGTTTGGCTGCCATCCGTCTTCCTTGCTTTTCAGAACGTCGATTTTGACCGGCAACGGGACGATTGTCGATCCTGAACGATTGACTCGTACACTGTACGATGCAATCTAATCGTACGACGTACGAGTCAATCGTACGGGCGATGGGTTAACGTTCAATCCTGCAGGCGAGGGTGCGTTGCTCGCAGTCCTCAGAGCCTACTGCATGTTTCCTTCAATCGTAGCCGATTGAAGGACAAAAACATGCAGCAATTCAAAGTGCTACAGCGACCTTCGCGCGTCTGATAAGACGCGCGGCGCTGTAGAGAAAATCATGTCACGCGCAATCAAGCATTTGCTTATCGGAGGGCTAATCATCATGACCATGGGAGTTCCCACAGCGACGACAGCGAATGAGAATGATCTCAAGCTGACCATCGTCAATCCGCAGAACCTCTACGACCCGACGCCGAATGGCTACAGCACGGCGGTGATTGTGCCCCGCGAAGCCCGGCTGGCCTACATCTCCGGACAGGGCGGCCAAGACGGCACTGGCGCCTTGTCGCCGGACTTCGCCGTCCAGGTTAAGCAGGCCTACGCAAATTTGCGCACCGCCCTCGATGCGCTCGGTGCAAGGCCGGATCAGGTCGCCAAGCTCACGGTCTTCGTGGTCGATCACGATATGTCCAAGCTTGAGGTGTTGACCAGGAACGTCAAGGAAATGTTCGGCGAGGCGCTGCCGGCACAGACTCTGATTCCTGTCCCCAAGCTTGCAATTGACCCCATGCTCTTCGAGGTCGAAGCCGTCGCCATTCTGAAATAGTGGCGCCGACGGGTACATAAGGGGCGTGTCGTCGGGCCAACATGGGCGGGCCTTTGTCAGCCGGAGGCTGCGGCGGTGAAAACCGCCAACTGAGCGTCGAAAGCACGCTGGTAGGCGGGTCGCGCTTGGCCGCGGGCGATATAGGCGGAAAGGTTCGGATAGTCTTTCAGGATGCCCGAACCTTCCAGTCTGCGCAGCACCGTCACCATCAGGAGGTCACCGGCACTGAACTCGCCGTCCAGCCAGTCGGCATCGCCAAGTCGACCGGAAAGGTCGTCCAGCCGCTTGCGGATGCGCTCCTCGACGAGGGACTTGCGCTCCTCGTACCAGGGCTTGTCGCCCTCCAGGTATCTTGCGATTTCGCGATCAACGATCGGCGGCTCCATCGTGTTGAGCGCGGCAAACATCCATGTGATCGCGCGCGCCCGGGCATTCGCATCGTCGGGCAGCAGGCCCGGATAGTGCTCGGCGATATGGAACACGATTGCCCCCGACTCGAACAAAGCGAGATCGCCTTCTTCATAGGTGGGAATCTGGCCGAAAGGCTGAAGCGCGAGATGCGCGGGTTGCTTCATCGCTTTGAACGAAACAAGACGAACGTCGTAAGGCTGGCCCACTTCCTCGAACGCCCAGCGGACGCGCATGTCACGCGCCAGACCCTTGCCGCGATCGGGCGACTGTTCAAAGGCGGTAATGGTAATCGTCATCGCTGTTCTCCATAGCTTGCCTGTCTTGAAGACGATTGGCTAAACGAGATTCCGACACCCCATGCTCAAGATAAGCCTCGCGGCCAGTTTAAACACAACTCAAACGATGCGTCCCTGCTGCTGAGCGTCGGCTTTCGCCGCCGGTCAACACGTCAGCGCCTGGTCCGCTTGGTGCAGGAGGGGTCGACGCAGACATCGCCCCATGCCGCCGACAGCAGGCCGCCCGGCAATCACGCCGTCACGCCAGGACATCCGCGGAGGCGACCGCCGTCACAATCTCCGCCTCCCGGTCCAGCGGATAGATCGGCCGGCGCACGCGCCTGTAGGTGCGCGCGCCGATATTGGCGGTGCTCAGGCCATCGGCGTCGACCTCGATGATAGCGGAGGCGATCGGGCCGAAGGCGGCGCGGAAATGCTGCTGCGACTTGACGACGACGATGTCGTAATGGGCCGGCTCGATGCCGACGGCGCGAAACAGGTTCTGGTCGAGCAGTTGCTGCCGCTCGCTCGAAATCAGGATGTCGATGCCGGCGACATGAAAGCGCACGCTTGAGCCCAGCGACGCCGGCAGGCCCTGGAACATCGGCCCTTCGAAGATGATCCGACCGTCGGAGATCGCCTGTACCGTGCCCTTGACCCGGATCGGCCCGCCGCCGACCGCGGGGTCGATCTTGCAGCCGAGCGTCACCTCGCGCTCGGCGCCAAGGCCCGCCTCGATCAGCTCGGCCACGACAGCCGGGTCGCACATCGCCCCGAAAGCGGCGTTGCTGACCCCCGCCTGCAGCAGGCCCGAGAGCAGGCAGGTGGAATCGCTATAGGCGCCGCAGCCGGGATTGTCGGAGAAATCGGCAATCACCAGCGGCCCGGCCTTGCGCTTGGCCGCGAGGTGTTCGGCAATCGCGCCCGGCAGCGCGATGAGCGGCAATTGCTGGTCCTGATGCTCGCGCTGCTGCCAGATCTCGCCGCAGAGCCGTTCCGCATGGGCGATCGCCTCGGCATCGGCAACCCGCGCCTTGTCGTAGCAGATCACCGCCGAAGGCCCGGTGTTGTGGATATCGGCGTCGTAAAAACCGGCATTGATCGAGGTCGCGAGAATGCCGTCTTGTCCGGCGATCGCATCGGCAATCTCCAGCAGCTCGGTCATGGCGCAGGCGTGGGTCGTGCGGCCGTCGTTGCAGCCATTGATCATCGGCGGCTGCCGAATGGCGATGGCGGGCAAAATCTCGTTGCGCATCGCCGCCTCCAGCAGCGCCCCGGCTTTCAGGGCGCATTCGGCCATGTCGACATGGGGATAGGTGCGGAACGATACGGCAATGTCGAGCAGTGCCACCATCTCCGGCGCGGAGTTGGCATGCAGGTCGAAGGTGGCTGCAATCGGCAGGTTCGGCCCGACGATACCCCTCACCGTCTCAAGCAGCTGGATCTGCGCGTCGTCGGCGGTCTCCGTGCACATGGCGCCGTGAAAGACGATGAAGACGCCATCGAGCTTTTTCCCATCGAGCGCCGCCGTCACATCCGCGACGAAGCGCAGGCGCGTCGCCTCGTCGACCCGGCCGCCGGGCTCGGCTCGTGCCGCCGCCGTATAGACCGGCTCCCAGCCATAGCGATCGCAACAGTCGATGAAGCCGCCGATTTCCGAATTGGTGCCGCGGCAATTGTCCTCGATCGCCGCTCCCTTGAAGTAGTGGCACATCTCAAAGTCTTTAAAGCCGGTCTTCAGCTTCGAGAACGTGTTGGTTTCCTGGTTGAACTCGAGAACGGCGACCTTGAAGCTCATCGCATGCACTTTCATTTTTTGGACTGGGCATTCTGAAACGAGGGTCTCGCGAAGACCAATCGAGCGCCGGGGAAGCGCGAACACCCCGGCGCTCGCCTTGCGATCAGGCAGGTGCCCGTCGCTTAGAGCCTTTTCAGGAAAAGTGCGAAGCGGTTTTCCGTCAGAAAATGCGTGAAACCAAAGCGTTAGAACGTCTCTTCGACTCGATCCAAACCGGAAACGCTCTAACGAAAATATTCAGTCGTGCTCGTCGGCCGGGCCATGATGTCGAAGTCGAAATACTGCTTGCGGATCGTCTCGTAGGTGCCGTTGGCCATGATCGCCTCTAGCCCGGAATTGAGCTTGGCCAGCAGCTCTTCGTTGCCCTTGCGCACCGCCATGGCATTGCCCTGCGCGGTGTCGAGGATGAAGCTGTCGCCGACGAAATCGCAGCAGCCGCTGTCGTCCTTGGCCAGCCAGTCGGTCAGCGCCATCTGCCCCTCCAGGATGAGGTCGAGGCGGCCGTTGGCCATGTCGAGGAACACTTCGCTCAGCGTCGGATAGAGTTTTACCTCGCTGTCGGGAAAGAATTCCTGCAGCGCTTCGACCGCCACCGAACCGGACTGCGTGCCGATCACCTTGCCCTTCAGCGCCTCGGGCGAAACCTCCGTCAGGCCGAGGTCCTTGCGGGCGATAAAGCGCATGGCGTTGAAATAATAGGGCTTGGTGAAGTCGACTTCCTTCTTGCGGTCCTCGTTGATCGCCATCGAGGCGATCATCACGTCGAATTTCTTGGCCTGAAGCGCTGGAATGATGCCGGACCACTCGTTGGTGCTCCACACGCATTCCACCTTGATCTCGGCGCAGACCGCCTGGCCGATATCGTAGTCGAAACCTTTGATCTCGCCGCTCGCCGTCACATAGTTGAAGGGCGCATAATCGCCTTCCGTGCCGATCGCCAACTTGTCCGCCGCAAGGCTGGGGCCTGATATCGTGCAGGCGAAGAAAAGTGCTGCCGCGCTCATGAACTTCTTTTTCATATCGTTCCCTTTGTCGTTCTTCTCGGCGCCTCCCGGAATATCGCGCGCGATGCCGCGCATCGGGTTGCGCCCAATGCGGATTTCGCTCGCTATTCCCTGAATTTATTACCGATCGTCGTTGCGTTTTCGCTTTATTATTCACCGACAATGGGGGATGCCACAGCGCTTCGCAATGTCAAAGAATTAATCCCGGCCATCCAAAAAATTCATATATGCTGCCCGGAAAGCCCCTTCCGGAGAAGCCCATGCGCGATCTGCCGAGTCTCAAATCCCTCCGTGCCTTCGAGGCGGCGGCGCGCAATGGCAGCCTGACGGCGGCGGCAAACGAGCTGTGCATCGGCCAGGGCGCCATCAGCCACCAGATCAGGATCCTTGAAGACAATCTCGGCCTCAGCGTCTTCGTCCGGAAGCAGCATGGCGTCGAACTGACGCCCGAAGGCGCCCTGCTCTTTGCCTCCTGCAACCGCGCCTTCGACGATCTCGAAGGCGTCGTCCAGCACATCCGCCCGCGCAACACCCAGAAGATCCTGCGGGTGAAGGTCGGACCGTTCTTCTCGATGAAGCTGATCGCGCCGCGCATCTCGCAGTTCCTGGCCGAAAATCCCGGCCTGCAGATCCACCTCTCCCATCTCGAAACCAACACGCCCGCCTCCGGCACCGCCGACGTCATCATCGACTATTGCCTGCATCCGCCGCCGGCGCGGTTTTCGCAGCGGCTGCTGCGCGAACGCCTGGTGCCGGTCTGCGGCCGCGCCGATTGGGAGGGAAGCAACGACAAGCGCGATCTTCTTTCAGGCAACCGGCTGCACTATCGCGGCCTGTCGGAATGGCAAAGCTGGATCGCCTCCTCCGGCCTCAGGCTTTCGCCCAGCCGCCAGGACCTGATCTTCGACGACCAGCACATCATCCTCGAAGCGGTGAAGGAAGGCCAGGGTGTGGCCCTCGTCGACCGCACCATGGTCGAATACGAGCTTAGAACCGGGCAGATCTGCCTGGTGCACGACCACTATTACGAACCGACAGAGACCTACCAGTTCGTCTGCCAGGAAGAGCTGTTTCGCAGCAAGCCAGTGACGAAGAGCTTTCTTAACTGGCTGCTGCAGGAGATCGACGAGCGCCAGCGTCGCTATGCCGAGATTGCTTCGGCCCGCACCGGGGGCTGAGGTGCGGCATGACCATGACTATGCACCCGTGAGCTTTCGCGACGGCCGGATGTCTCAACCGCGCCGGGCCGCTTCGATCGCGGTTACATCGATCTTCCTCATGGTCATCATCGCGTCGAAAGCACGCTTTGCCTGATCGCCGCCCGCCGCAAGCGCCTCGGTCAGCACGCGCGGTGTGATCTGCCAGGACAGGCCCCACTTGTCCTTGCACCAGCCGCATTCACTTTCCTGGCCGCCGTTGCCGACGATGGCGTTCCAGTAGCGGTCGGTTTCTTCCTGATTGTCCGTTGCGATCTGGAAGGAGAAGGCCTCGTTGTGTGTGAACGCAGTGCCGCCGTTCAGGCCGATACAGGCAACCCCGGCAACCGTGAACTCGACAACCAGGACGTCTCCCTCCTTGCCGGAAGGATAGTCTCCAGGCGCACGAATGACCGCACCCACGGCGCTGTCGGGAAAGGTCCGGGCGTAGAAGTTGGCGGCCTCCTCGGCGTCCTTGTCGTACCAAAGACAGATCGTATTCTTTGCCATCGCGTCGTCCTCTCGCTGTTCGTTTTCCATTTCCCTTTGAGATAGGGGCGACCGTCACTGTCCGGTGCCTGCAAGCCGTTTGGCGGGGAAAGGCCGCAAGCGGCCCTTGTCGCATTTGCTGCACAATGCCGCGCTCTGGCGAATGCCCTCCCCCTGAGCGCCTATCCCGCCTGCGCCGCGCCATGGGCGTGGATCACCGCCTCGGCCTCCTTGCCGTAAAGCTCCTCGAAATGGTCGAAGCTCTTGGAGAAATAGCCGATCCCCTGCGTTGCCGAGCGCAACGCCCGCGCCAGTTCGTCGAGTGCAGCCCCTGGCACCAGCGCGCGAAAAACGTCCCAGCCCTTGGCGGCTTCATCACGGTCGAAGCCGAGCACCTGCCCCTTGAAGGTCGAGACGACGGGCACCAGGCTGCCCGAATAGATCGACGGGATATGGATCTCGACGCGCACCACCGGCTGCATCAGCACCGCTGACGCCTGCGACAGCGCCTGGCGCACGCCCATCTTGGCGGC
Source organism: Ensifer sp. LC384 (assembly GCF_001695865.1). Lineage (NCBI taxonomy): Bacteria > Pseudomonadati > Pseudomonadota > Alphaproteobacteria > Hyphomicrobiales > Rhizobiaceae > Ensifer > Ensifer sp. LC384. Next base: position 51,678 of record NZ_MBST01000001.1, read on the forward strand.
GGCGCGGAAGGCGAATTCGGAGCTGTCGACCGCATGGTGCTGGCCATCCGTCAGCGTCACGCCGACATCGATCACCTGAAAGCCAAGCGGCCCCTTCTCCATCGCCTCGCGCGCGCCCGCCTCGATCGCCGGGATGAAGTTGCGCGGCACCGCGCCGCCCTTCACCGTCTCTTTGAAGCTGAAGCCGCCGCCGCGCTCGTTGGGATGCACGCTCAGCTTGACGTCGGCAAACTGCCCGGCGCCACCCGTCTGCTTGCGGTGGCGGTAATGCACGTCGGACGGTTTCAGCACCGTCTCGCGATAGGTCGGGCTCGGCGGCTTGTCGGTGACGCCGACATGGAAGACATCCGCCAGCGTCTTGCACAGATCGCGCAGATGCACCGGCCCCTGCACGCAGATCAGCTGAGCACCCGTGCCCTCCTCCTGCATGACCTTCAGGCTGCGGTCGGTCTCGGCCAGTTTGGCAAGCGTGCCGGAAAGCTTTGTCTCGTCGCGCTCGCTATCAGGCACCAGGATGCGTTCCAGCATCGGCGTCGGCGGCGCCGTCCAGTCCGGCGCCTCGGACGCGGCAGTAGCGGTCAAAAGGGCCGGCACCGGCAAGTGGTCGGATTTGACGGCGGCAAAGATGGCGCCGGGTTCCGGCGCGGCTGTCGCAAACGGTTTTCCGGTCGCCGGGTCCTGCACCGAGCCGAGGCCGCCGCCGCCGAGCGCCGCTCCCTGCTTGATGCCGTTCGAAAGCGCGCGCACCAGCACGGTCTTGCCGACATTCTGGCGGTGATAGGCGTGAAAGCTGACAGCAGCAAGGCTCGCCTCGGCAATCTGGCCCGCCTCGCCCAGCCTTTTTCGCAACGTGTCGACCGGTGGCGCCTCGTGCCGCAGCGCCTTCATCAGGCGCAGGATGCCGTTGCTGTGGCTCGCCGCCCCGACGAGCACCGGAATGATCCGGTTTTCCCTGAGAAGCCGCGAGGAAATGGCATAGATCGTGTCGCTGCCCGGCTCGCGGTCCTCGATCAGCTCTTCGAGCAGCCAGTCGTCGAATTCCGAGAGGTGTTCGAGCAGCTCGGCACGCGCTTCCTTCTCTTGCTCCAGCGCCGTATCCGGGATCTCGATCAGCGCCGAGGTCTGGCCCTCGCGATAGCGCCAGGCGCGCTCGGAAATCAGGTCGCAGCTGCCGACGATCGTGTCGCCCTCGCGGATCGGCACCTGGCGCAGGATCAGCATGTGGCTGGAATAATCCTGCAGCGCGGCGATAACATCCCTCAATCGCCCGCGCGGCTCGTCCATCCGGTTGACGAAGATGACACAGGGCGTGCCCGATGCCTCGATCACCTTGAGATAGGGCGCCGCCAGCACCGCCTCCTCCGGTGCCGGCGAGACACAGAGCACGCAGGCGTCGCTTGCCAGAAGCGCGTGCTGCGCATGGGCGAGCGCCTCGGTGCCGCCGGGCGTGTCGAGCGCACACCAGGTTTCCTTGCCGATCTCGAATTCGGTGATGTTCAATCCGTAAGGTGACGTGGCCTTTCTCGAGCTTTCCCCGAGCGCAGCCAGTTTTTCCACCAGCGTGGATTTTCCGGTCTGCGAAGGCCCAACTACCGTGAAGCAGCGCATCGGCGATCCTCCCCTGTCGCGGAGCGCCGCGCGTTTCGACGCCCTGCCTCCTATTAATTCTAGGGCATCTTTTGTGCTTTCAATGGCCTTGCGCAAAAACGGGCCACCTGCCGCGCTTCAAAATGGGTCGGACGGCGTTCGCACCGGCTCACAAACCGATTGCAAAACAGCATCAGTTTTGCAATAACCCAGGGGGTGAAACCCGACCTATGGTCGTTGCGCGCGGCTGCCAGACGCCACGCGCGCCGGAAACGTCAACATCGGAGATCGTCCGCATGTCGCTCACCCTTTATCTGCATCCGCTCGCCTCGTTCTGTCACAAGGTGCTGATCGCGCTTTATGAGAACGGCACGCCTTTCGAAACAAGCCTGGTCGATCTTCTGGACCCCGCCGAGGCGGCCCGCTTCGCGGAGCTCTGGCCGGTCGGCAAGATGCCGGTGCTGCGCGATAGCGCCCGCGATGTCACCCTGCCGGAAACCTCCATCATCATCGAATATCTCGATCGCCACTACCCGGGCGCTCGCCCGCTCATTCCGGCGAATGCGCAGGAGGCGCTGCAGGTGAGGCTCTGGGATCGCTTCTTCGATCTCTACATCCATACGCCGATGCAGAAGATTGTCACCGACACGCTGCGTGCCACCGGCGAGAACGACCATCGTGGAGTGGCCGACGCCCGCGCCACGCTTGGCGTCGCCTACGGCATGGCCGACCGGCATTTCGCCACCAACGCGTTTGCCGGTGGCGCCGCCTTCACCCTTGCCGATTGCGCCGCGGCCCCCGCTCTCTTCTATGCCGGAATTGTCGAGCCTTTTGCCGACGGGCATCCGCATCTTTCGGCCTATTTCGAACGGCTGCTCGAGCGCCCGTCGATGAACCGTGTGCTGGCCGAGGCGCGGCCCTATTTCCACATGTTTCCCTATAGGGATCTCATGCCGGCGCGGTTTCTCGCCGGGGCCTGAGAGAGCCCCGGTAAACGCGGTGCAAGGCGAGCTTACTCGACCTGCTTCGGCGGGGTGCCTATCGGGAAGGCGAGCGTGACGAAACCGGCCGTGCCTTCCATGCGGTTCTTCGCCGCAAATTCCTGATAAACCTTCAGCCGCAGCGAAACCGGCGTTTCGCCCATCTTGAAGTTGTAGCCGACGGTGCCGCCGAGCGCCGCCACCCGGCCCTTGAAATCGCCGAGCCGCGCGCCCGAGCCGCTGTCGCCTGTCACCTGCTGGTAGAAGTAGCCAACGATACCGGCGGAGAATTGCGGCGTGAACTGCTTGGAGAGCGCCCATTCCGTGTGGAATTCGGTACCGGTGCGGTAGTCCGTCGCCGGGTTCTCGCCGTTGAAGGTGAAACCTGCCGCTCCCGAGAGGTCGATGCCTGTTTCCGGGTTGAACCAGGTTCCGGCAAAGGTGAGGTCCGCCCCCCAGCGATTGAACGACAGATTGGCGATCTCGCCCTTCTGGTAGTCGCCGATCGGCACGTTGACGATGAGGTTGGTCGACCAGTGGAAGTCGCCCTCGTGCCAGCCGAGCGAAGCGCCGACAATCGGGTCGCCGATGGTGAAGATCGAATCCTCGACGCCGCGGCTAAGCCCGCCCGGCAGCGAAACCGACGCATCCACGTTGGGGCCGCCGAAGGGCACGACAGCGGTGAAGCCGAGATTGCCGCCCATCACCTCCTCGGGAAGGACCCAAAGCCCGGTGACGAAATCCGCAATGATCCGCCCCTCGACCTCGGCGATCACCTGGCCGCCGACCGGCAGCTGGCGGCTGCCGCCAAGCTCGCCAAAGTAGAAATAGGTGTCGTTCTGGATATAGGTGCCCGGGGGTGCCAAGAGGCCGGCCATCGGGCCGCGCGCGCCGAGAAGATAGAAACCGGCACCGTTCTCCGCCGCCTGCGCCGCTTGGGGGCCAAGCAGTGCCGATGAAAATATCCCGGCGCCAAGGCCGACAGTTGCAAGAAGACGTGCAGCAGATCTCATGTGATTCCCCTCTTTCACCGGGACGAGGATATATCACTTTAACGTGTGCTAACTACCCCCAAGACGGGGGAGCGAGATGCGATCCTTGCCTCCGTCGGATCGCGCGCTCCGCACCGGTAGCACGCTATGCGGGAGCCGTTTCGTGCACCCCTTGCTTGCCATCGTCGCGAAACCGCTGCCCGCTGTCAGGCGCCGCACATCTAGAATTGCGGCTGCGGCTCCGCCTGTCCGCTGCCTTGCGGGCCGCTGTCCCTCGCCTTCGCCAGTTGCAGAACCTCGAGCGCGCGTGCCAGCTCCCAGGCGGCCTGAAGTTCGGTTTCAAACAGCGCTATGCTGACATCGATCGGCTCCAGCCCCACGCGCGAGGAGGGTATATCGCGGCGGCCGATCTCGTCCTGTACCCGGTAGAGATCGGCCCGAAGCGCATCGACATTCAGCCCCAGCGAATGCAGCACGATGTTGATCTTGCGTTGCAGGTAGCCCCGCGAACCGGCACCGAGCTCCGAGCGCAAGCCCAGGATCGACAGAAAATTGACGAGGAAGAGGTAGCCGTCGACCCCGAGATCCGCATGGGGATAGCGCGGCAGCGCGCGCATCGTCTCGGAAAAGCGCGGCCGCGAGCACAGGAAGATATCGATGCGGAACGCCATGTCGATCAGGTCGGTCCATTCCGTGTCATCGAGCGGGCCAAGCCCGTCCAGTTCGTGGTCGACATTGAAATAGGGCATCGAGCGCCTGGTGAGGATGAGCGCCAACCGCACGGTAGAAGGCGCCATCGGCGAGCCGCGTGCAGCTTCCTCGCCCGCCAGGCGCACGACGCCGGCGTCCGGCGCATCACGCTCGATCTCGCCACGGCTTGCCAGATATTCATGGCGCAGCATGGACGTCTGGAGATAGGCGAGCCAGGCGAGCCGCACCTGGCGGGACGCGGCCCAGCGCGCCAGCAGATAGCCGGCACCGACAATGGGCATATTGTAAAGGCGAAGATCGCGCCGCTCGAAGCAATTGTGCTCGAAGCCGGCAAACGGTTCGAGGGAGAGACGCGTTCTGGACACGTCGCTCATCGCAGGCACTCCTCGATGTCGTCGAGCACCCTGCGATAGCCGGCGTCGCTCTTGCAGACGTCCGTATGGTTGCGACGATCCACCGTATAGAACGGCGGATCCTGTGCAAAATCGCCGGGTTCGACGATGTTTTCATACTGGCCGATCGTGATCTTGGTCGCGACCAGGCATCGCAGTCGTCCCCGCGTCAGCCGCGCCAAGGTGCCGGCCTCGACATCCCTTATGAATTCCGATTTCGGCCGAAGGTCCTCTAGGATCGGCGCCTTGTAGAGCAGGCCGCATCGCAGCGCCGCCAGGATCCCGTGCCCCTCCATCACCCCGCCCGCGTTGTGCAGCGCGTTGGATCCCTTGTGGGCGGGCGCATAGAGCAGCAGCTGGATGTGATCCGCATAGGCGTCGGCGGCCCGCGCCAGATCCAGCGCCACCTGCCGCATGATCGCGCCACCCAGCGAATGCGCCACGACGACGACCCGATCGTAGAGGAAAGGCTCGCGCTTGGGGCCATAATAGATGTAGCGATTGGAAAATTCGGCCGGCTCGGCCAGCAGCCTGCGAAACAGATCGAGCACCGAGCGGCTGATCACCCGCGCCCGGCTGCGCACGCTGTCATAGCCGAGGAAGAGAACGTCTGCGGCGGAAAAAAGCGCATCCCGCCGGATGTAGGCACTGGCGTTGTGCCAGGTTGCCTCCGCGGCACCGGTAAAGCCGTGCAGGAAAACCACCAGCGTTCCGGGCCTGTCGAGGCACCAGAAGGCCGAACTGCCCACGCCGAAATCGATCCGGCCGAGACAATAGTGATTGCTCATTGCCCGCCCTTCCAACGCCTCTCCGCCCACCATTATACAAGGCACTGCTCAATCGGGCGACGCATCTATTGTAAGTAGCAATGCGGCGAGATACGCGCCGCCTTCCCCCGTCCCAAAGCCCCCCGTCCCAAAGCCCCTCCTCCCGAAGAAAGTTGACGCGACCACGGGCGCGAGGCGCGTCATCTGCATCACCACCTTGCTCAACCTTCCTGCGCCCCTAGTTTGTTTTCAACGGCAAGAGCCTGACACCAGGGAATGAGGATAACCAGATGGAATACCGGTTGCTCGGCCGATCAGGCCTGAAAATCTCGACGATCACCATGGGAACGATGACGATCGGCGGCGGCGGCAAGTTCGCGCAGGTCGGCAATGTCGGCCTCGACGAGGCGCGCCTTTATGTCGACATGTGCCTCGACGCCGGCGTCAACCTGATCGACACCGCCGACATCTATTCCACCGGCGGCTCGGAGGAGATCATCGGCAAGATCCTCGGCGGCAAGCGCAAGAACGGCGTGCTGGTCGCCACCAAGGCGCGCTTCAACATGGGTCCGGGGCCGAATGACGGCGGGCTCTCCCGCCATCACCTGATTGCCGCCTGCGAGGCGAGCCTCAGGCGGCTGAAGACCGACGTCATCGATCTCTACCAGGTGCATGAATGGGACGGCCAGACGCCGCTCGAAGAAACGATCGAGGCGCTCGACACGCTCGTGCGCCACGGCAAGGTGCGCTACATCGGCTGCTCCAACTATTCCGGCTGGCACATCATGAAGGCGCTCGGCATCAGCGCGCTTGAGCGGCGCCAACGCTTCGTCAGCCAGCAGATCCATTACACGCTGGAAGCGCGCGAGGCCGAATACGAACTGCTGCCGATCAGCATCGACCAGGGTCTTGGCGTGCTCGTCTGGAGCCCGCTTGCCGGCGGCCTGCTCTCCGGCAAGCACCGGCGCGACCAGACGCCGGATGGCACCCGCCAGCTTGCCGGCTGGAACGAACCGCCGATCCGCGACGAGGAACGGCTGTGGGCGATCGTCGACATGCTGGTGGCGATCGCCGGCGAGCGCGGCGTCTCGCCGGCACAGGTAGCGCTCGCCTGGCTGATCGACCGCAAGGGCGTGACTTCGGTGATCATCGGCGGCCGCCGGGAAGAACAGTTCCGCGACAATCTTGCCGCGGCCAACCTCAAACTGACGGACGAGGAGTGCGAACTGCTCGACGCCGTCAGCCTGCCGCCGGTGCTCTATCCCTATTGGCACCAGCTGCGCAGCGCCAGGGACCGGCTCGGCGAGGCCGACCTGTCGCTGCTCGGGCCGCATGTTTGAAGGGGTTTGAAGGATCGGCAGCCGCCTGAAGCGTCAGCTCACCGTACAGCGCTTGCGGCGGCCCCTCATCCGGCCTGCCGACCACCTTCTCCCCCCTCGCGGGGAGAAGGAAACCCCGCGGCACTCGCTCGTTCCCTAACACCGTTCTTGGTCGTCATGCCCACTGACAGCAAGCCAGATGGCAACCGAGCCGTTGCGCGCGTCCCCTCTCCCCGCCTGCGGGGAGAGGGTTAGGGTGAGGGGCAGAGGCACGCGCTATCGCTGCGAAACAGCCCGCCCAGAAATGCGGACGCCCCTTGACTTCCCGCCAAACACGCCCATTTTATATCATATGATACGCAGAAAGAATTCATAGGAGCCTATCATGCCAAGCGCCCAGCCGGCTCTTGCCCCCGATCACGACACGGCAAGACATGAGGAAGCCGTGATCATCAAGGCGGTGGTGAAGGCCTGCGACCTGTGGAAGCTGACCAACAGGGAGGCATCGCAGCTCTTCGACGTGCCGATCGCCACCTGGAACCGAATGAAGGCGGGCGACTTCAAGGGCAGGCTCGACCAGGACAAGCGCATGCGCGCCAGCCTGATCGTCGGCATCTTCAAGGGCCTGCGCCTCTATTTCAACGGACCGCTGACCTACCAGTGGCCGAAGGCGGTCAATAGCGGGCCGGTGTTTGACGGCCAGTCGCCGGTCGACGTGATGATCGAGGGCGGCATCCCGGCGATGATGAAGGTGCGGCGCTATCTCGACGGCCTGCGCGGCGGCCTATGATCGCCGAGATCGATTTTACCGATCCGGCCACCATCCGGCTGATTTCGACCGCCTATATCGACGAGCCGGCCGTCAAGCCGCTCTGCGACGACGAGGACGACATCGAGATCCTCAACCGGCTGGAGGCGCTGACGTCGGCGCGGTTGAGCCCGCTGGCGCTGCCCGCCGGCGTCAACCCGGCCGAACTCCTGAACAATAGCTTCGGCTACGGCTGGTCGCTGATCAACGCCGCATTCTGCCACGCCCGCCCGCCTGGCAACCGCTTCAACAACGAGGACCGCGGCGCCTGGTACTGCGCCTTCGGCGACAACGCGCTCGATACCTGCCAGGCCGAGATCGTCTATCACCGCACAAGGGCGCTGGCCGACGCCGGCATCTTCCACGATATCGGCGCCTATCGCGAACTGATCGCCGGCTTCACCTGCCGTTTTCACGATGTCCGCGGCGAAACAGGCCCCGCCTATCTCGGCCCGGATCCCGCCCTTGCCTACCCCGCCGGCCAGGCGCTCGCCGCCACGATCTTCTCCGGCGGCGGCAACGGCCTGATCTACCCTTCCGCCCGCCATCCCACCGGCGAGTGCATCGCCGTCTTCCGCCCCGCCGTCATCCAGAACATCCGCCAGGGGCGCACCATCACCTTCGAGTGGACGGGCTCGCCCGAACCGACGATTCTCAGTGAAAGCTGAACGCCCCATGGCGGTGCTGCGGGCGCAGAATTTGGCGCGAAGCGGCAGGCTCGAAAAATGAGGGACAGTGGAGAGGCCGGGAACCTTCGCTGGCATCATCTGTGTCGCGGACCACGATACCGCAGCGCGTCGGCCACCAGCGCGAAGGCGGGCGACGTCTGGCGGCGGCTCGGGTAATAGAGGTGGTAGCCGGCAAAAGGCGGGCACCAGTCTTCCAGAACCTGCACCAGCTGGCCTGAGGCGAGATAGGGCGCGACGACATCCTCGGGCAGATAGGTCAGCCCCAGCCCGCCAAGCGCCGCGCTCAGCCTGAGCGCGATGTTGTTGAAGACGAGCTGGCCTTCGACGCGGACCTTCACCTCGCGCCCGTCCTTCTCGAACTCCCAGGCATAGATGCCGCCATGGGTCGGCAGGCGCAGGTTGATGCAATTGTGCTCCGTCAGTTCCTGCGGCGTTCGCGGTATTTTCCGCGTGGCGAAATAGGATGGCGCGCCGACCACCGCCATGCGCATGTCCGGCCCGATGCGCACGGCGATCATGTCCTTGGCCACCTGTTCGCCGAGACGCACCCCGGCATCGTACCGCTCCGAGACGATATCGGTCAGGCCGTAATCGACGATCACCTCGACATGGATATCCGGATAATCAGACAGCAGCCGCTCCAGCGCCGGCCAGAGGATGCAATCGGCCGCATGCTCGCCGGCGGTGATGCGGATCGTGCCCGCCGGCTTGTCGCGAAATTCGCTGAGGGCGGCCAGTTCCCGGTCGATCTCGTCCAGGCGCGGGCCGATCGACACCAGCAGCCGCTCGCCAGCCTCGGTCGGCGACACGCTGCGCGTCGTGCGCGTCAAAAGCCTCAGGCCCAGCCGCGCCTCAAGCCCGCGGATCGTGTGGCTCAGCGCCGACTGTGAAACCCCGAGCTGTGCTGCCGCCTTCGTAAAGCTGCGTTCCCTTGCTACGGCAAGGAACGCGATGAGGTCGTTGATCGGTTGGCGCGGCATTCATGAATTCCTCTCATAACCTCTTGCGAGATTTACCACCTAATCCTGATCAATCCCATGCACTAACTTGCCTGAGACAACCGCGACGACTTCAGGCCGGCAACATTGACCGCCATTTGCAAAGGATCGACGCCATGAACATCAAACGAAGCGGCTCTGACGCCTCGGCCAAGGGACCGGCCGACTATTTCACCGGCACCGTGCGCATCGATGCCCCCTTTAGCGGCACCGCGCCGGCGCGCGTCGGCGGCGCCACCGTCACCTTCGAGCCTGGCGCCCGCACCGCCTGGCACACCCATCCGCTCGGCCAGACGTTGATCGTCGTTTCCGGCCTCGGTCGCGCCCAGCGCGAAGGCGGCCCGGTCGAGGAAATCCGCCCGGGCGACATCGTCTGGTTCTCGCCCGGCGAGAAACACTGGCACGGCGCCTCACCGTCCGCCGCCATGACCCATATCGCGATCGCCGAAGCCCTCGACGGCAAGGTCGTCGACTGGATGGAGAAGGTCAGCGATGCGGACTACCGGGCGGAAGCCAGGGCCGGCTGATCGCCCGCCATTGCAGCGCCCTCGCCGACCCGGCTCCACGGGCCACCTCTACCCAGAAACATCGTCATTTGAGACAAGGAACAGCCCCATGGAAAACCGCACACTCGGCAAAAGCGGCCTTGAAGTCTCGGCCCTCGGCCTCGGCTGCATGGGCCTCAGCTATGGCTACGGCCCGGCAACGGAGAAGCAGGCGGCAATCGCCCTGATCCGCATAGCCTTCGAGCGCGGGGTCACCTTCTTCGACACCGCCGAGGCCTACGGCCCCTACCGCAACGAAGAGCTTCTCGGCGAGGCGCTCGCCCCCATGCGCAATGAGGTGGTGATCGCCACCAAGTTCGGCTTCGATTTCGACGCTGAAGGCGGGCAGAGCGGCATGAACAGCCGGCCGGAGCAGATCCGCAAGGTCGCCGATGCGGCGCTGAAGCGTCTGAAGACCGACGGGATCGATCTCTTCTACCAACATCGCGTCGACCCCAATGTGCCGATCGAGGACGTCGCCGGCACGGTGAAGGACCTGATCAACGAAGGCAAGGTCAGGCATTTCGGCCTTTCCGAGGCTGGCCCACAGACCATCCGCAAGGCCCATGCGGTGCAGCCGGTCGCAGCGCTGCAGAGCGAGTATTCGCTGTGGTGGCGCGAACCGGAGGCCGAGATCCTGCCGCTGCTCGAAGAGCTTGGCATCGGCTTCGTGCCCTTCAGCCCGCTCGGCAAGGGCTTTCTGACCGGCGCCATCAATGCCGACACCACCTTCGACAGCAAGGATTTCCGCAATGTCGTGCCGCGCTTTGCGCCCGAGGCGCGCAAGGCCAACCAGGTGCTGGTCGATCTCTTGGGCCAGATCGCCACCCGCAAGGGGGCAACGTCGGCACAGGTCGCGCTCGCCTGGCTTCTGGCGCAAAAGTCCTGGATCGTGCCGATCCCAGGCACGACCAAGCTGCACCGGCTCGAGGAAAACATCGGCGCTGCAGCCGTGCAACTGACCACAGACGATCTCGGCGAAATCGACAGGGCGCTCGCCAAGGTCACGATCGACGGCGACCGCTATCCGGCCCACCTGCAGGCGCGCGTCGGCCGCTGATCCCGAAAAGCAAGAAGAGGGCAAACAATGACCGAGAATATCAGGGACAAGGTCGTGGTCATCACCGGCGCCAGCAGCGGCCTCGGCGAAGCCCGCGTCTGACGCGGTTCGGACGGCGCAATGCGCCGGCCGATCATGCTGCTTCAAGGTGGCATATGCTGACGCCCCGCCCTACCGCGGTGCCAGGCCTTCCAGATCGTTCAACCGCTTCATCGCAGCCTGTTGCGCCAGCAGGCCGTAGTTAATGCCGCTTGCGTTCAGCGAGCTGCCGGCCTGATGGGGGAACTGGTTGAAGTCGGAGAAGAACTCCTTGATCTTGCCCTGGATCGGCACCAGCAGCCAGATGTTGCGGGCAAGGAAGTCCATGGCGCCGCCGCCCTCCTCCAGGCCCCTTTCGTAAGGATCCATGCGCAGATTGGTGATCAGCGCCCAGCTTGGCACTTCGCGCGTCGCCGTGGCGATGTTGCCGTGGCTGGCAGTGGCAAAGCTCAGCTTCCAGTCGTTCCAGCGAATGGCATTGAGATTGCCGCCCTGGTCGAAATAATAGACCGAGTCGCGCGGCGGCTCCTTCGCCTCTCCCCTGAGCAAGTCTGTCAGGTCAAAACCGTCGAGATGGACCTTGAACGACTTGGTGCCCGCCTGGAAGCCCTCCTTCATCTGCGCCTTGACGTCGCCGATGCCGGCAGCCGTGGCAAAGGTTGGCAGCCAATCCATCAAGTGGACAGGGTCGTTGATCTGCGTGCCCGGTTTTACCACGCCCGGCCAGCGCACCATCATCGGGATGCGGAAGCCACCTTCCCAGGTGGTGCCTTTTTCGCCGTGGAACATCGTCATCGCACCATCAGGCCACAAGGCGATCTCCGCGCCGTTGTCGGTGGTGTAGAGCACGATCGTATTCTCAGTGATGCCGAGATCGTCGAGCTGCTGAAGCAACTGCCCGACGTGGCCGTCGTGTTCAGCCATGCCATCCGCATGGATGCCCTTGCCGGTCTTGCCTACCGAGGCCGGCTTCAGGTGCGTGAAGACGTGCATGCGGGTGGCGTTGAACCAGACGAAGAACGGCTTGTCGGCCTTGTGCTGGCGATCAATGAAATCCTTCGCCGCAGCGAGGAATTCCTCGTCCACCGTCTCCATGCGCTTGGTGTTGAGCGCTCCGGTGTCTTCGATCTTGCCGTCGGCATAGGAGTGGATGACGCCGCGCGGACCGTACTTCTTCTTGAACTCCGGATCCTTCGGATAGAAATAGCCCTCCGGCTCTTCCTCGGCATTAAGGTGGTAGAGATTGCCGAAGAATTCGTCGAAGCCGTGGTTCGTTGGCAGATGCTCGTCATGGTCGCCGAGATGGTTCTTGCCGAACTGGCCGGTGGAGTATCCCTTCGTCTTCAAGACATCGGCAATCGTCGGCATCCAGTCCTGGATTCCGTGCGGGTCGCCCGGCATGCCGATGGTCAGAAGCCCGGTGCGGAACGGTTCCTGGCCGAGGATGAAGGAAGCGCGGCCGGCCGTGCAACTCTGCTGTCCATAGGAATCGGTAAAGATCGCGCCCTCATTGGCGATGCGGTCGATATTGGGCGTGCGGTAACCCATAAGGCCCATGGTGTAGGCGCTGATCTGCGGGATACCGATGTCATCGCCGAAGATGACGAGAATGTTCGGCGGCTTGCCGCTGCCGGCGGCAGGTTGTTGCTGGCCCCTTGCCGCGTCAAGCGGCGCGCTCGAGCCCACCATTGTGGCGGCGGCGAAGATCGTGCCGCCGAGGAGCAGGCTGCGGCGATCCACGTCGATCGAAGGAATGGTATCGTTGCTTGATGGCTTATCGACATTCTGAACCATGTTCATCGTCTCCTGTTCATGAGGACTGTGATCGTCGATTGCACTGAAACCAGGATTTTCGAATCTTCTTGAAACGGCTGCTGGGACTGCCGAAACCCGCCTTTGCCACGTCGGTTTGGACGTGGCTGACTGCCCACCGGTCACGACTGAAAAACTACCACACCAAAGGCGGAGAGCAGGAGTACGTAACAGTTACGTAGCAGCGATTGATCGAAGGCAACGTGGTGCGTCGCAACGGCACAGCACGATTGCGTTGGTCTCTCGGCCGGCGTTCGATGTGCGCCGCGCCGACAGTCCTGGAGCGTCGTCGACTGCACAGTGCCTCGCTACAAGACAATCGAGACGGCTCTTCGGGGAAATCGAACTCAGGCGGAGGCCGGCGAGGCCAGCGCCACCGTTTGCTCTCTCGGCACCACCTCCCCCAGCATCCAGTCGCACAAGGCCAGGATCCGTGGGTCCTGGCTCGAACTTTCGGGATAGACGAGGTGATAGGCATAGTCTTCGGCAACGCTGACGCCGATGTCGAACAGCCGCACCAGACGGCCCTCCGCCATTTCGTTCTTGATCATCGCCAGGTCGACAAGCCCGACCGCACCACCGTCGATCACGGCTTCGACCACATGGCTCGTGTCGGTAAAGGCGACGCATCGGCTGTCGTCGAATTCGTCGATGCCGGCGGCCGCCATCCACATGCGCCAGTTCGGCCAGAGCATGCCTTCGGTGTAGCATTCGACATGACACAGCGTCTGGCCGAAGAGATCGCGTGGGCTCTTCGGTTGGCCGCCGGCAGCGATCAGCTTCGGGCTGCAGACCGGTGCGATCACCGCCTCGAACAGGCGCTGCGACCGCGTCTGCGCATATCGGCCGGAGCCGAAGCGGATGGCGATATCGACATCGTCGGCATCGAAGTCCCTGACCTCGTCGCTGATGTCGAATGTCAGCTCGATGGCCGGGTTCGCCGCACGGAATTGCGACAGCCGCGGCAAGAGCCAGTTGGTGGCAAAACGCGGGCTCAGCGACACGCGAAGCTGCCGGGCGCCACGCGCCATCCTGCGCGCGCGGCCGACGGCGGCCTGCAGCGTCTCCAGCGCCCGGACGGCCGCCTCGAACACCACCGCACCGGCCGGCGTCAACTGGATGCTGCGGCTGGTGCGGGTGAACAGCACGAGGCCGAGCTGATCCTCGATTTCCTTGATCTGGTAGCTGACCGCCGCCGGCGTCAGCCCCACCTCGTCGGCCGCCCGGGTGAAATTCAGATGGCGGCCGGCGGCTTCGAACGTCCTCAGCGCGCGGGTCCCCGGCAACATCCGGCTCATATATCTTCAAGCCTCATTTAACGATCCATCGAGAACTACTTGTTTTTCAATGAGCGATCAATCGGGGATGATCGAGAACATTGACAATCGCAGCCATCGGCACCGCACATTTCCGTGTCGCGGCGCCCAAATTTCCATGGAGTAAACACATGTCAGTTGGCTTGACCCCGAGCGACGGGCGGTCAGATAGCGGCGGCCTTGCGGCCGGTCGCGACGACGCGCTGCATTGGCCGGCGCGCCTTTGGGGTGCGCTCTTCATCTTCAGCGGGGTGATCCTGCTCGACGGGCTCGATATCTCGATGATTGCCGTAGCGATTCCCGAAATCCAGCATGAATTCGGCATCAGCGCCGCTACCGCGCAATGGCTGGTCAGTGCATATATCCTCGCCTTCGGCGGCTTCCTGCTTCTGGGCGGGCGCTGTGCGGATCTGTTCGGCCGCCGGCGTGTGCTGGTCGTCGGGCTCGGCGTCTTTGCCGTGGTGTCGCTGTTCGGCACGATCACCAACGATCCGATCCTGCTGATCGTGTCGCGCTTCATCAAGGGCATGACCGCGGGCTTCACCGGACCGGCGGCCATGTCATTGCTGACCACGACCTTTCCTGAAGGCCCCCACCGCAACAAGGCCTTCGGCATCTTCAACCTCTTCGAAGCTTCGGGCTATTCCTCCGGCCTCATCGTCGGCGGCCTGCTCGCCGGGCTGGACTGGCGCTATATCTTCGTGCTGCCGGCGCCGATCGCGGTGCTGTTGATGCTGGCGGCCCTCCGCTTCCTGCCGCCGGATGCGCCGCGCACCGCGCGTCTGCGACCGGATCTCGGCGGCGCCGTCACCCTCGTCGCCGGCATGCTGCTGCTCGTCTTCACGATCGCCTCGACGGCCGATGCCGGCTGGACCTCGCTGCGCACGACCGGCGGCTTTGCCCTCTCCGCCGTGCTTCTCGTCGCTTTCCTGCTGATCGAACGCCATGTCGAACAGCCGCTGATTCGGCTCGGCATCTTCCGCAACCGCAGCCTGGTGGCTGCCAATGTCAGCGCCGCCCTGCTCTATGGCGGCGCCATGGGCTTTCAGTTCCTGATCGCCCTCTATCTGCAGAACCTTCAGGGCTGGAAACCACTGCACATGGCATTGGTGCTCCTGCCGGCCGGTCTCATGGTGGTCATCCTCGGGCCGAAGCTCGGCGCATTGATGAACCGTTTCGGCGTCCACCGCGTGTTGATATCAGGCCTTGCGGCATTCGTGCCCTGCTATCTCCTGATGCTGCGGATCGGCCCGACGCCTGAGCTGTGGACCGTATTGCTGCCCGCATCGCTGCTCTGGGGCATCGGCTTTGCGCTCAGCATCTCGGCGCTGATGGTCGCCGGAACCAGCGGTGTCGCTGACGAGGAACAGGGCCTTGCCGCCGGGCTGCTCAACAGCTCGCTGCAGGTCGGCGGCGCCTGCGGCCTTGCCGTCGTCACCGCCGCGATCATGCCCGGCACGCAGCTCGCCATGCTCTATCCCGGCGTCATCGTCATCCTGGCCTTTGCCGTCCTGACGCTGCTGGCGCAGTTGATCCATCGCCGCCGCTGAGGAACCCGGCGCCGGCCCGACCATCGGCCGGTCGCCGGCGCCGACGCGCAATCCTGCAACGCCATACCAACCTGCGCTGATATTGACCTCTTGCGCGGGGCGATGCGCTCCAGGCGATCGCTCCGCGTCTCGTGGCTACTCGAACTTCTCCGTGCTGTCCGCCTTGCCCTTCACCCAATATCCCGAAGCCTTGATCCAGGAGAGCGGATAGCCCCGTTCCTCGGTGAGGTGGGCCCGGATCGCTCGCGTCACCGAGGCTTCGGCTGCAACCCAGACGAAGGTGTTGGGCTCGATGACGACCGAACGGAGGATGGCGAGAAGTGCGGCAGCGTCGGTCGCTTGATGCAAGGGGCGATAGGCCCAATGGCATGTCAGCTCGGCCTTTGTCTCGAACGCCTGTTGTTCGCCAGCGTCAGCGACGGCGGCAATGCAGGTGATGCGCGCGCCAGTGCCGGCCTCCTCGATCCGCCGGCCGATCGCCGGCAGCGCCGTCTCGTCGCCGATCAGCAGCCAGCGCTCGACGTTGGAAACGACGGCCGACCCGCGCGGACCGCCGACGTTCAAGGTATCGCCCGGGCGGGCGTTCATCGCCCACTCCGTGATCGGCCCCGCCTCGTGCAGCGCGAAATCAAGCACGAGCGAGCGGGCGGCGGCATCGTAGCGGCGCGGCGTATAGTCCCGACGCTCCTCCGTGCCGTCGGCGGCCGGCACCAGGATCTTGACGTGATCGTCCGGCGCAAGGCTGACGAAATCGGCAAGGTCGTCGCCGGAGAGCGTGATGCGCAACATGCCGGGCGTGATCCGCTCGACATCGGTTACAACAAGCGCGCGTCGCTTCAGATCGTGGCGCACGCGCTCGATCCTGGGGGCGTTCGGGCTATGGAGGGAGGATTGAGTGTTGTCCATCTGTGTCCTTTGAGAGCTCGTAAATCTCGATCCGCAGGACACAGTCGCGCAGATCGAAGCCGCAGAGCCGTTCGATCATACGCGTTGAGTGACGTTAACGCTTACGTGGCCGGACAGCGCCCGACCATTTCGACCGTTGTAGCCGAGATGCTTCTCCGGCGCAACGCGTTGCGAAAGCGCACCTTCGGCACGCCGGCGATTGCGGCCGAGACGCTACTGCATAATTCCTTAAATCGGAATCGATTTAAGGAGAAAATTATGCAGCAAGTTTAAAGCGTTACAGCGTCCTTTGCGCGTCATATTTGACGCGCGGCGCTGTACGCCGCCACCGGCCCGCACAACGAAAAAGGCGCGCCGGCTTCAGCCGACGCGCCTTTGGAGACAAACCGGGCCGTCAGGCGGCCAGTGCCGCCGCTTCGCCGCGCACGAGATCGCCGAGACGGCGGATGCCCTCTTCGATCATCTTGTCGTTGGCGCAGGAGAACGAGACGCGCAGCGTGTTCTCGCCCGAACCATCGGCAAAGAAGGCGCGGCCCGGCACGAAGGCGACCTTGGCCGTCTCGAGCGATTTGGCCAGCAGTGCGGTGCCGTCCATGCCCTTGGGCAACGTCACCCAGACGAACATGCCGCCTTCGGGCTTGGTCCAGGTCACGCCATCGGGCATGTACTTTTCAAGGGCGGCCAGCATGGCGCTGCGACGGTGCTTGTAGACCCTGTGGATCTTGGCGACCTGCGCCTCGAAACCACGCTCGGCAACGGTGCAGATCGCCATCTGGTTGATGGTCGAGGAATGCAGGTCGGCCGCCTGCTTGAGGAGAACGAGCTTGCGGATCACCGGTTCCGCGGCGCAGACCCAGCCGACGCGCAGGCCCGGCGCCAGCGTCTTGGAGAACGAGCCGCAATAGACTGTGCGGGTGTTGTTGATGTCGCCCTTGCGCGCGATTTCCAGCGCCAGGATCGGCGGGATCGCCTCGCCGTCGTAGCGCAGCGACTGGTAGGCCGCGTCTTCGATGACGGCGATGTCGAGCTCTTCGGCCAGATCCAGCACGCGTTCGCGCCCTGCCCGGTCCACCGTTTCGCCCGTCGGGTTGGAGAAGTCGGCCGAGAGATAGGCGAACTTGACGCGGCCGCCGGCGGCTTTCGCGGCCTCGGCATAGGCCGCAGGCGTGCGGTTGCCGCCGGGATTCAGCTGGTCGTAATGCGGCTCATAGGCGTTGAACGCCTGCAGCGCGCCGAGATAGGTCGGCCAGGTGACGAGCGCGGTGTCGTTCGGCGACAGGAACAGCTTGCCGATATAGTCGAGGCCCTGCTGCGAACCGGAGGTGATGAAAATGTTGTCGACGGTGGCGGGAATGCCGAGCGCTTCCATCTGCTTGGCGAGCCATTCGCGCAGCGGCTTGTAGCCCTCGCTGACCGAATATTGAAGTGCTGCGCTTACGGCCGGGCCGGCGAAGATCTCCGCATAGGCATCCCTGAACTCCACATCCGGAAACAGCTCGGGATCGGGAATGCCGCCGGCAAACGAGATGATGTCGGGGCGGTCGAGCAGTTTCAACAGTTCGCGGATTTCCGAGGCGCGCATCCGGCTAGAGCGCGTCGCGAATATATGGTCCCAGTCCAGCATTGGGTCGTTTCCTCAAGGATTATTGGAGCGGGGCAGCGCCTCCAGGCTTGGTCCCGCATTCTCGTTTGTCCTTCGACAGGATCATGGCGGCTAATTTATGTCAATGTTATTGACCTAAATCGCGCCATTTTTGACCCTCGCCGCACCTCACTTGACGTCATGCTATCGACGTTACGTCAGCAGGACGCAACCGGTCGCATCCTCGCGCATGCGCCCCGCCGAAGGCATGACGTAACTGTTACAGGCTTGTCCGCCGCCGGAACAGGGCGCACATTCCCGCCTTCCATTGCAAGTCACAGGCCGCATTCTCAATCCCTCAAAGATATGGAGAAACACGCCATGAGCACGCATCAGGGAGACGGCGATCAATCAAACAACGAACATCCATCGGGCGTCAGCCGGCGCGATCTTCTGCTTGCCGGCAGCGCGCTTGCGGCAGCGGCGCTGACCGCTTCTGGCGCAGCGACACCGGCAAGCGCCCAGCAATCCGCGCCGGCCACGGCCGGCGGTGGCAAGCCGAACATCCTCATGATCATGGGCGACGATATCGGCTGGTTCAACCCGAGCATCTACCACCGCGGCATGATGGGTTATCGCACGCCGAATATCGACCGCATCGGCAATGAAGGCGCGATGTTCACCGACTGGTATGGCGAGCAGAGCTGCACGGCCGGCCGCGCCGCCTTCATCACCGGCCAGTCGCCGATCCGCACCGGCCTCACCAAGGTCGGCCTGCCCGGCGCCGATCCTGGCCTGCAGCCGGAGGATCCGACGGTTGCCGAACTCCTGAAGGCGCAAGGCTACGCCACCGGCCAGTTCGGCAAGAACCATCTTGGCGACAAGGACGAGTTCCTGCCCACCAATCACGGCTTCGACGAGTTCTTCGGCAATCTCTATCACCTCAACGCCGAGGAAGAGCCGGAAAACCCGGACTATCCGAAGAACCCGGAATTCCGCAAACGCTTCGGTCCGCGCGGCGTCATCCATTCCTATGCCGATGGCAGGATCGAAGACACCGGCGCGCTGACCAAGAAGCGCATGGAAACGGTCGACGAGGAATTCCTGGCCGCAGCCCTCGAATTCATCGACCGCCAGCACAATGCCCAGAAGCCCTGGTTCTGCTACTTCAATTCCACCCGCATGCACGTCAACACCCACCTCAAGCCTGAATCCGAAGGCAAGACCGGCAAGGGCATCTATGCCGACGGCATGGTCGAGCATGACGGCATGGTCGGCCAACTCCTGAAGAAGCTCGACGATCTCGGCCTCGTCGAAAACACCATCGTCGTCTATACCACCGACAACGGCGCCGAGGTGATGACCTGGCCGGATGGCGGCAACACGCCCTTCCGCGGCGAAAAGGCCACCAACTGGGAAGGCGGCTACCGCGTGCCGACCTGCATTCGCTGGCCGGGCGTGATCAAGCCGAACACCGTCTATAACGACATCGCCTCGCACTACGACTTCATCCCGACCTTCTGCGCGGCCGCGGGAGAAGCGGACATCGTCGAGAAGTGCAAGGCGGGCTATCAGGCCGGCAGCAAGACCTTCAAGGTGCACCTCGATGGTTACAACCTGATGCCCTACTTCAAGGGAGAGGTGAAGGATGCGCCGCGTCGCGAGTTCCTCTATTGGAACGACGACGGCGAACTGGTCTCCGTCCGCTTCCAGGATTGGAAGGTGGTGTTCAAGGCGCAGGAAAGCACCGGCATCGGCGTTTGGCGCGACGAGTTCACCACCCTTCGCGCGCCGAAGCTGTTCAACCTGCGGGCCGATCCGTTCGAGCGCGGCGACGAGTCGATCGAGTACGAAACCTGGTTCTTCAATCGCGCCTTCATCCTCGTGCCCTCGCAGGCGCTGGTCGCCAAGTGGCTGGAGAGCTTCAAGGACTTCCCGATCCGCCAGAAGCCGGCGAGCTTCAACCTCGACGAGGTCATGGCCAAGCTGTCCGGTTCGGGCAGCAAATAGCGCCCGGTGATGATGGAGCGTTTCTGCGGCCCCGCCGGAAACGCTCCAGGCCATCCTCATCGGGGGCGAAGGCCATTCGCCCCCGATTTCGCCCGCTGGCGAACAACGCCCATCAATCCACCGGCTCAAGGCTTGCCAGGGCATCCGCAATCCGTTGCGGCGCCTTGGGACGCGTGTACATCCGCTCAAGATAGGCCTTGAGATTGGGGCAACCATCGATCAGCCCGACTTCATTGCCCCAGTCCATGACATAGGCGGTGACGCAGTCGGCGATGCTCATGCTGTCGCCAACGATGAACGCGCGCCCATCCATGTGGCGCTCAAGCACCTGCGCCATCGCCACAAACTCCTCTTTGGCCAGAGCAATGTCTTCGGGCAGGCGCTTGTCTTCGGGGTACAGGAAGGTGTGCTTGGCTATCCGCCACAGCGGCTGTTCAAGTTCGGTGACGGCAAACAGCGACCAGCGATAGGCCTGCGCCCGCTGCGTCAGGTCGGCGGGCATCAGCCCCTTGGCGCCATATTTTTCGGCCAGATACATGACGATCGCGGCGGATTCCGTCAGCACAAGATCGCCGTCGACCAACACCGGAACCTTTCCGGCGGGGTTGAGGCGCAGAAAGTCGGGGTGACGGTTTTCGCCGGCGAGCAAGCTGACGGGAATGAACTCGAATTCCGCATCAAGCTCGTGAAGGGCCCAACGCGCGCGAAGCGAGCGCGTCGGACCAAATCCATACAGTTTCATCATCTTGGCTCTCCTCAGGTTCGGTCAGACTGCGGCGTCTGCGCACTGTCAGAACGGCGACCCTTCTTCCATCATCGCAATTTCGTGGTCGCTTTCCAAGGACGCGGCAGGACACCCCGATCCGACAGAGGCTTCTAAAAAGATCAGCGCATGCTGCGGGTTCCCCTTTCGCCTTGTTCGGCGAAATGCTTTGCGCGGCACGGCATCGCGAAGATGGCCGATTTGGTCACTGCATAATTCCTTAAATCGGAACCGATTTAAGGCTAAAATTATGCAGCAAGTTCAAAGTGCTACAGCGACCTTTGCGCGTCATATTTGACGCGCGGCGCTGTAGGATGATGCGACGCAAGGGGAATACCGAAGTGACGACAACCAGCAACGACACCATGGCCTTCTACCGGGAGAATGCCGAGACCTACGCCGCGCGCGACCGTAAGCCGCCGATGGATCGCCTCACAGCCTTCATCGCCCGGCTCTCGCCCGGTGCCGCGGTGCTCGATCTCGGCTGCGGCGGCGGCCACGACAGTCTGCATCTGATCGAGGGCGGACTTGAGGTCACGCCCTGCGACGGATCCGTGGAACTGGCGCGGGCCGCCGAGCGGCGGATCGGCCGCAAGGTCGAGGTCGTCACCTTTCAGGAAATCGAGTGGAGCGAGAGGTTCGACGCCGTCTGGGCGGAGGCCTCGCTGCTGCACGTGCCACGCACCGAATTGCCCGATGTGCTGGTGCGCGTTCACCGGGCATTGCGGTCGGGCGGCCTGCTGCAGGCGAGTTTCAAGGCCGGCGAACGGGAAGGCCATGACCGTTTCGGCCGCTACTTCAACTATCCCTCGGCCGCCTGGCTTCGCACCTGCTTCGAGTGGGCGGGATGGTCGAATATCCTGATCGAGGAGGCAGATGGCGGCGGCTACGACAACCAGCCGACCCGCTGGCTGCATGTGACGGCCACGGCTGACCGCCCGATACCTTGAGCCCCCTGAACGTGCAGACGTACACGCCGCACGGCAGCAACCTTGATCGAAAAGTGGAGAGGCAAAGGCATCCAGGAAGAGCAGATCACCCGCAGCAGGCTCCGCACTGCGATACCGTGGTCCCGGCTGTCCAGCACCAGAACGCAAAGGCCGGTGACCCGACCCTATCCATGCGGACCGTTCAGGCCGAAGCCTTATTCTAGGCTTCGCGGCTGAAGTAGCTCAGGATTAGAAGCGTGCAGATCGCGCCGATGATCAGGGCATCGAAAAGTGCAAAGTGCTCCAGAATGTTTGGCATGATACATCCTCCTTCCCACTAAACCTATGAGAGCATGATTTTGTTCCGATGGGAAGGTTTTAAGGAAAATATACTTTATTGATCAACGTCAATTTCGAAACAAAATCTTGCGATGCAGCGAAAAAATACTGCAATGCACAAACAAATTACCAGTCAAAAATCACCGAAACCACAACCAGGGGGCGTGCTACCGACATGCCCGTCATGGCTGACAATGGCTGCAGACGCGCGGCCGCGACCTGTGGCCGTCTCGTGCAACGCGGAGCCAAGAACGTTTCCCGATAGGCTGAAAGCCGATGCCGGAGCTGGTGGCCGACACGTCAAACAAGCAAGGATCGCCGTCGGCTGCCGCTCAGTCTCGCTGAGCACTCTTCGAGTTCGGGCCCGCCGTGAATTGCGGCTCTGCCGCAGGTGCGGTCCTCCGTCGCTTGAAAAGCATATCCTTGGCCGCAAGCAGAGCCCCGACCGTGATCAGGACGCAAGCAACCGCGATCGACCAATGAAACACGCCGAACCCCGCCAGCAGCAGGACGATGACCGAGAGCAGCGGCGCGGCGTAGGCCAGAGCGCCGAGGATCATGATATCCCCATGCTTGCAGCCGTAGTCCCAGGCGTAGAAACCGGCCCCGAGTGGTATTGCCCCCAGAATGACGATTGCCGCCCATTGCACCCACGTCTCCGGCCAGACGGTGGTTTCCAGCGTCAGATGCAGCGCAAACGCAACGGCTGACGTGATCAGGCAATAGCCTGCCACTACATCTGTCGGCGCCTGGCCGAAGCGACGGGACAAAACGGAATAGCCGGACCAGACGAAGGCGCAGAACAGGGCGATCAGGTGGCCGGGCTTCACGCCCTCGGCCAGCCCGACGCTGCCGCCCTTGGTAATCACCAGGATGGCGCCGACCAGACCGAGGATCACGCCGAGAATGTGGTGCGCCTGCAGCCTCTCGCCCGGCAGGAACGCCGCGAACACCACGATCAGCAATGGCCACAGATAGGCGATCAGGCTGGCCTCGACCGGCGGCGCCGACTGGATCGCGAAGAAATAGGCGCAGTGGTAGATGCAGAGCCCCGCCGTGCCGAGCGCCCAGACCTGCCATGGCTGGCGCAGCGACTTTATCGCAGCCGGGCGGACGACCCAACTCGAGACACCCACGAGCCCGCCGAGCAGGAACGTCATCGCCGCCAGCTGAAACGGCGGGATCGGCCCGGCGGCGGTGGAAAGAAGCGCAAGGAATGACCAGGTCACGATAGCCAGAAAGCCGATCAGCGTCGGTATCGTCTTCACGTCGCTTGTCTCCATCCGCAAGCGCTTGTTTTCGCACGGAAGCGGAGTTCTGCGCTGCCGGATACGGCCAACGGGTAACGGAAATGCGACGTGGCGCCGTGTTGCGTTATCACTCCCATGTCCAGTTCAACCCGCTCCGCAGGCTACTTATGCCGCATTTCAAACTGGCTCTGGCTCAAGGAGAAGTGCTGCGGAAACCCAAAGCAGCAGAGCGCCGCTTGCACGCCCTGTCTCGCTGTACGCGACAAGCGAGATCCGAAACCGCCCGGCGATTTCGGGTCGACGACAGGCGCACCACATCGAACGGAAGCATCTACAGCGCCGCGCGTCTATTTAGACGCGCAAAGGTCGCTGTAACACTTTGAGTTGCTGCATAATTTTGTCCTTAAATCGATTCCGATTTAAGGAATTATGCAGTAGCCGCCCTCATGCGCCGCGTCAGAGCGTTTCCGGTTCGGGTGGAGTCGCAGAAACGCTCTATCTTCCTGTTTTACGCATTTCCTGCTGCATGTTTCCTTAAATCCTACCTGACTTAAGGATAAAAACATGAAGCAATTCAAGGTGCTACAGCGACCTTTGCGCGTCTGATAAGACGCGCGGCGCTGTAACGGAAAACCGCTTCGCACTTTTCCTGAAAATGCTCTAGGCGACCGGCTGGACCGACTTCACGCTGCCGTTGCTGTCGACGATACAGTTGAACTTGCGCCCGCCGGCGTCGAGATCGACGCTGTAGGAGGCCGCATCCAGCTGGCGTGAACTTGTGGGCAGAACCTTGCTGCTGTCGACCTGTGCGGTGCCCGCAGCCGCGTTGGCGCAGATCAGTTGCAGATCGGCGGGTGCCGTCTGCAGGCTCGTGCGCGCCATCTCCTCGGGTTTCGGTGGCGACTGGCATCCGCCGAGAAGTGCAAGGCCAGTGCCTGCCGCCAGAAGCCAACGCTTTGAATGCATCATCCCCTCGATCACCAAAAATCCTCCCCTTTCAGATCCTGTAGCCCGCTGCCCTGCCCGCCCTTTGCCCCAAAGATCGGCTGGCAGCTTCCTTTCAAACAGTCCCACCTCAAGGCAATCGGCGTGACAGGTCCAGCCGGCAGCGCCACCTCAGGTTCGCTCCCGCCGGGCTGCCTGGTCAGACACCCTTGTAGAGTGCCGCACCCTGCATCAGCACGATCACCTTGGCGCCGACCTCGACCCGCGAATGCAGGTCGGTGACGTCGTCATTGTTCATGCGGATGCAGCCGGACGAGACGTCGAGCCCGATGGTCCAGGGCTCCACCGTCCCGTGGATGCGGTAGATCGTATCGGCGTCGCCCTCATAGAGATAGAGCGCCCGGGCGCCGAGCGGGTTGTCCGGCCCGCCGGGCATGCCGGCTGCCCATTTCGCCGCATTGGGATCACGCGCCACCATTTCGGCCGGCGGCGTCCAGGTCGGCCACTCCGCCGTGCGCCCGACGCGCACGATGCCAGCCCAGCCAAACCCCTCGCGCCCGACGCCGATGCCGTAGCGGATCGCCTGCCCGCCGGGCTGGACCAGATAGAGAAAGTGCTGGTTGCCGTCGATGATGATCGTGCCCGGCTTTTCCGCCGTGCGGAATGTCACCACCTGCCGGCGAAAGGCCTCCGGCAGCTGGTTGTTGCGGGCATAGTACTGCCGCGCTTTCTTCTTGTCGTAATTGACCCATTTCTTGGTTCTGGCGTCGTAGATCTGGGTCTGCGCCAGCGCCGCAAGCGGCCCGAGGCACAGGCCCGCGGCCAGCATCACCAGCCCAAGCTTGCGCGCCCGGGTCATGAACTTGGAGCTTCCTGCATCGGCTGCGTTTCGATCCGGTGTCGTCGTCATTGTTTCGCCCACCCGTCGATGCGTGCCGCGTTGTCGTCCACCCACTTCTTCGCGTAGTCGGCCGGCGCCTGCCGCTCGACCTCCAGCGCGTAGCTCATCTTCGTCACCTCCTCGGGCGAGAAATCGACCTGATCGAGGAACTTGGCGATATCGGGGTGTTTCTTGCCGAAGCCGGTGGCATAGGCGATCTGGAAATGCGCCGCGTCCCAGGAGGTCGCAGCCGTCGACTTGGCTATCCACAGGGGGTCGTCCGCGCCGACGATCTTCCACTTGGCCGGATCGTGCGGCGGCTCCTCGATGCGGGCGATCTTGTGCAGCTCGAAGACGTGGTGCGGCGCGTAGCAATAAAACACCATCGGCCGCGCCGTCGCGATCGCCGCGTCGACACCTGCCATCGCCACCTCTTCCTCCGCCTCGAACAGCGTCAGGTTGGCGCCGTAGCCGTAGCTGTTGGCCCGGGTGCGCTCGATACCGGTCGAAAGCCAGGTCGGCGCGCCGATCCACAGCTCGCCCTTGCCGTCGCCGTCGGTGTCGAGGATCCTGGTCTTCTCGGGGTCGCTGAGATCGGCGATCGTCTTGATCGTGCCTGCCGCCTCCGGCGTGGCGCAGAGCCCCTGCCAGGCCGGCACGCTGCGCGCGCTCAGGGTCGCAACGCCCTTGTCCGTCACATATTTCTTGACGATGTCGCCGAAATTGGGCTGCCAGACTTCCGGCTGGATATCGACCTCGCCGGTCTCGAAGCCGACGAAGGCGTTGAGCGTGCCGAGCTCCTTGACCTCGGCATTAAGGCCGAATTTCTTGGCGATGCTGACCTTGAGGATATTTGCCGTCGCCTGGCCGGACGGCCAATTGGGCATGGCAATCACCAGATCGGCCGCCGCAACAGGAGCAGCAGAACCGAGCGCGAGCACCAGGCAGGCGGACATGCAGAACTCTAGACGTCTTTTCACAGTCCCCTCCGAACAGCTTTGACCGATCGACCTGAATGACTTGCGAATGCGTATGAAAACCAGCTTGTGCGGCGGGCGATGCCCGCGCCCTATCGAATGCAACTGTTCCGTGGTCGGGCCGTCTCGCGGCCCGGCGGCGTTTTCCGCCGCCTTGTCTTCTTTGGCCGGCAGGATGCCTACAGGATCGACGTCCGTCAACGCCCGGTTACACCGGACGTTGAAACGGCTGTGATTATTTCGACCAGCCGGCGGTTGTCCCCAGCCCGGCAAGGTCTGGCGTATCGGCTATCGCGCTGCGGCTGGCGCCGATCGAATCCATGAACCTTTGGCCGAATTCGCGGCGACCTTGCATTAGGTGCAATTAAAGCTCACAGTGTTTCATCGACATTGGCCAGCTTGGCTTTTCGCGGCGTCAGAGGCTTTCGACCCGCCATCTCTCCCCTTTTCGAGCGTTGAAGTGTGCGCGCCGCGCACGCTCGGCATTCCTCCAACGCCGTGTGCCGACATGATCACAGGAACGATCATGCGTTTCGACTTCAACCGTGGTTACGGCTTTGTTCAGCCGGAAGACGGCAGCCGCGCAGTCTATGTCGATGCGCGGGCGCTCTATAGATCTGGCATCAAATCGATCTTTCCGGGCCAGACTTTCCGCTTCGAGATTTGGAAAGACGAAAAAGGGCGCATCGCCGCCCGCAACCTGCGGCTCTGACGCAGTCGACAACGAACCGATTGTCATGGCCGCAACGCCGAGCAAATGCCGGCGTCGGAAGGAGACGTCATGTTCAGCAGAACCAAGCACCGCACGATCCACTTCAGCGAACCCTTCCGGCTGCCCGATATCGAAGGACTGCTCGCGGCCGGCGACTATGAGGTGGATGATGACGAAGAACTGATCGAAGGCATTTCGTGGCTCGCCTATCACCGCGTCGCCACGTTCATCAAGGTGCCGGCGACCGCGGGCAATGGCCAACGCATGCGCCTGGTCGCGATCGCGCCGGAAGAGCTCGATCGCATCATCGCGATCGACCACGCCAAGCATGCTCCCACCCGGGCATTCCAACCCTAAAAGGTCAAGAACCAATGTCCGCACATCGCTTCGCCGTTGGATTATCGGTCCGCCTCAGGGATCGCAGCCATATCTCGCCGAATGCCGCGGAAACCTACCGCATCACCGCCATCATGCCGGTCCGCGACAGCCAGCCCCAGTACCGAATTCGCAACGACGAGCTTGGTCAGGACCGCGTCAGCAAAGAGGAAAACCTGGAGCCGATCGAGTGGGGCATGCCCCGCCACTAACAAAGGAACCACCATGACCTACTACGGAAAACTGAAGCAACTGCTCCAATGGAGGGGCGCGCCGGCAATGGCCCCCACCAGCAAGCCGATCACTCGAAAGACGTCTGCCCGAAAGCCGAAATCCATGTCGGACGGTGAACAGAAAGGCGAGAACGTGCGCGCCGTCAAATTGCGGCGCGGCCGTGAGACATTGGAGCGACATCGCCTTTTATGACCCGCAACAAGCAGGATTTGACATGAACATGAGCCACGAACAGCAAAAACACACGCTCCTGGGCTGGCAGGCCCAAGGCGGCCCGCCGCGTCAGAGCGGCGATCTCTACCAGTTCGGCCGACGCGTCGAAGCGGACGGATCCTGGACGATCTATCACGTCTTCACCGGCACACCGGCGCATATCGGGCCATGGACCATGACCGGCCTCAATCGTCGCAACGCAGACAAGGCTCTGACGATCCTGAACACGCATTGAGCGGCAATCCGCTCGCCAACATAGGCACCGAGGAAAATACACATGCACGGAGTTTCCGCAGAAATTGTTGCCGCCCTGACCGATGCGGAGATCGACATGCTCCGTCGCGTCTTCGAGGCCATCTGCATCGAATACGACATCCCGCGAGAGGGGACCCGATCCGAACACCTCGCCCGATTTCTGATGGCGGCGTTTAGCGGGCCGCTTTCGACGGAGAAATCCCTGCTGGCGGCAGCCCATTCCTTCTACCTTCACCACATCGCAGACCCATGAGCGCCAATCACGCCCAGCGGGTGAGCAGCCACAATATCTTCTTGCCCTCCCGCAACCGGAGAAAAGTGCATGCGTCGCGTCCTTCTGGGTCTTGCCCTGGCTCTGGCCGGCTCGTCGTCAGCCCTGTCCGCCTGCAACGACGGCCTGCTGACAATCTCAACATGGTCGATAAAACCGATCGACAGCCACATGAACGAGCTGTCCTTCACCGTTCGCTCCAGCGCCGCAAAAGGCATCCGCATGCTCGATGCGCAACTGGGCTTTACCGACAGGTTGGGCGCCACGATCGGTCCACTGGTCATCGATAGAGATATCGCCATTCCCGCCCGCGGCAGCTTCACGGACACGCGGGTCTGGGGGCCCTTCACCATCGAGCGGCTCCTGAAGGTCAATGCAGAAGACATCACCACCCACACGTGCGTGCACGCGGTCGTCTATGATGACGGCTCCAAGGAGACATTCGAATAATTGAAGAGCAGACGGCGGAACCCGCAACGACTGCGGGCTGAATGACGCGCAAAGAAAAAGGCCGGGAAATCCCGACCTTCTCAATATCGTCTCAATGGCCAGTGCCAGTACATCCGTGGTCAAAGACCAGAGACGAAATATCGGTGATTACGCAGCAGACAGGTTGTCGGCAGCGCTCTTGCCCGAACGTGCATCGCGAACGATGTCGAAACGGACCTTCTGGCCTTCGACGAGCGAGCTCATGCCGGCGCGTTCAACGGCAGAAGCGTGCACGAAAACGTCGGTTGCGCCGTCGTCCGGAGCGATGAAGCCAAAACCCTTGGTGGTGTTGAAGAACTTTACGGTTCCAGTATTCATAAGAATTTCCTTTCAATCAAAAAGTTCGCCGCCCGGCTCTGGACCGGACACGGCAGTAAGATCGATTTTGAGAGGAAAGGTCAGCTTGAACGCCGGTCGGCGAGAAAACAAAGCTCAGCAAGCAAGATCGATGGCGGATCCTTTACAGACACATTGTGTTCTTAGCAAGGAGCGATATCGACTATGGAAATACGTATGGCGTTTGCGGAGCAATTGGATGGCATAATTCGCAGCAGCCTAGCGGGCCGCGGGCCCTTGTGCCGCAGATTCAAGTGTCGCAGCGGCCGGCAGGCGCGCTACTGATGCCACACGACGGGCCAAACGAGAAAGACCCGCCGCGGTCAGCACGCGACGGGTCTTCGGCAGATGCGGATCACCGACGGGGAGGCTCGTCGGGATCACGTGAACCACCTGACTGGGAGGCGATCAGATGGTTCGCATTGCTCTTGGCAAAGGTCATTGCCTTGCATGTGTTGGATATTAGCCGACGTCGCAGCCGGCAGGTGTTCCCAAGGTAACAGCTCGAAAAATCATCGGCAGCGGCCGGCACGCCACCTGCCTTCCCTGCTCCTCCGCCATCGCGCCCGTACCCGTATTTCGCCGGCGTCCGCGCTCCCTCATTCCTTTGCTCGTCACAGGAATCCACGCCGATACGCCGGCGGCGGCGGGATCACTCTTTTGCGGAAGCGCTGTCTTCGGCTCCATAGCTCCGCGCACGCAGCACGGCTGGTCCCTGTGACGAGCACAGATCTGCCGATAAACTCGCCTCGTGCCCCACCCCTTCCGGCTCCTGCATAACTCCTTAAATCGGATCCGATTTAAGGAAAAGATTATGCAGCAAGTTTAGAGCGTTACAGCGTCCTTTGCGCGTCATGTCTGACGCGCGGCGCTGTAGCGCACCAGCGGCCCGTTTGCCTTTTTCCAGGCATCGATGCCGCCCTCGATATGGCAGGCGCTGATCAGTCCGGCGGCTTGCGCCGCCTCGACCGCCATTGCCGAGCGTTCGCCGAAGGCGCAATAAAAGACGATGCGCTTGCCCGTCGCAAGCGCCAGTTCGTGCAGCATGCCGCCGGCGCCGATATTTTCCTGCAGCTCCGGATAGGGCGCATGCAGCGCGCCGGGGATGGCCCCGTGCTTTTCCCGCTCCGCCTTTTCGCGCAGGTCGACGATCGCCACATCCGCGCGTCCTCTCAGTGCCACGGCTTCGACGGCCGAAACCGCCCAGCCCTTGCGCGCGATCTCCTCCTGGTGCAGCCCGACATGGATGTTGGCCGGCACCGCCACATCCATCATCTTCGGGTTCGGCAGCTTGAGATTGTTCATCAGGTCGACATATTCGTCGACCGATTGCACCTTCAGGCGCGGATTGAACCGCTTTTCCTCGCCGATGGTCGAGACCGTGTCGCCCTTGTAGTCATGGGCCGGATAGACCAGCGTGTCGTCGGGCAGCTTCAGCAGCTTGTTGAAGATGGAATCATATTGCTGGCGCGGGTCGCCGTTCTGGAAGTCCGTGCGCCCGGTGCCGCGGATGAGCAGCGTGTCGCCGGTAAAAACCCGGCCGCCGGTCAGGAACGAATAGCTGTCGTCCGTATGGCCGGGCGTGTAGAGCACATCGAGGCTCAAGCCCTCGATCGCGACGCGGTCCCCCTCCGCCACCCGCATGGAGACCACATCGGCCATCGACTGCTCGCCCATGACGGTGATGCAATGGGTGCGGTCGCGCAGCGCGCCCAGCCCGGTGATGTGGTCGGCATGCAGATGGGTATCGACCGCCTTGACCAGTTTCAGGTCGAGCTCGCGCACCAGCTGCAGGTAGCGGTCGACCTTTTCCAGAACCGGATCGATGATCAGCGCCTCACCGCCCTGCCGGCTGGCAATGAGGTAGGTGTAGGTGCCGGAGGTGCTGTCGAAGAGTTGACGAAAGATCATCGGCTTCTCCCTTGCACGAACCTGCAGCATCGTGCGTGGCGGATCTGATCCGCACGATGCTGTCATGCTTCAAAAACGGCTGCATGATCCTTCCCAAGATCGGCTCCGATCGAGGATCGTCATGCAGTGCGCGGGCGCGGCAGGCCGCCCCCGGCGATTACTGAGGCTGCGGCACGATCCGGATATAGGGCTTTGGCGCACGCCAGCCCTCCGGATATTTCTGCTTGGCTTCCTCGTCGCTGACCGAGCCGGCGATGATCACGTCGTCGCCGTGCTTCCAGTTCACCGGCGTCGCCACCTTGTGCTTGGCCGTCAGCTGCAGCGAGTCGATCACCCGCAGCACCTCGTCGAAGTTGCGGCCCGTGGTCATCGGATAGACCAGGATCAGCTTGACCTTCTTGTCCGGCCCGACGACGAAGACGTTGCGCACGGTCTGGTTATCGGCCGCGGTGCGCTGCGTCGGGTCGCCCGATACCGGCGCCGGCAGCATGCCGTAGAGCTTCGATACGTTGTAGTCGACGTCGGCGATCATCGGAAAGTTCGGCTCGGCGCCCTGCGTTTCGGCGATGTCGGCGACCCAGCCGGCGTGGCGGTCGAGCGGATCGACGGAAAGCCCGATGATCTTTACCCCGCGCCGGTCGAATTCCGGCTTGATCTTGGCCATGTAGCCGAGTTCGGTGGTGCAGACGGGTGTGAAATCCTTCGGATGCGAGAACAGGACAGCCCAGGAATCGCCGATCCAGTCATGGAACTGGATCTTGCCTTCCGTGGTTTCCGCCTGGAAATCCGGTGCGATGTCGTTGATTGCAAGTGTCACGATAGACCCCATCGTTTGAATGATATTCTGGCCTCAGCCATACAAGGTACGAAGTTTGCCACTTTTGATGCGATAGGCAACTTCTAAAGAAGAGGTAGAGAGACGAGAGGCGGCCGCCTTGCCGCTGTGGTAATCTGGCGTCAGTCGGAGCGGGCGTCCATGAGCGATACGCGGAAAATTGCGGCCATCCTTGTCGCTGACGTGGTCGGCTACAGCCGGCTGGCCGGCCTCGACGAAGAGCGCATCCTGGCGCGGCTGCGCACGCTTCGCAGCGACCTGATCGACCCCACCATCGCCGTCTACAACGGCCGCATCGTCAAGCGCACCGGCGATGGCAGCCTCATCGAGTTCCGCAGCGTCGTCGATGCCGTGCGCTGCGCCATCGAGGTGCAGAGCGCCATGCTGGAGCGCAATGCCGGCGTGCCCGAGGATCGCCGCATCGAGTTCCGCATCGGCATTCACCTCGGCGACGTCGTCGAGGAAAGTGACGGCGACCTGATGGGCGATGGCGTCAATATCGCCTCGCGGCTGGAAGGCATCGCCCGCCCCGGCTCGATCTGTCTTTCCGAGGATGCCTACCGCCAGGTGAAGGCGCGGCTGGATCTGGCCGCGACCGACCTCGGCGCCACGCAGCTGAAGAACATCGTCGAGCCGATCCGGATCTATGCGCTGGAGATCGGCCTTGCGCGTGGGGCCGATGGCCCGGCGCCGGTCCCCTCGCCGGTACAGGTACAGCCGCAGCCGCAGCCGCCGTCCTCGTACCACCTGCCCGAAAAGCCCTCCATCGCCGTGCTCGCCTTCGACAACATGAGCGGCGATGCCGAGCAGGAATATTTCTCCGACGGCATCAGCGAGGACATCATCACCGATCTCTCCCGGCTGCCGGAGCTGCATGTCATCGCCCGCAACTCGTCCTTCGTCTACAAGAACGCCGCCGTCTCCGTGCCGGAGGTCGCCAAGGCGCTCGGCGTGCGCTACGTGCTAGAGGGCAGCGTGCGCAAGGCCGGCAACCGCGTGCGCGTCACCGCGCAATTGATCGATGCCCATGACGGCGGCCACGTCTGGGCCAACCGCTTCGACCGCGATCTCACCGATATTTTTGCCGTTCAGGACGAACTGACGCGGGAGATCGTCACGGCGCTGAAAGTCCAGCTGACGGGCGGCGACCAGGGCCGGCTCGCCGGCGGCCGCCCCGTCGACGTCAAGGCCTACGAGCTGCTGCTGCGCGGCCGCGAGCAGGCATCAGTGCACACCCTTCTCGCCAATGCCGCCGGGCGCAGCCTGGCCGAAGCCGCCATCGCCATCGACCCGGACTATGCCGCAGCCCATGCGCTCATCGCCTTCACCCACGTGCTCGACTACGTCAACGACTGGAGCGCCGACCCCGAGCAGTCGTTGCGCACCGGCCGGGCGCTTGCCGAGCGGGCCGTAGCAATGGCCAACGACCAGCCTGACGGCCACTGCTCGCTCAGCATCGCCTGCATGTGGATGAGAGAGCTGGATCGCGCGAAAGAGGAGGCGCAACTGGGGCTGGCGCTTGCACCCAGCTCGGCGCAGCTTCACATGGCGCTTGCCCACGCGCTGATCTTCTCCGGCGATCCGAAGGCAGCGCTCGACGAACTCGAAATCTCCATGCGGCTCGACCCGCTCTATCCTGAAGTGCTGCTGCAGTTCCTCGGCGACGCCCACTTTTCGCTCGGCAATTACGAAACGGCGATCCTGGCGATCGAGGCCCGGCTGATGCGAAACCCGCATTCGGAAACCGCCTATGCCCTGCTCGCCTCCTGCCACGGCCACCTCGGCCGGCCGGAGCAAAGCCGCCAGGCGTGGAACCGGGCGCTCGAACTCAACCCCAATTTCTCCATCGCCCGCCGCCGCCGCGTCCTGCCCTTCCGCAACCCGGACGATTTCGAACGCCGTGTCGAGGGACTGCGCAAGGCGGGGCTGGTGGCGTGAGGGGGGCGGGTTGCTCGTGTGCCCAATTGCCGCCAAGCCTGTTACCGTCGATCAAGTATCTCGCTTGGACAGGATCGGCTGAAGCGTATCCAGCAGCGGTTGAGGAGACACGGCCTCGCCGGTCGGCGTCCAGGAATTCTGGAACTCGGCAATCTCGATACCGATCACGGGATGCTGGGCGATCACCTCGCAGCAGCGGCGCAGGTCGTCCAGCGACAGTCCGCCTTCATGCACGTAGTCGGTGGGGACGATGCCCGGATTCAGGACGTCGCAATCGAGATGCACATAGACCGGCCGGCCAGCGATCGCCTTCTGCAGGCCCGCCACGAGGTCGTCCTGCGGCTTGATATGCGGGATCGCATGGCGTTCGATCAGGTCCTCTTCGAACGGATCGAGGTCGCGCTGGCCCACCAGAACGATCCGATCAAGCCCGAGCCCTGTCCCGAGGCCGGACTCCCAAAGTCCGGTGGGCCCGGCAAGCGCGAGGCCACCGAGGTAGCCGGTCGTCGTGGCCTCGGGCGTGTTGAGATCGGCATGGGAGTCGAACCAGACGATGCAGGCCGAAGGATGGTGTTTTGCGACGGCAGGCAAAGTCGCCGATGAAACGGCGCAGCGGCTGGTCGCGGCGATCGAAACGCCGCCGCTGGCGAATACCTCGTCAAACCTTGCCTGCACTTGGCGAAGCGCAGGCATCGCAGCATCCAGTTCGTCGCGCCAGCCGATATTCAGAGCCGGTTCGGGGTTGCCGACCACGACGGGCTGGATACCCGTTTTCCGTTCCAGCGCTTCGCCGATGGCTCTCGCTCCCGGCATCGCCAGATCATTGTGGTCCCCTGCACGTCCCTGAAAAACCGTATATGCGATGCTCATTTGAACGCCCTAATCCTCCGCCCAGAGTTTCCGAGGGCTGTCGACCCAAACCTCACCCGGCTGCAACAGCCTCCGTTACCGCCAGTTCCGCCATGGCGAGCGCCGCCTCGCGGGTTTTGGCGGCGGCGATGAAGCGGCCGTTGTGGCAGAAGCTTGCACCCTCAACGCCGCAGGCGGCCTCCAGGTCACCGTTGGTCAGGCCCGCCCAGGCGGCCGGCAGGTCGGCGCGCAGCTCGAACCCTTCGTCGGCGCGGCGGATGCCGGTCAGGCACCAGTCCTTGTCGCGCGGGTGAACGACGAACAGCAGGTGATCGGCGCCCGCCTTCACGATGGCGGGGCGGAACGGCATGCCCATCGGAAGCTCCAGCACGCGGCCTTCGCCCGTTTCGACGATCGCCTGGTGCACGACGGCTTCGGCCCGCAACTTTGCGGCGCTGCGCCCAATGCTGGCCTCGACGAAACTCCGGGCGATGGCGAGTGCTGAATGGAAGGCGCGATCATCGGCCCCGGGATCGGTCTCGTCGAAAACCGGCTTCAAGGTTTCCAGGAGCGCCGGCAGCGTCAGCCCGGCAAGCGGCCCGGCAACGGACGGGCTGAGCGCGCCGTTGTCCACCAGATCGACCGGCAGCACGAAGCTCCTGTCGAACGAGGCGTGCATCGCCTCGACATGCGCGTGCGGGACATCGGAGGCAGCGAGATAATCGCGGCCATAATGCTTCCAGATCAAGCCGAACGAGCTATAGGGCTGGCCGTCGTCGCGTAGCGGGGCGCCGCGCTGGTGGTGATCGAAAATCCCGGCTGCGGCGTCATAGGCGCCGCCGACGTCGTAGATGATGCGGTCGCCGCCTGGCGTGATCCACTCCGGCGCCCGGCTGCGAATGATGCGCGCCTGCGGAAACAGCCGGGTCAGGATGACGCTCGACAGCAGCTCATCGGCATGGAAGCCACCGGAATGGGTGACGAGGAAATCTGGGATCATGCCGAGGTGCGCCTTGTGGTTTTCTGAGGAATGTCCGCCCGAGGGCGTTTGCCGTTGGCACCAGATAGCCCTTGCCGGATACCATCTCAACCCATCACTCACTTATTCCAGCTTATGGGCCGCCTTCGGCGTCCGTGGCTCGGTCCGGCAGTTGGCCGCCTCTCGTTTCACCCCTGCCCGAGGTCGAGCGACCAGGTCTGGCCCACCAGGTCCTTGCCGAAGGAATGGTGCGGCGCTTCCTCGAGGAGCGTGAAGCCGGCGCGCTCGTAGATGCGGCGGGCCGAGGTCAGCACGCTGTTGGTCCAAAGTACAAGCGTGTGATAGCCGACAGTGCGGGCACGGCCGATGCAGGCATCAACCAGTGCCGCCCCGACACCCCGGCCGCGCGCATCCGGCTCGACATAGAGCAGCCGGAGCTTGGCCACGCCGGACTTGTCGCCGGCCACGAGGAAGATCGAGCCGACGACGCGCCCGTCGATCTCGGCGATCCAGGCTGCCTCGCGGGCCGGGTCGAAGGATTGCACGAAATCCGCAAGGATGCGCGAGGCGAGCGCCTCATACTCCTGGTTCCAGCCATATTCCTGAACGTAGAGAACGGTCTGGCGGTGGATGATCCACCCGAGATCGCCCGGCCTCAGATCGCGCAGCAGCAGTTCGCCTGCCGCCCTTTGCTCAAGGATCTCGCTGATGGTGCCGGTGGCCGCGATCAGGCGCTTGCGCTCGGCCGGCGGCAAGGTATCGAGCAGCGCGCCAATGGCCTCGCGGGTGTTCTGCTCCAGGGCTGCGAAGGTGGTGCGTCCGGCCGGGGTCAGCGAGATCGGCTGGCGGCGACCGCCCTCGGGATGGTCCGACTTCTCGACCAGCCCGCGATCGGCAAACCGCTTCAGCGTGCGGCTCAGCTGGGCGCGATCGACCTGAAGTATGCGCATCAGCTCAGCCGCCGTCGGCTCTTGCCGGTGGGCAAGCTCGTAGAGGATACGCGCTTCGGTGAGCGTGAACGGGCTCTGGTCGAGATGGGCGTTCAAGAGGCCGAGACGGTTGGTATAGAGGCGGTTGAAGGCGCGCAGCGCCGCCACGTCAGGGTGATCGATGGTGAGTGTCATGGGGATGATCCAGCCTAAGTTGACTCAATCAACAACTATCTGTTGATTGAGTCAACATGAAACGCGACCGGGCACCGTGCGCGCAATTATCGGCCTCGGGGGAATCCGCCGAACCGATGGCCGGTCGCGCGGCTCTTAATTCCTGGCCCCGAGCGCCAGCCGGCAGGCAAGCCCGGCAAAGACGGTGGCGAGCAGATATTGCGGCAGTTTTCTGAAACGGGCGGGTGCCGAAAGCCGGCTGCGGATCTGGCCGCCGAGCAGGATCACCGCGCCGTTGACCAGAAAGCCGATGCCGTTCAGCACCGTCGCCAGCACCAGCGTCTGCACGATCATTGCGCCGTTTTCGGGCCGGATGAACTGCGGAAACAGTGCCAGCACGAACAGCGCCATCTTCGGGTTGAGCAGGTTGGTCAGCAGTCCCTCGCCAAAAATCCGCCTGAGCGACAGGCGTTTCAGCGACGAGGTCGGGGAAAAATCGATCGCCTGCGAGCGCCAGGTCTTCCAGGCGAGATAGAGGAGATAGGCGCACCCGGCCCAGCGCACGATCTCATAGGCGATCGGTACGGTGGCGATCAGGTGCGACAACCCGAGCGCTGCGGCAAGCGCATGGCAATAGGTGCCGAGCGCGATGCCGGCATAGGTAAGGAACCCCGCCCCCTGCCCCTGGCTGACGCTGCGTGAAGCGATCAGCAGCATATCGGGACCGGGCGTGGCGGTCAGCACCAGCGACGCGGCGGCGAAAAATAGAAGTGTAGAGAAATCCGGCATGACATCTTCCTTTGAGGTGGCCGGAATTTCGGTTTAGCCGGATTCGTGGGAATGGCAAGGCCGGAGCGAACGAGGAATGGAAGCCCACGGCTGCACCGGCCTTCGGCGTTAAGCAACGCGACAAATGCAAGTTGAACGCGGCACGATTCGAACGTAGAGGGCGGCGTCTCATTATAATCAGGGGTTGAAACTCAATGTTCATTTCAGTCAAGCAAGTGCTCGCCGCCGCGGCGATCGGCTTTGCCCTCATCCCGGGCCTGGCCAAGGCGGAATCCTTGGCCCAGCTCGAAAAGCAGGGCTATAAAGTCAGCAAGCTCACGAAGAACAAGTCCGGTTCACAGGGCTGGATCGCCTCCAACGGCGACAAGCGGTTTTTCTGCCGCATGAATGTCAGCATAGCCGTCGTGAACAAGAAACAGCTGGTGAGCATTACTGCCGGCGGGCGCCTGGTCAAGCTGGATCGCGCCACCTTCGAGGCGTCGTTGGGCGGTCCCGATCCGTCACTCCCGCTCTGGAGCGACCTTCAGGCGGGCCGCGTCAAGGCGCCTCACGTCAAGGGCTGCACGTCCCTTCGCTGATCGACATAGGCAGGCCTGCGCCTTGGTTTAGGTGCGGGCCCGCCCAGTCGCCTTAGCGATAATCCACCCAGATGCCGCCGGCGTCGGCCGAGCGCACGCAGTTCTCCACCCAGCGCACGCCCTCGAGCCCGGCATCGATGCCGGGGAAGACGAGGTCGTCGAGCCCCTCGGGCGTAAGGCCCCGCTTGCCGCCGATCGCCAGGGCGAAGCGGCGATAGAGATTGGCCCAGGCCTCGAACAGGCCCTCCGGGTGGCCGCCGCCGATGCGGTCGTCGATGCGGGCCTCCGGGTAGAGATAGTCCATGCCGCGCTCGAGGATGCGCACCGGCTCGCCCTGGATCTCGTAGGAAAGCTGGTTCGGCCGCTCGTCCCACCATTCGATGCTGGCCCTGGAGCCGACGATGCGCACCTTCTGCCCGTGCATCGAGCCGGCATTGACGGCGCTCGACCAGACGGTGGCGATGGCGCCGTTGTCGTATTCCATCAGCGTTACCGCATTGTCCTCGAGCGGTGCCCGGCTCTTGACGAAGCTTTGCCGCGTGCACATCAGCCGCTTGATCTTCAGATGCGGCAGGATCACCTCGGAGAGGTAGAGCGGGTGCGTTCCGACATCGCCGAGCACATAGCTCGGCCCGGCAAGTCTCGGGTCGACGCGCCAGCGGGTCGAAGGATTCTGCTGCTCGACGGCGGCGCTGTGGAAGCCATGGGCGAACTGCAGGTTGACGATGCGGATCTCGCCGAGATCGCCATGCCTCACCATGGCGCGGGCCTGCTCGATCATCTGGTGGCCGGCATAACCATAGGTCACGCCGACGATGCGGTCGCGCGCCTCAGACAGCGCCTTCAGCTCCTGCGCCTCCGCAACGGTAAAGCAGAGCGGCTTTTCGCAGACCACATGCAGGTCATGCTCGAGCGCCGCCTTGCAGATGGCGAAATGGGTGTTGTTGGGCGTGGCGATCGATACCGCCTCGATGCCGTCGGGCCTGCTGGCCTCGGCGGAAAACATCGTCGCATAGTCGGCATAGCTGCGCGCTGCGTCGAGGCCGAGATCGAGGCCGAAGGCGCGGCCGCGCTCGGCATCGATGTCGAAGGCGCCGGCCACCAGCTCGAACGTATTGTCCCTCAGCGCCGCCGAGCGGTGGATCGAGCCGATCTGGCTGCCGCGCCCGCCGCCCACCATTGCCCAGCGGATCGGCCTTCTCTTCGTTTCCGTCATGATCTTTTTTCCTGTGTGCTTGAGCGTTGGGTGCGTGCCAGTTTCAAAACCCGACCGAACGCAGATAGTCGCGGCTTTCCCTGACGTCCGCGAGGCTGCCGGCCACGCTTCTCGGATCGCGCTCCTGCTCCACCGTGATGAAGCCGTGGTAGCCGATCTCCTCCAGCGCTTGGCCGACGGCGGGATAGTCGATCACCCCTCGACCGATCGGGCACATCACCCCTTGAGCGCAGGCCTCGAAGAAGCGGATTTTTTCGCCCATCACCCGGTCGAACACCGCCTGGTCGATATCCTTGAAATGCACATAATCGAGCCGGTCGGCAAAGCGCCGCAGCGTCTCCACCGGGTCCATGCCGGCGTAATAGGTGTGGCCGGTATCGAGGCAGAAGCCGGCGATCTCCAGCGGCACATCGCGGGCGATGCGCTCGATCTCGTCGGCAAATTCGATATGGCCGCCGGCATGGGGGTGGATCACGGCGCGCACGCCATATCCGCTGGCGCGCTCGGCGATCGCCTTGATGTTGGCGACCATGCCCGCCCAGGCCTCATCGGAAAGTCGCGGCGCGCGGTCGAAATGCCCGGCCGCATAGTCCCGCTCGTCATGGCCCCAGTCCATGACGGTGAGGTAAGGCGTTGCAAACCTCTGGCCGGCCACCTGTGGCGGTTGCGGCAGCCGGGTGATGACGGCGCAGATCTCGTCCGTCTGACGCAGAAGGTTGTCGCGATTATCAGACGAAACCAGATCGTCGAAGATCGTGCCGGCGACGATGAAGAGGTTGCGTTCGGCAAGTGCCGCGGCAACCAGCCGGTCGTCGAGCGGCACATAGCCGTAAGGCCCGAGCTCGAGCCCGCCATAGCCGGCGGCCGCCGCCTCGTCGAACACGCGGCTCCAGGCCGGCAGGTTGGGGTTGTTGACGTCGTCCACGCCCCAGCAGCAGGGGGCGGTCGTGATCGTGATGCTCACGGCTTCATTCCCTAATTGGATGATGATGACAGGCTTCGCGTCAGCCGCGCGTCCAGTATTTGTCGACGTATTTCTGGATCTCGGCGCGCATGAACTTGCCGGAAGCATCCGCACGTTCCTCCCAGCCGAAGACGCAGGCCGTGACGATGCCGTCGAAGCCGACTTCGGCGAGCGAGGAGAAGAACACGTCCCAGTCGATCTCGCCCTGGTACATGTCCATATGCTGGTGGATCGTCACCTTGGCGCCCGGCGGGTTGACGATGTAGCGCAGGCCCGAGGAGGCCTTGTGATTGTAGGTGTCGGCCACATGCACATGGGCGATCAGCGGCCCGGCATCGCGGATCATCTTCGCCATGTCATCACCGAAATAGAAAGTGTGCGGCGCGCAATAGAGGAATTTGACGTTTTTCGAGCCGATCGTCTTCAGCATGTCGATCGCCGGATGCAGCGTCTCGCACCAGTCCTCCGGATGCGGCTCCATGTTGAGCGTCACGCCTTCCTTCTCGAAGACCGGCACCAGTTCCTCGATCGACCGCCACCAGGCCGCCTCGCTGTGTTCATGCGTATGCATGCCGCCGCAGCAGCTCAACCGGTGGCCGCGATCCGGCGAAGGCCCGCGGCCGAACTCCGAATTCATGGTGTCGCAATCCATCTCGACGGCGATGCGGATCGCTTCCTTCCAGTAGCGCACCGCGGCCTGGCGCTCGTCCTCATGCGGGCTAGCCCAACGATACATCGGCAGCAGGGATGCGAGCTTGACGCCATGGTCCTTCAACGCCGATTTGAACTCGGCGATACGCTCCTTGTGCGCCCGCGGCCGCACCCACCAGGGCAGGAAGTCGTCGCGCGGCGACAGTTCGATGTGGTCGTAGCCGAGCTCGGCCGCCTTGCGGCAAAGCTCGCTGAGCCCGAGATGACGGTGCATATGGGGGTCGAGTGCGATTTTCATGGTGCTCCTCCATCATCGCCGCGCATCCCTGCCGGCGGATGATCCTTCGCGGGATCGTTTCGAACTTCGGTCTCTCCTCCCGAATTGCCTGCAGGATAGCCCTGCCCCCGGCCCGGCTCCAATGCTTCGGTGATCAAATTTGATCATTGACGACACTGGCATCGAGTGCTGATCTGCGATCGAAGATTTGGAGGTGATGGTGGCAAAAGCGACGTTGAAGGATGTGGCGGCAGCAGCCGGCGTCGGCACGGCCACGGTCGAGCGCGTCTTGAACGGTCGCGGCGGGGTGCGGCCCGAAACGGTCGAAAAAGTCCTGCTCGCCGCCAGAAGGCTCGGTTACGGCCGCACGCTGCCGGAAAGCCATCGCGGCATCATCCGCATCGAGGTCATACTCGTTCGGCCGGAGACCAGTTTCTACTCGCGCATGAACCAGGCCTTCGAGCGCATCGCCGCCTCGCTCGACCACAGCATCGCCGTCCACCGCACCTTTGCCCGCGAAAACGACCCGGTCGATTTTGTCCGCATCATCGCCACCCCGAAACTGCGACGCTCGGCGCTGATCGTCGTGGCCCCGGACCATCCCGATGTGGTCGAGAGCGTCAGAAAGGCGGCAAGCCTCGGCATTCCCGTCGTCCAGATCATGACCCGTCCGGCGCCGGAACTGCCCTATGTCGGCATCGACAACTACGCTGCCGGGCGCACGGCCGCCCACTACATGTCGCAGATGCTTTCGGCGCGTACCGGTTCCTTCGTCGCGCTCTGCCATAGCGGCGCCTACGAGAACCACAAGGAACGCATTCGCGGCTTCTCCACCTATCTCGACGAGCAGGGCGACGCGGCTCACCGCTTCACGCAAGTGATGTTCGACCGCGACGACGAACACGATGCGATGGAGCTTCTCGGCAGAGCCCTTGCCCGCGACCCCGATATCATCGGCGTCTACAGCGCCGGCGGCGACAACAACGGCGTCGCCAAGGTACTGAAGGCCAATGCGCTGAAGAGTGGGGCCGACGCCAAAATCTTCTGGGTCGGCCATGAACTGACCGAGCAGACGCGGCGCTACCTGCGCCAACGGCTGATGTCGATCGTGCTCGACCAGGCGCCCGAGATCCAGGCCCGGCGCTCGATCGACCTGACCCTGAAAAGTCTCGGCCTCATGGAGGTGGAGGTCAGCACCGAGCCCGTACGCTTCCTGACCGTCACCTCGGAAAATCTTTGATCGAACACCCGCCTGCGGCCAGTATCTGCGTCGAAAACAGTGCCATTTCCCATCCGAAGCGCGCGCTCAGCGCACTTTTTTTCGGGGGGCGGCTGCCTCGACCAAGGCCCCGTATCGTAAGGTTTCCAAACGATTTTTCTCAGGAGCGACCGGGGTCTGGCCGGCCGGTGGTGCCGCTCTATCCACTCAAAAATGCCTTGGCCAGGTTGCCTTGACGGTCGCCCTGACTATATTAGCGATGCCTGATCGCCACTCATTGTTCGAGTCGCACGATACTTTCGGGCCCCCTTCACCCGACGAAACTCCTTGTCGGTGGACCAACGAAGGAGACATTTCATGTCCTTTAAGAAAAATCTGAATAAGGCTTCCGACGCCACTGTTTCCCGCGTCAGCATCGGAGCCGCTGTAAAGCGTTCGCGTGAATCCCACGGCTACACTGTCGATGAAATGTCGGTCACAACAGGCCTGACGGAAACCGAAATTTCCAAGGTCGAACTCGGTGCCGATGCCGATCCCGTCAAGCTGCAGCGCATCGCCGCTGCCTTGCAAGTCCCGCCTGTCACCTTCACCGCGATGCGATAGCAGCGGTGCCGGGCATATCGTGCCCAAACCGGGCGCCCTGCCCACCCCGAAATGCGGACTGGAAAGACCATTCTCTTGCAGCAAGGCGTAACCGCCGCTGCTTCAAGCCGAGAGTCTGAACTGAAATCTGGCCTTCACGGCCATTGGCTCAAAAGGGAAAGCCGGGGTTTTGCCCCGGCTTCCTTCATATGTGCCCCCTCGTGCGAGAGCGTGCGGCCTTCATTGCCGCGAGAGATACACCTTCATCTGCGCGGCCATATCCTCGACAGCCTCGCCGGTCACGTCGACCAGTGCCTTCTTCACCACGCCGGTAAACGGATAGGGCGCCTTGTAGGCAGCATCCATGGTCGGCGACCCGGAATCCGCCCCGACGCAGACACCTGCGGCGAGGCCAAGCGAGATCGGGATGGTCACCGGCAGGTCGCCGGTCCCGGCCTGCTTGCCGTCGACGAACAGCTTGATATTGGCCGGCACGCCCTTGCCCTTGGCGATGTCGGCCTTACCGGTCGGGGTGAACTCGAAGCTGAAGATATGATCGCCTTCGGGAATGGCCGCGTCCGACTGCACGGTGAAGCGCTGGTCGGCGACATAGTTGTAGCCGTAGATCAGCTTGCCCTCCTGGACGTAGAACGAGAACCCGCCGTCGACGCCGCCCATCGAGATCAGCACACCCTCCGCGCCCCCCTTCGGCACGTTCGCCTCGACGGAAATCGAATGGGCGACATTGACGAGATAGGGCGCTGCACTTCCCGGCACGACCTGGGTACCCGGGTAGTAGATGTACTTCTTGCGATTGGCCGCGATCTGCGGGCGTTCATCGGCAAAGCGCGCGGTACCGCGGCTGTCGATCGGCAACACGTTGTATTTGCCCGCCTCGACATACCACATGCCGATCATCGCGATCAGCCGGTCGCGTTCCGTCTCGGCCAAGTTCTTCGTCTCCGAAAAATCCTCCTTGAGGTTGTAGAGCTCCCACCCCTTGGCATCGAGCTCGATGAGTTTTTCATACGAGATCGGCGCGCCGAAGGTCAGGCCCGACTCCGTGAAGGAGGTTCCCGGCCACGGGCACACCGCACGCCAGCCGTCGTGATAGAGCGAGCGGTGCCCGAACATCTCGAAATACTGGGTGATATGCAGCGACGGCGCATCGGCGTCATCGAAGGAGGACTTCAGGCTGAAGCCCTGGATCGGCGACTGGGTGACGCCGCGGATCTGCGCCGGCGGCTCGATCCCCAGCGCATCGAGCACTGTCGGCACCATGTCGATCCCATGGCAGTACTGGCTGCGGATCTCGCCCCTGGTCTTGATGCCCTTGGGCCAGACGATCATGAACGGATCGGACACGCCGCCGCGATAGGTCTCCCGCTTCCAGCGGCGGAAGGGCGTGTTGCCGGCATGGGTCCAGCCGAAGGCATAGTGGTTGAAATATTTCGGGCCACCGAGATCATCGATCGCGGCGAGGTTCTGCTGGAGATCGTCAGGCACGTTGTTGAAGAACTTGCCTTCGTTGACCGA
The DNA here is from genome assembly GCF_001695865.1 of Ensifer sp. LC384. Classification (NCBI taxonomy): domain Bacteria; kingdom Pseudomonadati; phylum Pseudomonadota; class Alphaproteobacteria; order Hyphomicrobiales; family Rhizobiaceae; genus Ensifer; species Ensifer sp. LC384. The sequence goes on from NZ_MBST01000001.1 coordinate 96,136, forward strand.
GCCGTTCGGCCCGCCTTCGGCACTGGCGCCATTGTCGGAAACGACCATGATCAGCGTGTTTTCGTATTCGCCCATGTCCTTCAGGAAGGCGATCAGCTCGCCGATATAATGGTCGGTGTGTTCGAGGAAGCCTGCAAAGACCTCCATCATTCGGGCAAACAGCCGCCGTTCGTCCGCGGACATTTTCTGCCAGTCCTGCACATCCGGGTCGTGGCGCGACAGAACGGTATTCTCCGGGATGATGCCGATCTGCTTCTGTTTGGCGAAGACCTTTTCGCGATAGGCATCCCAGCCGTCGTCGAACTGGCCCTTGTATTTGTCGGCCCATTCCTTCGGCACGTGATGAGGCGCGTGCATCGCGCCGGGGGCGAAGTAGACGAAGAAGGGTTTGCTGGGCGCCACCTGCTTGGAGTCAGCGATCATCGACTTGGCCTTGGCGACCAGATCCGGCGTCAGGTGATACCCCTCTTCCGGCGTCTTGTCCGGCTCCGTCTGGCTGTTGTCGCGCACGAGTTCCGGATAATACTGGTGGGTATCGCCGCCGAGGAAGCCGAAGTAGCGCTCGAACCCCCGCCCCAGTGGCCAGCGGCTGTAGGGCCCGGCCGCCGAGGTCTGTTCTGCGGGCGTCAGGTGCCACTTGCCGAGCGCATAGCAATTGTAGCCGTTCTGCTGCAGGATTTCCGAGAGGAAGCCGTTTTCGAACGGTATCTGGCCGTTCGCACCGGGGAACCCCTCCGAGCCCTCGGTGATGCAGGCCATGCCGTTTGAGTGGTGGTTGCGTCCGGTGAGAAAGCAGGATCGCGAGGGCGAGCAAAGCGCCGTCGTGTGCATGTTGCTGTAACGCAGACCGTCGGCGGCAAGCGCATCCAAGTTGGGCGTGTGGATCGGGCTGCCGAAACAGCCGAGCTGGCCGAAGCCCGTGTCGTCGAGAACGATGAACAGCACATTGGCGGTCCCCTCGCGCGCCCTTGTCGGCGCCGGCCAGGCGGGCTGCGAAACATCGAACGTGCGCCCGATGACGCCGGAGAATGCCTGTCCCGGCGGGTATTCCTTCAGTTCGGCCTCAGCCGGGCGGGCACTGAGCCCTGCAGTCGCGGCAATGGCGGTGCTGCCAAGCAAAACGCCGCGACGTGTCAGTTTGATATCGTCACTCATCTGCCTTCCTCCGTTGTCTGGTCACGCTGGATCAAAGGTCATGGGGAGTTGGAAAGACTACGCGCCCAATAGGGGCGTATCGATGCGGCGCGAAATTTAGCACAAACTAAACTTAAGGGCTATGTTTACCCCCTTCATCACCACTGCAAGTGTCGCGCGGTGAGCGCATCGACAAAAAGAAAAGCCGAGGTTTTCACCCCGGCTTTCCGCATGTGTCTGATGGCTACAGCGCCGCGCGTCAAATATGACGCGCAAAGGACGCTGTAACGCTTTAAACTTGCTGCATAATTTTATCCTTAAATCGGATCCGATTTAAGGAATTATGCCGTAAGGCTTAGTTCTTCGCCTTGTCGACCAGCTTGTTCTTGCCGATCCAGGGCATCATGCCGCGCAGCTTGGCGCCGACTTCTTCGATCTGGTGGGCGTCGTTGACGCGGCGGATGCCCTTGAAGCGGGCTGCACCCGACTTGTATTCCTGCATCCATTCCGAGGTGAACTTGCCGGTCTGGATATCCTTGAGGACGCGCTTCATCTCGGCCTTGGTTTCTTCCGTGATGATGCGCGGGCCGGTGACGTATTCGCCCCATTCGGCCGTGTTGGAGATCGAGTAGTTCATGTTGGCGATGCCGCCTTCATAGATCAGGTCGACGATCAGCTTCACTTCGTGCAGGCACTCGAAATAGGCCATTTCCGGCGCGTAGCCGCCTTCGACCAGCGTTTCAAAGCCGGCGCGGATCAGTTCGACGAGACCGCCGCACAGAACGACCTGTTCGCCGAAGAGGTCGGTTTCGCACTCTTCCTTGAAGTTGGTTTCGATGATGCCCGAACGGCCGCCGCCGACGCCGCAGGCGTAGGAGAGCGCAAGGTCAAGAGCGTTGCCGGAAGCGTCCTGGTGAACGGCAACGAGGCAAGGAACGCCGCCGCCCTTCTGGTATTCGCCGCGGACCGTGTGGCCCGGGCCCTTCGGCGCGATCATGACGACGTCGAGCGAAGCCTTCGGCTCGATCAGGCCGAAGTGAACGTTGAGGCCGTGGGCGAATGCGATCGCAGCACCGTCACGGATGTTGCCGGCGATGTCGGCCTTGTAGATTTCGGCCTGCAGTTCGTCCGGCGTTGCCATCATGATCAGGTCGGCCCACTTGGCAGCTTCGGCTACCGAGAGAACCGAGAGGCCGTCGGCCTCGACCTTGGCAGCCGTTGCCGAACCCGGCTTCAGGGCGATGCGGATTTCCTTGGCGCCGGAGTCCTTCAGGTTCAGCGCATGCGCGCGGCCCTGGCTGCCGTAGCCGACGATGGCGACCTTCTTGGACTTGATGAGGTTGATGTCGGCATCACGATCGTAATAGACGCGCATTTGAATGGTCCTTCCCGTTGCTATTTGTTGTTCCGCTGCACGACGCCCAAAACCGGGATCGGTCCAGGAGCCATGCAGCAATTCCGTGTTTTACAGCGACCTCAGCGCTTCCCGGCGCGAGACACTGCAATTCCGATTGCTGCAGCGACCTTTGCGCGTCTTCGACGCGCGGCGCTGCAATTCCAGTGCTGCAGCGACCTTTGCGCGTCTTCGACGCGCGGCGCTGCAGGCGAGATCCTCCCTCGCCGTTACCCTTTCGTGCCGTAGAGCGTGAGGAAGGCGCTGACCGCCTGCTCCGCCTTGCGGCCAAAACCCTTTTTCATCTCGCCGGCCTCTTCGCCCAGCAGCATCTTCAGGTGCCAGTCGGAAACGACCAGCCCGTAAAGCGCGCCATAAGCCTCGTCGGCGTCGTCGAATGCCAGCAGCCCCGCCTTGCGGCCGGCCTCCAGCAGCGCGGCGGCACGCCGCCCGATCTGCCGGCGCCCGCGCTCCTGCAGCATGTGGCCGAGCTTGGAACCTTCACGACTCGCCTGGCCGATCGCCAGCCGGTTCAGCGCCAGCGACACGTCGCCGGCCAGAACCTCGAGCAGATCCTTGGCAAAGACGACCAGGTGCCGGCGCAGGCTCTCCGCGTTCAGCGCGTCGGCGGCGGGATCCTGGGTGCGAACCTTGCTCGCCTGGAACCCGATCATCGCCGACAAGAGCCCGTCGCGATCGCCGAACCACTTGTAGAGGCTTTCCTTCGAACAGTTGGCAGCCCGCGCCACACCCGCCGTCGTCAGCGCCTTCTCGCCGCCGTCGACCAGCAGACGCAACGCCTCTTCGAGAACGACGCCCTGACGCTCGGTCAGGCCGCTCCCGGCATTCGCCTCTCTTGTCGCAGCAACGCTTTGCACTCGGCTCCACCCATTCAGTACCGTACGGTACGGTTCGCATTCTTCTAATGAAGCGCGACCGGACCGTCAAGGCGATTTTACCGGACCATTGGAAATTTTGTCGGCGCGGGATGGCCGCCGGCAGCCGGCGGCCAAAGGTCACTACCCCTAAACCGGGGCCGATGCTAAAAGCGCCCTATCGACGACAAGCGACAGGGTGTCCCCATGCACGAGGTGTTTCAGCTTCTGACGATCGCAGGCGTGTTCGTTCTAAGCGTGGTCAGCCCGGGGCCGAATTTCGCAATCGTCACCTCGACAGCGATGAGCGTTTCCCGCCGCACCGGCGTTGTCGCGGGCCTGGGACTGGCGGCAGCCTCCCTCACCTGGGCGCTGCTGGCGGTTGCCGGCATCGGCATCATCCTGACGCAGGTGCCCTGGATCTATACTGCCGTGAAGCTGGCCGGCGCCGCCTACCTGATCTGGCTCGGTGTCAAGATGGTGCTTGGCGCGCGCAAGCCATTGGTATCGACCAACGGCCAGGGCATCACCGGCGCGACCGCCTTTCGCAAGGCCTATCTGGTCTCGATGACCAGTCCCAAGTCGATCGCCTTCTATGGCAGCATCTTCTCCGTCATGGTGCCTGCACATGCCGCACCGTGGTTTTACGTGGCAGTCGTGCTGATGGCAGCCCTTGTTTCCTGTGTCTGGTATTGCGGCCTGGCGCTCCTGTTCTCGCATGGAGCCGCACGACGGATCTTTGCCAGGGCGAAGACGGGAATAGAGACCACGATGGGTGTGGCCCTGATGGGCATGGGCGGAAAGTTGCTGCTCAGCCGCTAAGGCGTGAGACGAGGGTCGGCCCCGCCCTCCGCCGCCAAAACATTACAATAATATAATGATCTCAATGCTTCCCGGCCGGGCCGTTTGTCCCTATTTGCTGCTAGGATGAAGCGCGCCTGTGACGTTGGCGCTGGCAAAGCCAGGTATGGGGCCAGGTATGGGCATGAACAAGACAGGCAAGACGGCACGCGCGGAAACCACCGCACGCGAGGACGTGACACCCAACGTCACCTTCATTCCGGGTGCTGTCCCCGTCCGGCGCAAGCGGCGCACGCGCACCTGGCTGTGGATCCCCGTCGTTCTCGCCGTCGTCGGCGCCGGTTATTACGGCTGGACGCGCTACGCCACGAACCCGACCACTGCCGCGATGGTCACCCAGGTCGTTTCCCGCGGCGACATCGAAAACAGCGTCACCGCCGTCGGCACGCTCGACGCGGTCAAGTCGGTCGATGCCGGCGCCCAGGTCTCCGGCCAGTTGAAGGCGCTGCATGTCGATATCGGCGACAAGGTCGAGCAGAACCAGCTCGTCGCGGAAATCGACCCCGCCACCATCGAAAACCGGATCGAGATCGACCAGGCCGAGCTTGCCAATCTGCAGGCCCAGCTCATTTCCAAGAAGGCCCAGCTCGTGCTGAAGCAGGCCAATATCGATCGCCAGCGCAATCTGGTCGCCGCCAACAGCATCGCCCAGTCGACGCTCGACCAGGCCATCGCCGACCTCGCCGCCGCCGAGGCCGACGTCAACGCCATCGAAGCGCAGATCCGCAAGCAGCAGGCGACGCTTGCCGGCGACAAGGTCGATCTCGGCTACACCAAGATCTTCGCGCCGATGGGCGGCACCATCGTCGCCAACCCGGCCAAGGAAGGTCAGACGCTCAACGCCAACCAGACGACGCCGACCATCGTCACCATCGCCGATCTGTCGACCATGACCGTCAAGGCGCAGGTGTCGGAGGCCGATGTCGGCAGGCTCAAGGTCGGCATGGACGCCTATTTCACCCTGCTCGGCCAGCCGGGAAAACGCTTTGCGGGCAAGCTCCGCCAGATCCAGCCGATGCCGGACACGGAAAACAACGTCGTGCTCTATTACGCCCTCTTCGACGTTGCCAATCCGGATGGCGAATTGATGATGTCGATGAGTGCCCAGGTGTTCTTCCTGCAGTCCTCCGCCAAGGACGTGCTGATCATACCGAGTGCTGCGCTGCGCACGACCGAGAAAGGTACCGGCCAGCGTTCCGGCCAAGGCGCCGCCAAGCGCGCCGATAACGCAGGCGCTGCCGGCAGCGCCGAGGTGACCGTGGTCACATCCTCGGGCGCGCTTGAAACCCGTGCCGTCGAGGTCGGCATCCGCAACCGGGTCAACGCCGAGATCAGGAGCGGGCTTGCCGAAGGCGACACCGTTGTCGTCGCCACCGGCTCCGATACCCCGGCGGCGGGCACTCGCGGCAGCCAACGCGGCATGCGCATGCCGCCGATGTTCTGAGGACAATTTAGAGATTGGCCATGACCCCGCTCCTCTCGCTCCGGCATGTCAGCAAGACCTATTTCAACGGCGATCTCGCCGTCGAGGTGCTGCACGGCGTCTCGCTCGACATCGAGGCCGGCGAGTTCGTCGCGATCATCGGCCAGTCCGGTTCGGGCAAGTCGACGCTGATGAACATCCTCGGCTGTCTCGACCAGCCGACTGGGGGCGATTATCTCATCGACGGCGAACGGGTCTCCGGCTTCGACACCGACGAACTGGCGGCGCTGCGCCGGCGCACCTTCGGCTTCGTCTTCCAGAGCTACAATCTCATTCCGACCGCGAGCGCCCAGGAAAACGTCGAGGTACCGGCCGTCTATGCCGGCATGTCGGCGCGCGACCGCCACGACCGCGCCGGCGCCCTGCTGCACCAGCTGAAGCTCGGCGAGCGGCTCGACCATCGCCCGAACCAGCTTTCCGGCGGCCAGCAGCAGCGCGTGTCGATTGCCCGCGCGCTGATGAACGGCGGCCGCGTGGTGCTGGCCGACGAGCCGACCGGCGCGCTCGACAGCCAGAGCGGCTCCGACGTCATGGCGCTCTTGCGCGACATGAACGACAAGGGCCACACGGTCATCGTCATCACCCACTCGCGCGAGGTCGCCGAACAGGCCGACCGGCTGATCGAGATCCATGACGGCCGCATCGTCGCCGACCGCACCAAGAAGAGCCGCAGCAATCCGGAGGCCGCGCATGCGCTGAGCCGGACGGTGAGCGAGGGCTCGGCTGCGATCGCCGACGTCACGGAAGCCGTCAAGATGGCGCTTCGGGCGCTGCGCGCCAATCTCTTCCGCACCATCCTCACTTTGCTCGGCATCGTCATCGGCGTCGGCTCGGTCGTCGCCATGCTGGCGATCGGCACCGGCGCGCAGGATTCCGTGCTCAACCGCATCTCTTCCATGGGCTCCGACCTGCTCGTGATCCGGCCAAGCATGGCGAATTTCCGCGGCAGCGCCGGCGGCAGCAACGTCACCCTCGTTCCCGCCGATGCCGACGCCATCCTCGAGGTGCCGAACGTCGCCTTCGCCGTGCCCGAACTGACCAGCAATGTCACGGTCCGGCGCGGCAATGTCGACTACCAGACCAGCGCCAACGGCACGGTGCCGCAGTTCACCACCGCCAAATCCTGGAAGATGCAGCAGGGCGAATTCCTGACTGAGGACGACATGGACACCTATGCGCCGGTGGCAGTCCTCGGCCAGACCGTGGTCAAGACGCTGTTTCCCGACGGCGACAACCCGCTCGGGCAATATGTGCTGGTCAACAAGATCCCCTTCCAGGTCATCGGCGTGATGGCCGAGATGGGCGCCACCTCCTTCGGCAACGACCAGGACGACGTCGTGCTGGTGCCGCTGACGACGGGCAGCATGCGCCTCTTCGGCCAGCGCAACGTGCGCACCATCACCGTGCAGGTGAAGGACGCGGCCGCCATCGACATCACCCAACAGGCGATTCAGGCGTTGCTCGACCAGCGCCACAAGCGTCAGGACACGCAGATCACCAACATGTCGTCGGTGCGCGAGGCCTTCACCGAAACCTCCAATACGATGAAGCTGTTTCTCGGCTCGGTCGCCGCCATCTCGCTGCTCGTCGGCGGCATCGGCGTGATGAACATCATGCTCGTGTCGGTCAGCGAGCGCACCCGCGAGATCGGCGTGCGCATGGCAACGGGCGCGCGCCAGCGCGACATCCTGCTGCAGTTCATCATCGAGGCACTGGTCGTCTCGGCGATCGGCGGCACGCTCGGCGTCCTGCTTGGCCTCGGCGTCGGCGCGCTCGCCGGCCAGTTCGGCATGCCCGTCGCCTTCACGCTCGGCCCGGTGGCGCTCGCCTTCGCCTGCGCCTTCCTCACCGGCCTCGTCTTCGGCTTCCTCCCCGCCCGCAACGCCTCGAGGCTGCAGCCGGCCGTGGCGCTCAGTGCTGATTGAGGCATGGCGCGCGGCGGCCAGTGGACAAAACGCGCCGCGCCACCCAAGGTGGCATTTTGCAGCCTGTGGGTGTGATTCGCTATGTGGAAGGTCTTTGCAGTTCTTTATAGTCTGGCCTTTGCCATCGGGCTGGTATTTGCCGGCTACGTCATGCTGAGTTTAGGAGTGCAGTTGACGTCGAGCACCAAGATCATCGGCGGCGCAATCATGGCCATGACACTTGTCACAGCAATCGGCCTCGTCGCCTACGCCTTCAACCTGCATGTCCCTCCCTTCGGGTTCTGGCGACCGTTCGGCTGGCTCCTCGGCATCGCGCTCGGATGCCTTTCATTGCTCAACATCGTTCGATTTGTCGGCCTGCTCGAAGGCGGCGATAACTTCACCAGCCTGCTCTGGATCTCGATGTCGCTTCTCGTCAACTACTTCAGTTGGCTTGGCGTCTGGCGATATGGCCGCCGCTTGTCGGCCATCGCCTGATAAAGCGAAAGCGAACGTTCAAGTATCTGAACAGCCTTCTTGTGGTGTCTGCTACATGACGCCGGACTGCCTTTGCAGAAGAAGCGGGCGAACCTCCAATCCTACTCACACCATCTCGCCCGCCGCGGACCGGACTTGACCACGGCTCGCCTGTTGATCGACAAAGCTCTCTGCACAGCGTGATGGTGGTTCGGCGCAAATCGGACGGCGCCGCGACGCAAGAGGCCAAGTTGCTCAACCTCATCCTCTACAGCGATCAACTTTTCCCCGACTGTTCGGCAATCGACCGCAGGCTTGCGGACTTGCTGAAGGCGCGAGGAACCGGAAATCGGCTTGCCTATGTGGCCTCCGGCCCGGAGCCGGATCGCAACTTCTTCCAGAGCGGCCAAGCCTATTACGGCCGATCCTGCCTTGATCTCCAGCTGTTCTTCGATCTCGACGAACCGCGTTCGGCAGAGGACATCGCCGCACTCTTTGCCTGCGACGCCATTCATCTGTCCGGCGGGCATACGGGCGATTTCCTCGAGCGGCTGCGACGAAGCGGGCTGATCCAGCCGCTCCGGGACTGGGCGCTCTCGGGCGGCACCCTGATCGGTGTCAGCGCCGGCGCCATTCTCATGAACCCGACGATCGCGACAGACGGGCTCTTTATCGGCCGGAGACCCGAGGACATAACGGATGGAGATGCGCTCGATCTCCTACCATTCGAATTCTTCCCGCACCTCAATGACGACGCCACCTACCTGCTCGCACTGCTGCGCTACAGCGCCCATACGCCGAGGCCGATCCTCGCCTGCAACGACAGCGACGGTGTCGTTGTTACCGACGGACGGATTGAGTGCGTGGGAAGTCCGCTTTGGATCTCCGGTGGCGCCGTGCGCGCGCCAGGCGAAGTCGAATTCGGCGGTTTCTCGATATCGCCGTCCTGAGTTTGCCGCTGGCGGCACCAGAGCAGGAGCCCGCACGCTAAGGGACGGCCCGCAAAACGTGAGCGTCCGCGGCGATCAGAGATGCCGTATCTCTGATGGTGTCGAACCCCAATCGTCGTTGAGGCCATCAAAGTAGGTGACGGGTGCGGCGACCAGTTCGTCGATATCGACGCCGTCGAGACAGGAAACATTGATGTTGTAATAGGTGCGTCCCGTCATGTTCGGCATATCAATGCGCTCAAATGGGCGCACGCCGCAGTGGCGGCAGAAAAAATGGTGGGCGACCTCGTTGTGCCCGCGATAGTCGGTCAGTTCCGCCTCGCCGGCCGTCAGGCGGAAAGCAGAAGGCGTCACCTCCACCGACCAGAGCCGGATCTTGGTGCAGAGCGTGCAATTGCACTTGCCCGTTCCGGCGCTGATGTCGATATCCGCCTCGAAGCGCACCGCGCCGCAATGGCAGCTGCCAGTATAGGTCTTCAGCATTCCGCCCTCCCGCCTCGCCTGAAAAGTACCGCCTGCTTAAGGTCTTGCGGTGTGTGCGCGTCATGTCCGACGCGACGCCTTCAAGCTGCGCAACTATGTCATCGGTCGCAGCGGTTGAAAATCGTGGTTATGTAGCGATGGCATAGGCGAACACGATGCGGTTTCGGCCGTGTCAGCGGTGCCGTAGGCCAGCCATCACCAATGGCTGTTCGACCTGGCTCGTGCAAACGCCGGCGCGATGGTACATTGCCGTGCCTTGGACAATTCCCTCTCTTCCCGGGCCACCGCGTGCGCAATGGAGGTTTCTCGTGGTCAGTCCTGCACCGGCACCCGCTTTGCTGCGCATCCCGACCTTCGACGATGTCCGGGCCGCGCGGGCACGCATCTCTGGCGCGGCTCACCGCACGCCCGTTTTGACGTCGCGAACTGCGGACGCACGAGCCGGCGCGGCCGTGTTTTTCAAGGCTGAGAATCTGCAGCGTGCTGGAGCTTTCAAGTTCCGTGGCGCGTACAATGCCATCGCTGCGCTGGACACACGGTCCCGGCAAAATGGTGTCGTCGCCTATTCCTCCGGCAATCACGCCCAGGCACTCGCCTATGCCGCGAGACTCCAGGGTGTTTCGGCAACGGTGGTGATGCCGCAGGACGCTCCGGAGATAAAGGTGGCGGCGACCAGGGGCTATGGAGCCGAGGTCGTCTTTTATGATCGCTATACGGAAGATCGTGCCGAAATAAGCCTGCGCCTTGCCGCCGAACGAGGAGCAGCGCTGATTCCGCCTTATGACCATCCGGATGTCATCGCGGGACAGGGCACCGCAGCACTGGAACTGATCGAGGACGTTGGGGAGATCGATTTGCTCGTCGTTCCGCTGGGCGGCGGCGGTTTGCTTGCGGGCAGCGCGCTCAGCACCAGGGCGCTGTTGCCTGCCTGCGCCATTGTTGGCGTCGAGCCCGAGGCAGGCAACGACGGCCAGCAATCATTGCGAAAGGGCGAAGTGGTCCAGATCCCGGTGCCTAAGTCCATCGCTGATGGTGCGATTGTCACCCATGTCGGCAACCACAACTTCGCCATCCTGAAAAACAAGGTCGATGACATTGTCACGGTTACCGATGCCCAGCTGGTCGAGACGATGCGGTTCTTTGCCGAGCGCATGAAGATCATCGTGGAACCGACCGGCTGCCTGGCCGCGGCGGCCGTTTTGCATGGCGCAATCGCCTGTGGCGGCGCGCGGGTCGGCATTCTGTTGAGCGGCGGTAATATCGATCTGAAAACCTTCAGCGCACTTCTGGACGGGCGCTGAAGCGGCGTGTCAGCTTATCCTTCGTTTGCATCAATGCTACTGCATAATTCCTTAAATCGGAATCGATTTAAGGACAAAATTATGCAGCAACTCAAAGTGTTACAGCGACCTTTGCGCGTCTAAATAGACGCGCGGCGCTGTAATATGCCTTCGATCGGGGAATGGGGATCGTCGCCATGATCGAGGGACAAGCGTTCTACTATGTCCTGATTTGGATACTGGCCTTTGCCGTCTGGTTTTTCTTCTTCCGCTGAATGTGAGGGATAGTCGGCCCCGGCGTGCAGGTGGTTGAGCCGCTTTCTTCGCCGCGCCAAGCCGCACGGCGCTGTAGCCCTTCAAATCCTCGATCACCGCCGTCATTCAGTTGCACCCGATCGGAAATCGGGTGGGCGCTGCTCCTCGCCGAAGATACTCAGGGCGCCTCAACCAAGAGGAGCAAGTCCATGTCCATGCTGCAAGACAAGATCGTCATCGTCACCGGCGCCTCGTCGGGTATCGGCAGAGCGGTAGCAGAACTGTTCGCCGCCGAAGGCGCGAAGGTCGTTTTGAACGCCCGCAACGAAGCGCCGCTCGCCGCCGTGGCGGAGGCCATCCGAGCCTCCGGCGGCGAGGCGATCGCCGTCAGCGGCGACGTCACAGAGGAAGACACACACGCCCGGCTGGTCGAAGCCGCCGTCAACCGGTTCGGCGGCCTCGATATCGCCGTCAACAATGCCGGTGCTGTCGGCGCCATGAAGCCGCTCGCCGAGATCACGGCCGCGGAATGGCAGGAGACGCTGGCCGCCAACCTCACCTCCGCCTTCCTCGGCACCCGCCACCAGATCCCGGCAATGCTCACGCGCGGCGGCGGATCGCTGGTCTTCACCTCCACCTTCGTCGGAACCAGCGCCGGCATCCCCGGCCTCGGCGCATACGGTGCAAGCAAGGCCGGGCTGATGGGCCTGGTGAAAGGCATCACCGCCGATTACGGCGCGAGCGGCATCCGCGCCAACGCCCTGCTTCCGGGCGGCGTCGACACGCCGATGGGCGGCAGCAAGGAGCAAAAGGAATGGGCCGCCGGCCTGCACGCTATGAAACGCATCGCCCAGCCCGATGAGATCGCCCGGGCGGCACTGTTCCTCGCAAGCCCGATGGCGAGCTTCGTCGCGGGCTCCGCGCTCTACGCCGACGGCGGGAATGCCGCGGTCAAGTGACGACAACGGCAGCGCCGATTTCGCGCGCCGGGGCGATTTGCCCCGGCGCCTGCTGCACAGCGCCTTGCACCGTCATCGAAAAGGCGAAGGCCCCGCAGCAAACTGCAAGCCTCAGAGCGGAATCGCCGTCGTCTCCTTGCCCGTGCGGATCACGAACATCGTGTAGTAGCGCGCGACATTGCTCTCGTCGCGGAAGAGCCGCTCGGTCAGGGCATCGAGTTCTTCCATGTCCTTTAGCCGCAGCATCAGGAGAGCGTCGGTCTCGCCGCTGACGCTATAGGCCTGAACCACCGCAGGCTCCTTGGCGGCAAGGTCGAGGAAGCGACGCACATATTGTTCGCCATGGCGCTCCAACTCGACGGTGATGATCGCCTTCACCGACCGGCCGGCCTTGGCCGGATTGAGGACGGCGACCACCCGGTCGATGACGCCAGCCGAGTGAAGCCGTCGGATACGGCGCAGGCAACTCGACGGCGACAGCCCGACTTCAACCGCAAGATCGGCATTGGTGCGCGACGCATCCTGTTGCAGCAGCGTGAGCAGCTTTCTGTCGATCTTGTCCATGCCGATTCCCCATTCATGCGGCCCGTGCAATTTTATTGCACAGATTCGCATATTTTGACCACAACTGCGAACGGCCCCGCGCTAGTCCTTGGATGACAACTCAGGGAGACACCGTCATGGCCGTTCACATCATCCTCTACCGCAAGACGCTCGCGACACTCGAAGTCTATTGGGAGCTGGTGCGCATCATCGTTCCCGTCACCATCGCCACGCACGTCCTGCAGGAGCTGGGCGTGATCCGGGCAATCGCGCCGGCCTTCGAGCCGCTGATGACCCTGGTCGGGCTGCCGCCCGAACTCGCCTTTGCCTGGCTCACCGGTTTGCTGGTCGGCATCTGGGGGGCGGTGGTGGTGGTTTTTGCGCTGGTGCCGGTTTCGGAGCTGACGACCGCCGACATGACCGTGTTCTCGGCATTGATGCTGGTGGCGCACGCCATTCCGATCGAACAGCGCATCATCCAGAAAGCGGGCCCAAGCTTCGTGGTCACAGCGGCGCTGCGTATCGTTGGCGGCCTCATCTTCGCAGCACTCCTGCACCAGCTGTTCGCGGCGACCGGATGGCTCGCCGCACCTCTGAGCCCGGCATGGACACCGGTCAACCAGGGCTCCGACTGGATCAGCTTCACTTTCAGCACGCTGAAGACGCTCGCGACCATGCTCGTCGTCCTACTGGCCTTGAGCTGGATGATCGAGATCCTCAAGATGGTGGGCATCCTCGGCTGGCTGAACCGGGCAATGGCGCCGCTCTTCCGCCTCGCCGGGATCCAGCCGCAGACAGTGCCCTTCACCGCCGTCGGCGTGCTTCTCGGGATCTCCTATGGTGGCGCGCTGTTGATCCGCGAGGCGCGCACGGCAAGCGTCGAACCGCGCCAGGTCTTCCTCGCCTGCGTCTTCATGGGCTTCGGCCACAGTCTCGTCGAGGACACGTTGGTCGTCGTCGCGCTCGGCGCGGATTTTGCCAGCGTGTTCTTCGGCCGGCTTATCTTTGCAATCGTCGCGACGGCCTTGATCGCCAGGGTCATCGGCTCGGCGCCCGACGCGGTGTTTTTCAGGACATTCTTCCGCAAGGAAGGTTTCAAACTTGCTCCATCGGAAGCCGGTCTTGGCGGATGAAAACTTCGGCGGGGCGGCTCCTGCCGCCCATCTACAGCGCCGCGCGTCTTATCAGACGCGCAAGGGTCGCTGTAGCACTTTGAGTTGCTGCATGTTTTTATCCTTAAATCGGATACGATTTAAGGAAACATGCAGTAGCATCGAAGCCTTGCTTCACCCGACGACACGCCAAAACCAGCTTCGTAACTGTTACATCCTTGCCTAATTTTAGCATTCTGTAATCCTCCCCGTTTCACCGGAGGAGAAGCGACATGCTAAGACTTGGAACGCTATTTCTCGCCACGTTGAGTTTGACGGCAGCGTCGAATTTCAACGCTCATGCGCAGGAAACCACAGGTGAGTTGGGTTCGCCCAGCGCAACAACGACGATCGACGGCCGATACTTGCCCAACCCGCCAGCGGCCTTCGGTGGAGATATCGGACTCGACGCGAAAACCTCGAAACCCTACTGGCCGCCTCAGATCGTGCCGCGAAAGGGCGCTCCCAACATTCTGCTGATCATGACCGATGACGCCGGCTACGGCGTTGCGGGCACATTTGGCGGCGTTATTCCGACGCCGGCGCTTGACCGGGTTGCCAACGCCGGCTTGCGCTTTACGCAGTTCCATTCCACCGCGCTGTGCTCACCATCGCGCGCCGCCCTTATCACCGGCCGTAACCATCATTCGTCAGGCTTCGGCGTTATCTCCGAGCAGGCCACCGGTTATCCCGGCTATGACTCGATCATCGGCATTGAGAACGCTACGATTGGTGAAATCCTGAAGCAGAATGGCTACGCCACGTCCTGGTTCGGAAAGAACCACAACACCCCCGCCTTTCAGTACAGCACCGCTGGTCCGTTCGATCAGTGGCCGACGGGTATGGGCTTCGATTACTTCTATGGCTTCATGGGTGGCGATAGCAATCAGTGGGAGCCGTACCTGTTCCAGAACACGACCCAGATTTTCCCCTGGACCGGCAAGCCCGGCTACAATCTCGTAACGGACATGGCCGACAACGCGATCGATCATATCAAGCAGCTGAATGCGGCAGCACCTGACAAGCCGTTCTTCGTCTACTACGTGCCCGGCGCCACGCATGCACCCCACCATCCCACGAAGGAATGGATCGACAAGTTCAAGGGCAAGTTCGACATGGGCTGGAACGAGCTGCGCGAGCAGATTTTCGCCAATCAGAAAAAGCTCGGCGTTATTCCCGCAAACACGCAGCTGACCGAATGGCCGGATACCCTGCCGAAATGGGACACTTTGGACGCAGAAAGCAAGAAGCTGTTTGCGCACCAGGCTGAGGTCTTCGCTGCCTATGTTGCCTATTCGGATCACGAAATCGGCCGGGTCATCCAGGCCGTCGATGATCTCGGGAAACTCGACAATACCCTTGTCATCTACATCGAGGGAGACAACGGCACCAGCGCCGAAGGAAGCGCGATAGGAACCCCGAACGAACTGATCACGATCGAAGGCATGCAGATGCCGGTCGCAGAGCAGATGAAATTCTATGATAAATGGGGCTCCAACCAAACCTATCCGCACATGTCGGTTGCCTGGTCATGGGCCTTTGACACGCCGTTCAAGTGGACGAAGCAGGTTGCTTCACACTTCGGCGGCACGCGCCAGGGCATGGCGATGTCCTGGCCGGCACGGATCAAGGAAGCCGGTGGCGTTCGGACTCAGTTCCACCACATGATCGATATCGTTCCTACGATCCTCGAAGCAACAGGCACGACGGCCCCGGCGATGGTCGATGGCGTCGCGCAAAAGCCGATCGAAGGCGTCAGCATGGCCTATAGCTGGGACAACGCCCAGGCACCATCTGCCCGCAAGACCCAATACTTTGAAATGTTCGGCAATCGCGGCATCTACAACGACGGCTGGTATGCCTGCACGACACCGCCGGCAGCGCCTTGGTTGATGGGCAAGACAGCGATGCCCGACGTCGTCGACGGCTATAAGTGGGAACTGTACAACCTCACGGAGGACTATTCCCAGAACAACGACCTTGCTGCAAAAATGCCCGAAAAATTGCACCAGATGCAGGAACTGTTTCTGATGGAAGCGGCAAAATACGACGTCTTCCCCTTGGACAACTCGATCCTGGAACGCCTTCTTACGCCACGGCCGAGCGCCACCGCCGGACGGAAGGAGTTCAGCTACGCCGGCGTGATGTCAGGCATTCCGACAAGCAATGCACCGAGTGTCATCAACAAGTCCTATACGATCACCGCAGAGGTAACCGTTCCTGAAAACGGCGGCGAAGGTATGCTCGTCACCACAGGGGGCCGCTTCGGTGGATACGGGTTCTATCTCCTCAAGGGCAAACCCGTGTTTCTGTATAACTTCGTCAATATGGAGCGCTTCCGCTGGGAGGGTCAGGAAACCCTTTCATCCGGCAAGCACACGCTGGTCTTCGATTTCAAATCCGACGGACCCGGCATGGGCAAGGGCGGCACCGGCGTCCTGAAGGTGGACGGCAAGGAGGTTGCGAACACGAGAATACCGCACACGATCCCGGCATTGATGCCCTGGGATGAGACCTTCGATGTGGGCGTCGATACGCGCACAGGTGTCGAAGAAACTGACTATCAGGTGCCGTTCGCCTTCAACGGTGAAATTGCAAAGCTGACCGTCAATCTGCAGCCGTAACCCTTAATTTGCAGGCCCTGGACAGCCAGTTTCAGGGTCCGCGGTTCCGCTGCTGCATGTTTCCTTAAATCGGATCCGATTTAAGGATAAAAACATGCAGCAATTCAAAGTGCTACAGCGACCTTTGCGCGTTTGATAGGACGCGCGGCGCTGTAGGTCGGCGCTACGCGGCGTGAAGCAGCCACAGAGCCTCGAACGACACGGCCAGAAAACAGCAAGGTCGCCAGGACTGGCGGCTTTTGAACAACAGGTCGTACTTGACGCGCGGCGTTGTCGAAGCCGAGGCCGCGCCATTCGGGCAGCGCGGGCTCAGGATGGGTCATTCCGCGCCCGCCCCGGCGATCACGCTCGCAGGCGCCGCCGTCCGTCCGAACGTGGCGCGATAGGCCGCGGGCGTCGTCGAAAGCTGCTGGCGAAAATGGTGGCGCAGCGTCTGGGTCGAGCCGAAGCCCGAAACTTCCGCCACCTGCTCCATGCCGAGCGCGCTTTCCTCCAGCAGTTGCCGCGCCCGCGCCAGCCGTTCGCCAAGCAGCCAGCGCGCCGGCGTCGTGCCGGTGGCCGCTTCGAACCGGCGCAGGAAGGTGCGTTCGCTCATGCCCACGGATTTGGCCAGCGTCGCGATCGAAAAATCCTCGCCGAGCCGCGCCCGCATCCTGTCGATCAGCGGGCCGAGGCGCGCGCTCTCGTGCACCTCCGGCACCGCCCTTTCGATATATTGCGCCTGCCCGCCATCGCGGTGCGGCGGCACGACGAGGCGGCGCGCCACCCGGTTGGCCGCCTCGCTGCCGAAATCGCGGCGAATGAGATGCAGGCAGAGATCGATGCCGGCGGCACTGCCGGCAGACGTCAGCACCGCGCCGCTATCGACATAGAGCACGTCGGGCACCACCTCGATATCGGGGTAGAGTGTCTTGAGCTTGTCGGTATAGCGCCAGTGGGTCGTCGCGCGCAGGCCCGAGAGAAGGCCGGCTGCCGCCAGCACGAAGACGCCGGAGCAGATGGAAAGCACCCGCGCACCGCCGGCATGCGCCGCGCGCAGCGCCCGGCACAGGGCTTCAGGCACCGGCGTATCGGCACCGCGCCAGCCCGGCACGATGATGGTGCCGGCCTCTGCCAACAGATCGAGCCCGCCATCGGCCATCAGCCTGATGCCGCCCGTCGCCCTCAGTTCCCCCGGCTCGATCGCCGCGACGGCGAAGCGATACCACCCCTCGCCCATCTCAGGCCGCGGCAGGCCGAACATTTCCACCGCCACGCCAAACTCGAAGGTGCAGAGACCGTCATAGGCGAGAGCGACGACAAGGGGATTGGCGGGCGATTGTAGTGTCAAAGATGGTTTTGGCATGATCTTGAGCATATATGGCGAACCTGCCATCTGCCAGCCCTTTCCTGTGCTTGCTACAACCCTCTGCGTCAACCCGCCCACTTCGACCAAAGGAGAGCAAGATGAGCTACGTCACCGAAACCCCAGCCGCAGCACCCGAGATCGCCATTGCCCATTTCGCCCAGCGCCTGAGTGTCGAGACCGATTGTGCCGACGTCGCCCATGCCCTGAAGAGCGGCGAGCAGGACTTCGTGCTGCTGCACGCAGTCGGCACCGAGGCCGCCTATGCCCGCCGCCATGTGCCGGGCGCCATCCACCTGCCCCACCGCGAAATCACCGCAGAGCGTTTGGCCGAGTGGCCGGCCGATACCCTGTTCGTCGCCTATTGCGCCGGGCCGCATTGCAACGGAGCCGACCAGGCGGCGCTGAAGATCGCCCGGCTCGGACGGCCGGTGAAGATCATGATCGGCGGCATTACCGGCTGGGAAGACGAAGGTTTCGCTTTCGCCTCGGGTACCGCCCCGGGCGAGCCGAAGCTGCTGCTTGCCGCCTGAAGGCGGCGCTGAAGAGGCAGATGGCCCGCGGATCAGGCGATCGGCGGCCATTGCATGTCGCCCCGTCGATCGCGCGAAGCAATGCCGATCGCCAAACGGCAGCCTTGGCGGACCCGTGCGAACGCGCCAAGGTAGCCGGCAGGATCAACAATGCTTGAAGGCCCCGTGATGAGCCCGATGACGAATGCCCTTTCCACCCGCCCGTTCGAACATCGCGACGTGCCCGCGGTGCTGACACTGATGCGTGGCCTTGCCGTGTTCGAAGGCTATATCGACAAGTTCGCCGTCACCGAAAGGGATCTGATCGACCACGGTCTGTGCGATGCCCCACGCTTCGGCGTCTTCGTGGCCGAACACGACGGTCGTGTCGTCGGCATCGCCGTGCACTATGTCATTCCCTGGACCTACGACCTGAAACCGACGGTGGTTTTGAAGGAACTGTTCGTCGAGGAAGCTGCACGTTCCTCGGGCGCCGGCGCTGCCCTCATCGCCGCCCTGAAGCGCCACGCAGCCGCCATCGGCGCGCCGCGCATCAACTGGACGGTGCTTGCCGGCAACGCGCCGGCCAAACGCTTCTACCGGCGCCAGGGCGGTGGCCCCGACGAAATGTGGGAACCATGGACGATGCCGGTATCATCTGGCAGCTAACGAACTTCGAGGCAGTAAGGGCAGCGCTTTCGCAGAGACACTCATAAGCGGGCGGCCAGCACAGTGCGGCGGCGCAACGGCGCTGCGCTTCACGATGTGGAGGCGCCGCAACACATTAACCCTGCCGCATAATACCTTGAATCGATTCCGATTTGAGGCATTGTGCGGCGACGCTTGCGCCGCCCAGGCGATCGAGGAGCCGGAGGAGAGAGACCCAATGAACGCATCGGAACAGATCGACCAGTTGATTGCAGGGATCACCGACTGGCGTGGTGAAACGCTCGCCAACCTGCGCAAGATCATCCTCGGAGCGGACAAGGAAATAGCAGAGGAATGGAAGTGGATGGGAAGCCCGGTGTGGTCTCGCGAAGGGATCATTGCGGTCGGCAATGCCCACAAGGATAAGGTCAAGCTTACCTTCTCCCACGGCGCCAGCCTGCCGGACCCTGAAAACCTGTTCAACAACGGCTTCGGCGGCAAGGTGTGGCGCGCGATCGATGTTTTCGAGGGTGACGAGATCGACGAGCGCGCGCTGCAAAACCTCATCCGCGCCGCCATCGACTACAACCAGGCCAAGTCAAAGAAGAAAAAGCCTTCGGCCAGCCGGGCAAAGGCGGCCAAAAGCAAGGACGCGTGACGCCGCCGCCTCTCCTTGCACGCATCGACCCGACCTGCCGCTTCGCCAAGCGCGAGACGGCAGGCGTGGTTCGAACACGCGCCGCGCCGTTTCGCCTTCAACAGACGCCACGATCGATCAGTGCCCGCCGAGCACCAATGTCTGCACCGGCAGCATCACCGCCTGCATGCGGAGAATCATCGCATGCACCAGGCCAACCGCGTCGACCACGTGCAGATAGAACCAGCGCAACGTGCTCGTGCCCGGTGCTTCCATCTCGTCATGACTGTTGGTGTAGGCGTTGGCGATGCAACTGCTGCCGGGCGGAACGTCATCGAGCACGCCGGGGTAAAGCGGCTCCATGACCACGGTGAGTGTGCCGGGCTTTGATATCTGCGTGACGTCGATGAGTTGATCGCTGGCTCTCACCTGTCCGGAGGCGATCACCTCCTGCACCTCTGTGACGACAAGGGGGATGATGGTGAAGGGCTTGCCGACGCAGGTGGCCTCTCCGATCATGCCGACCTTCATCACCTGCGTCTCGATCTGCCCGAAGCCGGCAACCAACCGCGCCCGGCCGGCATCTTCAGGCACCAGCACGCCTGCCGGCCGCAAGAGCGGATTGACGACTTCGCCGACCCGGAGCGTGAACTGCTGCACCGTACCGGACACGCCGGCACGCACCGTGGTCTTGGTGATATCGACCTCCGCCTGCTTCAGGGCCGCTTCCGCGCTTGCCTTTTGCGAGGGCAGCAAGGACGAGATCTTCGTCTCCAGCGTCTGTTTGCTGGAAAGGGCAGCAGTGAGCGCGCCTTTGCGTCCTTCGAGCGCGACCTGCCGGCGTTCAATTTCGCGCCGCGCGACGACGTTGGGATTGAGCCGGTTCAGTTCCACCTGGGTGTCGTACTCGTCCTGGGCCTGCCGCACAGCCGCCTCTGCCTGCGTGATCGCGCCATCGGCGGCGACAAGCTCGGTGCGCGCAACGGTCATCTGTGCATCGACCTCGGCGATCTGGCGGCGCGCGACCTCGGCGGTGGCCTCCTCCTCGGTGCTGTCGAGCTTGAAAAGGGGCTGGCCAGCCTGCACCTTCTCAAAGAGCGTGGCATAGATTTCCGTCACGCGGCCGCCTGCCTCCGGCAGGATCGCCACCGTACGAAACGCCGAGGTGACGCTCTTGGTCGACGGATGGAAATAGAAGATGAGCGTGATCAGCGAGATCGTCAGGATGATGCAGGCGGTGATACCCCAGCGCAGTTCGAACCACACCGAATAGAGGGTAATCTCGCGTCCGAACCGCTTGCCCTGGACATAGCGCCGAAAGAGATAATCCGGAAAGATCGTCAGGAGCGAGCAAAGCAGAAACTCGAACATGTATCACGCCCTCCCTTCCACCGATTGAACTGGCGACGACTGATCTGGCGACGATTGACTGGCCGATGCTTTCGGCTCGCTCGCCACCGGGTCCGTCGCCATGCCCCCCGGCTCAGCCATAGTCGACTGATCGACCTTGCCCGCAATCCGCTCGAGCGAGCGGGAGATTGACGAGAGCGGCGAGGAGAAATCGGGCAGATCGATCAGCGCCAGGATCAGCGCCGCGATCCAGAAGATGTTGTTGTGGGTGAACAGGGAGATCAGCCCCAGAACCGCCACCAGCTCGTATTGGGTCTTGTGGCTCTTGTGCGCCAGCGTCTCGGGCAGAGAATGCAGCCGCAGATAGAAGGTACCGACCGCGAAGATCGCAACCACCAGAAAGATGACGACGAAATTGAATAGAAGGTCGGTTTCACCGGGTGCGGTGATGAAGACCGGCAGGTGCTCGATGGCCTTGGGATGCGCTAATTCTGCCAACTCCGTCTCCCCCAACGCAGATCAGATCATAGCCCGTTAGGCCCGTCGCGTCTGAACGGATTCAGGCGGCATGCTCGAGGCTCTCACATATGCCGCCGCCCCGAAACCGCTGCACACTCTCGGGCGACATGCATTATTTCAGATAGTTAGCATACAATTGATGCTTGTAAAGAGAAGTCTTTCTTGCCGCGCAGCCGATCACGGTTGTTATCAATCGGCCGCATCCGGGCGGACCTTGCCGATCACTGCAACGCACATCCGTCAACGCGCCGCAAGGCGATCCGTGCCTTGCAACGGCGCGTCTGTCGCACGCGATGCTTAACCCGCCGCCCTTGCCGCGACGCTATTGCCCGTCGCGCAAGGTTTCCTTCTGGGTGATCAGCCGGGCGCTGTGCTGGCCGCTGAGATAGGTCCAGAACCAGCTCCAGGCGACGGCAAAACGACTGCGCGTGCCGATGAGGAAGTAGATATGGGCGATGCCCCAGATCCACCAGGCAAGCGCGCCCTTGAGCTTGAACCGACCGAAATCGATGATCGCCGCCCGCCGGCCGATCGTCGCCAGGCTGCCCTGGTGACGGTAGCGAAAATCGCCGGGCGGCTTGCCGCCGGCAAGGCGCGCGCGGATAACCTTGGCGACATAGGCGCCCTGCTGCTTGGCGGCCGGCGCGATGCCCGGCACCGGCTTGCCGCCGTCATAGGTCACGGCGGCCGTATCGCCGATGACGAAGATATCGTCATGACCGGGCGCCTGGAGATCGGCGCCGACGATCGCGCGGCCGGCCCGGTCCTCGGCAATGCCCAGCCAGCGGGCGGCGGGCGACGCCTGGACGCCGGCCGCCCAGACGAGTGTACGGCTGGCGACGAAGCTTTCGCCGATCGTCACGCCTTCAGCGGTGCAGGCCGTCACCGGCGTTCCGGTCCTCACCTCCACGCCCAGCCTTTCCAGTTCGCGCTTGGCATAATCGGACAGGTCCTCGCTGAAGGCTGCCAGAATGCGCGGCCCCGCCTCCACCAGGATCACCCGGGCCTGACGCGTATCGATGCGGCGAAACTCGGCCGGCAGCGTACTATGGGCCATTTCGGCGATGATGCCGGCAAGCTCGACGCCGGTCGGCCCGGCGCCGATCACCGTGAAGGTCAGAAGCGCCTCGCGAACGGCGCGGTCCTCCTCGAGTTCCGCCTGCTCGAAGGCAAGCAGCACGCGGCGGCGAATGGTGGTGGCATCCTCCAGCGTCTTCAGCCCCGGCGCCACCGGCTCCCATTCGTCATGGCCGAAATAGGCATGCGTCGCGCCCGTGGCGATCACCAGCGTATCGTAGCCGATGGCCTGCCCACCCCTAAGCGTCACGGCTTTGGCGGCGGCATCGACGCCGGTCACCTCGCCCAGAAGCGTCGTCACCTCCGGCCGGTCGCGATAGAGATGGCGGATCGGCCAGGCGATCTCGGAAGTAGCGATCAGCGTGGTTGCGACCTGGTAGAGCAGCGGCTGGAACAGATGGTGGTTTCGCCGGTCGATCAGGGTGATGCGCACCGGCGCGCCCGCAAGCCCGTTGACGAGCTGCAGCCCGCCAAATCCTCCACCGACGACGACGACATGATGCCTGTCCTGCATGGCCATGATCCCGATTTGACTTTCCTCAAATGTGGGACAGCAGCGCGCCAACACAACCGCCGGCTTTGTATGTCACCCTTGCAAAATCGGTTATGGCGCTTGCGCAGGCACTGCAATAGGGTGGTTGGCTATCGGGGCCAGACCCTGCGCCGGAGCCGTCGCCGACCTTCCCGCACCGTCACTCCATCGACACGCCGCTGCCGTCAGGAAACCCAATCAAAAACATCTCGTGTAATGTCGGTGCAATCTCGCGTTTGCAAACGTCGCGATGCGGTAGGAGCGGTGTCGGCCGCCAGCTCACCGGTGCGAGACGACAGGCACGCCATCATTGCGCAGCTGAGGCGGCAAAAGCCGTCCCCCTCAGATTGCTGACGGCAAATCATGTATCTTGCACCACCGAGCGTTACGCTGTGCGGCGGAACGTTGAAAACCCAAGCTCACTGATGCTGACATGGGCGCAGTTAAGTACTCAAGGACCCTGGAATAAACGCGACGTATCGGTTTCCAGAAGAATTCTGCACGGATCGTTTCCTTGTAAGACGAATTCGGCCGTCCGATGCCGACGCTATCTTCGCTGGTTGGGCTACTGATCGTGAAGTGACGAAATATCCGACCTGGCGTCCGGATGCCGACGTTTCCCGACCGTCCACCGCCGATCCTCACCCCTTCTCAGAGCCGGCCTGCGTTGCATGAAGGAGATTGTCGCGCAACTTCACCACCGTTTGCTGCACGACCGGAAAATCATCCCCGAGGCCGATCGCATCCGTCAGCGCTGCACCAGGGTCTGTTTCGACCAGCTTGCGGCCGGCCGGCGTCAGCGTCACGCGGACCTGCCGTTCGTCGGCCGGATCGCGCCGGCGTTGCAGATAGCCCTCGGATTCGAGTTTCTTGAGGATGGGCGTCAGCGTGTTCGACTCGAGAAAAAGCTTCTCGCCAAGCGTGCCCACGGTCTGGCCGTCTTCCTCGGAAAGCGCCACCATCGCCACGTACTGGGTATAGGTCAGACCGAGCTTGTCCAGGATCGGCTTGTACGCGCGACCGAAGGCAAGGTTGGCGGAGTAGATCGCAAAGCACAGAAAGTTCGAAAGTTTCCTGCCGCCGTCTTCGGCCTGCGGTGAGGAAGGTCCGGTCGTCTCCGCACCTTTCGCTGCTGGGGATGTGGGCATGGGCATATCCTCTTCCATTGTCCTCGCTGTCCATCCCTATATAAATCGTATCCGATTAAATCGCAACGGTATTGACATCCGGATCGAGCCCGCGTATTTACATCGCATCCGATTGAAGCGGATACGCTAAAAATTAACCAGAAAGGATACCACCATGACCGAGAAGCTTCTTTTCACCGGCAAGACCCACAACACCGGCGGCCGCAACGGCGGCACGCGCAGCAGCGACGGCATGCTCGACCTCAAGCTGGCGCAACCGCACCCGGCCGCCGAGAACCTCTTCGGCGCTGCCTGGTCCGCCTGCTATATCGGCGCGATCGAGGTCGCCGCCCTGCAGAGAAAGATCAAGCTTCCGGCAGGCCTGGCGGTCGACACCGAGATCGATCTGAACGTCGATGACGGTTCCTACTTCCTGCGGGCTCGGCTCAATGTCAGCCTGCCGGAGCTGGACCGCGACGTCGCCCGCGAGCTGATCCATGCTGCCCACGACATCTGCCCCTATTCCAAGGCGACACGCGGCAACATCGATGTCGAGACCAACCTCGTCTGAGGCGGATCGTCTCTCCATTCGGCGAGAACCGTCGGCACATGCATGCAAATGAACCGGAACAATCGAAGGACGATCATGTCTGGCCCATCGCTATCGACAACACGATGGCCTGGTTGCCAGCACAGGGCGGCCCCGGAAGGGGCCGCCCAAGCCCTCCATGTCAAGCTTGCGGTTGCCTAGGGATAGGCGCTTCGCACCCGAGCCCTCACCCAAGCTCACCATTTCATCCCTGTCGCGACTGTTGGTGAAACAGCCAACGCCACCGGGTGAAATTCGCCGTGGAAATCACCCCGAAGTTCAGCCACGGCAGAACTGGCCACCGAATGTATTATCTTCGAATTAATCCGAAGTGATGGCAGAAATATCTTTCGGATGCACAGATAAAAAACAGCCACATTCGTAGCATCATTGAAATGAACGCCACCAAACGCAGATATGTACTTAGCTCTTACTTTTGACCCACAAGGGAGGGCATCATGCCTACCGTCATGGTCTATCACGATGTCAAAGACGCCAAACACTGGCTCGCTTCACCTCTCCGCAAGCAGATACTCGAACCCATCGGCGTCACGAACATTCGCACCTTTGTAGACCGCCAGGCGTCCAACCGGGTCGGCTTGGTCATGGACGTTGCCGACATGGCCAAACTGGACGCCTTCATGCAAACCAAAGCGGCAGCGGATGCGATGGCGCATGACGGCGTGCTGCCGGAAACCCTGGTGTTCCTCGTTCAATCCTAGCAATCGACGCCTCGCTGAGCCGGAACGGTTTTGCGGCTTCCATGACCAAGCCTCGGCACTGCAAAGCATCCCAAACGCGTTCCGAATTGGCTTTCTCCGCCCTGGATCAGATGCGTCCCGGACAGGACGCATGTCTCAAGCAGCTTTGGAAATACTACGCGGGAGGATGATATGACGACATTGTTCGTGAGGCACGAGGTCTCCGATTACGCGGCCTGGCGCCGTGTGTACGACGCGTTTTCGCCCATGCAAAAGGCAAACGGGGTTCTGGCGGAGGCGGTTTATCAAGCCGCCGACAATCCCAACGATGTGACGGTAACGCATGAGTTTGCGACGCTGGAAGCGGCTCAGGCATTCGGCAAGCTGGACGAATTGAAGGCAGCGATGCGCCAAGGCGGCGTGCTGGGCACACCAACCGTGTGGTTTACCAACAAGGCGTGAAGCAACCGGAAATGACATCTGCTTGGTCGGCCGGCCTCCGGAGCGCAGCAAACGCTCTTGCGCAAGGCCGCAGTCATGGCAACAGCGCATTCAGTTGCGCGTTCTCCGCCACCTGCGCCTGCATGGATCGGCGCTCGCAAAGCAGAGATTGCCTGACCTGATCATACGGTCGGCAGCCCAGCACTACCGCACCTGCGCAAGCGTCGGTTCGAAGCCGATCTCGTCGACGGTTCCCACCAGCATGATCTCGTCGCCGAGCGACCATTCGGCCGCCCGCGCCGCCATGCGCGCCGGCACTCTTTCCGAGCCGCCCGGCCCCGGTGGCACATCATAGGTGGCGTGCGCATCATGGGCGAGGATCACCTTACAGCGCCGCGCGTCAAATATGACGCGCAAAGGACGCTGTAACGCTTTAAACTTGCTGCATAATTTTCTCCTTAAATCGGATCCGATTTAAGGAATTATGCAGTAAAGCCGATATCGATCGCCCGGCGCGCCGTTGCCGCCAGGCACATTTCCGACAGCATGCCGCAGATCGCGAGGGTTTCGACCCTGTGCCTCCTCAGTTGCGCCTCGAGATCGGTGCCGTGAAAGCCATCGTCGACAGACTTGCGCACGACCGTTTCACCGGGCCTTGCATCGAAGAACAGCTGCCAGCCGTCCGTGCCCGGCTCATCCGGGGTGCCCTCGGGCCCGTCGTTCTGCAGGAACAGGACGGGGGCTTCCCTCTCCCGCGCCCGCTCCAGCAGCCGACCGACGGCCCGCTGCAGCGACAGGTGATCCGGCACCGCATCCCCGCCCGAGATGAAGGCGCGCTGCACATCGACGACCAAAAGCGCCTGCGCCAGTTTGACGTCGTTCTCGCTCACCGCCTCAATCATTCCGCATAATCGACCGGCACCGCCGTGCCGCTCTTCAGGATTTCCATCGAGATCGAAGCGGAAACGTCGAAGAGCTCCACCTTGCGCACGATCTGCTTGTAGACCACATCGTAATGCTCGACCCGCGGCAACACGACCTTGACGATATAGTCGTAGTTTCCGGTCAGTCGGTGCGCCTCGACAATCTCGGGAATGTCGCTGATCGCCCGCCGGAAGGTCTCGATCCACTCGTCGGAGTGATGCGCCGTCTTGATCATCGCGAACACGGTGGTCGGCACGCCCATGCGCTCGCGGTCGAGAACGACGATGCGCTTGGCGATATAGCCCGCCTCCTCCAGCCGCTGGATGCGGCGCGAACAGGCGGAAAGCGAAAGGTTCACCCGGTCGGCAAGTTCGCCGACCGCCATGCTCCCATCCTGCTGCAACAGCGCCAAAAGCTTCCTGTCCCGCTCATCCAGCACGCTCACCACTCCCACTTCATCGATATGCCACGCTGCATGTTTGCATAACATTGCTATCCAGCGCAATTGGATCGCGTCAAAATACCGTCCTCGCGCCATCAAAGCGAACCATTGCCGATGAAGGTCCGGCATAGTGTCCGCATCGAACAACAGCTGGCCGCATCTCGATGCGGATGGCGACAGGATCAGGGAAACAGACGATGGAAATGCGCAAGATCGGCCTTATCGGCGGCATGAGCTTTGAAAGCTCGGTGGTCTATTATCGCATGGTCAACGAAGCCGTTCGCGAACGGCTGGGCGCGCTGCATTCGGCCGAGGTGCTGCTGCACTCCGTCGACTTCCAATCGATCATCGACCTGCAGAAGGCCGGCCGTTGGGACGACGCCGCAAGAAGGCTCGCCGATGTTGCCCGCGGGCTGAAGGCAGCCGGCGCCGACTGCGTGCTGATCTGCACCAACACCATGCACCTGATCGCCGACGCGGTGCAGGCGGCCGTCGACATTCCGCTGATCAACATCATCGACGAGACTGCCGCCCGCCTCAAGGCCGCCGGCATCCGCAAGCCGCTGCTGCTCGCCACCCGCTACACCATGGAGCACGGCTTTTACGCCGAGCGCATGAAGAGCCACGGCATCGAGGTGATGGTGCCCGATGCGGACGGCCGCGCGCTGACGCACAACGTCATCTTCGACGAGCTTTGCGCCGGCAAGGTGCTGCGCCCTTCCCGCAAGGCGTTGATCGAGCTGATCGACAAGGCCGAGGCCGAAGGTGCCGACGCCGTCATCCTCGGCTGCACCGAGATCTGCCTGATCCTCGACCCGAAGGCGCTGCCGCTGCCGGGCTTCGATTCCACCGCGATCCACGCCGACGCCGCCGTCGAATTTGCCCTCGGCGTGCAGGATTTCCGCCGCGCCGCGTAAGGCTGGCAATCGCCGCCGCCTGCATCCATTCATCGCAACTGAAAATGGCCTCCAGCCTGCGTTGGGGGCCATTGCCCGTTGGTCCACACCGAACGGTCCCTGAGAGGTAATCGCCGCGTCGTGCGCACGGCGTTCGCCGCCGTTCAGGCGCGACGAAGACTCAAGCGGTTTCCTGCCCGATGCGTGGCCCGCGCAGGCCGATGCAATTGCCCCAGGGATCGCGAACCTGGCACATCCACAATTCGTCTTCGATCGCCAGCGGACCGCGATAAAGCGGCGCGCCGAGATCGTTGAAATGGGCAAGCGCCCGGTCGAAATCCTCGACCTGCCAATAGACGACCGAACCGGCCGCTCCGCTTGCCACCTTCTCGTCCGCCGGCACGATTTCCAGATGGGTCGAACCGATCTGCAGATACTCGAAATCGAAGGCGTCCAGCCGGCGCCGTTCGGCCCGTGGGAAGGCACGCTGGTACCAGGAAAGCCCACCCTCCACGTCGGCGACATGCACCAGAACCGCAGCCACAAAATCAGTCATCGCAACACCTCGCCAGCGCAAAGAATCATTTGGGGATCGGTTCACCGCCCCTGCAGGGAGCGGGCCTTATACAGGGTTTCATCCGGCGTCCAAGACGATGCGTTGCACGCTGATGCGGGGCTCGCGGTGCGCTCAGGCCGACACCGCAACAGCGCTTTCGGCGAACGGCTGCGCGCGAACGGCGTGCCAGTCGCACTCCTCGAGCCCGGCAGCCGCGAAGGGGTCGATCAGCGTGCCCGAGACGATTGAGGCCAGCAGCGCCGGTGCCGGCGGGATGCGTGCGATCGTCGCCACCAGCCGGTCGCGCAGCCAGGCAAGGGCTGTCGAATCCGACTGGTAGAAGGGTGTGAAGGCCAGCGACAGCAATTGGAACAGTGCCATATGATTGCGCCTTGCGCGGCCATAGGCGGCAAGTGCTGCATCGATGTTGTCGGTCACCGACAACGCATGGGCAAGGGTCGCGGCATCGATCAGCGCCATGTTTGCGCCCTGCCCCAGTTGCGGGCTGGTCGAATGCGCACTGTCGCCGACGAAGGCGACGCGGCCCGACACGGGCGGGCGCATGGTGCGGTGGGCATAGCGCGCCAGCGTCAGCTGGTCCCAATCATCGATTTGGTCGAGCAGGGGCGCGCAATCCGGCCAGTAGCCGCGAATGCCCGCCTTCCATCTGTTGAGGCCCGCCATCTTCACGGCGTCGGCATCGCAGACCTTGACGCTCCAGAAGAAGGCAACATGGTCGCGCGCTGCCGGCCGTGCCCGGCCCGCCGGCAGAATGCCGATCATCACCTTGGCGCGGTCGTAGCACTGTGTCAGCGCGTTTCGGTCATGGGTCAGGCCGTCACTGTCGAGCGTCGCCCAAAAGGCGCCATAGGCAAGCTCGCGCACACCGGGCGCCGTCGTTGCCCCCGCCGCAATTGTCGAGCGCGCGCCAGTCGCGTCGATGACGAGATCATAGCATCCGGTTTCCCGGCCGGAGGCATCCACCAGCACCGCCTTTGCACCAAGGGTCGTGGCGGCTGCAAGCGTCACCCCGGTGTGAACAGGGATGCCGGCCGCCGCGACGGCATCGTGCAGCACCCCGAACAGCGCCGCGCGCTGCACCGCCAGTCCGAAACGGCCGCCCGAAAGTGCGTCATAGCGCACGTCGAGCACGGTGCGGCCGCTCGTCGCGTCGGCGCCGTGCAGCCGGTCGATGCGGCTGCCGAGCGTCATCATCGCCGGCAGCAGCCCGAGCGCGTCGAGCGCCGTCAGCCCGGTCGGCTGCAACATCAGCCCGGAGCCGACAGGCGAGGCTTCCGCGAAACGTTCCAGAATTTCAACGCGGTGGCCCTGCCGGGAAAGCATGAGCGCTAAGGCAAGCCCCGCCGGCCCGGCGCCGGCAATGCCGATATCGAGTCTCTTCATACGGTCAGCAATAGCCGCTCACGGCGCCCCGTCATAGGTGTCGCGGGCCGTGCGGATTGCCGCATGGTTGGCAAGCGACCAGTCGACGAAATGCTTCAGCAATTCCAGGAGTGAGCGCCCGAGATCGGTCAGCGCATATTCCACGCTCGGCGGCTGCGTCGGAAAGACCGTGCGGCTGATATAGCCGTCGCGCTGCAGGTCGCGCAGCGTCTGCGTCAGCATGCGCTGGGAAATATCCGGGATCAGCCGCCTGAGCCCGGAAAACCTTAAAGGCCCGTCGGCCAAGGACAGGATCATCAGCGAATTCCACTTGCCGCCGATATTGTCCATGACATCGCGCACCGGACAGTTCTCGACATCCATCGGCACGCCGCAGACCATCGCCACGCGCTTGCCCTTCACATCACAGGTCAGCTTGTTCATGCCAGCCTGCCCATCTCGGTTTGCTCATCTCGGTTTGCTCATTGGGGGGGACGGTACCCTTTGTGTAACCACAGCAGAAAAAACTGCCTCCTTTACAGCTCTTACCAGATTACTAGATTAGAGCAACTATCAAAAAGAGACCTACAATCAGCATGGATGCTCTACACGGGGCAAATCGGCTGACATCACAGAGAAGAAGGAAAAGTTCATGTCCGAAACATTGCTCGTGACCGGCGCCACCGGCCAGCTCGGCAAGCTCGTGCTTGATGCGCTGCTGGCATCCGGCAAGGTCGAGCCGGCCAACATCATCGCCACCAGCCGCGACACGACAAAGCTCTCCGACTATGTCGGCAAGGGCGTGCAGGCACGCGTCGCCGACTTCGACGATCCGGCCTCGCTCGACGCGGCTTTTGCCGGCGCCGACCGCATCCTGATCATTTCCACCGACGCGCTCGACCAGCCGGGCAAGCGCCTGCGTCAGCATCTGGCTGCCGTCGCGGCCGCGAAGAAAGCCGGCGCCAAGCACATTCTCTACACCTCGATGCCGAATCCGGAGACCTCGGTCATTCCGTTTGCGCCTGATCATCTCGGCACCGAAAACGCCATCAAGGCGACCGGCATCCCCTACACGATCCTGCGCAACGGCTGGTACATGGAAAACCTGTTCATGGCGTTGCCGCATGCGCTTGAAACCGGACAGTGGTACTCGTCCTCGGGCAAGGGCCGCCTCGCCCACCTCGCTCGCGCCGATGCGGCACAAGCCGCCGCAGCCGCCCTGCTTTCCGCCGGCAATGAAAGCCGCGTTTACACGCTGACCGGCCCGGAGCTGCGCTCGACCGACGAGATCGCCGCTCTCGTCTCCAAGGCGGCCGGCAAGCCGCTCGATGTCGTGCACATTTCCGACGACGCGCTGGCCGGCGGGTTGAAGGGGGCGGGCCTGCCCGACTTCCTCATCCCGATCGTCGTCTCCTTCGACGCCAACACCCGCGAGGGCCATATCGACATGGTGACAAGCGACGTGACGACCCTGACCGGCGCTACCCCGCTGCCGCTCGCCGCCTTCCTCGAAGCCAGCAAGGCAAGACTTGCCGGCTGAGCGGTCGCCATTGAAACGAAGAGGGCCGGCAAATGCCGGCTCTCAATCTGTCGACAACCCATCGCCTGCAGACTTTTCGCAGGGTCTGTCGAGCTTCGCCCCGTCTATCGTATGGCTTCCACCGGTGAGGCATCTGCCCGCACCGCTATTTCGGCCAGAGCGAGCGCGCTGACACCCGCGATAAAGAACCCCGCCGACAGGTTAAGCGTCGAACCATCGTAAAAGGCGCCCATCGCGATCGCGAACAGGGTGGCGACAAGGCTCGATCCGGAGGCGATCAGCGACGCCCCCAGCCCCGCAACCTGTCCAAGCGAGCGCATTGCCATGGCGTTCAGGTTGCCGAACAGCACCCCGATCGCGAAGAACGCCGCAAAGCCGAGCACCATCAGCACAGTCAGTGGCGGCCGCCCGCCCCAGAAGGTTGACGCTGCCAACATCACCAGTCCCGCCGCCGCCAGGCCAACAAAGCCGGAGCGCGCCATGGTCTCCGCGCCAAAGCGTTGCACGAGCTTCGCATTGAGGAACGAGGCAAGTCCGATCCCTGCCGCCAGCATCGCAAAATACAACGGGAAGGTTTGTCCGATCCCATAGGCATCAAAGAAGAGATCGGCCGCCGTGCTGAGATAGAGGAGCTGCGCACCGAAGACGAGCCCGGTCGCCACGATCAGCAGCGTCACGCGCCGGTTTGACAGGATACGCCGCCCGTTCAGCAGGAGAAATCTCGGGCGAAAGGGAATGCGCTTGGCGGCGGGCAATGTTTCCGGTTGCCGCATGACCAGCCATAGCCCGAGAAGGCCTGCCACCCCGAGATAGACCGCGAAGACGCTGCGCCAGCCTCCGATGGCAATGATGCCCTGCGCCAAGGCAGGAGCCAGCATCGGCACGAGAATGAAGAGCGTGAACATGAACGACATGACGCGGGCCATCGCATCGCCCTCGAACTGGTCGCGGATCATCGCCCGTGTGGCGATCTTCGGCCCTGAAACCCCGATCCCCTGAAGAAACCGGCCGAAGATCACCATTTCGAGTGATCCAGCCGCCATGGCGACGACCGTTCCGAGCGCATAGACGCCAAGGCCGAGAACCAGCGCCTTCTTTCGTCCCATCGCGTCGGAGAGCGGCCCCAGCAGCAACTCTCCGAACGCCATGCCAAGGATGAAAAGGGAAATGATGTGCTGGGTGGAGAGTGGCGGCACAACGCCGACATCAGCCCCAATCTGACGCAACCCCGGCAACAGCGCGTCGATGCTGATGGAGGTCAGCGAGGTCAGAAGGGCATAGAGAGCGATGCGCTCGCGGAAACTGGTGGGAGATGTCATTGGCCGCACACAAGGGAAAAGATAGGCTCGACCTATAGCAGTCCTGCCGCAAAATGCGCGCGCCAGTCGCAAGACCGTCCACAAAACTTTGTTCTTTTGCCGCTGATATTTGCGACAGACATGGTCCCGAAAATTCAGCACCGCCTGCGGGATTTCTGCCGCGCTTAGAAATTGAGGTGTGAAACATCCACCAGGCTGACAACCGCCCGATTTTGTCGCAAGGACGCTGTAAGCGAAAGCTTCACCGACCGGTTTTCAGGGCGCAGCGACTGCATGCCTCCGTAAATCGAAATCGATTTATGGAGAAAATTATCCAGCAATTTTAAAATGTTACAGCGCCGAGCGGCGCTGCCGGAATGAGCATTCCGCCGCAGGCAGGCTCTGTGCCCGCCAGCCGCCTCATCCGGCAGCCCGGTCTGCAGCGGCGTCGGGCGTCGCGGGCAACCGGTCAGGTCAAACCGTCTGGCCGCAGGCGCGGCGGAAGCGGCGCACGGTTTCGGCCATGCCGTATTCCAGCGCATCCGCCGTCAAGCCGTGGCCGATCGACACTTCGGCCAGGTTCGGGATGTGCTTGGCAAGCAGCGGCAGGTTGGCGACCGTCAGGTCGTGCCCGGCATTGACCTCGAGCCCGAGGCTGGCGGCGATTTCCGCCGTGCGGCCGAGTTCGGCGGCGATCTTTTCCGCCTTCTCCGGGTCGTCATAGCAGCCGCCATAGGGGCCGGTATAAAGCTCGATGCGGTCGGCGCCGGTTTCCTTGGCGATGCGCAGCGCCTCCGCGTCCTCGTCGCCGTCGGCAAACAGCGAAACGCGAAAGCCCTTCTTCTTCAGCCGGCCGACGACATTGCCCAGAAGATTGTGGTTCTTACGAAAGTCCCAGCCGTGGTCCGAGGTCGCCTGCGCCGGATCATCAGGCACCAGCGTCACCTGCTCCGGCTCATGGCTTTCGACGAGGCGCAGAAATTCCTCGTTCGGGTAGCCTTCCATGTTGAATTCGGTCGAAGCGAATTCGTCGTCGATGAGATCACGGATCGGCTGCAGGTCGGAAAAGCGCACATGGCGCTGGTCGGGGCGCGGATGCACCGTCAGCCCGCTTGCGCCGGCTTCGAGAGCGATGCGGCCGAGCGCGGTGACGGACGGCCAGGGAAGATCGCGCCGGTTGCGCAGCATGGCAACGGCATTCAGATTCACGGACAGTTTTGCGGGCATGTCGGAACTTTCCAGAGGCGGGCAATGTCAATGCAATCTTCTACTGCATAATTGCAAAAACCG
This sequence comes from Ensifer sp. LC384, assembly GCF_001695865.1. Classification (NCBI taxonomy): domain Bacteria; kingdom Pseudomonadati; phylum Pseudomonadota; class Alphaproteobacteria; order Hyphomicrobiales; family Rhizobiaceae; genus Ensifer; species Ensifer sp. LC384. Next base: position 130,315 of record NZ_MBST01000001.1, read on the forward strand.
AAAACGGTTTGAGGCAGGATTATGCAGCAATTCCAAAGAGTACGTCCGCCGACAAAAGTCGGCTCCCGACACCGCTCGTTTGTCAGCCGTGTCTTGGGGAAACCTTGACATTGGTGAGGTCTGACATGCAAGGCGTCCCATCCGGCCCTGTGGATCAAGGCAGCAACCAGCGCGGATGCTGCCCGTTCCGGGCCGAAAATGTCGCGCCGCTACGTTCTGCCACAGGGGAAGGACGCAATTCCTGCGTTTATTTCAGATAAAACTCAAGTTTAGAGACGAGCACTCCTGACAACACCTTTTTTTGGGCCTAAATTTCCGAATCATATCGAAGTGCGGCAGTCTGCCCTTCGATCACATTCATAAAGTTTCGCGGCAAATGAACCTGGAGCAACAACCGATGACGACGGTCGAAAGACCCTGCGACGAGACGATACGGCAAAACCTTCGCCGTATCCTCGAGAGCAAGGCTTTCGCGCGTTCCGAACGCCTGCGCGCCTTTCTCGCCTATGTCGTCGAAAAAGAGATGATCGGCGAAGGCCCCCAGTTGAAGGGCTATTCGATCGCCATCGACGTCTTCGATCGCCCTCAGGCGTTCAATGCCGACAGCGACCCGCTGGTGCGGGTGCATGCGGGCAAGCTGCGCAAATTGCTCAAGGCCTATTACGAGACCGACGGCGCCGAAGACGAATGGCACCTGATCATTCCGAAAGGCACCTATGTCCCGGAATACAGCCGTCAGCCGATCGACGCGGCCAGCCCCGCCGAACCGCGGGCCCGCCAGCCGAAGCTGACGAGGAAGCGCCTTCCCGGCCAGAAATCGGCCTGGCCGCCGGCACCGTTGTCATCGCCGCTCGCCGTCCTGTCCGTGCTGCCGCTGCTCTTGTTTGCGCCCCTGCCCTCGCCGGAGATGACGCTGGACATCGATGCACAGGCGAAGCTCTTCAACGGCCGCCATTCGACCGAGCGCGTCCTGCCCTCCGTCAACGTCACCATATCCGGCGACCAGAACAGCGATGTCAAAGCCTTCGCCACCGCCCTTCGCACCGCCGCCCAGCGCCACAAGACGCTGGCGCGCGCGACCGACGGCGACACCGGGCGACCGGTATCGCGCAATGCGGCGCTGTCGTTTTCGCTGGATCTGACTTGGTACGATGCGCCCGCAGCCGGTGTGCGCGTGACCCTCAAGCATGACGGCGAAGGCGTGCCGCTGCGGCAGGATTTCATCACCCTCGAACGGCTGAAGAGCGAACCGGACCTGCTGTTTGAAAGCATGTCGCTGGCATCCGAACTGTTTTCGCTCGATGGCGATATCTACACCCATGCGAGCGAGGAACAGATCCAGAGCCCGCTGATGGATTGCATGACGGCGACCGCTCAGTATCGCAAGCTTTTGACGCGCGGCAGCTTCGAGCGGGCCTGGTCCTGCCAGCAAAGTCTGGCACCGCTGCGCGGCGATGAGCCTCTGTTCATCCTCAGCGCGAAGAGCCCGCTCCGGGTCATCGGCCACTGACGCAAGCCACGGTTCTCTCGGCCGAAGAGGCCCAGCCGCCACGGCTCAGACCAGCGTTCCCCCTGCAATATTAAGGACTATTCATATATGCGATTCGCGTATACGGTGTAGTCATGCGTTGGGAATTGGTGCCTGGTTGCTCGTCAGGCAAGCACAATTGTCAGCAGTAACCGCGCCCTTCGCGCGGTGTGCCCCAGCCGAGCAGCAGGCGCTATCGTCGACGAACGGCGGTGGCCTCGGAGCGTGGATTGGTTCCGCTCCGGTTGCACCGCACGGTCGCGGCAGGTTCCGGATGCCTGCGGCATAATCCCGTAAATCGGCAGCGATATCGGGATCAATTATGCAGCAAATCGAAGCGTGACGGCCGCCTTCGCGCCCTGAAGGAGCGCCAAGGCACCGTCAACCGGGGACAATCGATATGCCGCGAGACTACTGGAAATACGAGGGCGTGCTGGCGGCGCCCGAGCGTGTCGGCTACCTGCCCAAACTGCCGCTTCCTCACCACGATCCCTCCAGTCCGCTTGCAATCGCCGATATGGCCGATGCTTTCGGCGTCACCCACCGCACCCTGCATTTCTATGAGGAGAAGGGCCTGCTGATCGCCGCCCGCATGGGGCCGATGCGGGTCTATGGTCCGGACCATATCCGGCGCATGGCCGTCATCAACGCCTGCCGCGAAATCGACATGCCGATCGCGGCCATCCAGGAGCTGCTCTCAAGTCTCGCCGGTGCAGACGACCAGATTGAGGCCGAACGGCTGTTCAAGGAAGCGTTGCTGTCGCGACGCCGCGAACTGGCCGCCCAGCAATCCAACCTGCGCCGCCAGATGCAACGCATCGCCGAACTGCTGGAAAGCGAGGCCGGATATGGCGAGGCCTCGCCCAACGACGGCGAACACGTGCATCTCTCGCCTCTCGAAAGCGAATGCCTCACCTTCATGGCCGAAGGCTATCCCGCCTCACGCATCGCCCGGCTGATGGAGATGGACCTGGCGGCCGCCCTCACGCTCGAGGCAGGAATCATCCGCAAGTTCAGCGCCCACAACCGCTTCCAGGCCATCGCCAAGGCGGTGCTATCCGGCATGATCGCCGCGGAGTAACCGCAGGCATCTTTCTTCGCGCCGGCGCGGTTTTCTCGCCTTCATCCCTGTGCTCGCCGCAGGGATGAAGCAGTGCCGCGTCTGCGGTGCGACCAAGGTCAAAAAATCTCCGGCCATCGGTGGCGGGGTCAATTCGGGCGCAATTCCCCCTGGTTCATCAACAATGTGATGTTCTCAGCACCACGCTCATGTTACGAGGCGCTCAAACAACGTAAATGAGATACCCCGATGCTTCCCTGGATCCAGCTAGACCGCGCAACCATTCCCGGTGACGGCGACGAGTTGCGCTTGAAGCAGCGCGGCAGCGAATTTTCCATCATGCTTGGCTCGACGGAATTGATGAACAGCCGGCTGAGCGGCTCGGAAGAGGCACTGGCGACACTGAGCTGCGAGCGGATCGCAGGCCGGAAAAACGCCAGCATGCTGATCGGCGGCCTCGGCATGGGGTTTACGTTGCGCGCCGCACTCGGCGCGCTGCCGGACGATGCCCGGGTCGTGGTCGCAGAACTCGTGCCCGCCGTCGTCGAGTGGGCGCGTGGTCCCATGGTGGATCTCCACAAGGGCACGCTCGAGGATCCACGGGTCGATATCCACATCGGTGATGTCGGCGCGCTGATCCGCTCGAAGACGGCCGCTTACGATGCCATCCTGCTTGATGTCGACAATGGCCCCGATGGGCTGACACGCGCCTCCAACGACAGCCTCTATGACCACACCGGCCTTCGTGCAGCCAAAGCGGCCCTGCGCGCGAACGGCGTCCTTGCCGTCTGGTCATCCGCGCCGGATAGCGCCTTTACACGCCGATTGCGCGAGGTCGGCTTTGCCACCGACGAGGTGAATGTGCGTGCCAACGGCAAACGCGGTGGCGCCCGCCATGTCCTGTGGATGGCGACCAAACGGTAGAAAACCTGTTCAGCGACCAGCTTTTGGTTTGCCAAGACGCCATTGCGGTCGACTGCTACATTTTGCGGAACGCGCGGCTTGAGACCGAGATCGGGTTGTCGTTTGGGTCCTTCGCGTTGGCGAACTGATAGCCGTCTGCCTGGTGGATCGCTCCGAACACCAGCCCTTCGGCAGCGCTACGCTCGCAGAAGGCCCCGACATCCCTGACATCGAATACCAGCTTGACCAGCGACTGGCCGCGTCGCTGTCCCTTGGCCGCCGGGTGGATCATCAGGCTGGCGCCGCCCTCCCCTGAGATCAGCTCGATGATCCGGTCGCCCGCCTCACGGGATGCCCGAAAGCCGAAGTGCTTCTCGTAAAAGCGAACGGTTGCCTCAACGTCGTGCGCGTAAAGGATGATCCTGTTGATCGGCACTCTGGTCTCCTTGCCATCGAAGGCTCAGCACCCGCCGGCCGTCAGCGAACGATCGTCAGGCGTTCGGCGGCACGGGTGATCGCGGTATAAAGCCAGCGTTCACGGGTATCGCGGAAGGCCCAGCTTTCGTCGAACAGCACGACATTGTTCCACTGCGAGCCCTGCGCCTTGTGCACCGTCAGCGCATAGCCGAAGTCGAACTCGTCGTAGCGCTTGCGCGTCGACCAGGGGATTTCGCCCTCGACCTCTTCGAAGGCCGCCTTCAACAGCTTGATCTTGGCCGCACCGCGGTCCATGTCGTCGTCTTCCGGGCGGATCATCAGGTTGATGCCCGGCTTCACCGTTTCCTTCGACGAGCTCATGACCTGCCAGAGCGAGCCGTTGAGCAGCCCCTTGGCCGGGTCGTTGCGCAGGCAGACCAGCTTGTCGCCGGATTGCGGATATTCGCTGGTAAAGCCCTTGAGTTCGCGAAGCCGCTGGTTGTAGCGCCGCCGGGTCTTGTTGGTGCCGACCAGCACCTGGTCGGCCTCCAGCACCAGCTCCTGGTTGACCTGCCCGCGGCCGATCACATGCGTGGTGCCGTAGTCGCCATGCATGATCTCGTTGCCCTCGCGCACCTGCATCGCCAGCCGGATGATCGGGTTGTCGCGCGCCTGGCGATGGATGTCAGTGAGCAGGTAGTCCGGCTCCTGGTTGGTGAAATAGCCGCCGCCGGTGACCGGCGGCAACTGGCCGGGGTCGCCCAGAACCAGGATCGGCGTGCCGAAGCTCATCAGGTCCTTGCCGAGCGCTTCGTCGACCATCGAGCATTCGTCGACGATGATCAGCGCCGCCTTGGCGACCGGGCTTTGCCGGTTGATGGAAAACATCGGCGCGATCGAGGTCTTGCCAGTCTCCTCGTCGGAAACCTCCTCCTCGCCGCGCGGCCGGTAGATCAGCGAATGGATGGTCTTGGCGTTGCTGGCCCCCTTGGAGCGCAGCACCTGGGCGGCCTTGCCGGTAAAGGCGGCAAACAGCACATCGCCATCCACATGCTCGGCGAAATGGCGCGCAAGCGTCGTCTTGCCCGTGCCGGCATAACCGAACAGCCGGAAGAGCTGCGAGCGACCTTCCTTAAGCCATTGCGAAACGGCCTTGAGGGCCTCGTCCTGTTGCGGTGCAAATTGCATGACGCGAAGTGTCAGGATTCGGGGCGCACAAGCAAGCCCGGATTTCGGGTCGTCAAACCGCGACGACCGCCCGGCGCCGGCCGTCTTGGCACCCTCCATCGTGAAATCCTCACCAGATCAAGGCGATATCGCCGATCTATCGGGCGCGAGGATGCTCAGCGCCGCTGCGCAATGGCGCACGCCATGTCACGGGATTGCGTCTCCCAACCAGTCAGCCTCCCGCCAAGTCCGCTGTGGCACTTTCTTGCCCTGTGGCCTGCCTGCCGCTTGAATGCCCGCGCGCAATGCTGCTAACGAGCGGTTGCAGGCGTCTCGATCCCGAGACGGCCCGCGCCATCCTGATCAGGCAGGCATGAACGCGCCAGCCGACTGAGGCAATGCCGGAGAATGCGCTTGAAGCCCGACCAGCCCGCCACGCCCTCGTCTTCTCAAGTCGTCGGCATCGGCCGCCTTGCAGCGGCGCTGCAATGGCTGCTGCTCACGCTGGTCTCCGTCGTCTTTACGGTGGTCCTCGAGCTGATCGGCATCCCCGCCGGCTTGCTGATGGGGCCGATGCTGGCGGCGGTGCTCTTCGGCATGAACGGCTGCACCATCCGCCTGCCCAAGCAGATGTTCTTCTGCGTGCAGTTCATTCTTGCAATGATGATCGCCGGCGCGATGACACCCGGCATGCTCGGCACCTTTTCCGGCAATTGGCCGCTGTTCCTCGGCGTCATTCTCTCCGTCATCGCCGTCAGCACGCTGTGCGGCTGGGTGATCACCCGCATGCGCATCCTGCCGGGCACGACGGCGATCTGGGGCTCGTCGGCGGGTGCCGCCTCCACCATGCTGCTGATGGCGGATGCCTATGGCGCCGATGCGCGCCTGGTCGCCTTCATGCAGTATCTGCGCGTCATCTTCGTTGCCAGCACCGCAACGATGGTCGCCCATCTCTGGGTGACCGGCGCGGCGGCGGAAACCGCGATCGTCTGGTTCGAGCCGGTCTCCGCATTGCCGTTCCTGGCAACGCTTGCCGTCGGGCTCGGTGCGGCCTTTGCGGGCCGGATGCTGCGTGTGCCGGCCGGCGCCTTCCTGCTGCCGTTCCTCGTCGGCGCCGCCCTCAATGTCAGCGGCGTCATGACCACCGAGCTGCCGCAATGGCTGCTGGCGCTCTGTTACGCGCTGCTCGGCTGGAACATCGGCCTCGGCTTCACCCGCTCCATCCTTGCCCATGCGCGCCGCGCGCTGGTGCCGACGGTGATCTCGATCGTCGTGCTGATCTCGTTTTCCGGCCTGCTTGCCCTGCTCCTGATCAAGGTCGCCGACATCGACCCGCTGACCGCCTATCTTGCCACCAGCCCGGGCGGGCTCGATTCGATCGCGGTGATCGCCGCCTCGAGCAATGTCGACCTCTCCTTCGTCATGGCGCTGCAGAGCGCCCGCCTGATGATCATCACCATGATCGGCCCGGCGCTCGCCCGCTTCGTCGCTGATCGCGCCTGAACGCGGTTCAGCTCGTCTGCGTCGGCGCTTGAGAAATTTGTGACGATGCAACACATCCGGGAATAATCCCCGCCCTCTCCGTGTCTCATGTCAGGATCCGCGCGCCTGCGCGCTCCGCTGCAGCGCCGCGCGTCAAAGATCACGCGCAAAGGACGCTGAGGAATGATGCAGTAGAAACAACTTGAGGAAGGAAAGCTCCCATGAGAACGTTACCCCTAGCGATTGCCATTTCCCTTGTCGCCGGCGCCGCCTTTGCGGCACCTCCGGTCAAGACGGTGGAAACGGCAAAGGGCAATGTGCTGGCCGCAGCAAACGGCATGACGCTTTACACCTACAAGGACGACAAGGGCGGCGTTTCCAGTTGCTATGACGAATGCGCGAAGAACTGGCCGCCGTTCATGGTCGAAGGCGATGCGGCGGCCGAAGGCGCCTTTACGATCGTCGAGCGCAAGGATGGAGCCAAGCAGTGGGCAAAGGACGGCATGCCGCTCTACTTCTTTATCAAGGACGCGAAGATGGGTGACATTACCGGAGACGGCTTGAAGGGCGAATGGGATGTCGTCAAGCCGTGACGGCGCAAATGCGGATGCGGGGGAGCATGACCCCGCATCCGACCGGTTCGAGGAGGACGTGCTGGCGCTGATGCCGGCGCTCCGGCGCTATTCGCGCAGCCTCGTGCGCTCGGATCCGGACGGTGAGGACCTGCTGCAGGATTGTGTCGAGAAGGTTCTGGCGCGCCGCGCCCAGTGGCGTGGCGTCAACCTGCGCGCCTGGGCCTTCACCATCATGACCAATCTCAGCCGCAACCGGCACCGGCACACGGCGCTGCACCCGCAGGTCGAGCTCGACGACGATCTCGGCCTGCAGGCCGAAACCCATGAGAGCGATCCGCTCGAACGCTCGCGGCTGGAACGGGCGCTGAACGGCCTTTCGACGGAAAACCGCTCGGTGCTGATGCTCGTGGTGATCGAGGGATACCGATACCAGGATGTGGCCGACATGCTGGCCATTCCGATCGGCACGGTGATGTCGCGCCTGTCGCGAGCGCGCCACCAGCTTGCCGAAGCGATGAAGGACGACAACGTGATCAGCATGCGGAGACCGAAATGACGGACGAATTGAACACCGTCTCCGACGACGACCTCCACGCCTATGTCGATGGCTTCCTGAGCGAGGCGGACCGGGCGCGGGTCGAGTTATGGCTTGGGCGCAACCCCGCGCGCGCCGAGGAAGTCCGTCAATGGCAGGGCCAGGCAACCGAGCTTCGTGCCATGTTCTCCACCTATGCCCGCAGCGACGAGCGCGACCGGACGCTGCTTTCAGGCGCGAGCGGCAGGCAGGCTGCCCTTCCTTCGGGCAATCGATGGAATGCGAGCCTTGGTGGCCGTATTGCCGCCGGTCTGCTGCTCTTTGCCGCCGGCGCCCTCACCGGGCTTTATGCCCCGCATATCCTCGCCCCCGGACGCCCTGAACAGGTGGCCCAGGTGGGTGAAAGCCTGCCGCGGCAGGCGCAATCGGCCTTCCTGATTTATGCAAGCGAGGTGCGCCACGCCGTCGAGGTCGGGCCGGACCAGCAGACCCACCTTGCCACCTGGCTCGGCAAGCGGCTCGATCATCCGCTCAACATCCCCGACCTGTCGAAGCTCGGTTTTTCGCTCGTCGGCGGCCGGCTTCTGCCGGTCAACGGCAAGGCGGGCGCGCTGTTCATGTATGAGGACGCGAGCGGCCAGCGGCTGACGGTGCTTCTCGGCCGCAACCCCGACAACCGCGAAACGAGCTTCCGCATCGACAGCAGCGGCGGCGTCGAAACCTTCTACTGGATCGACGGGCCGATCGGCTACGCCGTCACCGGCGAAGTGCCGCGCGCGCTTTTGCAGAAGGTCGCCGACGAATGCTACCGCCAGTTCGAGAAGACTGCGGCGTCTTGAACGCCGTTCCCTCGCCGGCGTCTCTCAAGATTGGGTGCTACCTTCAGCGCACGTCGTGTTCGGTCAACGGCTTGAGCCTTCAGGGACACCTGTAATAAATCCGCCCGTATGCATCGACAGCCTGCACGCAGCCGGGGGCGTAGACTGCTGCACCGACCGCAGCTCCCGCGGCGACGGTCCGGCGCGTCGTCCGGCGCGCCACTCCAGCGTAGCTTACCGGCGTCAGCGGGCGTCCGACACGGGCCTGGGCTTCGGAGATGAAAGAGCCGGTCCCAATTGTCGGAAGATCGCCCAAGAGCATCATGGCAATACCGCCTGCCAGGGCGGCGAGTCTCGTGCGGCGGGTCATTGGTTCGCTCCTTCTGGAACTTCGTCGATATGGGGCATCGCCTTCGCATCCACCTGCTTGCTGTCGGCCGGCGGTGCGAACGAGAAATCATCCTTCGCCCCTCCACTCCAGGAATTGATGACGAGCGTATACTGCGGCGCAGCCCCCACGGCCTTGGAGGTGATGACATACTTGCAGGGAATTGGTTCTGGCCCGGTGCGCACCCACAACTGCCAGTCCGTATCCGCGTTGCGGAAGGCGAGGTGCTCGCACTCCACTCCGCCAACCACGCCGGTGCCTATATGCTTGGCATCGATGACGCCGGCATTGAGCGCATCGTAGACGTTCGACAGAATCAGGTCGGCTCCGGGCAACGCATGGCCGTCTGCTTCAAGCTTCGAAACCAGATCGTCGATCGTCCCCGGCACATCGGTCTGCATAAAGACTTTGGCGTCCTTCGCGTGAATAGTCATCTGCTTGCCGTCGAAAAACATCTCGATATCGGCGAAACCGCCTGTGCGGGCGGCATGCACCTTGTCCGGGCGGCTGACGGAAACCTGACCCGAACTCGCGAACTGAACCTTCTGCATTTCGGGCGTCACAACCTCAATGTCGGAGTTGAAGGTTGCAGTGAAGGCCTGCTGCTTCGCCAGGTAATCCGACATGGATTTAAGAATGGCGCGGGCATCATCCTCCGCATGCGCAGCAGGCACGAACAGTGCCAAGGCGAGTATTCCTGTGGCTAGTCGACTTTCGGATCTCATGTCTTCCTCCGCTATTGATACGACCTGAATGGACTCAATCGCTGGGACTTTGCACGGATGGTCTTGAACAACTTGCTGGTCAGGAGGGATGTTGGGACGGCCGGCGCCGCATCGCGCAATTCTTTTGGATGTGATCGGCCGGCGACCTCATCCTCGCATTTGATCATCGTTGACAAAGCCGCGTTCGCCAACATCTTTTCCTTGCCATGGCTCAAGCGCCGGATTGCATTGGCTTCTTTCTTCCCTAGCAGAGGCTATCGGAGGCATGCCCTGGGCCGCGTAGCGCCCTTGACGTTGCAGTCATCGATGACTGCGCTGCTCGTCCCGTCTTGGCGTCGAGCCAACAACTGCCCGGCACAATCACCGCAGCGGATCGTTCTCAATGAGGATCGGCTTTCCGTGCGGGGTCGCTTCGGCCGCGCGCTGCCAGCTCTTCGTCAGGGTGTCCAGCTGACCGTTGGAGGTGATCGAAAGCTCGGTGACGAGCCGCGACAGCGCCGACACCCAGCAATCGAAATAATCGCTGGCATCGGCCTTGCGGCCGGGCTTGTAGAGTTCGGCCGAAAGCGCCTCTGCCCATTCGCTCCAGGAAAAGACGCCCTTTTCGTGCAGCCGCACGGTCATCGCGAAGACGGAAGCCTGCCACGGCTCGGCAAAGACCGGATCGCCCTCGGGCGATTTCGGCAGCTCGGCGGAAGCGGTAAGCGGCGATGTCGTCTTACAGGTGCTCAAGATAACTCTCCCAGGCATCGATCGAGACGATCAGCGTCGGATCGGCGCCCTCGCCCCAGATCTCGTCGCCGTCGAACACCACGGTATAGAGCCACTGCGCATTCTCGCCCCGGCCATGGGCGTTATCGTCAGGGAAGACGAAGGAGCCCTGCACCGCCTCGATCGTGCCGACCTTGGCGCGCGCATAGCGCGGCAGCCGCGTATGGGTCGTCGGATTGAAGTTTTTGGTGCGCACCCGCTCGCCGACGACGAAGCGCGGGCGCGCATCGACCGGCCGGTCGCAAGGCCCGCCCTTGGCAAGGGCCGCCGGCACCATATCGGCCTTCAGCACGCGCTTGGGCTCGGCGCCTTTTTCGAGCATGTGGCCGCCGTCGAGCTCGGCCTGGGTGACGAAGCCGTGCCGTTTCAACAGCGCTTCCAGCGCCCGCGTCCAGATCTCGTAATAGCTCGCCGAAAGGTAGGTCGCCGGCGGCAGGCATTCGCGCGCGTGCCGGCTCTCGTCGATCGTCCAGGCACCGAAAGCGCCGCAGGAGAGCGTCACGCCGAGCGCCCGCTTTTCCCATTCGGCGTGAAAATAGGGCTCGTTCGTCTCGGGCGCGACCGGACCCAGCCCATGCTGCCCGCCGAGATCGTGCGGGCCGTTCATCGCTGCGTCTCCGGAGAAAGCGCAAGCCCGGTGCCGATCATCGAGTCGCGGGTCACGAGGTCGGCAAGCTCCTCCTCGCTGAGACCATCGGTCCCCGCTGGCCGCTCGGGCACCACGAGATAGCGCAACTCCGCCGTCGAATCCCACACGCGGATGCGCCTGCCCTCGGAGAGCGTCAGCCCGAATTCCGCAAGCACACCGCGCGGGTCGATGACCGCGCGCGAACGATAGGGCGGCGCCTTGTACCAGACCGGCGGTAGGCCGAGCACCGACCAAGGATAACAGGAGCAGAGGGTGCAGACGACGAGATTGTGCGTGTCTGCCGTGTTGAACACGGCGCGCATGTGCTCGCCCTGCCGGCCGGTATAGCCGAGGCTGGCGATCGCCGCCGTCGCGTCGCGCTTCAGCCACTCGGCGAAATCGGGATCCACCCAGGCCTTCGCCACCACCCGGGCGCCGTTGCGCGGGCCGATCTTCGTCTCGTAAGTCTCGACGATGGCATCGATCGCCGCCGGATCGATCAACCCCTTTTCCGTCAACACGGTCTCCAGCGCCTTCACCCGCGCTTCCATGTCGGTAAAATGGTTGTCGTGATGATGATCGCCGTGATCGTGGTCATGCCCGTGGTCATGCGCAGACATTCCGTGGCTCCTCTGCCGGAAACGCCGTTACAGCGCCGCGCGTCTAACATTGCGCATCAAGGACGCCGTAACACATTAAACTTGCTGTATAATTCTATCCGTCATTCGACGCCGACTTGAAGAATTGGGCACTAGTCCTACCGCATAAACGGAAAAACCGGAATCGTTTTCGCTATTTTAGCATCGGCCAGAGGCTGACGACGAGCAGCACCGCCATGGTGATATTGAACCATTTGAGCCGTGCCGGCTCCGACAGCCATTGGCGCAGGACCGAGCCGAAGCCGGCCCAGGTCGAAACGCTCGGGAAGTTGACGAGCGCGAAGACGAGTCCGACGACGAGAACGCTGAAGAGATAGCTTGCGCTATCGGTATAGGTCGCCATCGCCGAGACGGCCATGACCCAGGCCTTCGGGTTGACCCATTGGAAGGCGGCCGCCTGCAGGAAGGTCATCGGGCTCGCACCGGCCGTGCCTTCGCCAAGCGAGCGCGAGGTGCCGATCTTCCAGGCGATCCAGACGAGATAGGCGCCGCCGGCAAACTTCAGCGCGGTGTAGAGAAGCGGAACGGAATGCAAGAGCGCCCCGAGGCCGAAGCCGACGGCGATCAGCAGCACGAAGAAGCCGGCACCGATGCCGAGCATATGCGGGATGGTCCGCGTAAAGCCGAAATTCACGCCCGAGGCAAAGAGCATCATGTTGTTCGGTCCCGGTGTGATCGACGTCGTGAACGCGAACAGAAACAGCGCCAGGAGTGTGTCGGCTTGCATGGTCTTCCTCCGATTGAATTAGGTCAACATAGCTGACCTAATTCCCGCAACCAGCCCGGAATTGTCACGGTGACAACATCAGGCAACCACGAGCCCGATAGAGTTAAACAGGAGCGAATACCCCCCGCACCTTGGCAAGCAGGTCGCGAGGGGCAGCGCCATCAAAGCATCTTCTTACCAGCCGGTTGCCTATTCGGGCTCTTGTCCTGCCGCTCACGCGTGTAGAAGTTTCCCCCCGGCTTCCTGTTTCCGTCGGCGACTTCGACCGCTTGTGACTTGCCCTGATTTACGACAACGTCCGTGTCGTTGAACGACACGGACGGGGACGTTGCGGCCAGCGCCGATCCCGCCAGTGCGATCGACGTCAACGCTGCTATGATCACCTTGTTCATTTCCATCTCCTCGGTTCATCGAGAATGCTCGCTCGCGAGCAGCGTGCCACGGTTGTAGACACCACGTCGCGGTGTACGCTCCGAGGGGGGGGGACGTGACATACGGCATCTGCCGTATTTCGGCGCCGGTGTCGGTGGAGAAGCCGGCCATGGTTAGGAATTTGTTGACGCCGCATCATGGCGGACGATCGCAACAAACTGGCCAAATCCAGCGAGCGGTCTAAATTGCAGGAGGCCCGGCCGATTCCGGTTCGAGCCGTCTCGATCGGTCGTTTACGAGGAAGTCCGCGATGCATGATCCGATACCGACGACCACCCTGCCCGACGGACGCTCCGTCCCGGTTCTCGGCCAGGGCACCTGGCGCATGGGCGACGAACGTTCGCGCGCCGCAGACGAGGTGAAGAGCCTGCAGGCCGGGCTCGACCTCGGCATGACGCTGATCGACACCGCCGAAATGTACGGAAACGGCGCCTCGGAGCACATCGTCGGCGAAGCCGTGCGCGGCCGGCGCGACGACGCCTTCATCGTCAGCAAGGTGCTGCCGTCCAACGCCAGCCGGATCGGCACCGAGGCCGCCTGCGAGCGCAGCCTGAAACATCTCGGCATCGACCATATCGATCTCTATCTGCTGCATTGGCGCGGCGGCTATCCGCTCGCCGAAACGGTGGCCGCATTCGAAGCGTTGAAGAAGGCCGGCAAGATCGGCGCCTGGGGCGTTTCCAACTTCGATGTCGACGACATGGAAGAGTTACTGGCGGTTCCTGGCGGCAGACACGTCGCCGCCAACCAGGTGCTCTACAACCTCTGTCGCCGCGGCATCGAATACGATCTCCTGCCCTGGTGCCAAAAGCGCGGCGTCGCGATCATGGCCTACTCGCCGCTCGACGAGGGTCGATTGCTGCGCAATCCGGACCTGGTCCACATCGCAAAAGCGCATCAGGCAACCCCGGCGCAGATCGCGCTCGCCTTCCTCAAAACCCGCCCCGGCGTGATCTCGATCCCCAAGACCGGATCGGCGACACGCGCCCGCGAAAACCGCGACGCGATGGACATCCACCTGACGCCTGAAAACCTCACCGCCCTCGACAACGCCTTCCCGCCGCCGAAGCGCAAGCGGTCGTTGGAGATGATTTGAGGAGAAAAGCAGAAAAATCGACGGCTGCAGTCAGGGCTCCGCCCGCCCCTCATCCGGCCTGCCGGCCACCTTCTCCCCGCCTGCGGGGAGAAGGATAGACGCGGCAAACTCGAGGTCGCTACCCCCTCTCCCCGCTTGCGGGGAGAGGGCTGGGGGGAGGCGCACCCCCACCCGCCTGGCTCAGATAAAGGTCACCCCCTACCCGCTGACCGAAAATCACATGCCCTGCGGCCCGCGGTTCATCGCGGCGATGCCGGTGCGGCAGACTTCGATGAGGCCGAGCGGCTTCATGATGGCGATGAACTGTTCGATCTTCGAGGGCTTGCCGGTGATCTCGAACACGAAGTGATCGATATTGGCATCGATGACCGAGGCGCGGAAGGCATCGGCCAACCGTAGGGCCTCGACACGATGGTCGCCCGAGCCATGCACCTTGACGAGCGCCAGTTCGCGCTCGACCGGGCGGTCGTGGCCAAGCGTGCCGGCGCGCACGGTCAGATCGACGACGCGGTGCACCGGAACCAGCCGCTCGAGTTGGTTCTTGATCTGGTCGAGCACGTGCGGCGTGCCGCGCGTGACGATGGTGATGCGCGAGAGATGCGCCTCATGTTCCGTTTCCGAAACGGTCAGGCTCTCGATGTTGTAGCCGCGGCCGGAAAACAGGCCGATGACCCGGGCGAGAACGCCCGGTTCGTTGTCGACGAGAACCGAAAGCGTATGCGTTTCGGCGACCTCGGTTTCCTTGGCGATGAAATAGGCGGAACCGGTCGGTTGAAGGTGTGCGCTCATTGTCTTGTTTCCTGTCCCTATCTCAAACCAGCTGGCGGCCCTTGGCGTCGATCGCGTTGGCGACCGCTTCGTCGGTGGCTTCGTCCGGCAACAGCATCTCGTTGTGGGCCTTGCCCGATGGGATCATCGGGAAGCAGTTGGCGAGGTTGGCAACGCGGCAATCGAAGATGACGGGTGCCGGCGTGTCGATCATCTGGCGGATCGCAGCGTCGAGTTCGCCCGGCTTGTCGCAGCGGATGCCGACGCCGCCATAGGCTTCGGCCAGCTTGACGAAATCAGGCATCGCCTCGGTGTAGGAGTGCGACAGGCGGTTGCCGTGCAGCAGCTGCTGCCACTGGCGCACCATGCCCATGTACTGATTGTTGAGGATGAAGATCTTGACCGGCAGGCCGTACTGAACCGCGCAGGACATTTCCTGGATGCACATCTGGATCGAGGCGTCGCCGGCGATGTCGACGACGAGGGCGTCGGGATGGGCGACCTGGACGCCGATGGCGGCCGGGAAACCGTAACCCATGGTGCCGAGACCACCCGAGGTCATCCAGCGGTTCGGCTGCTCGAAGCCGAAGAACTGGGCGGCCCACATCTGATGCTGGCCGACCTCGGTGGTGATGTAGGTATCGCGGCCCTTGCTCAGCTCATAGAGCCGCTGGATCGCGTATTGCGGCATGATGACGTCGTCGTTGGCCGCATAGGCCAGCGAGTTGCGCGCACGCCACTTGACGATGCCTTCCCACCAATCGGCCAGCCGCGTCTTGTCGTCGGCCTTCTTGGCCGCGCGCCACAGCCGAACCATGTCTTCCAGAACCGAGCCGACATCGCCGAGGATCGGCACGTCGACGCGAACGTTCTTGTTGATCGATGACGGATCGATGTCGATGTGGATCTTCTTGGAGTTGGGCGAAAAGGCGTTGAGGCGGCCGGTGATGCGGTCGTCGAAGCGCGCGCCGATGCAGACCATGACGTCGCAGTCATGCATCGCCATATTGGCTTCGTAGGTGCCGTGCATGCCCAGCATGCCGAGCCAGTTCTTGCCGGAGGCCGGATAGGCGCCCAACCCCATCAGCGTCGAGGTGATCGGGAAGTCGGTGAGCTCGACCAGTTCGCGCAGCAGGTGCGAGGCTTGCGGGCCGGAATTGACGACACCGCCGCCGGAATAGATGATCGGACGGCGGGCCGTCTTCATCAGTTCGACGGCTTCCTCGATCTTCTTCAGGTCGCCCTGCGTCTTCGGCTGGTAGCTCGTCTGGGCCGGAACGGCGGACGGCGGCGTGTAGGTGCCGGTCGCAAACTGCACGTCCTTCGGGATGTCGACAACGACCGGGCCCGGACGGCCGGACTGGGCGATGCGGAACGCCTCATGGATGATGCGGGCGAGATCGTTGACGTCGCGAACCAGCCAGTTGTGCTTGGTGCACGGCCGGGTGATGCCGATCGTGTCGCATTCCTGGAAAGCATCCGAGCCGATCAGCGAGGTCGGAACCTGGCCGGAGATGCAGACGAGCGGGATGGAATCCATCAGTGCGTCCTGCAGCGGCGTGACCGCATTGGTCGCACCGGGACCGGAGGTAACCAGCATGACGCCGACCTTGCCGGTGGAGCGGGCATAACCTTCGGCCATGTGGCCGGCGCCCTGCTCGTGGCGAACGAGGATGTGCTGGATATCCTCCTGCTGGTGGATCTCGTCGTAGATCGGAAGCACGGCGCCACCGGGATAGCCGAAGATATGCTCGACGCCGTTGTCCCTCAGTGCCTGGAGAACGATCTCCGCGCCTGTCATCTGGTTCTCTGTACCGCTCATTGACTTGCTTCCGTCCCTTTTCCCAGTTGGGTGCTTAGCTTGTTTGGAGGCATAAAAAAAGGCCCCGTCAGGAGCCTCGTTTAGCGCATGGGTGGCTACCGCCGGATGGTTACACCATCCTGCCCATGCGCCGTCCCACCACAAGAATAACCGCAAAATTTATCATGGGACGATTTGATAAACACAAAAGCCGGGAGCGTCAACGCCTTTTCGGAACCGCCGCGCATGACGGCACCCGGCGCCGAAGCGAGCGTGCATCGTCGGGATGCGCGCGCCTGCGACGTCTGTTCGCACGCAGCGTCGGGCCGCGCCACTTGAAACCTTGCGCGGCTCCTCCACTTTCCTTACTGCATGTTTCCTTAAATCGTACCGGATTTAAGGAAACATGCAGCACTTCAAAGTGCTACAGCGACCTTTACGCGTCTGATAAGACGCGCGGCGCTGTAGAGCGGGATGAGGAAAAGTGTATGCGGTTTTCCGCCCGCATCCCGCTCGAACTTATGAGAAGCGATCACGTTTATGATCTTGGGTCGATCCGACCCAAGATCATCGTGATCTAAGAATGTTGCCAACGCTACGAACATGGGAGCCCTGCTGCATCATCCCGAAACGGGCATCGATCGAAGGACATGCAGAAAGCCAAACGTTACAGCGACCTGCTGGCCACAGATATTTCAACAGAGCACATCGCCCTGCTGTTCGTCCGCGGTGACCGGCAGCGTTGAGAGTGTCGAGGGCCTCCTCTTCGTTTTCTCGATGAAGGGAGATGGAAATGGCAAAGGTCGTTTGCGTCCTCTACGACGATCCGGTCGAGGGATATCCCACAAGTTACGCGCGGGATGGGCTGCCGAAACTCGAGCGCTACCCCGGCGGCCAGGCGCTTCCCACGCCCAAGGCCATCGATTTTCAGCCGGGAACTCTGCTGGGCAGCGTCTCCGGTGAACTGGGCCTGAGGCCGTTTCTCGAAAGCCTGGGACACAGCCTGGTCGTCACCGCCGACAAGGACGGTCCCGACAGCGTCTTCGAACGCGAGCTCGTCGACGCCGAGATCGTGATCTCGCAACCCTTCTGGCCGGCCTACCTGACCGCCGAAAGGATCGCCAAGGCGAGCAAGCTGAAACTCGCGATCACCGCCGGCATCGGCTCGGATCACGTCGATCTCCAGGCCGCGATCGACCGCGGCATCACCGTCGCGGAAGTGACCTACTGCAACTCGATCAGCGTGTCCGAACACGTGGTCATGATGATCCTCAGCCTGGCGCGCAACTATATCCCCTCCTACCAATGGGTCGTCAAAGGCGGCTGGAACATCGCCGATTGCGTCGCCCGCTCCTATGACATCGAGGGCATGGAGATCGGCACGGTCGGTGCCGGGCGGATCGGCAGCGCCGTGCTTCGCCGGCTGAAGCCGTTCGACGTCAAGCTGCATTATACCGACCGCCACCGGCTGCCCGACGCGGTCGAGAAGGAACTCGGCGTTGTCTTCCACAAGACGGCGGCGGAGATGGTGCCCGTCTGCGATGTCGTCACCATCAACGCGCCGCTCCACCCGGAGACGGAAGACCTCTTCGACGAAGCGATGATCGCCAGGATGAAGCGCGGTGCCTATCTGGTGAACACGGCTCGCGGCAAGATCTGCAACCGCGACGCCGTCGCGCGGGCACTCGAGACCGGCCAACTTGCCGGCTATGCCGGTGACGTGTGGTTCCCGCAGCCACCGCCGAAGGACCATGCCTGGCGGTCGATGCCGCACCACGGCATGACGCCCCATATTTCGGGATCGTCGCTGTCCGCCCAGGCGCGTTACGCCGCAGGCACGCGGGAGATCCTGGAATGCTGGTTCGAAGGCAGGCCGATCCGCGAGGACTATCTGATCGTCGCCGGCGGCAAGCTCGCCGGCACCGGCGCGCACTCCTATAGCGCGGGCGATGCGACGCGAGGGTCTGAAGAGGCGGAGCGCTTCAAGGGCTGAGAGCGGCCGGTTGTCTTGGGCGCTCCCAGCCGGTCCGACAGGCTGCACCAGGCCATGCTTGCCATCGCCATGGAAACAAAGCCGATGGTCATGGCGCCGGAGACGCCGGTGCCACACGCCTGTTGTGACCGGGCGCCCCTCCTCAGGCCGGAAGGCGCTCCTCGTAGTCCTTCATCAGCCGGCTCCAGCCGTCCCAGAAAGGTTGCGGTTCCTCGCCGTTGGCACGAGCAGCCAGAACGTCGAGATGCATGTGCCAGCCGGCACCGAACATCAGCATGGTGGCACGATCGGCAATGCTGCGATGGGTCACGGTCAAGAGCACTTTGTTGCCCACCGGCGCGAGCTCGAAGGAAACGTCGCCGCTGCCGGCCCAGCTTATGGAGAGTTTTCGCGGCGGGTCGAGTTCGGTGATTTGGCTTGCCATCCGGTGTTCTTCCGGGAAGCCGGCCGGGCGCTCGCCAGGCGGGTTGCTGAGCTCGTCGTTCCGCCACACGAGTTCCACCGGCGCGCCGACCTTCATCTGCATCTGCCCGGACGCCAACCACTGCTTGCGCAGGTCGCTTTCGGTCAGATAGGCCCAGACCCGCTCGATCGGGCCCGGCAGGAGCCGCGTCAGCTTCAAGGTGTCAGGTTCGCTCAGCACGCCATAGGCGTCGAGGCTCGCGAGATCGTTCATCGGTCGTCTCCTTTTTGGGTTTGCGGGGCTTGGGTTTGTCGGGCTTGGGTTCAGCGGGCCGGGTTCGGCCGGCTGAGTTTCGATTGGCGGTGAGCCGGTCTGTCCACGGCCGATCGGGCCATGGCTTTCTGCGGATGGACGCACATGCTGGCGCAATGCGCTTTCGAGCCGGTCGAGACGGCTGGTCCAGAAGCGTTCGTGGGCATTCGGCAGGTGATCGGGGTGAAAGACGAACATCATCTCAGGCACCTATAATTCAACCAGTTGGTTGAATGTACGCTCGCGCAACCAGATAGTCAACCGTTTGGTTGAATGATTGATCGCCCCCCTCTCCACCGGCGCGCAAATGCACGAAACCACTTGTTAAATCCCCGGCGCTAACATGGAGAACCGTTGTGCCGGGGTTTTGCGTTGCTGAACAATGATCTTCATTCCTCGATCCGTGCCGGAGAGCAGGATCGCCGTGACGGCTTGAAGCGAGGCAACCGCTTTCTCGGGCGCGTCGTCGCCTGCAGCGGCTCGCGCGCAACCATCGCCGCCGTCGCCGAAAACGGCGAGACCTCGCTGACGGAACTCTGGTCGGTCGGCCGGCTGATCTCGATCACGGTCGGAAAGAACCGCGTCGTCGCGCTGGTCTATTCCATGCAGACGGCCAGCAGCGAATGGGGCGAAGAGACCAACAACACCTTCCGCATCGAGGTCGAGCTGATGGGCGAAGTCCATGTCGGCCCCGGCGGCCGCGAGGAGTTTTCCGCCGGCATCAGCCAATACCCCTATCTCGGCGCCGTCGCCC
Source organism: Ensifer sp. LC384 (assembly GCF_001695865.1). NCBI lineage: Bacteria > Pseudomonadati > Pseudomonadota > Alphaproteobacteria > Hyphomicrobiales > Rhizobiaceae > Ensifer > Ensifer sp. LC384. The sequence continues at coordinate 150,257 of NZ_MBST01000001.1, forward strand.
ACCGCATTCGTGCCGCCGATCTCGCCCGCATCTACGATTCCGGCCAGGATGATTGCTGCATCATCGGCAAGCTGACCCAGGACGAGAGCCTCGATGCGACGATCCACGTGCCGTCGATGCTGGCCAAGCATTTTGCCATCGTCGGCACGACAGGCGTCGGCAAGTCGACCGCCGTGACGCTGCTGCTGAACAAGGCGATTGCCGCCGATCCGAAACTGCGCGTGCTGATCCTCGATCCGCACAACGAATTCGCCGCCGCCTTCCCGGAGCTCTCAGTCGTCATCGACCCCGATACGCTCGACCTGCCCTTCTGGTTCTTCCGCCTGGAAGAGTTCGCCGAGGTGATCTTCCGCGGCCGGCCCGCGATCCCCGAAGAGCTCGATATCCTGCGCGACGTCATTCCCGACGCAAAGAAAGCGTTCAAGGGCAGCGCCGAGTCCGGCCTCGTGCGGCGCCAGACGGAAAAAAGCTCGATTACCGCCGATACGCCGGTGCCCTATCGCATCGCCGACCTCTTGGCGCTGATCGACGAGCGCATCGGCCGGCTCGAAGGGCGAAACGACAAGCCGCACCTGCGCTCGCTCAAGGTCAGGATCGTCTCGGCGATCAACGATCCGCGCTACCATTTCATGTTCTCGTCGAACACGATCTCCGACACGATCCAGGACACGATCGCCAAGGTCTTCCGCATCCCCGGCGAAGGCCGGCCGATCGCCACGTTCCAGCTTGCCGGCATCCCGTCGGAAGTCGTCAACTCCGTCGCCTCGGTTCTCTGCCGCATGGCATTCGAAATCGGCCTTTGGAGCAATGGCGGCATCCATATGCTGGTCGTCTGCGAAGAGGCCCACCGCTATGTGCCCGCCGATCCCTCGCTCGGCTTCCTGCCGACGCGCCAGGCGATTGCCCGCATTGCCAAGGAAGGCCGCAAATACGGGGTCTCGCTCGGCATCATCACCCAGCGTCCAGGCGAACTCGATCCGACGATCCTGTCGCAGTGCTCGACGGTCTTTGCCATGCGGCTGGCCAATGACCGCGACCAGGACATCATCCGCTCGGCCATCCCCAATTCGTCGACCTCGACCACCAGCTTCATCTCGTCGATCGGCAACGGCGAAGCCATTGCCTTCGGCGAGGCAGTCGCCGTGCCGATGCGCATGCGCTTTACCCGCGTCAACGAGGAGCGGCTGCCCCGCGCCCACGGCATCACCGACCGGATCGACGAGGACGCGCCGCCGACCGTCGACATCCGCTCGATCGTCAACCGCATGCGGGCAATCGCCGGCCCGAACATCTCGAATTTTCAACAGAGCTATCTGGCGGCAACCAACGCCGGCGAACAGGAAGAGCGGCTCTGGGCCACCGAACTCGGCCCCGAGGCGCGCGACGAGCCCGAGGATGCCAGGTTCGACGAAGCCACAGCCGAGATCGAGCCCTACCGCCTCGATATGCTGCCGCGCGCACCCGAGCCCAGCAATCCGCAGCTCGAGCGCTTCAACCAGATCCGCCAGCAGCTTCTGACCGAAACACCGGAGCCGACGGCCGGCCATCGCCCACAGCCACCGGCCGATCCCTATCCTGCCCGCCCCGCTGCCGAACCGCGACGCGAAGGTTCCCTGCGTGACAGCCTGCTCAAGCGGCCGCTCGGCAGCATCATTCGCAAGCCCTGAGGCGCGCGTGCGCCTTGGCAGCGCAGGCCCGGCAGCGCCTTGAAGGCGGCCCCGAACTTTGCCGGTCGGATAACCGGCGACAGGGACGCTTCACCCGGGTCAAGGGTCGCTTTGGCATCTCCTGCAAATCAATCTGCCTGAGCAAACAGGCGGACCGCGCCATCCTTCCACCTCCGGTTTAACCCACGGTTTCTTGGCATTGCTAAATTGCCGCTACGCGCCCAAACTGATGGCATAGAATCACGGCCGGGGTGCACGGAGTCGGTGCATGAAAGCCGACTGAGGGGATCAAACATGCGACACGCCGGGTTGAGATGCGCTGTAGCCTTGTCTGCAATCTTCGCGACGACGGCGCAGGCGCAGGATTCGAACCAGGAACTGGCCAAGAAGCTGTCGAACCCCGTCGCCTCGATGATCAGCGTTCCCTTCCAGTTCAACTATGACCGCGGCTATGGATCGAGCGACGGCAGCAAATCGACGCTCAATATCCAGCCGGTCATTCCCTTCTCGCTGAACGCCGACTGGACCGTGATTTCGCGAACCATTCTGCCGGTGACCTCGCAGAACGACATCGAGGGACCGAGCGGCTCGCAGTTCGGCCTGGGCGACACGACGCAGAGCTTCTTCCTCTCGCCCGCCAGGCCGACGGAAAGCGGTATCATCTGGGGCGCGGGCCCGGCCTTCCTGATCCCGACGGCGACCGACGATCTGCTCGGCAGCGAAAAATGGGGCATCGGCCCGACCGTCGTCGTGCTCAAGCAGGAGGGCGAATGGACCTATGGGGCGCTCGCCAATCATATCTGGTCGTTTGCCGGCAGCGACGAGCGCAACGACATCAGCTCCACCTTCCTGCAGCCGTTCCTGTCCTACACGACGAAGGATGCCTGGACTTTCTCGCTCAACACCGAATCCACCTATGACTGGAAGGCCGACGAGTGGAGCGTTCCGATCAACGTCAACATCTCCAAGCTGATCACGATCGACAAGCAGCCGATCAGCCTTGGCGCCGGGTTGCGCTATTGGGCAGCAGCACCCGACAACGGCCCCGAGGGCCTGGGCGTCCGGATGACGCTGACCTTCCTGTTTCCTGAATGACGCCAGAGATCGGCCGCGCTGCAACGCCGCGTCTGTCGTCGGCAGCCGCGTCTGTCGTCGGAATGCGTGCCTGTGCGCGAGCTCACAAAAGCTTGGGCGGCAGCAGGTAGAGCGTCATGGCGAAGATCAGATAGACCATCAACATCAGCACGCCCACAAACCAGGCGGCACGGCCGCTGATCGTGACGATGATGGCCGTCATCGTGGCGATGAGCACCATGATCACCGCGCCCGGCCAAAACTGCAGGTCCATCGGCGTTGGGCCGACAACGTAACTCAACAGCACGAGAACGGGAGCAACGAAAAGGGCGATCTGGGCCGCGCTGCCGAGCGCAATGCCCACGCTCAAGTCCAGCCGGTTTTTGCGAGCACCTGAAAATGCCGAAGCCATTTCCGCGGCCGCTCCCACCAGTGCCACGACGATAAAACCAACGAATGCGGGCGTCATTCCGAACGTCTCTGCCGCCTGCTGCACCGATTCCACGAACACTTCGCTGACCAGGGCGACCATGACCGTCACGGCGGCCAGCGTTGCAAGGGCCACACTCAACGGCCATGGAGCCTCATCCGAGGCGGCGGCGTGGTCTACGCTGCCGAAGAATTCGCGATGGCTCTTCAGGGAGAAGAGCAGACCCAGCCCATAGGCGATGATCAGAAGGATCGCCAGACCGAAGCTCAGTTCTTGCATGAAGTCGGGTGCTGCCGCGACACTGTCGGCCCCCGCCAATGCCGACGGTACGATCAGTGCGATCGTTGCCAGGAAGAGCAGGTTCGTTTGCAGCCGAGCGCTGACGTGATTGTAGTCCTGAACGTGATATTTCAGGCCGCCGAGCAGGAATGAAGCACCGAGCATGAAAAGCGTGTTGCAAACGATAGCGCCGGCCAATGAGGCCTTCACCAGCGTGTATTGACCAAGCCGCAAGGCGGCCAGCGCAATGATAAGCTCGGTCAGATTGCCGAGCGTCGCGTTGAGAAGGCTGCCAACCGTGTCGCCGGTCCTGGCGGCGACGGCTTCGGTGGCATGGCTCAACAAGGTTGCCAATGGAACGATCGCCAAGACCGAAAGCAAAAAAAGCAGCGTGTGCGCATCGGGTGCGGCGCTGTGCGCCACAAGCACCAGCGGCGCCAGGACCAGGAACCAGAGAACCGGAGTGTGCCGAATTTCTTTCCAAAGCTGACTCATGACACCCCCAACTCATCGAGGCTTCTCGACCGGACGGCGGACGGCGACAGTGAACAAGGCTCAGTCTAGCGGCTCTCGCTCGCTGCGACCATTCGCCGTGGCCCTCAGCGCCTGGACACTGACGGCTGCAACAAGGCCAGTGAGCACAATCCCCGTAAGACCGATCATGACGGCCAGCACGCGCGAAGAAGCATGGCTCGGCACCAGATCGCCGTAACCGATGGTCAGACCAGTGACGAAGGTGAAATACAGGGTGTCGGTCATCCGCCATCCCTCTATCCGCCCAATCAAGAGGCCGCACCCAACCATGATGCAAAGAACGCCGGACAGGATTGGCCAGACAACGCCAAGCTGTCGATAGAGCGCGATAAAGAAGATCCGTCTTATGTGCTTAGACCCCATCGGACCCTGCCCGAGAAACGAAAGCCGGCTATCCCTACTGCATGTCTCCTTAAATCGTATCCGCTTTAAGGACAAAAACATGCAGCAATTCAAAGTGCTACAGCGACCTTTGCGCGTCTGATAAGACGCGCGGCGCTGTAGGATGACCGTCTGAAAGACATTTCCAACTTATGCCGACGACCAGATTACCGCTGCAGTCCATATACAATTTAGGGTGATCTAATGTGGATAAATGTCAACTCGGTAACGGTAACGACCTATGGATTCTGTCATCGTGAGACGATCACATCTGGCAGAGCTCACATTGCCTCGGCAGCACTCTCGATGCGCTGCCAGCTATCGTCGAGCTGGTTGCGGAACCAGGTCATCTGCCGCTTGGCATATTGCCGGGTTGCCGCAGAGCCGGTCTCGACCACCTCGGCCTCATCAATCTCGCCGCGCAGGAGTGCTGCAATTTGGGCAACGCCGATCGCCTTCATCACCGGCATGTCCTGATTGAGGTTCAGCGCCAAGAGCGCGCGCACCTCGCCGATCGCCCCGCCTGACAGCATCAAGCCGAAGCGGCGGTTGATGCGGTCGTGCAGCACCTTGCGACCCGGTAGCACTACCAGCTTTCGCGCCCGCTGCGGATCGATGATCTGAGGGCCGCTTTTCTGCTGGTAGACGCGGATCGACTGGCCGGTCGCCTCCACCACTTCGAGCGCACGCACGATACGCTGGCCGTCGCCGACCTTCAGCGTGCCTGCCGTCTGCGGATCGCGCACGGCAAGCTCGGCATGGAGCCCTTCCGGCCCCTCTTGCCTCAGCCGCTCGCGCAGCCCGTCGCGAATGGCGGCTGGAATTTCGGGCATGTCGGCAAGCCCACCGGTCAGCGCCTTGAAATAGAGCCCAGTGCCGCCGACGAAGACCGGCAGGCGACCGTCCTTGCGCAGCGCGCCGACCAGCGCCTCGGCCTCGCGCAGCCATCCCCCGGTCGAATAGGCCTCGCCGGCCGGCACATGGCCGTAAAGACAGTGCTCGACACCGCCCATGTCGGCCTCGTCGGGGCGCGCCGTCAGCACCCGCAACGTGTCGTAGACCTGCATGCTGTCGGCGTTGATGACGACGCCGCCATGCCGGCGCGCCAATTCGACCGCAAGCGCGGACTTGCCGCTGGCGGTCGGCCCGGTTATCAGGATCGCGTCCGTATCGGTTTCAAGGTTGTTGTCCATGGCTCTCGTTGCCACGCTTATCGCCAATCCGTCAAATCCTGTTCTGACGCCAGCGCTCGCGGAAGCCGCCGCTGACGCCGTCAAGGCATCCGGTCTCTATTGGCTTGCCGATGGCATCGCCTGCGACCTCGCGCTCACCGACGGCACAGATCCCTTTGCCGCCGAGGCGGCGCTGCGCGGCGCCCTCAGCGGCTTGGCCGTCGATGTCGCCGTCCAGGACACCGACACCAGGCGCAAGAAGCTTCTGATCGCCGACATGGATTCCACCATGATCGGCCAGGAATGCATCGACGAACTTGCCGCCGAAGTCGGGCTCAAGGACAAGGTCGCCGCCATTACCGCGCGCGCCATGAACGGCGAGATCGCCTTCGAGCCGGCGCTGATCGAGCGCGTCGCGCTTCTGAAGGGCCTGCCCTCGAGCGTCGTCGGCGATGTCATCGCCAGGCGCATCACGCTGACGCCGGGCGGCCCTGAGCTGATCGCCACCATGAAGGCGAAGGGCTACTACACCGCGCTCGTATCCGGCGGCTTCACCGTGTTTACCGGCCCGGTCGCAGACATGCTCGGTTTCCAGGAGAACCGCGCCAATACGCTGATCGAGAAGGACGGCACGCTGACCGGCGAGGTCGCCGAACCGATCCTCGGCAAGCAGGCCAAGGTCGACGCCCTCCTTGACATTGCCGGCCGGCTTGGTATCTCGACCGACGAAGCGCTTGCCGTCGGCGACGGCGCCAACGACCTTGGCATGCTGCAGCTGGCCGGCACCGGCGTCGCGCTGCACGCCAAGCCCGTGGTCGCCGAGCAGGCGAAGGTCCGCATCGACCATGGCGACCTCACGGCCCTTCTCTATCTGCAGGGCTATCGAAAGACCGATTTCATCAGATGATCGTTTCCGAGACCGAACGGCTGCGCATCCGCGCCTGGAAGGAAAGCGACCGTGATCTCTTCTTCGAGATCAACAGCGATCCCAAGGTGATGGAATTCTTCCCCCATCGCCGCAGCCGGGAGGAATCCGACGCGCTGTTCGACCGCGTCGGCCGCGGCATTGCCGAAACCGGGCTCGGCTTCTTTGCGGTGGCGCTCAAGGCCGACGACCGCCCCATCGGCTTCTGCGGCCTCGCCTATACCGACCTTGAACCCTGTCTGCCGAAAGGCACCGTCGAGATCGGCTGGCGGCTCGCGCTACCCTTCTGGGGCAAGGGCTATATCAGCGAGGCCGCGCGCGATCTCCTGCGCTACGGCTTCGAGGAGCAGGGTCTTCGCGAAATCGTCTCCTTCGCCATCCCCGAAAACATCCGCTCGACCGCCGTCATGGCCCGCCTCGGAATGCACCGGGACCCGACACGCGACTTCAACCACCCGCGCATTCCCGCCGACAAGCCACAGCTCGTTCACCATGTGCTCTACGCGACGACCAGGGCGGACTGGCAGGCGCAGCGGGCAAAGCGCGGGGCGTGATCGCGCCATAAGCTGCGGCTTGCGGAGTTCGCTGCTGCATGTTTCCTTGAATCGTAGCCGTTTCAAGGACAAAAACATGCAGCAATTCAAAGTGCTACAGCGACCTTTGCGCGTCTGATCAGACGCGCGGCGCTGTAGTTGCTCGCCGCTTGTCGCCTGGCGCTTGCCCCTCACTGTCCTGCCGGACATCTCTCCCCGCCAACGGGGAGAGAAACGCAAGCCGCACTCATCTCGCCAACCCGCAACGTTTGAGCGGCGCCAACCGGTTGCATCCGGGCCTTCTCCCGCCTGCGGGGAGAGATGCCCGGCAGGACAGTGAGGGCCCAATCCATTGTTTCCGTTGAAACGGTCAAGACCATCGGCCTTCTCCCCGTGCGCGGGGAGAAGGTGCCGGCAGGCGGATGAGGGGCAGCCCCATCCAGCGCACTTCACAGAACCACTCGAAGCTCAATTCCCGCGCCCTGCCCCCGGATATGTCCGCTCGACCCACGCCACAAACGCCTGTGCCGCCTCCGACAATGCGTCGAAACGCCGGACCACCAGCCACAAGGCGCCATAGGGCACGGAGATATCGAACGGCTGCAGCAAGCGCCCCGCCTCAACGTCGTCGCACACATGATCGCGGTCGATCAGTCCGACACCGTTGCCGCGCAGCGTCGCCTGCAGGACCATGGCGCCATCGTTGAAGATCGCGCCGCGTTCGATGCGCACCGGCCCCGCCCCGGCGGCGGCAAACCATTGCTCCCAAAGCTCGCGATTGTCCTCGGACAGGAGCGCATGCTGCATGAGATCAACCGGAGTCAAAAGCGGCCTGCCGGACCGGGTGAGCCCCGGCGCAATCACGGGGATCATCTCGACCTCAGCAAGTCGTCGCGCTTCGACGCGCGGCCAGGACGAGAACTTGACGCTGTGGCGAATGGCGATATCGGCGTCGCCGCTGCGAAACTCCACCAGCCGCGGGTCGGCGTCGATCAGCAGGTCGATCTCCGGATGCTCGCCCTGGAACTCAGCCAGATGCGGCACCAGCCAGCAACCGGCAAAGGAAGGCTCGGCGCTCACCCTCAGCACCTGATTCGCCTTGCGCCCGGAGAGCGCCTCCAGACTGTCGCCGACCATGTCGAAGGCAGAGGTCAGCACCGAAAGCAGCGACCGCCCCTCCGCCGTCAGGCTGACGCTGCGGTGGCGCCGTTCGAACAGCGGCCGGCCGACAAGGTCTTCCAGCTCGCGGATCTGCCGGCTGATTGCGGCCTGCGAGACGAAAAGTTCGCCCGCAGCCAGCGTGAAGCTTTCGAGCCGGCCCGCCGCCTCGAAACTCCGCAATGCTGTCAGGGGCAGACGGCCGCGCTTCATGCATAACCTCAAGTCATCCGAAGCCGACTGTAAACTCGTTTGAGACCTGGCGGCAAGTGCGTTGAAATGAGGGGACAGAAAGGAGGATCCGGCCATGTCTGCCATCCTCGAGATCCTGATCGACGCGTTGCGCCTGTTGACCTTTCAGCCGCCAACGCGCCAGACACGCCACACCGGATCGGACGAGGCAGCTTGTGCGGGTGCACGCTACAGCGCCGCGCGTCAAATATGACGCGCAAAGGACGCTGTAACTCCTTAAATCTGCTGCATAATTTTCTCCTTAAATCGATTCCGATTTAAGGAATTATGCAGTATGCCGGCGACTGATCTGGCTTGGCCCGCCATGCCGTCCTGCCGGCAAGATGCGGCACGGGGTACCTCAAAGTGATCGGTCGATAAGAGCCCGTCGCCGCAGCACGCGAACTGCCAAAACGGGACGCGCAAAGGATGCTGTTCACTTGCAGACAGCCGCGTGCCTCCCTCTTCAAATCGATGCCGGCTCAGCGCACGGGCCGCATTGAATCGAAATCTCAGGGATCGGAATCGACCTGCGAAAGAGTGGCGCGATGGACCTGAAAGGATTCAGGAAAATGCCATCGCGCCGCGCCGTCCTATTCCATGCGCACCGTGACGAAGCGCAGTTCGCCGGTCTTGTTGGAAAGCATCAGCAGCGCATTGCGCCGGCCGTCGGATTTCAGCTCTTCGACGCGCTCGGACACGTCGTCGGGCGTATCCATCGCTTCCTGGCCGACCTCGACGATAACGTCGCCCGGCTCCACCCGGCGTTCGGCTGCGGCAGACCCCGCCTGCACCTCGGCGATCACCACGCCTTCGACATCGTCGGAGATGCCGAACTTCTTGCGGCTTTCGGCATTGAGCGTGGTCAGCTTCATGCCGAGCACCGTGTCGGTGGCGGGCAGCACGGCCGCAGGCGGCTGGTCGCCCTTCTTGTCCTCGCCGCCTTCATCATTGGTGGTCGCCGCGGCGTTGGCGATGTCCTCGCCGTCCTCCAGCCGCCCGAGCGTGACCTTGACCGTCTGCTCCTTGCCATCGCGTATGATCACCACGTCGACGGCCTTGCCGACGGTGCTTTCGGCGACCGCGCGCGGCAGGTCGCGCATCTCGCTGACATCCTTGCCGTCGAACTTGATGATGACGTCGCCGGCCTTGATCTCATCCTTGGCGATCGGCCCGCCCTCGATGATGCCCGACACCAGCGCGCCGCGCGGCGAGGCCATCTTCAGGCTTTCGGCGATATCGTCCGTAACCGGCTGGATGCGCACGCCGAGCCAGCCGCGCCGCGTCTCACCGAAGTCCTTCAGCTGCAGCACGACATTGGCGGCAAGCTCGGTCGGTACCGAGAAGCCGATGCCGATCGAGCCGCCCGACGGCGAAATGATCGCCGTGTTGATGCCGATCACTTCGCCCTGCATGTTGAACAGCGGGCCGCCGGAATTGCCGCGGTTGATGGCAGCGTCCGTCTGGATGAAATTGTCGTAGGGGCCGGCATTGATGTTGCGGCCGCGCGCCGAGATGATGCCGACGGACACCGAACCGCCGAGGCCGAACGGGTTGCCGATCGCCATGACCCAGTCACCGATGCGCATCTTGCGGGAATCGCCGAAGGGAACCGCCTTCAACGGCGTTTTCGGCTCGACCTTGAGCACCGCGAGGTCGGTCTTGGGATCCTTGCCGACCAGCTTGGCCTTGAGCTTGCTGCCATTGGCGAAGATCACCTCGATATCGTCGGCACCTTCGATCACGTGATTGTTGGTGACGATGACGCCGGCCGGATCGATGACGAAGCCGGAGCCGAGCGAATTGACGGTGCGCTGGCGGTTGCCGCCCTTGTCGCCCTGTCCCTTGAAGAACTCATCGAAGAAGTCCTGGTAGGGCGAGCCTTCGGGCACCTGCGGCGTCGGCGCATCGTCGTCGTTCTTGACGCTCTGGGACGTCGAAATGTTCACGACCGCATCGAGCAGGCCGGCCGCAAGGTCGGCGACGGATGCGGGGCCATTGCTCGGCGGACGAACGGCGGCCGTCTGCGCCATCGCCGTGTTGGAAAGAAGCAGCGTGGCGGCCAGCGCCAGCGCGCCGAAGGTTTTCGATCGAGTGGACAATTCGCGGAGCTCCTCACGTTGTCTCGGCGGTGCGGTACCGGCAGCGATACCGCGTCATGCGATGCTCTGCAGCCCATGCGCCCGACGAAGCGCAAGTGTCGCTGCAGCGACTTTGGTTTGCCGCATAGCTTATCCCGCGATCGATCCAGATCGAAGGAATTATGCAGTGGCGACAGCGACGCGATCCGGGGATCGCGCTCCGCCCGATCTTCCAGTGAAGATACGGCGGAATTCAGAAGCGTCCAGACACGATTTTCTGATCCGCCCGAAAGAGCGGATGCTGGGCGGCGATCAGATGGTGATCTCGTGCCCGTGTTCTTTCAGCGCCTGCACCGCCTTGTCGAGATCGGAACCGGCCACGAAGATATAGTCGGTGCTGAAGGTCGAATTGGCAAAGACGCCGACACCCGCGGCCGATAGCGGCCTGAGCACGGAAGAAAGCACGCCGGGCACGTCGAAGCTGAAATGCTGTTCGATGCGGAAGCAGCGCCAGCCGAGCGAACTCTGGGTGCTGGAGGGCACGCGCGCGGCGCGGCAGACGAGGGTCATTTCCTCTCGCGAGCTGGACACGGTCCAGAAACCCGGCCCCGGCAGCCATTCCGGCATCTGGGAACCGACGTTGAGACGGGTGATCGCATATTCGGCATCGACCAGCCGGATCAGCAGTTTATGTGGCATTTCGCATTATCCTCGAAGCAACCAGACAAGTCCGACCCCGGCGGCGACGGAAAATACCCCGGCCAGTCGAAGCTGATGCTCCGGGACATACGGCAAACGCTTGGCCAATTCTACTAAAACCAAAGGGGCCAGTGCGTACACCAGCCCCTCGATGATCAGGAAAAAAGCAATCCCGGTCAGAAAGTCGGACATTGTCCGCCTAGTTCCCGGTCGTCGGTTGCGTGGTTGTCGCAGCCGGCGCGTTGCCTTCCGAGTCATTGAAGTAACGGAAGAACTCCGAATGCGGCGACAGCACGAGCGTCGTGTCCGAGCTGCCGATCGACTGCGTGTAGGCGGTCATCGAACGGTAGAATTCGAAGAACTTCGGGTCGCGCGCAAATGCGTCGGCAAAGGTCTTCGTCCGTGCGGCTTCGCCTTCACCACGCAGGATTTCCGATTCGCGCTGGGCGTCGGCGACGATCTCGACGACCTGACGGTCGGCGATGGCGCGGCGACGCTGGCCGGCTTCGTTACCCCGGGCTCGGATCAGTTCGGCTTCTGCCAGACGCTCGGCCTTCATGCGGTCGAAGGTCTGCTGCGAGACTTCCTGCGTCAGGTCCGTGCGACGGATGCGAACGTCCTCGATGTTGAGGCCGAGCGATTCGGCGTCGGTTTTGAGGTCGGCGCGAACTTCGCGCATCATCGATGCACGCTCGTCGGACAGGGCCGCCTCGAAGCCGCGCAGACCGTAGACGCGACGCAGCGATGCGTCGAGACGGGTGCGCAGACGTGCCTCGGCAGAATCGCGATCGCCCGAAACGGTTTCGCGGAAGCGGCGGGGATCGGCGATCTTGTAGACGACGAAGGCGTCGACTTCATAGAACTTGCCGCCCGAGACCTGTACGCGGATGTTGTCGAGATCGAAGCGCAGGGCCTGTGCCTCGACATACTGAACGCGGTCGGCATCCATGAAGGCGAAGGGCAGCTTGAAGTAGAGACCCGGCTCCGTCTTGACGTCCTGGATCTGGCCGAAGCGGACGACGATCGCCTGCTGGCGCTGGTTGACCACGAAGATCGACGAATAGAGACCGACGAAGACGACGGCAAGCAGGATCAGGATGATTGAAGTACGATTGTTGATCACTGTGCGCCTCCCGACTGTGCCGGCCGACCGATTTCATTCAGCGGCAGATAGGGCACGACGCCCTGCCCGTTCTTCTCGTCGATGATGACCTTCTTCGACTTGCCGAGGATGCCCTGCATCGTTTCGAGATAGAGACGCTTGCGGGTTACGTCAGGCGCCTTGGAATATTCGTCATAGACCGAGATGAAGCGCTGGGCCTCACCTTCCGCTTCCTTGACGACGCGATCCTTGTAGGCGGCTGCCTCTTCGCGGATCTGCGCGCCCTGACCGCGGGCCTTGCCGAGGATCTGGTTGGCGTACTGGTTGGCTTCTTCGACGAAGCGGTCTTCGTCCTGCTCGGCACGCTGCACTTCGTCGAACGCGTCGGCGACTTCGCGCGGCGGAGCCGCATCTTCGATCGCCACGGTGTTGACGGAAACGCCGGCGCCGTAGCTGTCCATCGTTGCCTGGATCGTGCTCTTCACGTCGGCGGCGATCGCCTGACGGTTGTCGCGGAAAATATCCTGGGCCGGACGACGGCCGACCACTTCGCGCATCGCGCTTTCGGCGACCTGCTGCAGCGTGTCAGCCGGATTCTCGACGTTGAAGAGGTAAGCCTTCGGATCCGTGACCGAGAACAGCACCGAGAACTGGACGTTGACGATGTTCTGGTCGCCGGTGAGCATCAGGCCGGCATTGGACTGACCGCTGTTGCGGCCGCCGATATTCTGCTGCTGCTCGGTGATCTTGACGAATTCAACGGTTTCCAGCGGCCAGAAATGATAGTGCAGGCCCGGCATCGAGATCTCGTCCTTCGGCTTGCCGAAGCGCATTTCGACGCCCCGTTCATCCGGCTGGACGGTATAGATCGAGTTGATCAGGATGAAGCCGACGATCAGCAGGCCGACGATGGCGAAGACGCCGCCGTTGAAACCGCCGGGAACGACGTTCTTCAGCTGATCCTGGCCACGGCGAATGATCTCCTCGAGATCTGGCGGGCCGCCTCTGCCGCCGCGCGGCCGGTTCGGCCCCTGGCCCCATGGCCCCTGATTGCCGCCGCCGCCGCCCCAAGGGCCGCCGCCGCCATTCTGATTGCTCCAGGGCATCAAAACCTCTCTTTTGAAAACTTCTCACGATGAACTGCCGCGCGAGCGCACGTTCGTCCACGATATGAACCCGTTATAAGTATGACAGGCATCGCTTTCAACGCGATACGCCAGAGTTCACCGTAAATGGTTCAAAATAGTTGACGAATGGGCCATTCGAGCGCCGCGCGTCGCATATGCCGCACCAAGGACCCTGCAACACGTGAAGATCGCTGCATAACCCCTCTTTCAACCGGCACCGACCTAAAGGGTTATGCGCCAGCGACAACCCGGCGGCGCCAGGTCACGAAATGCATGGCATGGCTGTCTTTCTCGCCCTGCGGCAGATCTTCCTCGAACACCTTGTCGAAGATAGCCGGATCGATATCCGGGAAGCGGGCATCGCCTTCGATGTCGGCCGGAACCTCGGTGATATGAAGGACATCAGCCACGCCGATCGCCTGGCGATAGATCTCGCCGCCACCGACGACGCAGGCTTCGTCCACACCGGCTGCCAAGGCTTCGCGCCGCGCCGTGGCCAGCGCTTCTTCCAGCGAGTGCACGACGATCGCACCCTCGGCGGAAAAATCGGCACTGCGGCTGATGACGATGTTCGCCCGGCCCGGCAGCGGACGGCCGATCGAGGCCCAGGTCTTGCGACCCATGATCACGGGCTTGCCCATCGTCAGCGCCTTGAAGCGCTTGAGGTCGGTCGGGAGCCGCCACGGCAGATCGCCCTCGCGGCCGATGACGCCGTTGGCGGCAACCGCGGCGATGAGGGAGATTTTCGGCTGGTTGGTGCTGGTATCAGTCATGGAACCCATTCGGTTTGCTGTCGATTTCTCTTGCCCTGACATAGGCTGCCCGGTCCGTGACCACCCGGATGTAGCGGTCGACGACCTCGCTCTCGGGCAGGATCTTTCGCATCCATTGCAGCGCGCTTGCAAGCAGCAGGTCGGCCGCGCTCATCGTCGGGCCGAGCAGATAGGTCTGCCGGCTGAGCACGTCGATCACATGGGCGCACATTTCGCTGTAGAGCCGCGCCTGCGCCGGATTATTGATCGTCGCGCCGGTGATATGCGCAAGCGCCGTCGGCTCGATCACGCCGGCATAATAGGCAAGCCAGGAGAGATAGGCGCCGCGCTCGGGATGGCCAGGCGCCCGGCCGAGGCTGCACTCCGGATGAAGATCGGTGAGGTATTGCACCACGGCCGCCGATTCCCAGATCAGCGCACCCTTGTGCAAGAGCGCCGGCACCTGCTTGTGCGGATGCGGGTTGTCGTCGTCGGGCGCGCCGGTGCCATCCCAGCGGCGGATCGAGACATAGCGGATCTCGTATTCCGCACCGATCTCCTCGAGCAGCCAGACGATGCGCGACGAGCGCGACAGCGGTGCGTGGACGAGCGTCAGCATCGAAACCTCCCGGCAGCGCCGCGCGCCAAACAAGACACGCAAGGAACACTGCAACGCTTGAATTATGTAAGCGGCGGCAAACCCTCCCGGTCTCCCGCCGTCACGCGAATGCCCGTATCGACGGCCCTGCCCTCACCGCCCGAGCCGGCGCCCCGTCAGAGTTGCTGCATAATTCCTTAAATCGATTTCGATCTAAGGAATTATGCAGTAGCAGTAAAGACGGGACCGCTCGGTGAACTCCGAGGATGGCGTCAATACTCACCTGCCTCCCGCCTTCATCAAGCAGATCGCAAGCACGTCTTCCTCGATGCCCCGACAGATGGATTCGAATTCGGCGATGAGATCCTTGTCGCGTCCTCCCAGGCGGCGCTGCCTTTCCAGCATCTCGCTTGCCTCGCCATAGGCCTCACACAGGCCAGCAACAGAAGCGTTGCTGGCGCTGAGAAGCTGCAACTGGCCGCGAACGCCAGGCAGTTGCAGCATGAGTCTGAGGAGTCCCAGTTGCTTGTTGTCCGAAGCCATGAGTCAGTTCCGCCAAAACGATGTCAATGCCCCTTGCCGATCTGCCGTTGGAGCCGTCCGACGCAACACATCCGGGCACCTGGAGCCGCCGATTATCGCTTGCTCTTGCCTTCAGTCGCTTCGCGCTTCCCATGTTCCTTTCCGAGAGCATGCCGAGCCTTTGCCGGTTCCGAAAGTACGTAACGGTAACGGACCGCGTTTGCGGCGTGCAAGACGGTCTCATCGATGGCATGGCGTTCGCCCAGGTGACTGCGAGATGGCACGACGCGGGGCGAAAAAGCACCTTCTAAGCAAGGCTGGTCATCGCGACCGAACGGCCAGTCTCAGGGACGCTCCCCGCGGCGTCTTTCGGCTTTCGTTACTGTTACGTACTTGTGCGTGCGACCATTTCTCCCAAACTGCCGGCGTTCCTTCGAGACTTTACCTTCCATCACGAGAGCAACCTACTTATTGACCTCAGGGAGACATTAGATGAGCATAGACTTGAAGAGTGGTCTTGCGCGGTTGGCTGCGTCCGCAGCCGCCCGTGCAGGCAAACCCAAAGCTTTGGCCTTAGCCGGCACCGTTTTGTTTTCGACCATATCGGCCACCGCCGTTTCCGCCTACGCGCAGGACGCCGCAAAGCCCAACATCCTCGTCATCTTCGGCGACGATATCGGCCAGACCAATATCAGCGCCTATTCCTTCGGCGTGACGGGATACAACACGCCGAACATCGACCGGATCGCCAGAGACGGCATGAAGTTCACGGACTACTATGCCGAGAACAGCTGCACGGCAGGTCGCTCCACCTTCATTACCGGGCAGACGGTGCTGCGCACGGGTATGTCAAAGGTCGGCGTGCCCGGTGCGCCAGTCGGCATTCAGGATCGCGATGTGACGATTGCGCAGGCGCTGAAGCCGCTCGGCTATGCGACCGGCCAGTTCGGCAAAAACCATTTGGGCGATCAGGATCGCTTTCTTCCGACCGCCCACGGTTTCGACGAGTTCTTCGGCAATCTCTATCACCTCAACGCCGAAGAAGAGCCGGAACGGCCCTACTGGCCGAAGGACGACCCGGCGTTCCTGAAGAGCTACGCGCCTCGCGGCGTCCTGCACTCCTTCGCCGATGGCAAGGTGGAGGACACCGGTGCGCTCAACACCAAGCGCATGGAGACCATCGACGACGAAACGACTGCAGCGGCGATGGAGTTCATCAAGAAGCAGACACAGGAAAAGAAGCCCTTCTTCACCTGGATGAACACCACACGCATGCACCTCTTCACGCACGTGCGAGACCAGTACAAGGGGCAGAGCGGCATGCCGGGCAACGACTACGCCGACGGCATGATCGAGCATGACAACGATGTCGGCAAGCTGCTCGATCTGCTCGACGAGTTGAAGATCGCTGACAACACGATCGTCGTCTACACGACCGACAACGGCCCCAACCAGTTCTCCTGGCCGGACGCGGCAACCACGCCGTTCCGCAGTGAAAAGGACTCGAATTGGGAAGGCGCATTTCGTGTTCCCGCGATGATCCGCTGGCCGGGCAAGATCAAGCCGGGCACCAGCACCGAGATGATGTCCGGGCTCGACTGGTTCCCGACATTGCTCGCAGCCGCCGGCGACAAGGACATCAAGGAGCGCCTGCTGAAGGGAACCACGCTTGGCGACAAGGACTTCAAGGTTCACCTCGACGGCTATAACCAGCTCCCCTATCTGCTCGGTGAACAGCCGAAGAGCGCCCGCAACGAGTTCTTCTATTTCAACGATGACGCCAAGCTCGTCGGCATGCGCTACGAAAACTGGAAGTTCGTCTTCTGCGAGATGCAAGCGCCCGGTGGCTTCGCGGTCTGGCAGGACCAGTTCGCTTGCCTGCGTGTTCCGAAGGTCTTCAACCTGCGCATGGATCCTTACGAGCGCGCCGATGTCGTCTCGGACCAGTACGATGACTGGCTCACCAAGAATGCCTATCTGACCGCACAAGGCGTGATGAAGTCCGCAGCGTTCCTGGAAACCTTCATCGAATACCCGCCGAGCCAGAAGCCGGCCAGCTTCTCGATCGACCAGATCGAGGAAGGCGTGCATGCCAAGATCGACGAGATCTTGAGCAAGACGAAGGCCGCATCCGCGCAGTAACGGGACGAGGCGGCGGGTAACCCCGCCGCCTCTCGGCTTTCAAGGAGTAGAAGCGTGCCAACAAGGGATCTTGCAGTCTCCTCAGCACTTCCGTCATCCCGGTCGCGGAACAGAACAGTCCCTGCGATTGCCGGGGTCATGCTGCTTTTATCGGGCGCTGCGGCACTGATATTTCAAGTCCTCTGGATAAAACAGCTTTCTATTGTCACGGGCGTTGATGTCTACGCGGTCAGCACGGGCGTCAGCGCGTTCTTCATCGGCATGGCAGCAGGCAGCCTGGTTATTGGCCGCCTCATCGACCGGTCCCGGCGTCCCTTGCTCCTCTACGCCCTGTTCGAAGTGTTGGTTGCCGTCCTCGGCCTTGCCGTCACCGTTTGCCTTTCCCACATCGCTCCGCTTTTTGTCTCGCTCGAACAGGCCACACCCCTTGCCGCTTGGGGGCTTCTCATTGGCCTGGTCGCCACCCCTGCTTTCTTGATGGGTGGCACCCTGCCAGTTGTTGTGAGTTCGCTTGCGTCAGTGCCTGGCGGCGTGGGGGTGAAGGGCGGAAGGCTCTATGCCGCAAACACCCTCGGCGCGATTTTCGGTTGCCTGGCCGTTCCATTCGCGCTCATTCCGGCTTTCGGCGTCACGGGCACAGCCTTTGCCGCGGCTGGATTTGCGATTGCGGCGGCGATGCTGGCACTGTCGCTGAATTCTTTTTCACACGCTGCTTCGCCACAACCGCCGAGCGCGACGGATCCAAAACACGGATCCATGCTCGCCCTTGTGTTGTACGCGATCGCTGGCGCTGTCGCCTTGGGATATGAAGTCGTCTGGTCACAGGCTGTTGTTCAATTCATATCGACCCGATCCTTCGCTTTTTCCATTGTGCTCGCGACCTACCTCCTGGGCCTCGCGGGCGGCTCCTTCTTGCTCTCGAGGCGGGCCGATCGCACGCCTGATCCCTGGGGGCTGTTCGGGCTGCTTATCTCCGGCGCGGGCCTCCTGGCGCTGGCCGAAATCGCCCTCCTCGGGCCCTGGCTGATCTCGCTGCAATCACTGGCCGAGACGTGGATGGTCGAAGGGACCGGCAGTCTCTTCGTCGGGATGTGCGCCCGCTTCCTGGTTGCCTCCCTTACGATCGTCTTCGGTCCGACGCTGCTGCTCGGCGCGGCCTTCCCCGTGGTGCTTCGTCTCGCGGTCGATACCAGCCATGCCGGCCGCGACACCGGCCGCGTTCTCGCCTTCAACACGCTTGGCGGAATTCTGGGGACGCTGGTGACTGGGTTCGTGCTGGTCCCGGCGCTCGGTATCGTTACCAGCCTCGGCATTCTCGCATCGATTGCGGCGGCGATCGGCATCGTCGCCGCTTACGAGGGATCGGGACGCAACAGGTTCAAGGCTCTTGTGCTCACTGCGGGTGCGGCCGTCGTGGTGCTGACGGTCGCCACCCCCAAAAGCCATCTCGCGGACCTTCTCAACACAACGCGGGGCAACGGGACGATCGTCTCCTACGACGAGGGCCTGGGCGCAACCGTCGCCGTGATCGAGCAGGGCAAGTCGGACAGGCGCTTCAAAAGGCTGTATATCCAGGGCGTATCAAACACTGGCGATGCGATGCCGTCGCTCCGCTACATGCGCCTTCAGGCGTTGCTGCCGTTGATCATCCAGAGCGAACAGCCGAAATCCGCCCTCGTCATCGGACTTGGGACCGGGATTACCGCAGGCTCGCTGCTCGCCTACCCGGGATTGGAGCGGCGCGTCGTGGCAGAGTTGCTTCCGGCTGTCGTGGAGGCCTCCGCGCATTTCAGGGGGAACTTCAACGCCGCCAAGGATCCGCGCATCGAAGTGCGGCTGCGGGATGGGCGACGCGAGCTTCTGGCCAGCGACGAGCATTACGACCTCATCACGCTCGAGCCGCCCCCGCCGTCGGCTGCCGGGGTGGTCAATCTCTATTCGTCGGATTTCTACCAACTGGCACGGGAAAGGCTCACGGCGAACGGATCAGTCGCGCAATGGCTGCCGATCGCAACCCAGAACGACGAAGACACGCGGTCGCTCGTTCGCAGTTTTCTGGATGTCTTTCCCCACGTGACGCTTTGGACGACCGAGCTTCATGAAATGCTGTTGATTGGCTCCCTTGCGCCGCAGGTCCTCGCTGCAGACAAGATAGCACGCCGCTTCGATGACCCCGTCCTGGCGGCCGCCCTCGCCGAAATCGGTGTGCGCAACGAAGCCGATTTGCTGGCAACGTGGATGATGGATCGTGCGGGGCTCGAGCGTTATGCGGGAAACGCCCTGCCCGTCACCGATGATCATCCGCGGATCGAATACGGCACCTGGGTGCGGTCCGACGAAATCCAAAGAACGCTGCCTGCCCTGATCGGGCAGCGGACCGAACTCCCGATCACGGCGGCAGATCCGGATTTCGCGAAGTTGGTCTCCAAGTCGCACAATCAGCTGATGCTGTTCTATCAGGCTTCGCTCAATGCCTATGCCGGATACCGGGATGAATGGGCTCGGGACATGGACCTGCTGCAGCGGACCGATCCGGAGAACGGCTATTTCAACTGGTTCGTCGCCAAGGCCGACGACTGAGCGTCGGCCTGTTCAAACGGGGGAGAGCCCTGCGGACGCAGGGAGGTGTTCGGAGAGCGACCTTTGCGCGTCTAAACAGACGCGCAAAGGTCGCTGTAGTACGGAGACGCTGCAGGATACTCTGCGTTACACCGCCACGTCTGCTTGAATTGCCGGGTGAGGCTCGTATCCGGAAACCACGAAATCGTCGATGTGGTACTCGTCCAGCGAGGCTGGCTGGCGCGACAGGCTTAGCCTGGGTAGCTGCGTCGGCGAACGCTTCAACTGCTGCTTAGCCTGTTCGACATGATTCAGGTAGAGATGGACATCACCACCTACCCAGACCAGCTCTCCCATATCCATGCCGACCTGCTGCGCTACCATGGCCAGCAAAGCCGCACCGCCGACCAGATTGAACGGCAGTCCGAGCAACACGTCGCAGCTGCGTTGGTAAACCAGGAGGTTCAGGCGAGATCTAGGATCGGCTCCATCCTGACCGCCGTTCCTCGGCCCGGAAACATGGAACTGGTACACCATATGGCACGGCGGCAGCGCCATTTCCGGCAGCTCGGGCACGTTCCAGGCGTGGAATAACATCCGCCGACTTGTCGGGTTGGTTCGCAGCGTGGCAATCACCTCAGCGATCTGGTCATGTTCTGTTCCATTCGCATCTGCCCAACGCCGCCACTGCTTGCCGTAGACCGGGCCGAGATCTCCCCATTCCCGCGCGAAGTTCTCGTCCGCGACGATCCGCACCTCGAAATCGGCCTGCGAGATATCACTCCCCGTGGCCTCGCGGTACTTCTTGAGCGGCCAGTCTGTCCAGATCCTCACATTCTCCTGCAGCAGCGGCCGGATGTTGGTCTGCCCCGTGAGGAACCAGAGCATCTCCTTGATGGCGAGCTTCCAGTACACGCGCTTTGTCGTCAGGATAGGAAACGACCCGTCGGACAGATCGAAACGCATCATCGCACCGAAAGACGAAAGCGTGCCCACGCCAGTTCGGTCGGTTCTCTTATCTCCCTGTTCCAGGAGATGAGCCATAAGATCAAGATATTGCGTCTCGGGGTGTCGCATGTTGCTCCCTTGTTGACTTGCCGAACGATAGCGATTTGCGGGGCCTGCTCAACCCTGAGTATTCTTACGCTCCCGACAATCGCCGTGCGGAAATGATAACGCCATCCTTTCCGCGACGGATTTTCGCCTTGCCTGTCAATGCGCTCGTTCGGAAGATCGAACTGTTATCCCTGAAAAGTTTGCCACGCCGAGGAAGATGCCGGTGCGGCTGGTCATCACATGGTCGAGGAAGTCGAGATATTGCTGCATGGTCTTGCGCCGCCGATTCGTGTTGCCCCAAATTTAGGGTGAAGCCGGCGGCAAACCAATGTCTTGGGGGTGTTTATCCCGCAAATTCAGCCGCGCTCAAGGCGGGATTAAGGAAAAGTGCGCGCGGTTTTTCCGCCCGCATCCCGCTTTCACTTGTGACAATCGATCGCGTTCATGATTTTGGGTCGATCCGACCCAAAATCCCCGACCCAAAATCAGCGTGATCTAGAGCGTCTGCAGCTTACCGAGGTTCTTGGCCACAAGGTAATAGAAGGTCACGCGCGACTTCGAGCGATCCGCCGACATGGCCTTCGCCGTGGCCGAAATGGCTGCATCCGCTTCCGCGCCGCTGATGCCGAGCTTTTTCTCGCACCATTTTTCCCGGACGCGCTCGAGTTCCTTCGGGTCGGTAGCCGAAACAAGCGAGGAATCCTTGTTGCGCAGTGCAATTCCGAGATGGCGCACGATCTTGTTCACAACAGCTTCGTCGGCGCCGCTGTCATACTTCTGCACATCTGCGAGATAGTCGGTCATGATGCCTCCACATTGATCTTGCTCGAAAACTGCAGCATGCCCCGGCATGCCTTGGCGAGCCGCGTGCAGCCGCCGGAGTTTTTCATGGCTGCCAATCATGTCAAGGCTTTTGGCATGTCAGGGGTTTTGGAAAAGCAGCGATATATCCGCTTCCTCCCCCTTTTCTTGGGCGCCGGAAAGACCTATATGACACATGCCGTCTTCGGGCGGCTATGGCAATAAACGGGCGGTGAAATAAACCCATTGGACCCGGGGGCGGTACCCGGCGCCTCCACCAAAAACCGGTCGATATCTCGATGACCGGCTTTTGATGGGGGCGAAATAGGATCGACAAGGGCGTAAAGATCGACTTTTTGCTCGGCATTGTACCACCGTTATCGGGCTAAACTTATAGTTGCAAACGACAACTATGCTGAAGCACGTCTCGCTGCCTAACGGCGGTGCGACACTTCAAATCAAGTCCTTCCGGGTAGCACCGTAAGGCGGGGTCCGAAGGCACCTGGCAACAGAAGCCTTCACCTTCTCCCCCGCTTCGAAATGGTCTATAGATGCTTGAATAATTGACTCGTCATATTGAGACGGGCAATGGAAAGCCGACAGTAGAATTGAGTTCGAGAAAGACGGGAATCCCATGGGCCAGGACCACATTCGCTACGACATTCTGGCGCAGGACGCGCTTCGCGGCGTCATCCGCAAGGTGCTGACCGAGGTTGCAGCCACCGGCCACCTGCCCGGCGAGCACCATTTCTTCATTACCTTCCTGACCGGCGCGCCGGGTGTTCGCATCTCGCAGCACCTGAAATCCAAGTATCCCGAGCAGATGACCATCGTCGTGCAGCACCAGTTCTGGGAACTCAAGGTTTCCGAAGCCGGCTTCGAGATCGGTCTCTCCTTCTCCGACACGCCGGAACGGCTCGTCATTCCGTTCAATGCCATTCGCGGCTTCTACGACCCCTCGGTCAATTTCGAACTCGAATTCGACGTGGCGACGGCCGAAGAGGAAGAGGCCGAATCGGCGGAGATCACCGCCTATCCCGTGCCCGAAACCGATGGCGAAGTGCCGCCCAAGGACGCGGAGAAATCCGGCGACGCCAAGAACGGCGGCGGCTCGGTGGTCTCGCTCGACTCCTTCCGCAAGAAGAACTGAGGCAAGCGAAAGGACGCGGCATGAGTGGTGACGTCGTCAATCTACGCCAGTTCCGCAAGCGCAATGCCCGCGCCGAAAAAGAAAAGCAGGCCGAACAGAACCGTATCTCGTTCGGCCGCACCAAAGCCGAGAAATCGCTGACCGACGCCTTGAACGTGAAGGCGACAAAGGCGCTTGACCAGGGGCGCCGCGAGCCTGCCGGCGATCGACCTGATGAGGCAGAGGACTGAGCCGTCGGGCTTGACCACCACTGCATAGCGCTTCTGATCGGGATCGACTTGAGGCGAGCGCCTCTTACGCGCACCATTTGATGCGCGACACCGCAAAAACGATTCCGGCACAAGCGCTTACGCCCGCCTTCCGAATCAAACCGCCAACGACTTGAATCAATCTGCGAGCTCCGGCGATGATCCGAAAACACTCCGCCACCTTGCACGGACACCGCACCAGCTTCTCGCTGGAGGATCCGTTCTGGCTGGAGCTGAAGACGATCGCGGCCGCCCGTGCCATGCCGATCGCGCAGCTGATCGTCGAGATCGACGATGCGCGTGGCGCCGACAGCAACCTGTCTTCGGCGCTCCGGGTCTACGTTCTCGACTGGATCAAGTCGAACACAGAGCAGTCAGCAGCCGGCGACACGTGACGGCTCCTCGCCTCGATCATCAAGGCCGCTCCCGAATGCGTCTGTCAGTGCGCCGGCAACACCCTCGCGCAGCTGGTTCGCCATAGCCTTGATATCGCCCGGCAGCCGCAAGTACTCGACCAGGCATACCCGGTTGCGTCCGGTGTTCCTGGCGAAATAGAGCTGGTCGTCACTGGACCAGGGTCGCCGTCCGCCAACCAAATCCGGGCCCCAAGACCTGTCCGTTGTTGACACATCATTCCGCAAAAAGCCCAGCTCCCCATCGGCCAAAGACTAGACTTGTAATTGCAGCGCTGACCCGCCTCCTCCCGCTTTGTGTGTACTTGGCGCAACATGTCGCGCAATTCCGTCCGAGCCAGCACCGGAATCGACACGAATATACTTGTTTAGAACTATCTAATTTCAAACAATCTTACGGCGGTCAGCGGCCATAGCCTCTGACGCTCAGGAAACATGAGAGGGAGGAACCCATGCAGCTCTATGCTCGGATCGGTCTGGCAACCTGTTTGACCCTGTCATCGGCCGCCATCGCCAGCGCAGCCGATATCACCCCCCTTCTTGCACCTGCCGCGCAACCGCAGGAGACGGAGAGCGGTTGGCAGTTCACCGTTGCACCCTACTTCTGGATCGCAGGCCTGACGGGCGATACCGCGCAGTTCGGTCTCCCGGATGTGCACATCGATTCCAGTTTCAGCGATATCTGGGACAATCTCGATTTCGGCTTCATGGCCATGGGCGAGGC
Organism: Ensifer sp. LC384; assembly: GCF_001695865.1. NCBI lineage: Bacteria > Pseudomonadati > Pseudomonadota > Alphaproteobacteria > Hyphomicrobiales > Rhizobiaceae > Ensifer > Ensifer sp. LC384. The sequence goes on from NZ_MBST01000001.1 coordinate 174,615, forward strand.
CCGCAACGGTCCCTACAGCATCTTCGGCGACGTGATCTATTCCAAGCTGTCGGCCGACGGCAGCACGCCGAGCGGCATTCTTGCCGATAGCGTCGAAGTCGAATCGCAGACCTTCGTCGGGTTGCTTGGTGTCGGTTATGCGATCTACGAGGATCAATCGTCCCATCTGGATTTCGTCGGCGGCCTGAAAGTCTGGTCAGTCGATACGACGCTTTCGTTCTCCGGTGGTCTGCTCGGTGGCATCAGCCGAGACGACAGTGCGACTTGGGTCGATGCTGTCGCGGGCCTGCGCGGCGCCTACTACTTCACGCCCGAGATCTATCTGACGGGCTGGGGCCTGGTCGGCGCGGGCGGTGCAGACCTCGACTGGGATGCAGCGCTGGGCCTCGGCTACAAGTTTACGGATACGATCTCGGCCGTCGCCGGCTATCGCGCACTCGGCGTCGACTACAGCGACGACGGCTTCAAATTCGACGCCGTGCAGCACGGACCGATCCTGGGCGTCGCCATCCACTTCTGAACCGCCGCACATGGCGGCTCGGCGATCCCTGGCGCGAGCCTACGGACCGCCGAGTTTCACGGCGAAGCACGATGGTTTGGTTCGAGCCCGGGGACGATCAGCCCGCTGCCACGGCCTTGCGCAACCGACGTCACACGTGGCGACCTCACTCCCTGTCCACGCAATGCCGCCACGCGACAGTGGCACACAAATCCACCGGGGCACACAAATCTACTGGACGGTGATGTCCGGCAGCACGTCGAAATTCAGCCCCTGCCCGCCTGGCCGCTGCAGGCCTTCGCCCTCGCCCGTTCCCGGCTGCACCTGCGATGGTGCCCCCAGCTGCTGTTGCTGCTGGCGCTCGCGTTCGGCACGTGCAGCCTCCTCGGCGGCCTTGCGCGCTGCCTCGGCGCGGGCGGCGAGATCAGCCTTTACACGCTCTGCCTCGACTGCGGCCGCCGCGCGCCGCCGTTCCTCGGCGATCGCCCGCAGGCGCTCGACTTCACGCTCCTGCGCCTTTGCCTTGTAGAGCTGCACCTCGCGGCGCAGCCGCTGCTTCTCAAGCACGTTGGCCTGCAGCGTCTCGACGCGCCGGCGCTCGCGCTCAAACGCCCGAAGCGAGAGGAAATTCGAGAGGTCGGCAACATCGAGGCTGACGCCCGGCGACGCCAGCAGGCCGGCAAACCCGAGCCGCACACGCGGCTCGGCACCGGTCAGCGCCTCGTCGCCCGCACGGAAGGTCATGTCGATGCCGGCATCGATGCGTTCTGCCGCAAGGTCGAACGACGCCTCGCCGGAAAAGGCCGCGTTGCCGTCGGCGGCTGTCACGTTCTGCGCCCGCAGCACGCCGCCGGCGATGCTGAAGGGAACCTTGACGACACCGACGACCGACTGGCCCGAAAACACCGCCGCCTCCGCCGCCTGACGAATGGCGTCAGCCGAAATCTCCGTCTTCAGCGCATCGGCGGTCGCCATCAGTTGCGGCAGGGCCGCGCTGTTGGCGCCATTGAGCGTCACGCCGTTGAAGGTCGCGGTGCCCGAGCCGCTTGCCGAATGCGCCATGGCTTCCGCGTTCGCACCCGATGCCTCGAGCGCCACCGAGAGGTCGAAGGTGCCGGTCGCGACCGGGGCGCCCGCACGCATCCAGCCCGCCTGCGCCAGATCCCCGCCCTTGACGTCGAGCCGCGAGCGCAGGAAGCCGGAGCCATTGGCATTGCCGAGCTGCACCCGGCCCTCGAGCTTGCCGCCGAGCCAGTCGCCGGTGGCCTCGGTGAAGGCGATCTCTTCGCCCTTCCACTCCATCTTGCCGGCAAAATTTCCGATGGCGCCGTAAAAGCCCGGCCAGAAACTGGCCGCCTGCACGTCGAGCGCCACGTTAAGCCCGGTCCAGGCGGCCTGCGCCACCGGCGCCTTCGACAGCGCCCCGCTCGACATGTCCTGAACCGGGCCAAGGATGCCTTCGGCGAGCCAGGCGAGGTCGAGCGTCGCAAGGTTGATCTGGCCCTCCGCCTTGCCCGGGACCTTGCGGTCGATCGTCAGTGCGCCGGCAAAGCCGTTGTTGTCGGCCCTGCCTTCGAGCGTTGTCAGGGCGATCGCCTCCGGGGTCGTCGCCACATCGGCCGAAACCGAGATCGGCAGGCCGCTGCCCGTCTGCGGCAGGGCAATGCCCTGCTGCAGCAGATACGGCTCAAGGTCTTCCGTCTGCAGCGTCAGCTTGGCCTGGCCTTCAAGGAAATGGTCGCGCGAGAGATCGAAGCTGCCCTTGGCGGCAAGCGACGTCTTCTCGGTGGTAAAGGTCACAGTGCCATTGGCGTTGTTGCCATCGGTGCTCTGCAGCTTGACCGAGAGGATGCCGTTGGCATCGGCATCGAAGGGCAACGGATCGAACCCGGCCTGCCCAAGCAGCAGCAGCGTCTGCGGGTTTTCGAGCGTCGCTTCGAGCAGCATGCCCTTGCCGGCGAGCGCCTGGGCCATGTCGGGCGCCTGATAGCTGGCGGCAATCTTGGTGCCGTTGGCCGTGCCGAATATGCCGAAGGTCGCCGGCGCGTTGCCTTCCTTGTTGCCGGCCGTCAGCGTTACGTCGAAGGCGGCGTCCGTATAGTACGGCCCTGCCTTGGTCAGGCGGCGAAGAGCGGGATGATCGACGGCGTGCCGGCCGATCATGTCCAGGAACGGTGTCAGGTCGTTGGCCGCGAGCTTCATCTTGGCCGAAATGACGGGCTTTTCGAGATCGCCGCTGGCGCGGCCGGAAAAGGCGAGCTGCGCACCGGCCAGCGAGCCGATCGCCACGCGCTCGGCCTGTAGCTGGCCGTTTTTCAGCGTCACCACCGCCTGAACGTCTCGCGCGTCTTCGCCGAAGGCGGAGAACTCGTCGGCCGAAAGGTCGGCAGCGATCGCGTGCTGCATCAGCGTCGAGGTCGAGGCGTCGCCGGCGACCAGGCCGGCAAGCGCCTGCAAGGCTTCGAGATCGATGCGATTGCCGTTCAGCTGCAGCGAAAGGTTCGGCTGCTGCTCGGCGAAGGACTGGCGCTCGAGCCGCCCCTTGAGGCTCGCATCGCCGGCGGCAACTTCCAGGTTTTCGAACTGCTGCAGCGTGTCCGTCAGGTTGACGGTTGCCGAAAAGCCCGCGGTCTTCAACTTGCGGATCGCCGGATCGACGGAGCCCGCCAACCAGCTTGCGAGGCCCGAAGGCTGGTTGGACGCCAGCAGCAGGTCACCGCGGAAGGAACGCTGGCCCTTGAGGTTGAGCCGTCCCTTGGCCTCGAGCTGCGTGCGCCCCGGCAAAAGTGCCACGACATTGTCGATCACCCAGCCGGCGCCATCCGGTTGCACGTCGATGCGCACGTCACGCACCGTCGTATCGCCGATGACGATGGCCGGCAATTTCAGGCTAGCCCGTCCCGGCACCTGCGGAATTGGAATGTCGGCGACAATCGCCAGCATCGCTTCCAGCCGCTGACGCATGGAGATTGCCGGGTCGCGCCCGGTCTTGCCGTCGTTGCCGGAATTGCCGATGCGGCTGACGTCGATCTGCTGGCCGTCGGCAATCAGCAGGAACTTCTGGTCCTTGCCGGTGTCGAGCGTCGCCTCGCCGGTCACCACATAGGGATCGTCCGAGGGGCCGACCTCGAAGCGATATTCCGGCACGTGGATGCTCTCGTTGGTCAGCTGGAAATCGCCATTGATGCGCAGCGGCGCACGGCCGTCGACATCCTTCGCCTCGCCCCCCGGGCGGTTCTCCGTCAGCGTGAAACGGCCGCCGTAAAGCGGCTTGAAGTCGACGATCTTCAGTGCGCCGTCGAGCTCGATGCCGAAGGGGCGCTTGTCCGGTGTCACCCGCGCCTTGAGGCTGAGCGCGCCCGCCTCATCCACCTCGTTGCTGGAGAGGGCGAAACTGCCGGCCTCGCCGTCCAATGCCGCGCGGCCTTCCACCTTCCAGGGGCCAGCCAAGGTGCGGGCCGATAGATCGGCGGAAAGGTCGGTCACGCGCCGGGTGCGGCCGGTCTGCTCGTCGATGAATTCGATCTCGCCATGGGTGATCTCGACGTTTTCAAGCACCACGGTCTTGGCAGGGATTGCCGTGCGCGCGCCGCGCGCCCAGTCCAGCGTGCCGTCCGAAAGCAGCCGGACCTTGGCCTTCGGCCGGTCGAGACGCATGTCGAAGATCAGCGCTTCGCCGCTCAGGAACGGCGCAAGCTCCGCACTCATCGAGAATTGCGCGACCTGGATCAGCGGTTCGCCGGCGTCACGGCCGCCGACGCGCACATCGTTGAGCGTCACGGTCGGGAACGGGATCAGGCGTGCGTCGACGCTGCCGTGGACGACGACGGGCTTGCCCATGATGCGGCTTGCCTCGCGCTCGAATTCCTTGCGGAATCCCGTCCAGTCGATGAACCACGGGGCGATCAGCGCCGCAAAGAGCGCAACGACCACAAGACCGCCGATGGCAACCAGAATTCGCGAAAGCACCGTGCCCACATTCCCATCAAGTTCTCAGGCGCCCGTCGGCGCCGTCTGCGCCCATATGAACGCCAAAGGGACGTCTCCGTCCATTACATTTGGACGTCTTCGTCCATACCAATTGCGCGGGCGTTGCCTGCCGCCCCGAGGGGCGGCTGCTTTGCCGCGCCTCCCCTCGCCCGTCGCCTCGCGTCAGGCGAAGATCTTGCCGGGGTTGAAGATGTTCTGCGGATCGAGAGAACGCTTGACCTGCCGCATCAGATCCAGCGCGTCGCCGAGTTCGGCTTCGAGAAACGGCATCTTGCCCTGACCGATACCATGTTCGCCGGTGCAGGTTCCATCCATCGACAGCGCCCGCGCATTCAGCCGCTCGACGAAGGCCTCGGCCCGCGCCACGTCGACAGCGTCCTTGTCGTTAAACAGCAGGCCGACATGGAAGTTGCCGTCGCCCGCATGCCCGACGATCGGCGCCGTCAGACCGTGCGCCGCGATATCCTCATGGGTTGCCGCAACGCAATCGGCCAGCCGCGAGATCGGCACGCAGACATCCGTGGAGAGAATTGCCGCCCCGGGGATCAGGCTCTTCTGGGCCCAGTAGGCATTGTGCCGCGCCTTCCACAGCCGCGCCCGCTCTTCCGGGTTGGTCGTCCAGAGGAAACCGCTAGAGCCGAAATCGGACGCTATTTCGGCAAAGTGCCTCGATTGCATCTCGACGCTCTCGCTGTTGCCGTGGAATTCGACGAAAAGCGTCGGCGTCTCCTCATAGGATAGGCCGGAATAGTTGTTGCAGGCCTTCATTTGCAACGCGTCCAAAAGCTCGATGCGGGCAACCGGAATGCCCGACTGGATCGTCAGGATCACCGCGTTGCAGGCGTCCGCAATCGTCGGAAACGGGCAGACGCCGCCGGAGATGACTTCCGGTATGCCCTGGAGCCGGAGCGTGATCGAGGTGATGATGCCGAGCGTGCCCTCGGCGCCGACGAACAGCCGGGTCAGGTCGTAACCGGCCGACGACTTGCGCGCCCGATGCGCGGTGCGCACCTCGCGCCCATCGGCTGTCACCACGGTCAGCGCCAGCACATTGTCCTTCATCGTGCCGTAGCGCACCGCATTGGTACCGGAGGCCCGCGTCGAGGCCATGCCGCCGATCGAGGCGTTGGCACCGGGATCGATCGGAAAGAACAGGCCGGTGTCGCGCAGATAGGTGTTCAACTCCTCGCGGGTGATACCCGGCTCGACCCGGCAGTCCAGATCTTCCGCGTTGACCTCGAGCACCCGGTTCATGCGCATCATGTCGACGGAGATGCCGCCGTTCGGCGCGTTGACGTGACCCTCGAGCGAGGATCCGGTGCCGAAGGGAATGAGCGGCACGGCATTTGCGGCGGCGATCGCGACGATCTCGCGCACCTCGTCGGCGCTTTCGGGGAAGACAACGCCATCGGGAAGCTGCGCCGGAATATAGGTGGTGGTGTGGGCATGCTGGGCGCGGATCGCCTCACCCGTCTGGAACCGATCGCCGAATCGGGCGGCAAGCTGCGCCTTAACGGTGTCGATCCCGGTTTCGTTTCTCGAGCCAGCTCTGATCGCCTTCAACGCCACGGAAAACGTCCCTTCTTCATGCCATTACAGCGCCGCGCGTCAAACATGACGCGCTAAGGACGCTGTAACACTTTAAACTTGCTGCATAATTCCTCAAATCGATTCCGATTTGAGGAATTATGCAGCAGCACCGCCCCGTTCCGACCTCAGGGAAGCGCTTTCATTTCAAGGCGCTACTGTGCAAATCGGAATCACTTTGTCCAGACGTTCACGCCGTCTCCGGCAGACTATCGCGTGAAAACGCCGGCGGTGAGACCTGAGTGTCACAAAGCTTTCGTTTTGCGGCGGATAACCCGCATCCATAATTTTCTCCTGAAATCGATTCCGAGGCCGGGACCGATGCAGTTGTTGTTGTCTGCCGACGGCACCGGCCTGTCACAAGGTCCTGCCAAAGCGCCGGGCGGCCCTTTTTCCTGGCGCCACTCGCGAAAGATGCGATTTCAGAGAAAACACCTATCGTTTGGCCGCCCTTGGCATATTATACTGAAGGACGGGAGGAGAAGGTCAAATGCTCGGTCTGCTCGCTTTGCTCACCGCCTCGGTATTCTTCGGCGCCGCCATCTACATCAACGTGGCCGAACACCCGGCAAGGCTTCACCTCGATGATCGCGCGGCCCTGGCCCAATGGGTGCCGGCCTACCGGCGAGGTTTCGAGATGCAGGCCTCGCTCGCAATCATCTCGGGCCTGCTCGGCGCTGCCGCATGGTGGCAGAGCGACAATCCGCTCTGGGGTCTAGGGGCAGCAATCATCATCCTGAACTGGCCCTACACGATGCTGTTGATCATGCCGGTCAATCAGCGTCTTGAGACAACGCGACTGGACGAGGTGAACGAGGAAACCCACGAGCTTCTCCTTCACTGGGGCAGGCTTCACGCCGGCCGGAGTGCGCTCGGCGCGATCGCGGCGGTAGTCTTTCTTGTCGCCGCCTGGCTCGGTCTTCAGGGTTAGGTTTTCTACAGCGCCGCGCGTCGAATATGACGCGCGGCGCTGTAACACTTTAAATTATGCAGTAGCGCGCCGTCATCGTTGGCGTCTTGATCGACGAGGGAGCGTCGTGGTCAGGCTCAGCGCGTTTCGAGCGCGGCTGCGGCTTCCATTTCCTCGTGCAGCTTGCGCTCCTCGTCCGCATGCGGCTTGGTAAGCCCCGCAATGACCAGATAGGCGACGGGCGTCAGGTAAAGCGTCACGACCACCGCAAGGCCGAGACCACCGACCAGCACCCAGCCGAGCGCAATGCGCGCCTCGGCACCGGCACCGCTCGCCATCACCAGCGGCACCGCGCCGACGATGGTGGCGATCATCGTCATCATCACCGGCCGCAGGCGAATGTTGGCGGCGTTCTCGATCGCCGTGCGCACGTCCTGGCCGCGGTCGCGCAGCTGGTTGGCGAATTCGACGATCAGGATGCCGTTCTTCGCCATGATGCCGACCAGCATCACCAGGCCGATCTGGCTGTAGATGTTGAGCGTGTTGCCGGTCAGGATCATCGCGAAGACGGCGCAGGCAAGCCCGAGCGGCACCGTCGCCATGATAATCAAGCCGCTGATGAAGCTTTCGAACTGCGCCGCCAGCACCAGGAAGATGATGACAAGGGCAAAGCCGAAGGTGACGATGAGGCCGTTGGCATTTTCGTTGAGGGTCGCAGCCTCGGCCAGCGGCATGATGCGCGAGCCCGGCGGCAAGAGCGGTTCTGCCATCTGCTCGACCATCGTCAGCGCTTCGCCGAGCGCCAGGTCGGATTTGAGTCCTGCCGAAAGCGATACGGCGCGAAGCTGGGATTCCCGCGACAGCTGCGGCGCCACAGCCGTTTCCTCGACGCTGGCGATGGTCGACATCGGCACGATCTTGCCGTCGCCGGCCTTGAGGAAGATGTTCTGCAGATCCGTCGGGTCGTTGACCGGGTTGGTCGAGGACAGAAGCTTGACCGGGTAGGACTCGCCGTCGACGAAGACGTCGACGACACTGTTGCCGTCGAGCATCGCCTGCAGCGCCCAGGCAAGGCCGCCGATATCGACGCCCATGTCGGAGGCGCGCTCGCGGTCGATGGTGATCGAAAGCTGCGCCTGGTTGGCCTCGTAGTTCAGCCGCACATTCTCGAAGCGTCCGGTGTCTTCCATCTGGCGCACGAGTTTTGCCGCGGCATCGCCGAGCTTGGTGTAGTCGTTGCCGACCAGCGCCACCTGCAGGCCGCTGCCGGCGCCGCGAATGCCAAGGCTGTTGGGCTGCATCGCAAACACCCGCACCGAGGGGATGCGCGCCGTCACCTTGTTGATCTCGGAGACGATCTGCTGCTGGCTGCGTTCGCGTTTTTCCCAGGGAGCAAGCGTCAGCACCATGAAGCCGCTATTGGCCGAGCCGCCCTGGCCGGAGATCGAAAAGATGTTGTCGATCTCGCCGGATTTGACCAGCGGCTGCAGCCCATCCTCGATCCGGCGCATCTGCGATTGCGCATATTCGAGCGATACGCCCTGCGGGGCGTTGATGCGCATCATCACCTGCGAGCGGTCCTCGCTCGGCGTCAGCTCCGATTTCAGCGTCATGAAGCCGACGCCGCCCATGGCGGTGAAGAAGGCGGCAACGACGAAGACGATCAGCGGCGCATTGAGGCCGCCGCGCAAGGTGACGCGGTAGAACTCGGATGCACGCGCGCCGAAGCGGCGCATCGGCCCCGGCTTCGCATGGTTTTCCTGCGTCAGCATGCGCGACGCCAGCATCGGGCAGAGCGTCAGCGACACGAAGGACGAAAGCAGGATCGAGAAGGCGAGCACGAAGCCGAACTCGCGGAAGAGACCACCGGTCTGCCCCGGCAGGAACGACAGCGGCACGAACACGGCCGCAAGCGTCGCCGTCGTCGCCAGCACGGCGAAGAACACTTCGAGCGTGCCGTGCACGGCCGCGGCCCGCGGGCCCAGCCCCTCGGCCCGTCGCCGCACGATGTTTTCCAGCACCACGATCGCGTCGTCGACCACGAGCCCCGTCGCCAGAACGATGGCGAGCAGCGTCAGGATGTTGATCGAGAAACCGGCCATGTAGATCGCCGCCACGGTGCCGATCAGCGCGATCGGCATGGTGATGGCCGGGATCAGCGTCGCACGCCAGTCGAGCAGGAACAGGTAGATGACGAGCGTGACGATGAAGATCGCCACACCCAGCGCGATCTCGACCTCGTGGATGGCGCCGTTGATGAACACCGCGTCGTCGCTGGTGATCTTGAGCTCGGTGCCCTCCGGCAGGATCTGCGTCTGGATCGTCTCGACGACCTTGCGCACGCCTTCGGAAATATCGACGGTGTTGGATTGCGCCTGGCGGATGATGCCGAGGCCGATGCCCTGGCGACCGTTGGAGCGAAGCGCCGTCGTGCCCGTATCCGGCCCAAGCGTCACAGTGCCGATGTCGCGCAGCCGGACATTGTTGACCAGGATCAGGTTTTCGAACTGCTCCGGCGTCTGCAGGTCGGCCGTCGCCCGCACCGAAATGTCCTGGCTGGCGCTGGTCAGCTTGCCGGCCGGCACGTCATAGGAGGCGTTGGCAAGCGCCGTTCTGAGGTTTGCCACCGTCACCCCGCGCCCGGCAAGCTTGGCCTGGTCGAGGTCGATGCGGAAGATCTTTTCCTGGTCGCCGTAGACGGCAACGTCGGCGACCCCTTCGACGGCGGCCAGGCGGTCGCTGATCTCGTTTTCGACGAGCAGCGTCATGTCTTCCATCGACATGGTGTCGGAGGTCAGCGCCAGGCGCATGATCGGCTGGCTATCGGCGTCGGCCTTGACGATGCTCGGCTCGTCGACATCCTCAGGCAACTGGTTGCGCACGCGGCCGAGCGCGTCGCGGATATCATTGGCGGCCTGGCCGATGTCGGTGGTGTCGGAGAACTGCAGCGTCACCCGGCTGCGGCCGAAGGACGAGGTCGAGGAGATATCCTTGATGCCCTGAACGCGCGACACCGCACCTTCGACCACCGAGGTGACCTCCCGGTCCATGGTCTCGGGCGCAGCGCCATCGAGCGTCGTCGTTACCGAAATGACCGGCTGGTCGACCTGCGGCAACTCGCGGATCTCGATGCCGTTCCAGGCCGCAAGGCCGGCAACGACGATCAGCGTATTGACCACAAGGGCGAAGATCGGCCGGCGGATGAAAAGTGCGGTGAAGCCGGTCTTGCCGGCCTCGCGCGCGGTCTGGTGGCCCGGTTCCTTCGCGCCGCTCACTTCACCTCCTCCGCGACCTTCTGCGCGGCATCGCGGCGCTCGCGCCCGGCAATGCGGACCTCGCCGCCGTCGCGCAATCGCTGCACGCCTTCGGTGACGACTTCGTCGCCTTCGCTCAAGGCCGCATCGACCAGCACCTTGTCGGGGTTGCGCTGGATGATCTTGACCGAAACTTTTTCGCTCTTGTCGCCATTGACGCGCCAGACATAGGAGCCTTCCGAACTCCACTGGATGGCGAGCGGATCGACGGTCGGATAGGTGTCACCATCGAAGGCCATGGTGACGGAGAAGGACATGCCGGCCCGCAACGTGTCGTCAGGGTTTTCCAGCCGCGCGCGCACGCGAAGCGTGCGGCTTGCCTGGTCCAGGCGGTTGTCGATGGCGTGGATGACGCCGTCGAGCTGGCTGCCGGGCTGGGCGATGGCGTGCGCCGTCACCGGTTGGCCGACGACGATCTTGTTGGCAAAGCGCTCCGGCACCCAGAAGTCGACGAGGATTTCCGAACGGTCGTCGACCACGGCGATCGGCGTCGTCGTGGTGACGTAGTCGCCGACATTGACGGTGATGATGCCGACGACACCCTTGGAAGGCGCGACGATATCGCGACGCTTGAGGTCGAGCTCGGCGGTCTTGAGTGCCAGTTCGGCCGCCTGCATGGCGATTTCGGCGTCGCGCACTTCGACGGCGGTCATCGCGCGTGCGTTGCTCAGATTGCGGTAACGCTCGGTCTTTTCCTTCGCGCTGTCGCGCGTCAGCCGCGCCTGGTCGGCGGCAATCTTCTGGTCGTCGCTGTCGAGCCTGGCGATCACCTGGCCCTGGGATACCTTGTCGCCGGAGCGCACGAGAATTTCGGTCAGGTTGCCGGTGGCCGTCGGCGTCACGGTGACGGAATGGATCGCCTCGCCATTGCCGATCGCGTTCAGCCGGTCGTTGACGACGGATGTCGCCGACGGGCGCACCACGACGAGGATGGCGTCATTGCCGCCCTGTCTGCGTCCGCCATTGCCCTGGCCGCCTTCGCCGCCGGCGCCGCCTTCCTGTTTGGAAATGGCATCGATCAACGGATGCGAGACACCGATCGCCGCCAGCGTTTCGCCTGCTCCGGGCACGAACCGCACCCAGACGCCGGCACCCACCAAAAGCACAACGGCGCTTACCGCCAGCTGTTTCCAAACCCGCATTCATGTCTCCAAATATGCAAAGCGCGCTCCTGCGCGGCACGCGCCGGCGGAACGTTCCGATTTGCCCTGAGTATCGTTGTTCGGACCTTTGGGGGCAACGGCGGAATGCCATCATTACGCAATTGTAATAAAAGCGAATTTGTTGGCGGCATGATGACGTGCGGGCCATTACCGCAGCGGCAGCCGCGACCACCGCGCTATTCCCCAGAAATGCACTAGACAATCACCGTTTACAGGCACTGCCACTGAGGTATCCTGCGACCGCCGACAGCCATTGCCGCTCGGTTTCGATCGGTTCTTGAGAGAGGAGCAAAGACATGTGCGATGCGTGCGTCATGGAATCCGTAAAGCAGAAAATGTTGTCCCGCCGCAGCTTCTTCAAGGCAGCCGCCGTCGGAACGGCCGGCATCGCGGCGGCAAGTGCTGGCATCGCCCCACCGGCGCTCGCCCAGGGCCACACCGGCGTCACCGATCTCACCCACGAACTCTACGAGGAATTCCCGACCTTCTTCGGCCAGCAGCAATTCTTCCGCGAGCAAAAATTCAGCTACGCCAAGGACAAGTTCAACCTGTTCGAACTCAGGGTGAACGAGCATACCGGCACCCATGTCGATGCGCCGCTGCATTTTTCGGCCGATGGGTTGTCGGTCGCCGATCTGCCGGTCGAAAAGCTGGTCGTGCCGCTGTGCGTCGTCGACATTCGCCCGAAGGCATCCACTGACGCCGACGCGCAACTGACGCCCGACGACATCAAGGCCTGGGTCGCCGCCAATGGTGATATTCCGGAGAACGCCTGCGTCGCCATGCTCTCGGGTTGGGCCACCCATCTCGGCACCGACAAGTTCCGCAACGCCGATGGCGGCGGCAAGCTGCATTTTCCCGGCTTCCACGTCGAGGCGGCAAAATATCTGCTGGAGGAAACCAAGGCGGCCGGCATCGCCGTCGACACGCTTTCGCTCGACCACGGCGCCTCGCCCGATTTCGCCACCCATTATGCCTGGCTGCCGGAAGGCCGCTGGGGACTGGAGGCGGCTGCCAACCTAGACAAGGTGCCGGCCAAGGGCGCCACTCTCGTCCTCGGCGCGCCGAAACATCGCGGCGGCACCGGCGGCCCGGCCCGCGTCTTTGCGCTCGTCTAAACCTTCGCCTGCCGATCCGGCGGCTCTCGGTCGCCGGAAGCATCCCATGACGCATCCCCTTTCGGAGAGACCATGAGCACCATCGCCCCGCCCGCCAATCCGGAATCAGACCCGCGCGTCAAGGCGGTGTTCGACGACATCCGCGCCACCCGCAAATCGGATTTCATCAACAATATGTGGCTGTGGCTGGCCTTCGATGCCGACCTGCTGGAGCAGACCTGGCGCGACGTCAAGGCGGTGATGGCAACGCCCTCCGCACTCGATCCGCTGGTCAAGGAAATGCTCTACATCGCCGTTTCCGTCAGCAATGGCTGCGGCTACTGCGCCCATTCCCATACGGCCGCCGCCAGAGCCAAGGGCATGACTGACGCCGAGCACGCCGATCTCTTGCGGGTGATCTCGCTTGCCGCCAGAACCAACCAGCTGGCAACCGCATTGCAGGTGCCGGTGGACGCCGCCTTCGACCGGACGGCCTGATGGCGGGTGGGCGGAGAATGAGCGGCTTCGAAATCGCCTGTCTTTCCACAGGCTTGGTGCGGCTGGCGCAGAAAACGGAATAAAAGAAGAACATCCTTTCTGGCCTTTCGCCTCCGAATCACTACATTGAGCCGCATGATGAGTGGTTTCGACGACATTCCCTTCTTCGACGAAGAGCCGGCCCCGCGCAAGCAGGCACCGGCAACGGGCGGCATCGCCGCGCGCGCCATGGCGGCCCGCGACCGCCAGCAGCGCCCGGATTATCTCTCCGGCCTCAATCCGGAACAGTCCGAAGCGGTGGAATCCCTCGATGGCCCGGTGCTTGTTCTCGCTGGCGCCGGCACCGGCAAGACCCGTGTGCTCACCACCCGCATCGCCCATATTCTTTCCACCGGCCGCGCCTTCCCCTCGCAGATCCTCGCCGTGACCTTCACCAACAAGGCGGCGCGCGAGATGAAGGAGCGCATCGGCGTGCTCGTCGGTCACGCGGTCGAGGGCATGCCCTGGCTCGGCACCTTCCACTCGATCGGCGTCAAGCTGTTGCGCCGCCACGCCGAACTCGTCGGCCTGCGCTCCGACTTCACCATTCTCGATACCGACGACGTCGTCAGATTGATCAAGCAGATCATCCAGGCCGAAGGTCTGGACGACAAGCGCTGGCCGGCCAAGCAGTTCGCCGGCATGATCGACGGCTGGAAGAACAAGGGCCTCGACCCGGCGCAGATCCCCGAGGGCGACGCCCGCGCCTTTGCCAACGGCAAGGGCCGCGAGCTCTACGCCGCCTACCAGAACCGCCTGCGGACCTTAAATGCCTGCGACTTCGGCGATCTGCTGCTGCACCCGATCCGCATGTTCCGCACCAATCCGGATGTGCTGAAGGAATACCACGACAAGTTCCGCTACATCCTCGTCGACGAGTATCAGGACACCAATACCGCGCAGTACATGTGGCTGCGGCTTTTGGCGCAGCGGGCCAAGGGCGTGCCGCAGAACGTCTGCTGCGTCGGCGACGACGACCAGTCGATCTATGGCTGGCGCGGCGCGGAAGTGGACAATATTCTGCGCTTCGAAAAGGATTTCCCCGGCGCCAAGGTGATCAAGCTCGAACGCAACTACCGCTCGACCGAGCATATTCTCGGTGCCGCCGCCCATCTGATCGCCCACAATGAGGGGCGGCTGGGCAAGACGCTGTTTACCGAACGCACCGACCCTGGTGACGAAAAGGTGCAGGTGCACGCGGCCTGGGATTCCGAAGAGGAAGCCCGCGCCGTCGGCGAGGAAATCGAACAGCTGCAGCGCAAGAGCCACAAGCTCAACGACATGGCGATCCTGGTGCGCGCCTCGTTCCAGATGCGCGAGTTCGAAGACCGCTTCGTCACCCTCGGGCTGAACTACCGCGTCATCGGCGGTCCGCGCTTTTACGAGCGGCTCGAGATCCGCGACGCCATGGCCTATTTCCGCCTCGTCTGCCAGCCGGCCGACGACCTTGCCTTCGAGCGCATCGTCAACACGCCGAAGCGCGGCCTTGGCGACACCACCATTCGCACCCTGCACGACTATGCCCGCGCCCGCGACATCCCGATGCTCGCCGCAGCCAAAGACATCATCGAGACCGACGAGCTGAAGCCGAAGGCTCGAAAGGGGCTGTTCGACGTCGTCGCCGATTTCGGCCGCTGGCAGAGCCTGCTCGAGACCACTGTGCATACGGAGCTTGCCGAGCAGATCCTCGATGAGAGCGGCTACACGGCGATGTGGCAGAACGACAAGTCCGCCGAAGCACCGGGCCGGCTTGAAAACCTGAAGGAACTCATCCGCTCGATGGAAGCCTTCGAGAGCCTGCGCGGCTTCCTCGAGCACGTCTCGTTGGTGATGGACGCCGAGCAGAACGAAAATCTCGATGCCGTGTCGATCATGACGCTGCATTCGGCCAAGGGGCTGGAGTTCGACACGGTCTTCCTGCCCGGCTGGGAGGAAGGCCTGTTTCCGCACCAGCGCGCTCTCGACGAGGGCGGCCGCTCCGGCCTCGAGGAAGAACGGCGCCTCGCCTATGTCGGCATCACCCGGGCAAAACACCGCTGCCACATCTGGTTCGTCTCCAACCGCCGCATCCATGGCCTGTGGCAATCGACTATGCCCTCGCGCTTCCTCGACGAGCTGCCGATCACCCATGTCGAAGTCGCCGAAACCGAGCAGTCCTATGGCGGCTACGGCCGCGGCGGCTATGGCCAGTCACGCTTCGACAAGGCCGATCCGTTCCAGAACAACTATTCCACCCCCGGCTGGAAGCGCGCCCAGCAGCACCGCTCGGACGCGACACGCGACAACTGGGGCTCGCGCTCCGGCCACGCCGTCGAGCGCATCGGCTACGGCGAAAGCGGCCCGCGCGGTCGTACCATCGACGGCGAGCTGGTGGCAAAATCCACCAGCACCGAGCCCTCACGCTTCACCGTCGGCGACCGCGTCTTCCACATGAAGTTCGGCAACGGCAACATCGCGGCGATCGAAGGCAACAAGCTGACGATCGACTTCGACAAGGCCGGGCAGAAGCGCGTGCTCGACGGGTTCGTCGAGAAGGTGTGAGTGGGTAAAGCCCTCGGCGGCTATCGGCCGCCCTACAGGTGCTCGACGCGAAGACGCCCGCCCCAATGGTCGTTCAGGTATTCGCAGACGAGGCTGCGGTGGCAGCGGTGCGGCTTGTCCTCGGCGCAGAGCAGGCAGGCGCCCTGCAGCGCCTCCGGCTTGACGTGCTGCTCGACCTTGCGCTCCGCCATGAGATCGAGAAAGTCTCGCGAAAAGGTCTTCCAGTCGCCCTTGTCGGTCTTGTAGGCCTTCATGATCGCCTCGGTGGGCGCGAAGAGCGGCTGGTGCACGTAGTCGATGCCTCCGATCCGTTTCAGGAAGAAGGCAAGGTCATTGGCCTTGGCGAAGCCGGCAAGCTGCGAGGTGTTGTGCAGCCGCACATCGACAACCGTCTTGACACCGGCCTTCTGCAGGCGATCGAAGAAATCTTCGGCCGATGACTTGGTGAAGCCGATCGTCGAAACCTGCACGTTCTCCATGGCGCTCACCCCAGTTGCCCACTGTCACACAGCCCCGGCGAAGCTGAAGCCTAGACCATCTTGCGGTAGACGATAAAGCCCGAACGCTCCGCCACCTTGTCGTAAAGTGCCATCGCGGTGGCGTTGGTCTCGTGCGTCTGCCAGTAGACGCGCGGCGAGCCTGCCGCTTGCGCCGCCGCATAGACGCCTTCGATCAAGGCCGCGCCGACGCCCTTGCCCCGCACAGCTTCACTGGTGAAGAGATCCTGAAGGTAGCAATTGGGGTGGATGGACGTCGTGCTGCGATGAAAGAGATAATGCGTCAGCCCGACCAGCCGCCCCTCGCTTTCCGCCACCAGCGCATGCATCGGCTCGTAGGCATCGAAGAAGCGCGACCAGGTCATCGCGGTGATATCAGGATCGAGCGCCGTTGCACCCGAGCGACCATAAAAGGCGTTGTAGCCATCCCAGAGCGGCAGCCACTGCTCGTAGTCGCCGCGGGCAAGCGGGCGGATGCGAACTGCGTCGGTCATGTCTCTATCCTGCTCTTTGGCGGCGAATATGGCTTCGCTCCCAGCATCTGCGAATTGTGCGCGCAGCGCATCTTTGAGACTGACTTTTCCCCTGCAAATTGAAATATTACACTCACCTAATGTAATTGCGAAATGCCTGTCTCAACAATCAAAATGCGAGCGGCGACATGTCTTGGACAAGCACGACACGTTGGTTGGCGGAACTGGGCCTGACAGAAGCGCGCGAGGCCGATCGGCAAGGTATACTGGTCGCCAATCTGGCGGCAGCCGTTATTGCAGTCTCGTCGAGTGGTTTCGCTGTCATCTACGCACTCTTCCAGCAACCAAGCCTGCAGGGTTTGGTGGTTTGCAATGTTCTGCTCGCGACCGCTGCCACCATCACACCTCTGTTCCATCGGTTTGGAAAGAGAGCATCGGCACTCTGGGAGTTCACCATATGTGCCGTGGCACTCACGGTCGTCAGTGCGCATCTCGGCCGGGACTCCGGGGTTTTATTCAATCTTCTGGGCGTCACACCCGTCGCATTTGCAATATTGAACCTGGACCATTGGAGGATGGTCGCCAGCCTCGGCCTCCTCACCGCCATTGTGATCATCGTGGGCGGCATCGCCTTTCCGATGCCACTGCCCGGTATCTATGCCGACGAGAGCTTCCTCCAGCTCGTCAACGCCTCTGCGATCCTGACCGTCACCCTTCTGATGTTCGCGACCATGCACTATGCTCTCACGCTGGCGCGCGATGCCCAGATGCGCCTGAGCAATCTCATGCTGTCGATCATGCCCGCCGAGATCGTCGAACAGTTGCGCAGAGATGACCACGCCGCCACGATCAAGAAATTCGATACGGCGGCGGTGCTGCTCATCGATATCGTTCAGTTCGTCAGGCTTTCCAACGAGCTCGGTCCGGAACGGACGGTCGCGCTGCTCGACGATTTCTTCTCGCAGCTCGACGCGGCATCAGCCCGGTTCGGCGTCGAGAAGATCAAAACGATCGGCGACGCCTATCTGGCCGCAGCGGGCGTACCAAGCGCCCATCCCAATAGCGTGGAGGCAGCCGCCGGCTTCGGCTTCCTCGCGTTCGAGATCGCTGAAAATGTCGGCAGGACGCACGGGGTCGTGCTGCATTTGCGCATCGGCATGGCCTCGGGATCCGTCACTGCCGGAGTGCTGGGCCGCACCCGCTATGCCTACGACATCTGGGGAGCACCGGTGAACCTTGCGGCACGGCTCGATGCGATCGGCCACGCCGGGTGCATCGTCACGACGCGCGACGTCAAGGCCGCCCTCGACGGCAAATTCGCGTTTGAAGCCGGCGAAATCACCAACATCAAGGGATTTGGCGATACGGAAACATGGCGCATGAGCCTACAGCGCCGCGCGTCTATTTAGACGCGCAAAGGTCGCTGTAACACTTTGAGTTGCTGCATAATTTTGTCCTTAAATCGATTCCGATTTAAGGAATTATGCAGTAGCCCGCTAGCAGCGGACTTCGCCCCTTGCGGCACGTTGCCGCCGCCGGCAGTGTCAGGCGCCTGGCGCAAATCCACGAAGCGGCGCAGCGATCTGGCGGTCGCTGACCCGGACGGTCAGGCGGCACCCGGCATGGCGACCTCATCTCTTGCCATCACATTGATGATCTCATCGACGCCGGTCAGGATCGCGTCGCCCATGAAGGCGATGTTGTCCATCGAGCGCTCGCCCGCCTCATGGTGTCCGGCACCGCAGGCGTCGCGGATAACGATCGGCACAAGCCCAAGGTCGGCGCCATGGCGCACGGTCGGGTCGATGCCGATCTCTGTGGCGATGCCGCAGATGGCAAACGAGGTCAGTCCGAGATCGCGCAGGATGATGGCCAGTGGTGTGCCCTCGAAGGCCGAAAACGTAATCTTGTCCAGGATCGCTTCGCCCTCGCGCGGCGCCAGTTCCGGCACCAGCTCGAAGCCCGGCGTGCCACGCAGGAACCAGGGCTTCACCGCATCAGGATCATCCGTGCGCTGCCAGGCCATTGCCTGGCGCAACTGGAACGCGCCCATCAGCGGTTTCGGCATCGACAGGTGCCGCAGAAAGATGACGGGATAGCCGCCGGCCCGTGCCGTCTCCAGAACCTTCAGCACCTCAGCCAGGATCGCCGGGCCATTCTTGACCTGGTTGGCGATCCCCACCTGCATGTCGTAGACGACCAGCGCCATCCGGTCCGGCCGGCAAAAATCGGCAAGCGTTTTCCCAATTTCCAGTGAAACTGCCATCATTCCCCCTTCCGGCCCCCTCCTCAGGCGGCCGTCCCACGCTTCAATCAAGCACCGGCAATGTGGCGCGGCGGTTCCAAGGTTTCAATACGGCCGGCAGCAGATGATGGTGGTGGCAGCGCCACCTCAAGCGTCTCCGTCCCCGCCTGTCCTCGCCTTGCTGATCAGCGCCATGACTTCGGCATCGGAGGTTTGCTCGAAGTCGCGATAATGCAGGCCGACGGCGCGGAAGAAGGCGGGGGTGGAGAGGCAGACGATGCCATCAACCGATGACCGCAGGCGCGCGATCGCGCTGGCCGGCGCGACGGGAACCGCCAGCAGCAGGCTGCGGACACCGGTCCGGCGCAGCGCCTCGATCGCCGCGCGGATCGTGCCGCCGGTGGCAATGCCGTCATCGACGAGCACCACATTGCGATCCTTTGGCGAAAGCGGTTCGCGGTCACCGAGATAGAGTATGCGCCGCCTTGCTATCTCGGCGCGTTGGCGCTCGGTTTCGGCGGCGAGGTAGCCACGCGGCGGCCGCACCAGGCGCACGGCCTCGCGGTTCAGCACCAGTTCCGCCTCTTCGCCATCGACCAGTGCGCCAAGGCCGAATTCCTGATGGCCCGGTGCGCCGATCTTGCGCACGATCAGCACCTCGAGCGGCGCGTGGAGATGCATGGCAATCTCGAAGGCAACCGGAACGCCACCACGCGGCAGCGCCATTATCAGGGGCTCCGGCGGCGCCTCGGCCGCCACCGCCTGCGCCAGCCGGCGGCCCGCATCGGCCCTATCCTCAAACAACACCGGTCCCGTGAACATGTCGCCTCTCCCAATCAGCGGAAAGCCTTTTGACACACTTGGCACCGCGTCGCGACCAACCAAACACCCCACCGTCCGGCAGTTGTCATCCAGCATCGCTGGACAACCGCGCCAATCGTAGCAATCGCTAAAATTGCAGCGAATTTCGCCGGATTTCGTTAAGGCGCCAAAGCTACCAATTGACCATGCATATTTGGCTTTGTCGCAAGCCGCCTTCCTCGATTTTAGCACGACGGGCCGTTTCGAAATGAGCTTTCTCCCCGCCCTATCGATCATCTCCCTGCTGCTGATGCTGCCGGTGCTGCTGTCGCTGCGGAAATCCTCGACCCCGGGCGCCGCGGAGTTCGCTTCAGGCTGCGCAACGACGGCCGTTGCCATGGCGCTGGTGATGTTGTCCGAGGTTTCGTCGCTCCGGCCGCTGGCGCTTGTCGGCTATGCGTTTCTTGCCGTCGCCTGTCTCTTCGTTCTTGCCGGGTTCCGCGCATTCTTCGCTCTGCCCAGCTGGAGGTCGGCAATCCTGTCGCTCGGCGCAGCCTCGGCTGCCACCATATCGGTTCTGGCAGCCTCGGGCCCGGAGAGTGTCGCAACTCGGGCGCTGATCGCGCTCGGCATCGCGGCCGCCGTCTTCGTGGTCGCTTCCATTTTTGTCCTGAGGCTGCGCACGGCCAGCGATCCGACAATGCGACGGGGGATCGTCGTCGGGGCTGCCGTTGCCGGCGTGACGCTCCTGCATATCGCCGCACACCTGCCGGCCGCCACCGTGCACCAGACCGGCCCGGTCGCGCAGGTCGCCTGGAATTTCGCGCTGGCGGCCATGTGGCTGCTCTACATGCCGATCCTGTTTCTTGGCGTCATACTCATGGCGCATGACCGCGTGATCGCCGATCTCAAGACCACGATCGCCCGCGACGAGCTGACGGGAGCGCTGTCCCGACGCGCCTTCATCGATCTCGGCGAGCGCCTGTTCGTGTCGTGTCTCGCCCGCACGCGCCCGGCCGCCTTCCTGCTGCTCGACCTCGATTATTTCAAGCAGATCAACGATCGCTACGGCCATGCCGCCGGCGACGCCGCGCTCGGCCATTTCGCCGGTATCGTCGCAGCCTGCCTTGCCGGACGCGGCACCTTCGGGCGCATCGGCGGCGAGGAATTCGGGATCGTTCTGTCCGATCACACGGAGGGGGAAGCGTTTCTGCTCGCCGAGGAGATCGGCCGCACGGTCCGTGACACGCCTATCGGCCGCTTCGGCCAACCGATCCGGTTGACGGTCAGCATCGGCATTGCAAGCGCGGGTCAGGGCGACACGATGACCGACGTGATGGTCCGGGCTGACATGGCGCTCTATGCGTCCAAGGCCGACGGCCGCGACCGCTGCACGATCGCCGGCCGGCTGCAGCCGGATGCGAGCGCGCGCGTGCTTGCCGCCGCCGCCGCGCAGCTTCGCGCTGCCGAAGACTATTCGCGCGCACCGCAACTGCTGCGCGACGCCGGCTGAGGCAACCTCCGCACGGCCCGCCTCTTGCCACCCTTCTTGCAATGACAGCGGCAGAACCTATGTGAACGGGGCAGTCCATCGGAGGAAATCCATGTCCCGTTCGTTCCGCGTCTCGATCCTGGCCGGCCTCGCCGCTGTCGTGACGACCGTCTCTCCCGCCCGCGCCGAAACCGTCGGCGAAGTCGGCGTCGACTGGCTCGGCAACGACATCATCGTCGACGCGGTCAGCGACCCCAAAGTCAAGGGCGTGACCTGTCACGTCACCTATTTCGATCGCGGCGTCATCGACCGGCTGAAGAACGGCAACTGGTTCGAGGATCCCTCCAACAACTCGATTGCCTGCCGCCAGACCGGCCCGATCGAGATCGGCGACATCGATCTCTCGAAGGAAGGCGAGGAAGTCTTCCGCTCCGGGCTGTCACTGATCTGGAAAGATTTGCTCGTCACCCGCATCTACGACCGCAAGAACGACACGCTGATCTATCTCGCCCACTCGCGCGAACTGACCGACGGCTCGGCCAAGATGTCGATCACGACGATCCCGCTCTACGGCCAGACCGTCAACTGGCAGGAAGGCAAACCCAAGCCTTAGAAAAACGAACCCTCCCGGAACGTCGTTCCGGGAGGGTTTTGTCACGCGCCGGTCCCCACACCTGGCGTCGAACCTTCATTGCTCAATAGGAAGGCGGGACGAGACCCTGGTAGTACTCGCCGTCACCACCCTGGTAGCGCTCAAAAGACGGCCGCTGGTAAATGACGCGCGGCGGCGCGGTTCTGTAGATGCTGCCGGTCGGCATGCGGTCAACGGAACCGTCGTCCATCATCCTCGGTTGCGCCGTCGTGCGCGGCTGGATGGCATGGGGGTCGATACCCTGGTAATAGCTGTCGGCGAATGCCGGAGCAGCGACACCAGCGATCGCAGTCGATAGAACAAGTGCAGCAAGTGAGTTTCTCAGAGACATTTTCATGACATCAACTCCTATGTCGTTGTCTTTGCATCACCCGGCCTCCGTTCGGGTACGAGCAAGAACGTACCATACACCCACTTGTTCCCCTGATGTAGTTGACGTTTCGCTCACATAATCTCGTGCAACGGTGATGAACATTACGCAACTGTAACTTGACCGGCTCGGCCATGTGGAGCCACAGGCGCCGATACATTTCCGCAAGCATCTGAAAGATCGTGATTTTTTTACAGCCGAAAGGGCGCGCGAAAACGCCGTGCCGTTTTGCGCCGTCGCCGGTTTTGACGACGATAATGCTGAAAACCATCCGCGACCGTGGAAAGTTCCCGAAGAAAGAAAACGCAAGCGGCCCGGAACTTTGTCCCGAGCCGTCTCGAATTGCGTTGCGATGTCGCTGCGATCAGGCCGCCTGGGCCAGTTCGTCCGCTATCACCGTGTCGAGATTGAGGAAGCAGACCATGGTCTTTTCCAGCGCGACGATGCCGCGGCAGAAGGCGCGCTGCGCCTCCGGAATGATCTCCGGTGCCGGCTGCAGGTCTTCGCTCTTGATGGTCATCATGTCGGAAACCTGCTCGACGAGCAGACCGACCAGCTTGCCGGCGATATCGGTGACGATGATCGCCGAACGCTCCGACGGTTCGGTCATCTTCATGCCGAGGCGGCAGGCCATGTCGATGACCGGGATCACCGCGCCGCGCAGGTTGATGAGGCCGAGCACATAGGGCGGCGTGTGCGGCATCGGCGTCACCGGCGCCCAGCCGCGGATTTCGCGGATCGCCATGATGTCGATGCAGAATTCCTGGTCGCCCAGATGGAACGAAACGATTTCGAGATAGGCACCCGACTGCTTGATTGCGTTGGACATGATCAGAATTCTTCCCAATTCTCACCGGAGGCCGACGTCGATGGCACGGAGCCCGGTTGGTTGCCGAAAGCGCCCGCAAGCTTGCCCATGAGGGCCTTGGCGGGGGATGGAGCTGGACGCGACGTCGATTTCGCCGAGGCGAGGTTGCGCAAAGGCACTGCCCTGTCGGTGCCTCTCGGCACCAGCCGTGCCGATGCCGGCGTTACCGATGTCGGTGTCGCCGTCGTCTTGGTTTGGACAGGAGGAGGCGCCGCCGGCTTCACGCTGGCGGTTACCTGCGAGGGCGCGCTGGAGCGCATCGATGCGTGGGCTGCACGGCCCTCGTGGAACTGGCCGACGAGCTGCGTCAGCTTTTCAGCGTCCTGCGCCAGCGTATGGCTTGAGGCGTTGGTCTGCTCGACCATCGCGGCGTTCTGCTGAGTCATCTGGTCGAGCTGGCCGACGGCCGTGCTGATTTCGTTGAGCCCGGTCGACTGCTCGCGCGCCGCCATGACGATGGAACTCATGTGTTCGTTGATGCGGGCGACGTCGGCACCGATGCGGCCGAGCGCCTCGCCCGTCGCCTGCACCAGCCGGACGCCGGTGCCGACCTCGTTGCCCGAGCGGCTGACCAGCGTCTTGATATCCTTGGCGGCACCGGCGGCGCGCTGCGCCAGCTCGCGCACTTCCTGCGCCACGACGGCAAAACCCTTGCCGGCTTCCCCTGCCCGCGCTGCCTCGACGCCGGCGTTCAGTGCCAGAAGATTGGTCTGGAAAGCGATCTCGTCGATGACGTTGATGATCTTGCCGATCTCGTTCGAGGCATCCTCGATGCGGGCCATGGCGCTGATCGCCTCGCCGACGATGCGGCCGGATTCCTGCGCATTGGTGCGCGTGTCGTCGACCATGCGGCTCGCCTCTTCAGCGCGCTGTGTCGCCGTGCGCACGGTCACCGTGATCTCGTCAAGGGCGGCGGATGTCTGTTCCAGCGAGGCGGCCTGCTTTTCGGTGCGGCGCGCCAGGTCGTCGGCGGCGGTTCGCATCTGGCGGCCGTTCGATTCGATCGAGAGTGCGTTTTCCTTGACGTTGAAGAGCACGTCGCGCAGGCGCTCGACCGTCTGGTTGAAGTTGCGGCGAAGCGTGTCGAGATTGCCGTCGAAGGGCCGGTCGATGCTGACGGCCAGATCGCCTTCGGCAAGCTGCGTCAGCGCCAGGCCGAGGCTGTCGACCGCCGCCTGGATGCGGCGCACCGCCTCATCGCGTTCGCCCTGCTGCTGTTCACGTTCCTTCTCGATCTCGCGGCGGCTGGCCGCGGCATTCTGCTCGAGCGATTGCTTTTCGATGGCCGAGGCGCGGAAGAGGTCGACGGAGCGGGCCATGACGCCGATCTCGTCGCCGCGCTCGAGCGCGTCGACCTTGGAACCGAGCTCGCCCTTCTGGATGCGCTGCATGCTGTCGCGAAGCCCGAGAATGCCGCGGCGCAGCGTGGCGCCATGGAACCAGAGCAGGCCGAGCAATGTCGCCATGGCGACGAGGCCGGCGACGCTCTGCAGCAAAAGCGCATCGGCCGAAACGGCGCGTGCTTCGTCGACCCGCGTCTGAACCAGCTGGGTCGCCGCTTCGGAGAGCTGCGAAAGTGCTGTGCCGAGCCGTTCGCCGGCGCCGTCGATCGCATCGTCGATCTTGCCGAACTCTTCGGTCGAAGCCTTGCCTTCCACCAGCGCCTTCAGGTCAACGCCGATTGCCTGGCGAAGTTCGGCCAGATCCGCGTCGAAGGTCGAAAGCGCGTCGGCCCGGCCGAGCAATGTCGCAAGGGTCTTGATATCGGCCTTGCTCGCCTCGAGGAGGCCGAGCGTGGTTGCTATGCTCGCAGCGCGTTCCGGGTGGATGACGCCTTCGTCGCGGTCGACGATCGTATCCATCGCATTGAGGACGAGATTGGTGGTGGCGAGCCGCATCTCGTCGACGGTGGTCAACCCGCGTTGCGCGGTGATGGCGCCGTTCAGCGCCTCGTTCGAGCGCATGTCGTCATACCAGCCGACGCCGAGCACCGAGCCGAAGCCGACGAAGGCGGCACCGGCGAGCGTGGCAAGCCGCTGGCTGACGGAGAGGTTCTTCTTCAGGGGCGCAGACGTTGCAGTCATAGAGCAGTCCATGGTCACGGACCTGCCCAAAGCCAGGCGAAGTCCTCCGTTAAAATCGATGCGGAAAGCCGGGCTCGATCAAACCGGATGACGTCATGTCATGTAGAGGTGAAGCACTTCACCCGCGTTGGCAAAACACTGGCAAACAGACCTTAAGCATTCGCTAAGGCGGGCACGCAAGTCTGAGGATAAGCCTAGGGTCACGGTCTAAAGCCTGCCGTCCCTTCCCCTCGCCGTTTCCGATGCTATGATGGGACCATGAACACGAGAACGCAGAGATCGATCCGCCTCCCGCTGCTTGCGGGTCTTGCGATGGCGCTCGCTGTCGTGACGCTTGTCGCCTTTCGCGGCTGGATGTCGAACGACGCCGATATCTTCCTGGCGCTCGCCCAGTCCGGCATTGCCTGGTGCTTCTGATCTGACGAGCCTGTCGGCCGGAGCATTTCCAGGAAAAGTGCAAAGCGGTTTTCCGTCCGGAAATGCGTCGACACAAAGAGATTGCCTGCGGCAATTGTCCCATTTGCGTGGCCGCGATGGAGACGGTATCAAAAGCCGATCAACCTGATATGGCCGGCCAAGGCCCCAACAAAATCGGTAGCACGCATGAAAACCATTCGCATCGCCCTTTGGGCCGCCGTCGTCGTCATGGCCGGCGTTCTCGGCTGGCTGACCTATGAGATGACCCAGTCGAAGCAGCAGGCCGCCTCCGGCCCCTTCGGCGTGCCCTTCACGCTGGTGACGCAAGACGGCAAGGAGATCACCGAAAAGGCCTTCGCCGGTAAGCCGACCGCGCTGTTCTTCGGCTTCACCCATTGCCCCGAGGTCTGCCCGACGACACTGTTCGAGCTGAACGGCTGGCTGGAAAAGGTCGACCCGGAAGGCAATAAGCTGCAGGCCTATTTCATCACCGTCGACCCCGAGCGCGATACGCCTGAAATTCTCGGCCAGTACGTCTCCAACGTTTCCAAGCGGATCACCGGCATTTCCGGCCCGGCCGACAAGGTGCTGGATATGGTCAAGGGCTACCGCGTCTACGCCAAGAAGGTGCCGCTCGATGCGGAAAAGCCCGACGGCGATTACACCATGGACCACACCGCCTCGGTATTCCTGCTTGACGCCGACGGCCGTTTCTCCGGCACGATCGCCTACGAGGAAAACCCCGAGACGGCGATCAAGAAGCTTGAGAACCTCGCTAAGGGCTAACGTCGGCTTCAGCACCAATCGAACAGTTTTGAAAGCGCCGGCATCGCCCGGCGCTTTGCGTTTGCCAAGCATTCATGGTAGCGGCGGGGGCTTGCAGCGCCGCGCGCCGGATAGGGCGCACGAAGATTATGCAGTGTCAGCCGAAGGACAGAGCCTTGAGCGAGATCAGACTTTTCGTCACCACCACCGAGAAGCAGGCGGAAGCCGTGCTCGACCGCTTGAGCGAGGTCTTCGGCGAAGAGGATTTTGCCATCGGCACGACGGAAGTCGACGAAAAGCGCGACGTCTGGGAAGCTTCGATCTACATGATGGCGGCCGACGAGGAGAGCGTGAACGAGCGTCTGGCCGAAGCACTTGCCGACGGTTTCTCTCATCTTCCAATCGCGCGTGAAGTGCTGCCGGATATCGACTGGATCGCCAAGTCGCTCGAAGGGCTGGCGCCGGTGCGTGCCGGCCGCTTCGTCGTGCATGGCTCCCATGACCGCGACAAGATCCGGACCGGTGAAATCGCCATCGAGATCGAGGCCGGCCAGGCCTTCGGCACCGGCCACCACGGCACCACCGCCGGCTGCCTCGAAGTGCTGGCGACCGTGGCGCGCACCCGCGCGGTGCGCAACGTGCTCGACCTTGGCACCGGCAGCGGCGTGCTGGCGATCGCCGCCTGGAAGCTCCTGCATGTGCCGGTGCTCGCCACCGACATCGATCCGATCGCCACCCGCGTTGCCGAGGAGAATGCCCGCCGCAACGGCGTCGTCACCGGCATGACCTTTGCGACGGCCCCAGGCTTTCATTCCACCGCCTTCAGCGGCAACGGCCCGTTCGACCTGATCATCGCCAACATTCTCGCCCGCCCGCTGATGAAGATGGCGCCGCAGCTGACGGCCAATCTCGCGCCCGGCGGCTCGGTGATCCTGTCGGGCATTCTTGCCGAGCAACGCTGGAAGGTGCTTGCCGCCTATAATGGCCAGCACCTGCGCCATGTCCGCACCATCTGGCGCAACGGCTGGGTGACGATTCACCTGGAGAAGTAGGTGTCGCGGGCGCTATTGTCGCCGCCCCTCATCCGCCTGCCGGCACCTTCTCCCCGCGGGCGGGGAGAAGGCAACGGTGGCACTGTACTGCCATGTCATCCCCTCCCCACGCCCTTTCCGTTCTAGCCAGCGCTGCGCGCAGCAACATCCCGTTGCTCGATGAACAAACCTCTCAGCACACCACCTCCCAGCAGGCCAGCCAGCGCGCACGTCCCCTCGCCCCGCCTGCGGGGAGAGGGTTAGGGTGAGGGGCATTCGCGCACCACAGCAAGCGCCGGCGCCATACAGGCGTCACACACCTTCAAAAACCGGAAAAACGAAAAGGCCGCCACGTCTATCATGACGGGCGGCCCTTCGAAACAAAGGCGATGCCAGGGGCATCGCCTGCTGGTCGGCTTGAGACCGACCATGCCCGCGAGCCTGAGGAGGAGGAGCGCTCGAGCGGGCGTCTACCGTTCCGAAATTGGCCACCCTTGAGGGAGGAGGAGAACAGAATGACCAACTATTCTCGGAACTGCAGGCTTTTGAACCACCGGATGTTCGTCCGTGTTCGTTGAGGCGGCTTGTAAACTATTATTCCGATAGAGATAGCGGCTTCTTGGCATAGGAGCCATGCGCAAAGCGCATATGTATGGTAAATGAGCAATTGCCCTTTAATTCTGTGCACGCCTCGCTGCGGAATTGGTGGGCAGGATCTCGCCTCTTTCCTCGCAAGGGGGCTTTCCGCTAAGATCGCGCATCTTTCCCGCGGTTCTCCGCCCAATCTACCGGAAATCCCTCATGTTTCAGTCCTTTGAAGTCACCTCCACGCCCCAGTTCGGCAAGGAGCGCACCGAAGCTTTGCGCGCGTCCTTCGCCAGCCTCGGCATCGACGGTTTCCTCGTGCCGCGTGCCGACGAGTTCCAGGGCGAGTATGTGCCGGCGTCGTCGGAGCGGCTTTCCTGGCTGACGGGCTTCACCGGTTCGGCCGGCGTCGCCCTCATCACTGAGCGTCAGGCCGTCGTTTTCGTCGATGGACGTTACGTGACCCAACTGAAGGAACAGGTCGACGGCCAGGTCTTTACCGGCGGCGACCTCATCGGCGAACCGCCGCATCTCTGGCTGGAACACAACGGCACCAAGGGCTTCAGGCTCGGTATCGACCCGTGGCTCCATACCGGCGCCGAAGTACGCCGGCTGGAGAAGGCCCTTGCCACACTCGGCGGCTCCCTGGTCTTCCTCGACCACAACCCGCTTGACCGCATCTGGACCGGGCGTCCGGCCGCCCCGCTCGGCCGCGTCTCCATCCAGCCGATCGAGCAGGCCGGCGAGCTTGCCAAGGACAAGATCGCCACGATCGCAGCCGGCCTCGAAAAGGCCGGCGCCGGTGCCGTCGTCTTGACCGACCCCTCCTCCGTCGCCTGGACCTTCAATATCCGCGGTACCGACGTGCCGCATACGCCGCACCCGCTCGCCCGCGCCATCATCCACGCCGATGGCCGCGCCGAGATCTTCCTCGACAAGCGCAAGACCGGCATCGAGCAGGAAGCCTATCTCACCCAGATCGCCGAGATCGCAGCGCCGTCGACCTTCGACGACCGCCTGAAGGCGCTCGGTGCGGCCGGCGCCACGGTGATGCTGGACCCTGATCTCGCTTCGTTTGCCATTTCCGAGCTGATCCGCGGCAACGGTGGCAAGGTGGTCGAAGCCGTCGATCCCGCCCGCCTTCCTCGCGCGCAGAAGAACAAGGCCGAGATCGAGGGCTCGACCCGCGCGCATCTGCAGGACGGCGCCGCCATGGTCGAGTTCCTCGCCTGGCTCGACAAAGCCGAGCCCGGCACGGTCACCGAGATCGGCGCCGCCAACCAGCTGGAGGCCGCCCGCGCCGCCGTCGGCGAGCGCATGCAGAACCCGCTCAAGGACATTTCCTTCGACACCATCTCCGGCGCCGGCTCGCATGCGGCGATCATGCACTATCGCGTCACGACCGACACCGACCGCGCGATCGAAGCCGGCACGATGTTCCTGATCGATTCCGGTGCGCAATATATCAACGGCACCACCGACATCACCCGCACGGTGGCGATCGGCGCTGTTCCGGAAGAGCAGAAGCGCTTCTTCACGCTGGTGCTGAAGGGCATGATCGCCATCAGCACCGCGCGCTTCCCCAAGGGCTCGCGCGGCGTCGACCTCGACCCCTTGGCCCGCATCGCACTGTGGAAGGCGGGCGCCGACTATGCCCATGGCACCGGCCACGGCGTCGGCTCGTACCTCTCGGTGCATGAGGGCCCGCAACGCATCGCCCGGCTTTCCACCCAGGAGCTGCTGCCCGGCATGATCCTGTCGAACGAGCCGGGCTACTACCGCCCGGGCGCCTTCGGCATCCGCATCGAAAACCTGATCGTCGTGCAGCCGGCCGAAGAGATCGCCGGCGGCGACCTGGCCATGCTCGGCTTCGATACGATCACCTATTGCCCGATCGACCGCCGCCTGGTGCTGCCCGCGCTGCTGACCGACGAGGAGCTGGCCTGGTTCAATGCCTACCACACTGAGACGCGCGAAAAGCTGATGCCGCTGTTGGTGAGCGACGAAACCCGCGACTGGCTGAAGGCGGCAACGAAAGAAATCGCACGCTGAGTCAGGCATTCCGAAAGGGCTGGAGAGTGTTTCCAGCCCTGCCAACGCGCGGCGCAATCGGCAATGCAGCAACCTCGAGCGGAAGAGACGCCTGAACAGCGCCTCAGGCGATCTTCGCGGCACCGATTCACGAAAAAAGGCATTCCAGGCGGCAGCCGCTTCCCGGCTATCCCTGGATCACGATGATGGAGCGGAAAACCGCACACACCTTTCCTCAGCCAGCGCTACTGCATAATTCCTTAAATCGGAATCGATTTAAGGACAAAATTATGCAGCAACTCAAAGTGTTACAGCGACCTTTGCGCGTCTAAATAAACGCGCGGCGCTGTAACGCCGGCTTTTCGAGAAGCAGCAGAAAGGCCCGGGAAAGCCCCGGCTTTTCCGGTCAGATTCCCAACAGCTTCTTGGCCTCGCCGAGCGTTGCCTCCGAAGCGGCGTGATCGCCGGCCTTGTGCTGGTCTTCGCCCTGCTGGCGCAGCTCTTTGACCTTCGCCATGTCGGCGTCGGAAAGAGAGGCGGTCGGCAAGGCCGCATCGATCGCAGCCATCAGCGTGGGGCACTGGCTGGCAAGGGCCGTCGCAGGCACAAGCGCCAGCAAAAGGGCAATCGAGATCCTGGTAATCATGGTCGCTCCTCCACCGCCGGGAGGCAACTGCATGTTTCCTTAGATCCTAGACGATTTGGGGATAAAACATGCAGCAATTCAAAGTGCTACAGCGGCATTTGCGCGTCAGACAGATGCGCGGCGCAGTAGTGCCTCTCCGGCAATCAAAAGATGATAATCCAGGACGCGCCCGCCGCCAATGCCGGTGAGCCAACAGCCTGCCCCGAGGCGTCTTCGACGAGATGACCAGCGGCAGGGATTGCCCGTGGGATGGGCGACCTACAGCACCAGATGGCGGATCAGCATCACCACCACCCAGCCGATGACGAGCATGCGCAAGGTGGAAAGGTTGAGCCCGAGCGCAATCGCGAAGGCGACGAACATCGAGACCGCGACGTCGAAGCCGCCATAGACGAAGGCCGGCGCCACCAGCGTCGTCAACACGGCCGCTGGAACGGCGTTCAGCGCCGATTCGAGCCGCGGCGGAATCTGCTTCATCTGGGTGATGAGCACATAGCCGCCGATGCGGGTTATGAAGGTCGCAACCGCCGCCGCGATGATGAGGTAGATGAGGTTGAGGTGCTGCGGATCCATGGCTCAAGCCTCCTTCTCGATGGCGACGGGTGGTGTTGGCACGGTCTCGGCCGGCGGCAGGCAGGCGGCAAGCAGAATGCCCGCCAGCGCCCCTATGCTGACATGCCAGGGCGAGCCGACGAAATGCATGCCGGCAACGGAGGCAACGGCAGAAACGGCAACGATCGGCAGGAAGCGGTCGCGCTTGCGGAAACCCATCACCAGGCCAAGGAAGTAGATCGGCAGCAGCACGTCGAGGCCGATTGCCTTGGGATCGCCGATCAACTGGCCGAAGATCGCGCCAAGCAGCGTGTTGAAGATCCAGGGGAAATAAATCACCAGGCCGAAGCCGAGATACCAGGGGAAGGTCACCGGCAGGCCGCGCTCGCCGCGCTTCTCCGTCTCGGCATATTGCGGATCGACCAGCAGGAAGAAGGCGAAGAACTTCTGGACGAGGGTGAAATGCCGGACGTGCTTGGCGATCGAGGCGGAATAGAGCACGTGGCGGAAGTTGACGGCGAAGACCGAAAGCACCACCAGCCAGGGCTGGACGTTGTTTCCGAACAGCTCGATGCCGACCATCTGGCTGGCGCCGGCATAGACAGTCGCGCTCATGAACACGGCATCGGCAATGGTAAAACCGTTGTCGACCGCAAGCGCGCCGAACAGCGCACCGAACGGCGACGCCGCCAGCATGATCGGGAAGCCGCCGCGCACCCCTTCCCAGAATTCGTCTTTTCTCATGGAGTCCTCCCGCGGCACCGGCCATGGGCGCCCGCGGCATGCCGCCTTTGATCGGGATCGATCAGGGCCACATGCAGCATTTCAAAACTGCAACGACCGTCGCGCGCCTGACACGGCGCGTGGCTGTCGTCCTGTGCCGGACAGATAGGCGCTTCGCCCCTGACCAACAATTCAATTGCGCTTATGCAATGATTGAATTTTATGATGCCTGCCCGCTGCAGGCTTGAACGAAATGCGCACGGGCCGGCAAGCGGAGGCGGTTTTGTCCGCGCCGACGTTCTGTTTGCCGAAGATCACTTCCCGGTGGAACAAGGCGCAGGCCGCATGAACCTGCGCCCCACAAAATCGCGGTGCGTTCGTTTGGCGCCGCAAAGTCGCATGAAAGCAAGATGCGTTAGCGCTTGACCTGGAACGTATGCTCGACGCCCGGGAAGGTGCGCGCCTTGACCTCGTTTGCGTATTCCTCGGCCGCCTTGGAGATCGCCGGCGCCAGTTCGGCGAAATGCTTGACGAAGCGCGGCTTGAAGTCGTTGAACAGGCCAAGCATGTCGTCGGAGACCAGGATCTGGCCGTCGCAGGCCGGCGAGGCGCCGATGCCGATGGTCGGCGAGCGCAACTCGCTGGTGATTTCGCGCGCAACCGGCTCGACCGTGCCTTCGACGACGATCGCAAACGCGCCGGCATCGTCGATCGCCTTGGCGTCGCGACGGATCTTGGCCACTTCCTTCTCGTTGCGACCGACCGAGCGATAGCCGCCAGTGGTGTTGACGAGTTGCGGCATCAGCCCGACATGGCCGAGAACCGGAATGCCGCGGCTGACGAGGAACTCGACCGTCTCGGCCATCTCGGCGCCGCCCTCGAGCTTCACGGCGCTACAGCCGGTTTCCTTCAGAACGCGTGCAGCACTTCGGAAGGCCTGTTCCTTGGATTCCTGGTAGGAGCCGAAGGGCAGGTCGATGACGATGCACGAGCTTTCCGAACCGCGCATGACCGCCTGGCCATGGGCGATCATCATGTCGAGCGTGACGCCGACTGTGGTGTCGAGGCCATAGAGCACCATGCCGAGCGAATCGCCGACCAGCAGGAAATCGACATGCGGATCGAGCAGCCGGGCGATCGGTGTCGTATAGGCGGTCAGGCTGACAATCGGGCGCTCGCCCTTCAGCGCCTCGATATTGGCAGGGCTCAGGCGGCGTCTGGAAGTTTGTACGCTCATTCTCAGGCAACCTTTGCAAAATGGGCTGATTTCGGAGCAATCACGCGGTTGTCGAGCAGCTTCGTCGTGCCGAAGCGGACGAAGAGCAGCAGGAGCACCGGCTTGGCGCCGATCGCGCCAATGGTTTCGAGCGTGTCGGGGTCGCGCAGCGCCACGACCTCGGGTCGGGCCAGCGGCTCCGTGGAAAGAAAGGCCGTGACCGCCCGTTCCAGTTCGGCGACATCGGTGATCCCGGACGCGACCAGCCGTTCGGCCTCGGCAAGCGCCTTCGGCACGATGGCAGCCGCCTGGCGCTCCTCAGTGTTGAGGTAGACATTGCGCGACGAACAGGCGAGCCCGTCGGCCTCGCGCACTGTCGGCACGCCGATAATCTCCACCGGCTGGGCGAGATCCTCGACCATGCGGCGGATGATCTGCAGCTGCTGGAAATCCTTCTCGCCGAAATAGGCGCGATCAGGCTGCACGATGTTGAACAGCTTGGTAACGACGGTCGCAACGCCGGCAAAATGGCCGGGGCGCACCGAGCCTTCAAGCTCGGAGCCGAGCTTCGGCACGTCGACGACCGTTTCCATCGGGCGCGGATACATGTCGGATACGCCGGGCGAAAACAGAAAGTCGACGCCGCCCTCCTCAAGCATCGCCTGGTCGCGAGCGAGATCGCGCGGATATTTGCTGAGGTCCTCGTTGGGACCGAACTGCAGCGGATTGACGAAGATGCTGGCAACGACCACGTCGTTTTGGCCGCGCGCACGACGCACGAGCTCCATATGGCCGACATGCAGGTAACCCATGGTCGGCACGAGCCCAACCGTCTTGCCCGCCCGCCGGTATTCGGCAAGGGCTGCGCGCAGCTCGGTGATGGTGGTGATGGTCTTCAAGTCCGGACCCTCCAATCCGCGAAGGCGCCGATCGCGCCCTGCCCCGCGGCATAGGGCGCTCGGCCGGCTCCGCGAAAAGGCAATCGCACAAAATTTGGCTGCAAACCTCTATCTTGTGCAGCGCAAAAAGACAAACGGAATTGGTGCCGCCGCGAACGGGACGAACCCGGTCATCGCCGACCCATCGCAGATCGGCGAGCGTGCCGCGCGGCCTGAACGGGCACAAGCCATCCGGCACGCTCGGGCTCACTGGCCCGTAGAACTCGGCACCCGCCACGGCGGATCAAGCCGGTTGGCTCCTGCGAAATAGAGCACGATGCGGTTGCCGGCGGGATCGAAGACTTCGGCCTCCCGCCAAAGCCAGCTCTTGTCGGCGGGGCTGCTGGCAAACAGGATGCCGGCCTCGATCAGCCGGCTGACGGTCAGATCCAGATCGTCGCACTCGAAATAGACGGTGGTCCCGCCGCTGCCCGCTTCGCCCTGATGCAGTGAAAACGAACTGCCGCCATCCGGGCAGACGAAGCGCACGTAATGCGGCCGCGCATCGACGATCGGCCGGAGACCGAGCGTGCGGTAGAATTCCCACCCCGCATCGAGATCGGGCATCGTCACCGTCACCTGGTTCAAACGCATGGTATCCCCTCACATCATGAGCGCTGGCTGACGTCGCCAGCATTATTCGCTGCACCGCCTTTGCGCGAAGCTCAGGCCACGGAGCATCCGTCAGAACCGCTCGCTGTGCAAATGATACGGATCCCGGCACGAACCACTGCCTTGCGAGACGGCCAAGCCGCCCCGCAATCGTCGTTGCACCAAGCCGAATGCATATCTGCGCGGCCCATCGACTTGCACCGCTGCCGATCGGCTTAGGCTTCTCCCCTCACCCGAACTTGACGAGATTGAGCGCCGGCAGCGGCCCGCCCGGGAACTGCACCAGCCTGCCGCCGATCGCGAGCGACCCGAGGTCGATGCCGAAGAAACCGAGGCTGTCGATCAGCGCTGCGACCTCTGCCTTTGCGGCGTCATCATCACCGGAGAAGAACAGCACGCGGCTGCCGCCTTCGGCCTTCGGGTCGCCGGAAAGGAGCGGCGGCAGCAGGTGGTTGAATGCCTTGACGACGCGGGCGCCGGGTACGAGCCCGGCAAAGACCTCGCTCGACAATCGGCCATCGAGCTGCGCCGGCTTGAACAGCGGCGCCTCGATCGGGTTGTTGGCGTCGATGACGATGCGGCCGTTCCAGTCGGGCAGGCCCGCAAGCGCCGTCGGCAGCCTCGACCAGTTGACGGCAACGAGCACGATATCGGCGCTTGCCGCCTCTTCCCGCGTGCCGGCAGTGATGAAGGGTGCGAGTTCGCCGGCGAGCACCCTCAGGCTTTCCGGGCCGCGGCTGTTGGCGATGATTGCAGGGATCGATGCTTTGGCCAGCGCCCGGGCGAAGGCCGATCCGATATTGCCGGATCCGATGATACCGATGGACATGGACATTCTCCTTTGTGCGGCCGCTTAGGAAAGCAGCCGATCTCCAAGGGCTGCAGCGGCTGATCAGGGTTGGTAGGCGGTAGCGGGCGCCGTTTGCGCGCCCGCTGCCTGTCGATGCCGATCGGTCAGGCGGTAAAGCCGCCGTCGGCGACGATGTCGGCGCCGGTGACGAAGGCCGCCTCCGGGCTTGCCAGATAGGAAACGACGCTGGCGATCTCCTCCGGCTTGCCATAGCGGCCGATCGCCATGCCGGGGCCGACGATCTTGGAGACGGGGCCGCCATCCGGGTTCATGTCGGTGTCGGTCGGGCCGGGATGCACGGTGTTGACGGTGATGCCGCGGGGGCCGAGATCGCGCACGAGGCTGCGGTTGAAGCCGGCGACAGCGCCCTTGGTCAGCGTGTAGAGCGAGGCCGTCGGAAAGGCGGCATAGCGCACCATCGACGAGCCGATGTGGATGACGCGGCCGCCCGGCTTCATGTTGCGCACCGCTTCCTGGGTGGCGACGAAGACGCCGGTGACGTTGACGGCGATCATTCGGTTGTAGTCCTCGTCGGTGATCTCGTCGATCGACCCGCCGAGCGCGATGCCGGCATTGTTGACGAGGATATCGACACCGCCCAGCACATCTGCCGCCTGATTGACGGCAGCGCGCATCGCGCCGGCATCGCCTGCATCCGCCTTGATGGCAACGGCACGGCCACCCTCAGCCTCGATCTCAGCCACCACGGAGGCCGCCTTCTCCGGCGAGCCGTGATAGGTGATGGCGACGGCCGCACCGTCTGTGGCCAGCCGCCTGGCGACGGCGGCGCCGATCGAGCGCGAGCCGCCGGTAACCAGCGCCACCTTGCCTGCAAGCGTCTTTCTATTCTCGGACATGAGCTTCACTCCTTCAGCGTTTCGATGGAGTGGATATTGCCATTTCATTCCGCTAACATAAGTCAGCAATTACTTTCATCATCTTCAACGATTGCTTGAATATTTAATCATGGAAACACTGGCCAATCTCGAATCCTTCGTCCGCAGCGCCGAACTCGGCGGCTTCTCCGGTGCGGCGCGCAAGCTGGCGCTGACGCCGGCGGCTGTCAGCCGCAACGTGGCGATGCTGGAACGGAACCTTGGCGTGCGACTGTTTCATCGATCGACCCGCAAGCTGACGCTGACGGAGCAAGGCGAACGTTTCCTCGCGGCCATCCGCGACAATCTCGAGGGGCTGCAAAGCGCGATCGCAGGCATAGCGGGCGAAAGTGGCGCGCCGGCTGGTTTGCTCAAGGTCAGCCTCAGCCCCACCTTCGGCGTCGACCATATCCTACCGCTGATGCCGGCTTTTCTTGAGAAATACCCGTCGATCCGCATCGACTGGCAGTTCGACAACCGGCAGGTGGATCTGGTCGCCGAAGGCTTCGACGCGGCGATCGGCGGCGGCTTCGAACTTTCGCCGGGCATCGTCTCGCGACCGATCGCGCCGGCGCACATCATTGCCGTCGCCTCACCCGCCTTCCTCAAGAACCGCCCCCTGCCCGTCGACCCTTCAGGGCTCGCCGACCTTGATGGCATCGTCATGCGCGCCACCCGTACCGGCCGCATCCGCCACTGGACGATGCGCAACGCCGCCGGCGACGAGATGAGCGCTGCGCCGCGCGAAACCATCGTGCTCAGCGATCCCGCCGCCATGTGCCGCGCGGCCCTGCTCGGCCTCGGAGTTACCCTGGTGGCCGTTCCCGATGTGCTCGCCCATCTCGACAGCGGCGCCCTCGTGCGCCTAGCGCCGAAATGGTACGCCGACGCCGGCCCGATCTCGATCTATTATGGCAGCCGGACACTGTTACCGGCAAAGGCCCGCGTCTTCGTCGACTTCGTTGCCGAGCATTTCAAACGCCACCGCCTTGCCGAGCGATTTGCCGGCAGCCTCAGGTAAACATGGGTGGCTGAAAGCCTCCGATTGTGCTCCACATCAGCGGGGACACATCGCATTCCTCAAAAAAATGTCTGACCGGCTGTCGGCTGCGGGTCCCACCGAACGTCCTAGTTATGTCCAATCAAGAAAATCCCCTACGAGGAGCATTCCATGCGCATGATTTTTGTGAACCTGCCCGTCAAGGACCTGAAGGCATCGCGGACCTTTTTCGCCGCACTCGGCTTCACCTTCAACGAGCAGTTCTCCGACGACACGGCCGCCTGCACGGTGATCTCGGACAATATTTTCGTCATGCTTTTGACTGAACCGAAGTTCCGCGACTTCATCACCGGCGAGATCAGCGACGCCAGAAAGGGCACCGAGGTCATCACCGCCCTTTCCGCTTCAAGCCGCGCCGAATGCGACGACATGCTCGCCAAGGCACTCGCTGCCGGTGCCAAGCCCTGGAAGCCTGCGCTCGACTACGGCTTCATGTACGGCATCAGCTTCCAGGATCTGGACGGCCATGTCTGGGAGTTCATGTGGACGGACCAGGAAGCCGCCCAGCAGCAGGCTTCCTGATCTGAGGCAATGCCCCTTGGGTTGCGCCCGCCGCTAAAAGCGGCGGGCGTTTTCGGGGGCATCAGCCCCCGATCAGCGCCAGCCACTCGTCCTCGTCCATCGTCTGCACGCCGAGCTCGCGCGCCTTGTCGAGCTTGGAGCCCGCCCCCGGGCCGGCCACGACGATATCGGTCTTCTTCGACACAGAGCCTGCTACCTTGGCGCCGAGGCTTTCCGCCTTGGCCTTGGCCTCGTCGCGCGTCATCCTTTCGAGCGAACCGGTGAAGACGACCGTCTTGCCGGCGACCGGGCTGTCGCTCGTAACCGGTTTCTCCGCCCCTTCGGGCGTGACTTCGGCAAGCAGCCGCGTGACGACTTCCAGGTTGCGCGGCTCCTTGTAGAATTCGACGATGGCGCGGGCGACCACTTCGCCGATGCCGTCGATGCTGTTGAGTTCGTTCCAGGCATCACCGGCCAAGGTGCCGGCTTCGCTCATGGCCGCGCCGAAGACTTCGTAGGTGCCGTAGGAGCGCGCCAGCAGCTTGGCCGTGGTCTCGCCGACATGGCGGATGCCGAGCGCATAGATGAAGCGATGGAGCGCGATCGAACGGCGTGTGTTGATTGCGTCATAGAGTTTGCGCACGCTGACGCGACCGAAGCCGTCGATGTTTTCGAGCTTCGTCAGCGACGTCTCCTGCCGCTTCTCCAGCGTGAAGATATCGGCCGCCGTGCGGATCGTGAGCGTCGGATCCTCGCTCTCGAAGAAGAACTCGATCTGCTTGGAGCCGAGGCCTTCGATGTCATAGGCATTGCGCGAGACGAAATGCTTGAGGTGCTCGACCGCCTGCGCCCGGCAGACGAAGCCGCCGGTGCAACGGCGCACCGCATCGACCTTGCCGGATTTCTCGTTGATGTCGCGCACCGCATGGCTGCCGCAGACCGGGCATGTCGTCGGAAAACGATAAGCCTCGCTCCCCTCCCTGCGCTCGTCCATCACCACGTCGACGATCTGCGGGATGACGTCGCCGGCCCGCTGGACGATGACCATGTCGCCGATGCGGATGTCGCGGCCCTCGCGGATCGGCTCACCGCTGTTGCCGAGCCCCCTGATGTAATCCTCGTTGTGCAGCGTGGCGTTGGTGACGACGACGCCGCCGACGGTGATCGGCTCCAGCCTTGCGACCGGCGTCAGCGCGCCGGTGCGCCCCACCTGGATGTCGATGGCGGTCAGCCGCGTAAACGCCTGCTCGGCCGGAAATTTGTGCGCCGTCGCCCAGCGGGGCGAGCGCGAGCGGAAGCCGAGCCGCGCCTGCAGGTCGAGCCGGTCGACCTTGTAGACCACACCGTCGATATCGTAATCGAGATCAGGCCGTTCGCGCTCGATGTGGTGGTAGTGCGCCAGCAGTTCGTCGGCGGACGAAATCCGCTGCATCAGCGGGTTGACCGGGAAGCCCCAGGCTCTGAACGCTTCGACCATGCCGAATTGCGTATCGGCCGGCATTGCCGACATCTCGCCCCAGGCATAGGCGAAGAAGCGCAGCTTGCGGCTGGCCGTCACCTTGGCGTCGAGCTGGCGCAGCGAGCCGGAAGCGGTGTTGCGCGGGTTGACGTAGAGCGGCTTGCCGAGCGCCGCCATCTCGGCGTTGAGGGCGGCGAAGTCCGATTTGCCCATGTAGATTTCGCCCCGCACCTCGACGATGTCAGGCGCGCCGGCCGGCAGGGTCTGCGGGATCATGCCGATGGTGCGGATATTGGCGGTGACGTTTTCACCGGTCGTGCCATCACCGCGCGTTGCCGCCGTCACCAGTCGCCGGTTCTCGTAGCGCAGCGACATGGAGAGGCCGTCGATCTTCGGTTCGGCGGTAAAGGCGATGGAATTGTCCGGCAGCAGGCCGAGAAAGCGGTAGACGGAAGCGACGAAATCGCGGGCGTCCTCGTCGGAAAACGTGTTGTCGAGCGACAGCATCGGCCGGGCATGAACGACCGGCTGGAAGGTGACGGATGGTGCCGCGCCGACCTTCTTCGACGGGCTGTCCTCGCGGATGAGCGCCGGGAACCGTGCCTCGATCGCGTCGTTGCGCCGTTTCAGTGCATCATAGTCCGCATCCGTGATCTCCGGCGCGTCCTTACCGTGATAGAGCGCGTCATGGCGGGCAAGCTCGGCGGCGAGAAGGGCCAGCGCCTCGGCGGCTTCCGTTTCGTTCAGATTCTCGACGGGTTTCAGTTCACTGGACATGCGCGACGACTCCGGATTGGGAGTCGTTTTTTAGAGCAACTGCCGGGAAAGAAAAGAGCAACCGCCATTGCACGATCATCCGGCTGCGGCGACGCTTGGCTCGACGACAGCGCCGATGCCGTCAGACGGCCCTAACCGTTGCCGGAAAGCAACCGGGCGGCAGCCGCCCTCGCCTCTTCGGTGATCGAGGCACCGGCGAGCATGCGGGCGATTTCCTCGGTGCGGGCCCTGTCGTCCATGCGGGCGACGCGGGTCGAGATCATCTCGGCCTTTTCCGCCGACGGTCCCTTGGAGATCAAGAGATGCGTTGCCGCGCGCGCGGCCACCTGCGGCGCGTGGGTGACCGAAAGCACCTGCACGGTGCCGGAAAGCCGTTTCAGCCGCTGGCCGATAGCATCGGCCACCGCACCACCGACCCCGGTGTCGATTTCATCGAAGACGAGCGTCGGCGCCGAGCCGCGGTCGGCAAGCGCCACTTTCAGCGCCAGCAGGAAGCGTGAAAGTTCGCCGCCCGAAGCCACCTTCATGATCGGCCCCGGCCGGGTGCCCGGGTTGGTCTGGACATGGAATTCGACGAGATCGATGCCATCGGCGGTCGGCTGCGCCGCATCGCTCTGAACTTCGACCATGAAGCGGGCGCGCTCGAGCTTCAGCGCCGGAAGCTCGGCCATGACCGCAGCCGAGAGCGCCGATGCGGTGTTCTGGCGCTTTTCGGACAAGGTGCGCGCGGCAGCATCGAAGGCCACCCGTGCGGCGCCCACCTGTGCGTCGAGCTGCTTCAGCTTCTCTTCGCCGGCATCGAGGTCGGCCAGATCAGAAATCATCCGGACGGCCAGCGCCGGAAGCTCGGCGACCGGCACGGAATATTTGCGGCTGGCGCCACGAAGCGCAAACAGCCGTTCCTCCACCCGCTCCAGCTCCTTCGGGTCGAATTCGGTGTTGCGCAGCGCCCGCTCGACGGCCATCTGCGCGTCGGAAAGCTGGTTCAGCGCCCCGTCCAGAAGCTCGACGGTCTCTTCCAGCAGCCCCGGCGCCTCGTGGCTCTTGCGCTCCAGCCGGCGCACCAGCGAGGCGATCAGCGGAACCGGCGATCCATTGCCGTTCAAGAATTCGGAGGCTTCGTTGATGTCGCCGGCGATGCGCTCGGACTTCATCATCCGGGCGCGCTTTTCGGCAAGCTCGTCCTCTTCGCCATCGCGCGGGCTGAGCTTTTCCAGCTCCTCGACCGAGGAGCGCAGATAGTCCGCCTCGCGGGCGGCGGCCTCGACACGTTCGCGGTGCTTTTTCAGTCCGCGTTCGGCATCCTTCCAGGCACGATAGAGACTGGAGACGCGCTCGGCCTCGTCGGTGGTGCCGCCGAAGGCATCGAGCAGCGTGCGGTGGGCGTCGATATCGACCAGCGCGCGATCGTCGTGCTGGCCGTGGATTTCGACCAGCGTCTGCCCGAGCTGGCGCATCAGCTGGACGCTGACCGGCTGGTCGTTGACGAATGCCTTGGTGCGGCCATCGGCCGATTGCACCCGACGGAAAATCAGATCGCCGTCATCGTCGATGCCGTTGTCGCGCAGCATCAGCCGGGCCGAGTGCCCCATCGGCACGTCGAAAACCGCCGTCACTTGCCCCTTGTCCGAGCCGTTGCGCACGAGTGAGCCGTCGCCGCGCCCACCAAGGGCCAGCGACAGGCTGTCGAGCAGAATGGATTTTCCCGCGCCGGTCTCGCCGGTCAACACGGACAGTCCGGCCTCGAACGCCAGATCAAGCCGTTCAATCAGGACGATATCGCGGATCGAGATCTGGGCGAGCATCCGGGGTCAAATCTTCCGTGTCAGGCGCCGATCAGCTTCTTGCCTGCGCGCGCAATCCAGGAACTGCCGCTCTCACGCGGTTCGAGGCCGCCCGACTGCAACAGCTTGAACGAATCATTATACCACTGGCTGTCCGGATAGTTGTGTCCGAGAACGGCGGCAGCGGTCTGCGCTTCGGAGGTCACGCCCATTGCATAATAGGCTTCGACCAGACGCGCCAGCGCTTCTTCGACCTGGTTGGTATTGGGATACTGCTCGACGACGGTGCGGAAGCGCGACACGGCGGCAAGGTATTCCTTGCGCTCGAGATAATAGCGGCCGACCTGCATTTCCTTGCCGGCGAGCTGGTCGCGGGCAAAGCGGATCTTCGCCTGGGCATCCTCGACATATTGCGAGTCCGGATACTTGTCGACGACGGCCTGCATCGCCTCGATCGCCTTGAAGGCCGGCTTCTGGTCCTGCGTCACGGCCGGGATCTGCTTGGTATAGGCAAGACCCTGAATGTACTGCGCATAGGCCGCATCTTCCGACTGCGGATAGAGGTTCAGGTAGCGCCCGGTGGAGTTGATCGCCTCCTGGTACTGGCCGTTGCGATAGCTGACGAAGGCGTTCATCACCAGCGCCTTACGAGCGTATTCGGAGAACGGATGCTGCCGGTCGAGCGCTTCGAACTTGCGCGCCGCTTCCGTGGTCTTGCCGGCATTGAGGTTGGCGAGACCCTGGTTGTACAGCACCTCCGGCGGATCGGTCTCGGCCGTCAGCTTGGTGATATCGATATCGGGATCGTTCTGGCAGGCTGTAATCAGGGCGCTGCCGGCAACGGCCGCGACTACCACGGCGAACACACGCGCTGACTTTCTCAAATCAACAGAAACTGCAAGAACCATCGGATATTCCCGTTCCATTCTGCGGGCATGGACCCCGCCAGACATGCGCTTTTAGAGCAAGTTGCCTCAAGACCGCAACGTCATGATCGGTGATTCATGCAAATTTGTGGCGGCGCCGACATGAAAATGCCGGCCTTTCGGCCGGCGACTGGAGGAGATAGTCCTTTTGTTGTTATGCGGACCAGGGCGCGAAGCCCGGAACTGCAACCGCAACCATGTCGCGCGCACGGGTGCGCTGGCGTGGCGTGGCGGTTTCGACGACCTCGTAGGCGGTCGGATCGCTGAGCAGAGCCTTGAGCGCATTTGCGTTCATCTTGTGGCCGCCGCGATAGGAACGGTAGCAGCCGATGAACGGTGCGCCGGCGAGCGACAGGTCGCCAACGGCGTCGAGCGTCTTATGGCGCACGAATTCGTCGGTGTAGCGAAGACCCTCGACATTGACGACCGTATTGTCGTCGGAGATCACGACCGAGTTCTCCAGCGACGAGCCGAGCGCGTAACCGGCAGCCCAGAGGCGCTCGACATCGCGCATGAAGCCGAAGGTGCGGGCACGCGACAGTTCACGCTTGAACACCGAAGGCGTCATGTCGCCCTTCCAGACCTGGCGACCGATCAGCGGGCAATCGAAATCGATCTCGACCTCGAAGCGCATGCCGTCATAGGGCGTGAACTCCGACCAGGAGGCGCCCGATTCGATTCGCACCGGCTTGATCACGCGGATGTAACGACGCTTGACGGCAAGCGCGCGGACGCCAACCTGCTCGATCGCATCGATGAAGGGTTCGGAGCTGCCGTCCATGATCGGCATCTCGGCGCCGTGAACCTCGATGGTGAGGTTGTCCAGGCCGAGCGCGTAGATCGCGGCCATCACATGCTCGATCGTTGCGATCGAGGTGGCCGGCGACATGCCGAGGACAGTGCAGAGATCGGTGTTGCCGACCTGCGAGGAAACCGCCTTGAACTCGCTCACGCGGCCATTGGCGAGAACGCGCTGGAAAACGATGCCCGCATCGGCTTCGGCCGGATGAAAGGTGATCTCCACCTCGACGCCGGAATGAACGCCAATTCCCTTGAGCGTTACCGGGCTAGCGATCGTGGTCTGAAACCCGAGCAGTTCGATTCCCATTCTCGTCTTCACTTTCAATACCTATGGCCATAAGGCCCAAACATCAGGCGGATGCAGCGGTTTTCAGGGCACAACAAAGGCGCCCGAGAGTTTCGGCACAAAGGCCGGAACTCTGCGTTTCGAACAGACAGCGCGTGATCGAATCGCATGCATCCCCAATTCCGAGTCTGAAAATAGAGGTTCTGAGGCACCATTCCAAATCACTGTTCGTTTCGCTTTGTTACGCATTTGCGACGGTCGGATCGAACGAAGCAACCTATTGAAACAATGATTGAAATGCAAAAATGCCCGGGCGGTAGCCCGGGCATTCGGCAAGGTGAAGGAACGGGCCTTCAAATCAGTTCGATTGACGGCGCAGGAACGCCGGGATCTCGAGCTGATCATCTTCGTGCGAGCGCGCCTGCGGAGCGGCGCGACCGTGATCGTCAAGCTGGCCGCGACGCGGCGCATAGAGGCTGGCTTCCGGCGACAGCGGACGGCGCTGCTGGGAAGCGGCGGCCGGCGCACCGGCCGTCATGTCGGCGGCCACGCTGTGGCTTTCCCTGTCGCGCAGGCCGAGCGAGCTGGTGATGCGGTTGAGAAGGCCCATGGGCCCGCGCTCTTCCTGCATCTGCGGCGCCGGCTGGGCGCGCTGGTCCATCTCGGCCTTTACAACAGGCGGAAAGT
Source organism: Ensifer sp. LC384 (assembly GCF_001695865.1). Taxonomy (NCBI): domain Bacteria; kingdom Pseudomonadati; phylum Pseudomonadota; class Alphaproteobacteria; order Hyphomicrobiales; family Rhizobiaceae; genus Ensifer; species Ensifer sp. LC384. Next base: position 219,257 of record NZ_MBST01000001.1, read on the forward strand.
CCTCGACCTTCGGCATGCGAACCGGCTCGGCCTGCTGGCGCACGACCGGAGCGATCGGCTCCTGGCGCTGGACCGGCTGCGGCTGGACCTGTGCGTGAACCGGCATTTCGACCGGACGCTGAACCGGAGCCGGCTGGCGCATGACCGGAGCGGCTTCTACGGGTGCTGCACCGGCAAAAAGCTTGCTCTGGGGACGAAAGTCCTCGTGAGCCGGCTGCACCGGCGCCGGAGCCTGGGTGGCTGCACGGGTCGCGATGTCGAGTTCGCGTTCCATTTCCGCTTCGCGGATCGCAAGCGCGATCTGGTCGACGGAATTCTGCTGCTGCTGCACCGGCTGGACGACCGGCTGCTGGACCGGAGCGGGCTGGTGGTGGGCAACCGCCGGCTGCTGTGCCGGAATGGCTGCGGACGGACGAACGATCGGCTTCTGTGCTGCTACCGAACGAAAGTCAGCCGAACGACCGGCCACCTCCGCGGCCGTGCGATCGATACCGGTGGCAACGACCGATACGCGAATCAGGCCTTCGAGTTCTTCGTCGAACGTGGCGCCGAGGATGATGTTGGCGTCCGGATCAACTTCTTCGCGGATGCGGGTCGCAGCTTCGTCGAGTTCGAACAGCGTCAGGTCGCGGCCGCCGGTGATCGAGATCAACAGGCCCTGTGCGCCCTTCATCGAGGTTTCGTCAAGCAGCGGGTTGGCGATCGCAGCTTCGGCGGCAGCCATTGCGCGGCCCTCGCCCGAGGCTTCGCCGGTGCCCATCATGGCGCGGCCCATTTCGCGCATCACCGAGCGGACGTCGGCGAAGTCGAGGTTGATGAGACCTTCCTTGACCATGAGGTCGGTGATGCAGGCAACGCCCGAGTAGAGAACCTGGTCGGCCATTGCGAACGCATCGGCAAACGTCGTGCGGTCATTGGCGATACGGAAGAGGTTCTGGTTCGGGATGACGATCAGCGTGTCGACCGACTTCTGCAGTTCGGCAATGCCCTGGTCGGCGAGCCGCATGCGGCGCTGACCTTCGAAATGGAACGGCTTGGTGACGACGCCGACGGTCAGGATGCCCTTGTTGCGGGCGGCCTGCGCGACGATCGGGGCCGCACCGGTGCCGGTGCCGCCGCCCATGCCGGCGGTGACGAAGCACATGTGGGTGCCGTGCAGGTGATCGATGATCTCGTCGATGCACTCTTCGGCTGCCGCGCGGCCGACTTCCGGCTGCGAGCCGGCGCCGAGGCCCTCGGTCACGGCAACACCCATCTGGATGATCCGTTCTGCCTTGGTCATGGTCAGCGCCTGCGCGTCCGTGTTGGCGACGACGAAGTCGACGCCTTCCAGGCCCGCGGTGATCATGTTGTTGACCGCATTGCCGCCGCCGCCGCCAACACCAAAGACGGTGATGCGGGGCTTCAGCTCCGTGATATCCGGCTTCTGCAAGTTGATAGTCATAGTACCCGTTCCTTCTGTTTTCTGGCCGCCTTGCCGAGCCGACCAAATCCTTGAAATTCCAACTTTGTCTTCACCGGGCGCCGTCCCTGTTCGGCGCCCGCTCTACTCAAAAACTCTCTTTCAGCCACTGCCCCATGCGGGCGATGCGGCCGTTGCCGTTGCCGAGCGACGAGAACATGCCGCCCTGGGCCGCATGCGTTTCGAGGTCGGCGACCTGCGGATAGATCATCAGACCGACGGCCGTGGAGAACGCCGGTCCCTTGGCAGCCGCCGGCAGCCCGGAAACGCCGAGCGGGCGGCCGATGCGGACGTTGCGCGCCAGGATGCGGCGTGCCGCCTCCGGCAGGCCGGTCAACTGGCTGGCGCCGCCCGTCAGCACGATGCGCTTGCCGACGATCGGGCTGAAGCCCGAGCGCTGGATGCGATCACGGATGAGCTCCAGCGTTTCCTCGATGCGGGCGCGCACGATCCGCGACACCAGCGCGCGCGGCACGTGGGTCGGCTGGTCGCGGTCGTCCTCGCCGATCGGCGGGACCGAGACGATGTCGCGTTCATCGGCGCTGTTGGGCAGGGCCGAGCCGTGCACGACCTTCAGCCGTTCGGCGTCTTCGATGCGGGTCGAAAGACCGCGCGCCAGATCCGTCGTCACATGGTGGCCGCCGAGGCTAACCGCGTCGGCATGAACCAGCTTGCCTTCGGCAAAAACCGAGATCGTCGTCGTGCCGCCACCCATGTCGATCGCGGCGCAGCCGAGTTCGACTTCGTCATCCACAAGAGCCGCCAGACCGCTGGCATAGGGCGTCGCGACGATGCCCTCGACCGAGAGATGCGCTCGGTTGACGCAAAGTTCGAGATTCTTCAGCGCCGCCCGCTCGGCGGTCAGCACGTGCATGTCGACGCCGAGAACGTCGCCGAACATGGCCAGCGGATCGCGGATGCCGCGCTCGCCGTCGAGCGAAAAGCCGGTCGGCAGCGAATGCAGGATGGCACGGTCGGAGCGCAGCGATTGCTGGCCGGCGGCCGACAGCACCTTCTTCAGGTCGCTGGCGTCGACTTCCTGGCCACCGAGATCGATGGTCGCGGTATAGACGTCGCTCTGCAGGCGGCCGGCGGAGATGTTGACGATGAGGCTGTCGATGGTGAGGCCGGCCATGCGCTCGGCCGCATCGACGGCGAGCCGCACGACGCTTTCGACGGCATCGAGATCGGCGACGACGCCGTTCTTCACGCCGCGGGATTTCTGATGGCCGATGCCGATGATCTCGACGCTATGCGTGCGGTTCGGCAGGATCTGACTTTCGGCGCGCGGCGTCAGCCGGCCGATCATGCACACGATCTTCGTCGAGCCGATATCCAGCACCGAGACGACATGAGACCGCTTCGAAGAAAGCGGCTTCAGGCGCGGCAGGCCAAAGCTGGAGGATCCGAACAAACTCATATCCGCCCCTCTTTCTTCTTCTCCGTCTCTTGCGCCTTCAGCATGTTGTCCCTCGCCTTCAAGGCAACTTCGCGCCGGGTGACCGCATCCGGCGTCAATTGAACTGTGGTTCGATCTTCCAGCCGCAGGTCGACGGCGGCGATGTCGCGCTCGAGCAGCTGGTGCTGGCTTTCCATCTCGAACAGAACCTGCATCGCGCGGGCGACATCGTGTTCCGGCAGCTTGACGACGATGCCGTTGTCGAGACGCAGGTCCCAGCGGCGGCCGGCAACGCGCACGAAGGCCTTCACCCGCGAGCGGATCTCCGGCCAGCGGGAAAACTCGTCGTAGAAATCAGCCGCAGCCGTCTCGGCGTCGCGGCCGACGAACAGCGGCAGGGCTGCAAACTTGTTGTCGCGCAGTGGCGCGATCGCGCTGCCGCTGCGCTCGATCAGCGACAGGTCGGAGCCATGCTGCCAGATGCCGAAGGCCTTGCGCTCGGTCAGCGTCACTTCGATCGTGCTGGGATAGACCTTGCGGACCGTGACGCCCTGCACCCAGGGCAGTTCGGCGATCAGCTTGCGCGCCTCGACGATGTCGAGCGCGACCAGCGACGTCGTGCCGTCCAGGCCAAGCTGCTGCAGGATATCGATCTCTGACGTCTGCTCGTTGCCGGAGACGCGCACGTCCTCGATGGCAAAGCCGGCCGCGGTGGTCGAAGCCTGCGCGACGTTCTGCGTGTGGCCGCCGAGCGACATGCCGTAAAAGCCGGTGGCGGCAAAGAAAGCGACTGCAGCGATCGTTCCGGTATGGGCGGGAAAGCGGATGCGCCCGGTGCCGAGGCTGACCAGGAAGCGAACGGCCTTGCGAAGCGGCCGCGGCAGAACACGTGCGCCATCGGCCTCGGCAGCAACTGCGCCCAGCGGGTCACGAACTCTCTTGGCCCTTTTGCTCCTCACCGCAAGCACGAAGCGTCCTCCACCATCCAAGTCAGAAACTCGCCAAAACCAAGGCCCGCATGCTGGGCCATTTCAGGCACAAGGGAGGTCGGGGTCATGCCGGGCTGGGTGTTGATTTCCAGCCAGATCAGTTCGCCTTCACCGGAAGTACGGTCGTCGAAGCGAAAGTCGGATCGGCTGACGCCACGGCAGCCGATTGCCTGATGCGCCTTCAATGCGAGTGTTTGTATTTTTTGGTAAATATTTGGTGAAACCTGTGCCGGAATGACGTGCTGCGAGCCACCTTTTACGTATTTGGAATCATAATCGTAGAAGGCGTGGCCCTGCGGGATGATCTCGGTGACGCCAAGCGCCCTGTCGCCCATGACGCCGCAGGTGAGCTCGCGGCCGGCGACATAACGCTCGACCATGATTCGGTCGCCGTAGCGCCACTCGCTCGAGGTGACGACCTGCGGCGGGTGCGACTGGTCCTCCTTGACGATGACGACGCCGAAGCTTGAGCCCTCACGGACGGGCTTGACGACGTAAGGCGGCGGCATCGGGTGCTTCGGGCCAAAGCCCTGGCGATCCATCACCAGCGCGTCGGCGACCGGGATACCGGCGGCGGCGGCAACGTATTTCGCCTGCGCCTTGTCCATGGCGAGCGCCGAAGCCAGAACGCCGGAATGGGTGTAGGGAATTTCCAGATATTCGAGAATGCCCTGGATCGTGCCATCTTCACCGAAGGGGCCATGCAGGGCATTGAAGGCGACATCCGGGCGCAACTCGGCAAGAACCGAAGCGACATCGCGCGCGACGTCTACACGCGTAACGCGGAAACCTTCCGCTTCCAGAGCATCGGCGCAAGCAGCCCCGGACGACAGGCTCACCGGTCGCTCCGAAGAAAATCCGCCCATAAGGACAGCTACATGCTTGCCGTTCATTCATACCCCCGAAAATACGCCACTATCGCAACGCTTGCTTGCGCCTGGCTGATTCCGGCATCGCGAGTCACCGGTGGCCATCGGGGGCACTAGAGCGGCATTATAGTTAATGAACCGTTTACTTTTGTTAACCTTAGTCGGGAAACGATCGACGGCTGCGCCCGAAAACGCTGCGAATACAACACTTTCTGGCGCAAAATCAGCGTGTTGTCAGCGCCTGTTTACGCAAAACAAAAGCTGCTAAAAAATGAAGGCCCCGCACCAGTTCGGTGCGGGACCTTAACGATTGACCGTCTTTCAGCTGACAGCGCCACGCGTCCAACGTGATGCGCCGAGGACGCTGAACAGCTCAAACTCGCTTCATAATTCTCCCGTTAAGCCGATTCCGCTTTAAGGGAATTATGCGCGAGCGATAAGTCGTCTTCGCCGACAATCTTCCAGACGATTCCGGCGATCGCCGCGCCGACGATCGGCGCCAGCCAGAAGAGCCAAAGCTGCGCCAGTGCCCAGTCTCCGACGAACAACGCCTGCCCCGTCGAACGGGCCGGATTGACCGACGTATTGGTGACCGGGATCGACACCAGATGGATCAGCGTCAGCGCCAGACCGATGGCGATCGGCGCAAAGCCGGATGGCACGCGGCCATGGGTGGCGCCAAGAATGATGAACAGGAAGAAGAAGGTCATCACCACCTCCATCACCAGCGCGGCGGTCAGCGAATAGCCGCCGGGCGAATGTTCGCCATAGCCATTGGCGGCAAAGCCACCGAGCTGGAAGTCCGCCTTGCCGCTGGCAATGATGTAAAGCACGGCTGCCGCGACGATCGCACCCAGCACCTGGGCGATGATGTAGCCGATGAGATTGGCGGCCGGGAACTTGCCCGCGACCGTCAGACCAACGGAGACGGCCGGGTTGAAATGCCCGCCGGAAATCCCGCCGACCGCATAGGCCATGGTCAGAACAGTCAGGCCGAAGGCGAAGGAGACACCGAGCAGGCCGATACCGACCGCCGGAAAAGCAGCCGCCAGCACGGCACTGCCGCAACCGCCGAAAACGAGCCAGAATGTACCGAGAAATTCCGCAGAAAGCTTCTTGAACATGCATTCGCTCCTGAAAAACGAAGCCGATCGCTTCAATTGCCCAGAGTTTGCCACATTTTGATTCCGGTCAACCCCGGTTGTGACAATGACTTCATCGCCCGTAAAACACGAAATCGGACACCGGCCCCTCACTGATCTGCCTATTTTGAAAGCGGCAGGAGCTGCAATCCGTCTCAGCCGTGCAGCTCTGGAAGAATGCTGCGCCACCCCTCGGATTCGTTCGCATTTCTTACGACTTCAGGGTTTCATCGTGCCGAAACTTGCGTTAAGACGCCTCGACCGCCTCCCAAGACGGCATGACATCCATATCAGGAACGACAACAATGACAGACGCGACAACCTCCCTGTCGCCGAAGGATAGCGCGTTGCAGACGCCGGCAGTGAACTCCCCTGCCCGGGTGCTGTTCGCCAGCCTCGTCGGCACGACCATCGAATTCTTCGACTTCTACGTTTACGCCACCGCAGCGGTGCTCGTATTCCCGCATCTCTTCTTCCCGACGGCCGATCCGACATCGGCCATGCTGCAGTCCTTCGCGACCTTCTCCATCGCCTTCTTCGCCCGCCCGTTCGGCGCCGTGATCTTCGGCCACTTCGGCGACAAGGTCGGCCGCAAGGCGACGCTGGTGGCAGCACTGATGACCATGGGCATTTCCACCGTCGTCATCGGCTTGCTTCCGACCTACGCGTCGATCGGCGTCGCAGCCCCCCTGCTGCTCGCCCTTTGCCGTTTCGGCCAGGGTCTCGGTCTCGGCGGCGAATGGGGCGGCGCAGTGCTGCTCGCCACCGAGAATGCGCCGGAAGGCAAGCGAACGTGGTACGCCATGTTCCCGCAGCTCGGCGCACCGATCGGCTTCATCCTGTCGGCCGGCACCTTCCTCATCCTTGGCGAAATGATGACCGACGAGGCCTTCCTCGCCTGGGGATGGCGGGTGCCCTTCATTGCCAGCATCCTGCTGGTCATCGTCGGTCTTTATGTGCGCCTGAAGATCACCGAGACGCCGGAATTCCAGAAGGCGATCGACAAGCACGAGCGCGTCCAGGTTCCGATCGCGCAGATCTTCCGTTTCCACAAGCGCAGCCTCGTGCTCGGCACCTTCGTGGCGCTCGCCACCTTCGTGCTGTTCTACCTGATGACGGTGTTCTCGCTGTCCTGGGGCACGGCCAAGCTCGGCTATTCGCGTGAGCAGTTCCTCGTGGTGCAGATGACCGGCGTCGTCTTCTTCGGCCTGATGATCCCGGTTTCGGGCATCCTGTCGGACCGCTACGGCCGCCGCCTGGTGCTGATCGTCACCACCATCGGCATCGGCGCCTTCGGCCTGGTCATGGCGCCGCTTTTGGCCGGCGGCCTCGGCGGCGCCTTCCTGTTCTCCATCCTCGGCCTCGGCCTGATGGGGCTCACCTATGGTCCGATTGGTGCTGCGCTCGCCGCCCCGTTCCCGACCTCCGTGCGCTACACCGGTGCGTCCATGACCTTCAACCTCGCCGGCATCTTCGGCGCGTCGCTAGCACCCTATATCGCCACCTGGCTTGCGACCAACTACAGCCTCGACCATGTCGGCTACTACCTGTTGGCGGCCGCTGCGATCACGCTTCTATGCCTCGTGCTCTCCTCGGAGGAAGAGGTCTCGGCCTGATCAGGGTCGGCCACGCTACTGCATAATTCCTTAAATCGGCTTCGATTTAAGGAGAAAATTATGCAGCAGATTTAAGGCGTTACAGCGTCCTTTACGCGTCATATTTGACGCGCGGCGCTGTAGCGCGTCAGACACCCGAAAAAGAAGGGCCGCAGCGGCAACGCTGCGGCCCTTTCCATTGACGACAGGGTTGTCCGCCTCCCCAGCTTCGACCTCTCCTCCCGCCGCTATGACGTGTCATGCCATCAGCCTCAACGTCTCCTCCCATCAAGCTCGACCTCTCCTCCCGTCAAGCTCGACCTCTCCTCCCGTCATCCTCGAACTTGACCCGAGGATCCAGCCTCCGTGCAAGAGGGACGACCTGGGGCCGTGGATGCTCGGGTCAAGCCCGAGCATGACGGAGAGAACGGGACTGTTCGGAACAGGGCTCGGCAAACAAGGTCAAAAGCCGCAGCGATGCCCCGGCCGCCCTTTGAATTCATTGGAGGGTCGTCCGCCCGCCCTTCCCGCCGACTTCCACGTCTCCCCCGTTGCCTCGACGCCTCACCCGGTCAGCCTCAACATCTGCGCCCATCGGCCTCGGCCTCTCCTCCCGTCATCCTCGGCCTCTCCTCCCGTCATCCTCGGCTTCTCCTCCCGTCATCCTCGGGCTTGACCCGAGGATCCAGCCTCCGTGCAAGAGGGACGACCTGGGGCCGTGGATACTCGGGTCAAGCCCGAGCATGACGACGCGCGAGGAACGGTTCGGAAGCGTGTTTGCCGGGCAAGCGAAAGGGGCCGCAGCGTTACCGCTGCGGCCCCTTTCTCACATACCTGGTTCGCTCTGGCTCAGGCGATGCCGCGGCCGAGGAATTCCTTGATCTCGTAGCCCGGCATGAAGGTGCCGATGCGCTTGATCTCCCAATCGAGCCGAACGCCTGAATGTTCAAGCACGCGGTTGCGCACGGTCTCGCCGAGATATTCCAGCTCGTAGCCGGTCGCCTGTCCGGTATTGATCATGAAGTTGCAGTGCAGCGGCGACATCTGCGCGCCGCCGATCATCATGCCGCGGCATCCCGCTTCGTCGATCAGCTTCCAGGCCGAATGGCCTTCCGGGTTCTTGAAGGTCGAGCCGCCGGTTTTTTCGCGAATCGGCTGCACGGTTTCCCGATGCTGGCGCACGGCGTCCATGTCGGTGCGGATCTTGTTCTTGTCCTCGGGATAACCTTCGAAGATGGCATGCGTGAAGATCAGGTCCTTGGGCGCCGAGGAGTGGCGATAGCCGTAGCCCATGTCAGCATTCGACAGCACATGCGTGTTGCCCTGACGATCGACCGCATGCACTTCGACGACGCGCTCGCGCGTCTCGGTGCCGTTGGCGCCGGCGTTCATGCGCAGGGCGCCGCCGATCGCGCCGGGAATGCCATAGTAGAAATAGAAGCCGCCGATGCCGTTATCGAGCGCCATCGCTGCAATGTTCTTGTCCGGGCAGATGGCGCCGGCCTTGATGCGGTTCTCGCCGACGAGTTCGAGATCGCCGAAGCCCTTGGCCGACAGCCGGATGACGACGCCCGGAATGCCGCCGTCACGAACCAGTAGGTTGGAGCCGACGCCCATGACCATGACCGGCACGTCAGCAGGAACCAGCTTCAGGAAGGTGACCAGATCGTCGGTATCGTGCGGCTGGAACATCAGCTCGGCAAGGCCGCCGGCGCGGAACCAGGTCACGCGATCCATCGGCGCGTCGGGCGTGATGCGGCCGCGAACGTCGCTTATTCCGCTTCCGAGTGCTTCGAGTAGTTTATGACCGTTGACCTGTTTCATGCTCAATTTCCTGAAATGTCTGCGAGTTCCCGTGGCAAGGCGGCGGCCCAGTAGGTGATGCTACCAGCCCCCAAGAGAACCACAAAATCACCCGGCTGCGCAATCTTGCTGACAACCGGCGCGATTGCTTCGGGTCCAACCACGTACCGGGCGTCGCGATGACCGCCGGCCTTGATGCGGTTGACGAGTTCTTCCGCATTGACGCCGTCGATCGCCTCCTCGCCGGCCGCGTAGACCGGCGCGATCAGCACCGTGTCGGCGTCGTTGAAGCAGGCGGAAAAATCTTCGAACAGGCTCGCAAGGCGCGAGTAGCGGTGCGGCTGGTGCACGGCGATGATTCGGCCCTGGCACGCCTCGCGCGCCGCCTTGAGCACGGCCTTGATCTCGACCGGATGGTGGCCGTAGTCGTCATAGACACGCACGCCGTTCCAATCGCCGGTAAAAGTGAAGCGCCGCTTGACGCCGCCGAAGGAGGCGAGCCCCTTGGCGATCGCCTCGGGACTGACGCCGAGGCGCTGCGCAACCGCGATTGCGGCCGTGGCGTTCGACACATTGTGGCGGCCGGGCATCGGCAGGCGCAGGTCCTTCATCGTGATCACCTGGCCGGTGCGGCGACGGCGGATCTCGATGTCGAAGACGGAGGTGGCGCCGTCCATGCGGATGTTGTGGAAACGGACGTCGGCCTGCGGGTTTTCGCCATAGGTGACGACCTTGCGGTCCTCGATCTTGCTGACCATGGTCTGCACTTCGGGGTGATCGAGGCAGAGCACGCCAAAGCCGTAGAACGGCACGTTCTCGACGAACTGGCGGAAGGCGGCTCGCACGGCATCGAAATTGCCGTAGTGGTCGAGATGTTCCGGGTCGATATTGGTGACGACGGCGACATCGGCAGGCAGCTTGAGGAACGTGCCGTCGGACTCGTCGGCCTCGACCACCATCCACTCGCCCTCGCCCATGCGGGCATTGGTGCCGTAGGCATTGATGATGCCGCCGTTGATCACGGTCGGGTCGAGCTCGCCGGCATCAAGGAGGGCGGCAACCATCGAGGTCGTCGTCGTCTTGCCGTGGGTGCCGCCGATGGCGATCGCATTGCGGAAGCGCATCAACTCGGCCAGCATTTCGGCGCGGCGCACGACCGGCAGCAGCTTTTCACGTGCCGCGATCAGTTCGGGATTGTCCTTCTTGATCGCGGTCGAAACGACGACGACTTCGGCATCGCCGATGTTCTCGGCCTTGTGGCCGACGAACACCTTGATGCCCTTGTCGCGCAGGCGCTGGACATTGGCGCTGTCGGACTGGTCGGAGCCCTGCACCCGGTGACCGAGATTATGCAGCACCTCGGCAATGCCGCTCATGCCGATACCGCCGATACCGATAAAATGGACCAGACCGATCGTCTTCGGCATTTTCATGAGCGTGTTTCCCTGAATTTCTCGACTGTCGAACCGCTGGCAATAGCCTCAACCATGGATGCAAGCAAGCGCGCGGCGTCAGGCTTGCCGGTTTCGCGCGCATTGGCGGCCATCTGCGCCAGCGATTGCGGGTTGGCCATGGCATCGGCAAGAATGCCGGCAAGGCGTTCGGCGGTCAGTTCCGCCTGCACGATCACCTTTGCCCCACCCTTGGCGGCAATCGCCGCGGCATTGGCCGCCTGATCGTGGTCGAGCGCGTAAGGGTAGGGAACGAGGATCGCCGGCCGGCCGATGACGGCAAGCTCGGAAACCGTCGAGGCGCCCGAGCGGCAGATCACGAGCTGGGCGCCGGCGATGCGCTCGGCCATGTCGGTGAAGAACGGCGAGACGTCGGCGGGAACGCCGAGCTTCTCATAGGTAGCGATGACGCCGTCGCGATCTTCCGGGCGCGCCTGCTGCGTCACCTTCAGCCGCTGGCGAAGCGCATCGTCGAGACGGCAGATCGCCTGCGGGATCGCTTTCGAAAAATATTGCGCGCCCTGGCTGCCGCCGAAGACGACGAGATGGAACGGAGCCTCGCCGGCGGCCGCGCCATAGGGGACCTTGGCAGCCTCGAGCACGGCGGGACGTACCGGGTTGCCTGTCGTCACCGTCTTGGCGGCAAAGGCGCCGGTCCCCTCGGGCAGGAAGCCGCCGGCAATCGCCTTGACGCGGGAGGCGAGCGCCTTGTTGGCACGGCCCATCACCGCATTCTGCTCATGGATCATCGACGGCACGCCCATGCCCGTTGCCGCCAGAAGCGGCGGCACGGTCGGATAGCCGCCGAAGCCGACGACGGCTTTCGGCCTTAGCCGACTGATCAGCCGGCGCGCGGCGCGCATGCCGGTCCAGAGCGTCCACAACGAGCGTACGACATGGATGGGGTTCTTCGAGCCGATCGTCGCCGAAGGCACCACATGCACCTCATCGGCCGGGAACTTGCCGGCAAAACGCTCGGCGCGGCTGTCGGTCACCAGATGCACTGAATAGCCGTTGGCCTTCAGCTCATGGGCAAGCGCCTCGGCTGGAAACAGATGGCCGCCGGTACCCCCGGCGGCAAGAAGGATGATACCTTTGGTCATGTCTTACTCCGCCGGCACGCCAATGCCGGACCGAAACAGGCTGCGCTCCACGGCGCGCTTCTCCGGGCGATGGCGCGTGAGCGCCAGGATGAAGCCGGCGGTAACGCAGATCGCCACCATGGACGAACCGCCATAGGAGATCAGCGGCAGGGTCATGCCCTTGGCCGGAAGCAGTTCGAGGTTAACGCCGATGTTGATCATCGACTGGATGCCGATCTGCAGGACGAGGCCTGCGACGGCGAAGCGGTTGAAGTCGTTGCGCTCGCGGAAGGCGTGGTTGAGCCCGCGCAGCACCAGAAAGGCAAAGATCATCACGATCAGCATGCAAAAGACGATGCCGAACTCTTCGGCCGCCACCGAGAACACGAAGTCGGTATGGCTGTCCGGGATGATGCGCTTGACGATGCCTTCGCCCGGGCCGCGGCCGAACCAGTCGCCGCGGATGATCGCTTCGCGCGCCGTGTCCATCTGGAAGGTGTCGCCTTCCCCGGTCAGGAACTTGTCGATACGGCCGGCCACGTGCGGCAGCATGGTATAGGCGACGAAGAAACCGCCGAAGGCAGCGCCGGCAAGCACGATGATCCAGAGCCACGGCATGCCGGCCATGAAGAACATGCCGCCCCAGACCGCGGTCGTCAGGATCGTCTGACCAAGGTCGGGCTGGGCGACGAGCAGCGCGCCGACGATGCCGAAGAGCAGGATTGCAAAGAGGTTGCCGGGAATTTCCGGCTGGCGCGCATGCTCGGAGAACAGCCAGGCGCAGACAACCACGAAGGCCGGTTTCATGAATTCGGAGGGCTGGATGGAAATGCCGGCGATCGAGATCCAGCGCATCGAGCCCTTGACCTCCTGACCGACGAACAGCACCAGCACCATCATGGAAAGCGAGACGCCGAGCAGGATGATCGCGGTGCGGCGCACCTGCCTCGGCGACAGGAACGAGATGGCAACCATCACCACCAGCGACGGCAGGAGGAAGACGGCATGGCGCTTGACGAAATGGAAGCTGTCGAGGCCGATGCGCTCGGCGACCGCCGGGCTTGCCGCAAAGGACAGCATGAAGCCGACGCCCATCAACAGGATGAAGGTCGCCAGGAAGAACCTGTCGATTGTCCAGAACCAGTCGGCCACAGGGCCACGTTCGGCTCGGCTTACCATCTTGTCAGTCCCCTTTATCAGGCGCGCTTGCGCCAAACGTCCGAAACCCCGGCATCACAGCCACCCGTCGCGCGCCAGTTGGGGCGCGCAGACAGGGCAACGTCAGATCAGCATCGTCACGCCCTGCAACGCCTTGACGTGGCCGACGAAGGCATCGCCGCGTATTTCAAAATTCTTATACTGGTCGAAGCTTGCGCAAGCCGGGGATAACATCACCGCCGACGCGCCTTTGTCGTCACCTTCCGCATCCGCCGCGGCGTGAGCAACCGCCTTCTCCAGCGTCCCCGAGATCTCGAAGGGCACCGCCTCGCCCAGCGTCGCGGCAAAGGCAGGTGCGGCCTCGCCGATCAGGTACGCCTTGACGATCTTCGGGAAGAACGGCGACAGCGAGGTGATGCCGCCCTCCTTCGGAAGGCCGCCGGCAATCCAGTAGATGCGTTCATAGCTCGACAGCGCCGGGGCCGCCGCATCCGCGTTGGTCGCCTTGCTGTCGTTGACGAACACCACCGCGCCCTTGCGGCCGACCGGTTGCATGCGATGCTTCAGCCCGGGGAAGCTTGTCAGCCCCTGGCGTATCTCATCTTCGCTGACGCCGACGGAGAGGCAGGCGGCGATTGCGGCTGCCGCATTCTGCGCATTGTGGCCGCCGCGCAGCGTCTGGATGCCATCGAGGTCGACGAAGAGCCGCGAGGTTCCGCCTTGCGCCTGGAGGATGCGCGAGCCCTCGGCATAGATCCCGTCGGCCAGCACATGCCGGCGCGAGATACGGACCACCTTGGTGCCTGCCCGCTCGACGCGGTCGGCAATCAGCGCGCAGAAACTGTCGTCGACGCCGACGATGGCCGTGCCGCTGCCGGCCACGAGCCGCTCCTTGATGTCGGCATAATGCTGCATGGTGCCGTGGCGATCGAGATGATCGGGCGTGAGATTGAGCAGGATGCCGGCCGTCGGGTTGAGCGTCGGCGCCAGGTCGATCTGGTAGGACGAGCACTCGACCACATAGAAACGGCCAGCCTTCGGGGACCCAAGCGTCAGCACAGCCGTGCCGATATTGCCGCCGAGCTGCGTGTCGCGGCCGCTTTCCCTCAGGATATGGGCGATCAGCGCCGTCGTCGTCGATTTGCCGTTGGTGCCGGTAATGGCGATGAACGGGCAATCGGGCGCCTGCGCCCGGCGCTCGCGCACGAAGAGTTCGACATCGCCGATGATCTCGACGCCGGCGGCATGCGCGAGATCGACGGTCCAGTGCGGTTTGGGATGGGTCAGCGGCACGCCGGGCGAAAGCACGAAGGCGGCATAAGCGCGCCAGTCGATGCCATGCAGGTCCGCCGTCGGCACACCCGCCTCGCCGGCCTTGGCGACGCTGTCGGGATTGTCGTCCCAGGCCGTCACCTCGGCCCCGCCGGCGACGAGCGCCTCAGCGGTCGCCAGCCCCGAGCCACCGAGCCCGAAGAGAGCGACCTTCTTGCCCTTGAATGTGCTGACCGCGATCATCGTCCGCTCACCGCAGCTTGAGGGTGGACAGGCCGATCATCGCCAGGATGACGGCGATGATCCAGAAGCGGATCACGACCTGGCTTTCCGTCCAGCCCTTCTTTTCGAAGTGGTGGTGGATAGGCGCCATCAGGAAGACGCGGCGGCCGGTGCGTTTGAACCAGAACACCTGGATGATCACTGACAGGGTTTCCATGACGAACAGGCCGCCGATGATGACCATGACGACTTCATGCTTGACGGCGACGGCAACGGTGCCGATCAGGCCGCCGAGCGCCAGCGAACCGGTGTCGCCCATGAAGATGGCGGCGGGTGGCGCGTTGAACCAGAGAAAGCCGAGGCCGGCGCCGATGACGGCGCCGAGGATGACCGCGAGCTCGCCGGTGCCGGGCACGAAATGGATCTGCAGGTAGTTGGCGAAAACGGCGTTACCGGCGAGATAGGCAATAAGGCCGAAGGCGGCCGCCGCGATCATGACAGGCACGATGGCAAGCCCGTCCAGACCGTCCGTCAGGTTCACCGCATTGCCGGCGCCGACGATGACGAAGCCACCGAACAGCACGAAGAAATAGCCAAGATTGATCACGAGGTCCTTGAAGAACGGGAACGTGACCGAGGAACCGAAGGTCGAACCGGCAGCACCGCCCGAAAACGACGCCTGCATCATGAAGAACACGGCAATCGCGGCGATGACGAACTCGATGCCGAGACGCGCCTTGCCGGAAAAGCCCTTGTCCGACTGCTTGGTGACCTTGAGATAGTCATCGTAAAAGCCGATGGCGCCGAAGCCGAGCGTGACGAGAAGGGTCGACACCACGTAGACGCTGGAAAGATCGGCCCACAGAAGCGACGAAACGACGATGCCCGCAAGGATCATCAGCCCGCCCATCGTGGGCGTGCCGGCCTTCTTGAAATGCGTCTGCGGTCCATCGGCGCGGATGGGCTGGCCCTTGCCCTGACGGATGCGGAGCGAGGCAATCATGCGCGGACCGAAAAGGAATACGATCAAAGCCGAAGTGAAAAGCGCTGCACCGGTACGGAACGTGATGTAGCGAAAGAGATTGAAAAATTGAAAGTGGTCCGCCAGTTCCACAAGCCAGATGAGCATTAAGGGACCTTTCCCCAAAGGTTTAAAATCGGACACCGTCCTACAGAATCATCTGAAAAACGATACGCGCTTGTACGCGAAAGTGTTAGGCCGCGCTGCCTAACCTAAGGCTGTATCCACCGCCGCCAACATCGGCGGCGACCGCTCGAACGCCGCGCGCCGCGTGAGGCGCGCAAGGGTCGAGGTCGTCATTTCATCGGCTGCGTCATTGCCCCTGAACCGCTTGCGGCCCGGCAATCACGCGGTCGCTTCGTTCCCCTCGGCCCCAGGCTCCGGATAGGCTTCGATCAGCGCATGGACGATCTTGCCGCAGCCCGTGCCCTTCGAAGACTTGATCATCACCACGTCTCCGGCTGCAACCGCGCCGAGTGCATAAGCCCTCAGTTCGTCCACGCTCTCGCGGTAGACGACGGAGACTTCCGGCGGCAGCGCGTCGCGCAGGTGGGCCATCAGCGGCCCGGCAAGCCAGACATCGGTGATGCCGGCTTCGACCAGCGGCCGGGCGAGCGCGGCATGGACGTCGACGGCGTGGTCGCCCATCTCCAGCATGTCGCCAAGCGCGGCGATACGACGGCCGCCCGGTGCCGGAGCGGCATCCTGCAGCAGCGAAATCGCCGCGCGCATGGAGGTCGGGTTGGCGTTGTAGCTTTCGTCGATCAGCGTCAGCGTGCCGGCGCCGATCTGCAATCGGTGGCGTCGGCCCCTGCCCGTTTCGGCCTGCATGGTTGCCAGCGACGCGGCGGCATGATCGACGTCTGCGCCGACGAGCTTCACCGCTGCCAGCACCGCAAGCGCATTTTCGGCGATATGACGGCCAGGGGCGCCGATGGTGATTTCCATCGTCCGGCCGCCAAGTGCGGCCCAAAGCACCGATCCATCAGCAGCACCGGCGAACTCGACGAGGCGGAACTCCGCCTTCGGGTTGACGCCGAAGGAGTGGATATAGCTGACGCCGGCCGTGCCGGCAGCCCTCTCAAGCAGCTTATACTGGGCACTGTCGTGATTGATGACCGCGTGGCCGCCGTTGACAACGCCCTCGAAGATCTCGGCCTTGGCCTCGGCGATCTGCTCCAGGCTCTCGAAGTTTCCGAGATGGGCGGCGGCGATGCTGGTGACGATTGCCACATGCGGGCGGACCATCTTCGTCAGCGGCCGGATCTCGTCCGGGTGGTTCATGCCGATTTCGAAGATGCCGAAATCGGTGGCCTCGGGCATGCGCGCAAGCGTCAGCGGCACGCCCCAATGATTGTTGAACGAGGCCACGGATGCATGCACGCGGCCTTGCGGCACCAGCACATGCCGCAGCATCTCCTTGGTGGTAGTCTTGCCGACCGAACCGGTGACGGCGATGATCTTGGCGGCACTGCGGTCACGCGCGGCGCAACCGAGCCGGATCATCGCTTCAAGCACATCGTCGACGACGATCATCGGCGCACTGAGGCGGCCGAGCGCCGGCAGCTTGCCTTCGCTGACGACGAGCAGTGCCGCGCCATTGGCGAGCGCAAGGCCCGCATAGTCGTGGCCGTCAACCCGGTCGCCCTTGATGGCGAAGAAGGCTTCGCCCTTGCCGACGGAGCGGCTGTCGATCGATATGCCGCTTACTCCTTCGGGCAGGTTTCCAACCGGACGGCCGTGCATTGCGGCCAGAAGATCGCTGCTTGTCCAGAGCCAGTTCAAATCACAGACCTCCCAATGCCTTGCGGACTTCCGCGTGATCCGAGAACGGCAGCGTGACGGAACCGACCGTCTGGCCTTCCTCGTGTCCCTTGCCCGCGACGATCAGCGTGTCGCCGCTTTGGAGCATGCCGACGGCGGCGCGGATCGCTTCGGCGCGGTCGCCGATTTCGGTCGCACCCGGGGCGGCAGCCATGATTTCCGAGCGGATCACCTCAGGGACTTCGGAGCGGGGATTGTCATCGGTGACGATCACCACGTCGGCAAGCCGCGTGGCGACCTCGCCCATGATCGGCCGCTTGCCCTTGTCGCGGTCGCCGCCGCAGCCGAAGACCACGATCACGCGGCCCGTCGTGAACGGGCGCACCGAGGCCAGCACGTTTTCGAGCGCATCGGGCTTGTGGGCATAGTCGACATAGGCAAGCGCGCCGTCGCGGGTCTGGCCGACCAGTTCAAGGCGGCCCGAGGCACCCTGCAGCTTTTCAAGCGCGGAGAACGCCGCCTTGGCGCTGATACCGGTGGAGATCGCAAGGCCCGCGGCGACAAGGGCGTTGGCCACCTGGAAATCGCCGGCAAGCGGAATGTGGATTTCGAAGATGTCGTCGCCGACATGCACTTCGGCAGATTGCTTGTGACGGAAATGCTCGACCCGCTTCAGCGAGATGAAATCGCCCTTGCGGCCAACGGTGCGCACGTCGAGCTTGGCCTTGCGGGCAGCGGCGATCGCCTGTTCCGACCACTGGTCGTCGGCAAAGATCACCGCCGGCGCGCCCTTCGGCAACAGCGCTTCGAACAGCCGCATCTTGGAGGCCATGTAGTGCTCGACCGTCGGGTGGTAGTCCATGTGGTCGCGACCGAGATTGGTAAAGGCGGCGGCCGAAAGGCGCACACCATCGAGCCGGCTCTGGTCGAGGCCGTGGCTGGAAGCCTCCATCGCCGCATGGGTGACGCCGGCGTCAGCGAGTTCGGCCAGAAGCTTGTGCAGGGAAACCGGGTCGGGCGTGGTCAGCGAGCCGTAGTCGTTGCGGCCGGGCGCAACCACGCCCGTCGTGCCGATCATCGCCGCAGCAAGGCCGGAATGCGCCCAGATCTGCCGGGTGAAGGAGGCGACCGAGGTCTTGCCGGCCGTGCCGGTCACCGCGACCATCGTCTCCGGCTGGCGGCCGTAGAAGGCAGCGGCCGCGCGCGCCAGAAAGGCGCGCGGGTTGCCGAGCGAGAGAACCGGTGCGGAAGCTCCATCCGGCTTTGCGCCGGGCTCGGCAACGACGGCGACCGCGCCGCGCGCAAGCGCATCGGCGATGTAGCTGGTGCCGTTCGCCTTGCTGCCGGACACGGCGACGAAAAGATCCCCTGGCTGCACCTGCCGACTGTCGGCCGTGATACCGGCAACCTCGATCTGCGAGGAAGCGCCATCCAGTTGCGCAGAAAGTTCAGGGAAGCTCGTTCCCGCCAGGTCTTTTATCTTCATGAACCGCACGTCTCACATCGCTCTCAATCCGCCGGCTGGCGAATCGTCTGCATTCTCATTTCATGCCTAATAAGACACAAGCATGGCAGAACCATCTTCTCCGAACTTCGGTTCGACGCCGAGAAGCGGTGCGGAGCGGCTGATGATGTCGCGAACCATGGGCGCAGCATTCGAGCCGGCGGTCCGTCCGCCGCCTTCGCCGGTCTTCGGCGCGTCGATGAATGTCAGCACGATGTACTTCGGATTGTCGATCGGAAAGGCTGCGAGAAAGGCGTTGAAGTTCTGGTCGCTGGCATAGCGGCCGTTGACGACCTTGTCGGCCGTGCCGGTCTTGCCACCGACGTTGAAGCCCGGCACCTGCGCGCGCTTGCCCGAACCGGCGATGCCGTTCCAGCGCAGCAGGAAGCGCATGTCGTCGCTGGTGCTTTTCTTGACGACCGTGGTCGCCAGTTCGTCAGCCTGCTCCTGCGAACGCGGCAGGAAGGTCGGCGGGATCAGCTTGCCGCCGTTGACGAGTGCCGCGCCGGCGACGGCCGTCTGCAACGGCGTCGTCGAAACACCGTGACCGAAGGAGATGGTGATCGAGTTGATCTTCTTCCATTCACGCGGCTGGGTCGGCGATTTGACTTCCGGCAACTCGGTCGGCAGCTTCGACAGGAGGCCGATGCGGGTGAGGAATTCCTTGTGGCCGGGAATGCCGATGAGGTCGGCGATCTTGGCCGTGCCGATGTTCGACGAATACTGGAAGATTTCCGGAACGGTCAGCACCCGGCGCTTGCCGTGAAAGTCCTTGATGGTGAAGCCGCCGATGCGGATAGGTGCTGTGGCGTCGAAGCTGTCGTTGAGCGTCACCTTGCCGGAATCGAGGCCCATGGCGATGGTGAAGGTCTTGAAGGTGGAGCCCATCTCGAACGTGCCGTTCGACATGCGGTTCATCCAGCCCTCTTCCGCACCTTCGGCCGGCTTGTTGGGGTCGTAATCGGGAACCGACGCCATCGCCAGCACTTCGCCGGTGTTCACGTCGAGCACGACGGCGCCTGCGGCCAGCGCCTGGTAGTTCTTCATGCCGGCGTCGATCACGTCGCGCACGATGTTCTGGACCCGAACGTCGATCGACAGCTTGACCGGCTCGAGCTTGGCATCGCTGGTCATGCCGATGGCGGCGAGATCGGCGAGCCCCTGCCCGTCGATGTAGCGTTCCATGCCGGCAACGCCGCGGTTGTCGATGTTGACGTGGCCGAGGATATGGGCGGCGGTCGGGCCGCCGGGATAGAAGCGGCGCTTTTCCGGCCGGAAGCCGACGCCGGGAATGCCGAGCGCCAGGATTTCGCTCTGCTGCTTCGGGGTCAGCTGGCGGCGCAGCCACTGGAAGCGCGATTTCGACTTCAGCTTGTTGTAGATCTCGCGGGCGTTGAGATCGGGCAGAACCGTTGCCAGCCGCTCGACCGCCTCATCCGCGTCGACGATCTTGTGCGGCTCGGCATAGAGCGAGACCGTGCGGATGTCGGTGGCGAGGATCTCGCCGTTGCGGTCGAGTACATCGGGGCGCGAGGCCATCAGGTTGTCGGCGCGGCCGATGCTCGACACCGTCTCCGGCTGCGCCATGCCGTATTGCACGAGGCGACCGCCGATGACCGCATAGACGATACCGAAGCTGGCGATGATGATCGCGACGCGGTTCTTCGCCTGGTTGGTGGTCTTCTTGCGCGTGCCCTGGAAGGTGACGTTGAGCTTGGCCTCGGCCGGCAGGTTGTTGCCGCCTGCGGAGAAATGCGCCTTGCTCTTCAAGACCATGATGCGGGAGAGAAACGACATCAGCGCGCCACCGAACCTGTTGCGATATTATCGGTCTTGTTCTCCGGCGCCTTGTCGGCGGCGAGCTTCTTTTCTTCTTCCGTCGGCGGCAGGTCGGCCTTCAGCATCGGCAGTTCCTGCGGGCGGGCGAGCTGCGTGGACGGCGTCGGCGCCAGCTGCAGATCGGCGCCGAAGGCGCCAACCAGGCGCTCGAGCCGGTTCGGCTGCGTCAGCAACGCCCAGTCGGCGCGCAGAAGGTCGATCGTGTCCTCTTCCAGCTTGATGGCGGCATCGAGCTTGCGCACCTCTTCCAGCTTGTTTTCGGCACGATGCTTGATCGTGTAGGTCACCGTGGCGGCTGCCGTCATGACGACGATCAGGACTATGTCGAGTGTTCGCAGCATATCTCTCTCAGCCCCCCAACCGTGCAAGGCTCGCCAGTTCCGGCAGATTGAAAATGGATAGATCGTTTCCCGGCGATGGCGCTTCCGTGCGGATACCGGCTCTGAGCTTGGCGGACCGGGCGCGCGGGTTGAGGGACGCTTCTTCCTCGCTGGCAGCCACCATAGGCTTGCCAACTGGTGTGAAGGTTGCCGCACGCGCGGTCACCAGCGGCAGATGCCGCGAACCCGCCGCCTTGCCCGAGCGATCCTGGAAGAAGGCCTTGACGATCCGGTCTTCGAGCGAATGGAAGGTGACGACGACGAGGCGACCGCCCGGCTTCAGCGCCCGCTCGGCAGCAAAAAGCGCCTGGGCGAGCTCACCGAGTTCGTCATTGACGAAGATGCGCAGCGCCTGGAAGACGCGCGTGGCCGGATGGATCTTGTCCTTGGCCTTGCGCGGCGTGACGATTTCGATCAGCCCGGCGAGATCGCGGGTGGTTTCGAACGGTGTTTCGGCCCGGCGCTTCTCGATGGCGCGGGCGATACGGCCCGACTGTTTTTCCTCACCGAGGAAGCCGAAGATGCGGATGAGATCGGAAACCTTGGCGCGGTTGACGACATCGGCGGCAGAGACGCCGGCCGCCGACATGCGCATGTCGAGCGGCCCCTTCTTCTGGAAGGAAAAGCCGCGTTCGGCCTCGTCGATCTGCATCGACGACACGCCGATATCGAGCACCACGCCGTCGAGACTGCCGGCGGGCGCATGCTCGGCGAGCTGCGAAAAGCGGGAGTGGATGAGCTTGAGCTTGCCGCCCGCGGCCGCAACCATCGCCTGGCCTGCGGCGATCGCCGTCGGGTCGCGGTCGAGCGCGATCACCTCGGCGCCGGCATCAAGGATGGCGGAGGCATAACCACCGGCACCGAACGTGCCGTCGAGAATGACCTTGCCGGGAGCCGGATCAAGGGCGGCGAGAACCTCGCTCAGGAGGACGGGAATGTGACGAACCGGTCCGCCATCGGCTTCAGAAGCACCTCCGCCTTGTTCCGTCACCATTCCGCCTCTCCATTCTATTCCGGGCGCAACCCCCGTGACTTGCGCCCTTCCCGGGCCGCCGCTTGCGCCTTTGCAAAGGCCTGCGGCTCCCAGAGCTGAAAATAATCGCCCCGCCCGACGAACATCACGTCGGTCGAGATACCGGTGAAGTCGCGGATGAAATCCGTCACCATCAACCGGCCTTCCGGATCGAGCTTGACGAAGACCCCGCCCCCATGAACGAGCAGCGACATCTCGTTGGCCGCCGGAGAAAATGGATCCTCGGCCGCCATTTGCCTCTCGAACCGATCCAGGAGCTCCGGCCCACCGACACTGATCGCCGGGAAGACGAAATCCTGGAAGCAGTATAACTCCCGAACGCCCCCATCCGACAGAACAGAACGAAACGCCGAAGGTACGGACACCCGCCCCTTTGCATCGATCCGATTGGCAGCATTTGACAAGAAGCGGTTCATGACGCGAAACGGCCGCCCAAGACTGACGGGCCATAATCATCGACCCGCGAGAACACTCGACCACACCCACAAAACGCCCCCGCCGGACACCAACATGCCCGCCCATCTCCCGAAGCCGGGAGACCCTGGAATTTTGCGATAATGGGCCACGAAACGGCCCTTGCGCAGTACCATTATGGGATATCATGGGACCATATGGGCGTCAATGGGATTGGCTCTCAAACAGCCATTGGGCTGATCAAAAATTGATAAGCTGTTAAGTTTAATGAAGAGTTACGAAAGCACCCCCGATGCCTCGCAATGCGACGGCCAAACGGCTTCAAATCGTTGGGAAATCGGAACATCAGCAAGATCGCGGCAAAGCGGGCGGATGCCTCTCCGGGCACAGCTTTCGCCGCTCGCCAGCGCTGAAGGCAAGAGGGCGACGAGCGAACCACGCGCTGCCTCAAGCCGCGTCGCAGCCGAAAACATCGCCGGGCAAAAAGGGAAAAATTGCCAGTTGGCCTGTAAGCCGGGTTCTGTATGGCCCCGCCGCCCGAAGACAGCGGAACGTGGCAGCCATTCATCTGGGACTACGTTTGCACGCAGCCTCTTGCAACCCACCCGGATGACTGGCCCGGAAACAGGCTGGACGCTTGCGCGTCCGCGTCATCCCTATTCGGTCTTGCTCCCGGTGGGGTTTGCCGTGCCGTCCATGTTGCCATGTCCGCGGTGGGCTCTTACCCCACCCTTTCACCCTTACTCCGCAAGCGGAGCGGTTTGCTTTCTGTGGCACTTTCCCTGAGGTCGCCCTCGCCGGACGTTATCCGGCACCGTATTTCCGTGGAGCCCGGACTTTCCTCCCCCCGCGGCCTTTCGGCACTTGCGGAGCGCGGCTGCCCGGCCAACTGGCAGGCGGTCCTTAACCGACCGCAAGGCCGAGCGCCAGAGAAAAACGGCAATCTCGACGTTTCGGCCATCGCCCGTCGCCGCAGTTTACACTTTTGTGCTCAGCGGAACGAGACGGCGAAATCCGTCTCATAGGCCGGATCGTCGATCCGGCCGTCCATCACCAGCATGGCGCCGAGCCTGCCGATCTCGTCGGAGCTTTTCGCCGCCTGGCCGTTGCCGCCCGTCACCACGGCGATGCGGTCGCCGCCGGCAAAGCCGATATAGGGAAAGCCATGGCGGGTGAACGACGTCACGCAAGGCCTGAAACGCGTCGAAGCGGGTTTGAAACCGGGCATCACCTCGGCAAGCAGACCGCCCATGTGTTCCGCCGCCCCGGCGCCGCCACTGCCGCGGAACCATGCGCGCACATCAGGCTCGCTCTCGAGAATACGGTCGGTCGGATCGCCGCCGATCTTGATATAGTGCTTGCCGTCGGCATAGGCGACCGGCGGCAGAAGGTAGTAGCTTTTCGCCTGCTCCGGCGCCGCGCCGATCAGCGACGGCATGTGGTCAAAGGTCGGCAGATCGCCAGCCGCGACCTCCGCGAAGAACACGGTGCGTGCCTTGACGACGAGGTCGATCGGCCGGGGAAGAAGGGTTTCGGAAAGGGAGAAGCCGCCGGCCGCGACGATCACCCGCCCCGCTTCGCGCGTGATGCCGTCTGTCGTCGTCACGACAACCCGGTCGCCGGCCTGCGATACGGAAGACACTTCGCTGCGCACGATCCGGGCGCCGGCCCTTTCCGCGCAGATCGTCTGTGCCAGAACGAGCGCACGCGGATTGATGTGGCCGGCACCACGCGCCTCGTGAATGCCGGCAAAACCTTCGGGAAAACGGAACCACGGAAAGCGCTTCGACAACGCATCTTCGTCCAGCAGCGGCGCGGCGACGCCGAGCGCGTCGCGAGCCTTGGCGACCTTGTCGATATAGTCGTGGCTTCCGCCCGGCGCCGGTCCGGCGATCAGGCAGCCGACCTCGGAATAGAAGTCGATGCCGCTTTGCCCGGCGATCTCGCTGTAGCGGTCGATGGAGCGCTTGGCGAGCCGCGCCCAGACGGGATCGTCGTCGATCGTGCGGGTGATGCGGGCATTGTCGTAGTGGCTGGAAAAGACGCCGCCGTGATTGGCCCAGTCGCTGGGCTCGTCCGGCCCGACCAGGGCCACCCGTGTGCCGGATAGCGCCAGGTGCCGCGCTGCAGCCGCCCCCATCATGCCCTTGCCGACGACGATGAAATCAAAGCTTTCCGACATGTCCGCCCCATCAACTCGATCAGGCGCTGTAGCATGTCGGCGCAGATATGGCACTGCGGTTGCATCACGTTTTGAGAATTGCCGGAACGCGAGACCTGTCCGGCTGGAGCATCCGCCACCGCTTGAGGACGGCCGGCGGATGATGCTCGGTATTCGAGAGACAGCGCCCCTCATCGGGGACGCAATGGGCCGGCATCACTCAGTTGAGGATGCTCTGGACCTTGCCGCAGTAACGCTTGGAAACCGGGTTCATGCGCTTGGCGCCATGGCCGGCATTGTATTTCAGGATGGTGCCGCAGGTGGTGCCGCCGGAAAGCTCATGCGCCACAGCGAGATATTTCATGCCGAACTTGATGTTCGTTTCGGGATCGTAGAGCCCCTTGGAGGCGCCGGAATAGCCCATCATCCGCGCCGTCGCCGGCTTGATCTGCATCAGGCCGATTTCGCCGGCACTGCCGCGCGCCTTGGCGTTGAAGTTGCTTTCGACCTTGACCACCGCATGGGCGAGATCGACCGGAACGCCGTATTGCTTGGCGTAGGACTGGATCAGGATTGTGTACTGCGTGCCCTCTGCGAGTTCCGGCTTCGGGTAGCCTGTCGTCCGTGTAACTGACTTGAGGGATGAGGTCTTGATGGTCTCGTCGACGTTCCCCGCATACGACGTACCAATCCCGGCGAAGAACATGCCAAAGCATGCCGCCGCCGCAGCAACAGACGATATTCTCATGTAGTTTGAAGTCTCCGGTCTGGGGAATGGGCAGCACGGCGCACCCCGCCGTTCAAGCCTCACTTCCCGATCGTTTCATTGACAGGAAATGAGCGTTGCGCCCTGGCGTTCCCTGCAGTTCCAATGGGCGGCAAATGAATGCCGCATCATGGTAAACATGTGGCAACGGAGCAAATTTGTGCGACAAAACTCCGGGAAAGCTAATTTAGCACGCAAAAATTTTGCGCGTCAGGCCCCGAATTGCGGTAGTCCCGCAAGCAGGCGGTGCAACGTATCGAGGGTCGAGATGTCGGCGATGCCGTCAACCCTTTCCTGGCGAAAATGCCGCTGGAACGCGGCGACGGCGCCCTCGGTCTTTTCACAGAAATCGCCTGTGACTTCAATGCCGTAACCGTAGAGCGACAGCATCGACTGGATCGCCTCGACCGGCTGGCCGCGATCGCCGCGCTGGAAAAAGCGACCACCTCCGATCGGCGCCGGTTCCACCCAGTGCCCGACACCCTCGTGGTGCAGACGATGCCACGGAAATTTTTCACCCGGATCGACCTTGCGAATTGGTGCGATATCACTGTGTGCGAGCACCCGTTCAGGGGCGATCGACCACCGTTCGCCACAGTCCCGACACAATTCGACGACCGCCGCGATCTGTTTTTCGGGAAAGTCGGGAAGCCCGCCGGGGTGGCCGGCATTGGCAATCTCGATGCCGATCGAGCAGGAATTGATGTCGGTCTCGCCCTTCCAGAAGCTCTTGCCCGCATGCCAGGCCCGCAGCGTTTCCGGAACGAGTTGGTCCACCTGGCCGTCCTCATGGACGAAATAGTGGCTGGAAACCTGGCTCTCCTGCCGACACAGCCATTCGAGCGCAGACTTCGCCGTCGGCATGCCGGTATAGTGAAGGACGATCATATCGGGCACCCGCGCATCCGCACGGTCGCCAAAGTTGGGCGACGGCATGAAGCGTGCACCCGCGTAGTCACAGTATTTCGACGTCATGCGGCGCGGCGTTCTCTCTCGATCGCCTCATAGGCGGCGTTCAACGCGGCCATGCGGTCGTTGGCGATCGCATGAAACTCTTCCGGCACGCCGCGCGCAACCAGCATGTCCGGATGGTTCTCCGACACCAGCACGCGGTAGTGCTTGCGGATCTTGGCAAAGTCGTCCTTGGGTGAAACGCCGAGCACCTGGTAGGGATCCCGGCCCTCGCTATCCACGTGACGCGCCATGATCCGTTCGAAATGGGCTTCGTCCATGTGGAAGATCTCGGCAACCCGCATCAGGAAGGTGAGTTCCTTCTCGTGCACGGCGCCATCGGACTTGGCGATGTGGAACAACCCGTCGATGATGTCTTCCAGGATCGGGCAATTGTTCTCGCAGGACGAGCAGAGCGTCGCCATCTTCTCGGCATAGGCCTCGTAGCCGGCAACGTCCTGGCGCGCGAGGTTATAGAGACGGGCGACGTTCTGCGCCTGATCGGCCGGAAATTCGAAGATATCGCGAAAGGCCGAGACCTCAGCCTCGGTCACTACGCCGTCGGCCTTGGCCATCTTGGCCGAAAGCGCGATCATCGCCACGGAGAAAGCCACCTTGCGCCGCGTCTCCGGGTCGCCTTCGAACAGGGTGCGCACAGCCTCGACCACACCGGCAAGCGCGTTGCCCGTGGCGGTGACGATCTTGAGGAGGCTTTCCCAGAATGACATGCACGATTTTCCTGTCTCTCCAGCCTATAGCATGGATTTTTGTGGTGGCAAATTGCAAGCGGTGGCCTGCGGCGAACCACGGGAATGACGAATTTGTGATGGCCCCTCACTATTGTCAATCCGTTACACTAATGTTGCGCCGGCGCAAGTGTTCCCATCTGTTCCCTGGGGAACACTTGGGCCCTATGGGAAAAGCGCCGGAGCCCCTGGCCCGCAGCCGTTTGACGCAAGCCCCGGCCCTCGCGGCATTTGTCTGCGCGACATCATGTCCATGGCCGCATTCGAAACGGGTGCGACGAAACAGGCGCGTTTGCCGATCGGGCATCCACAGGCCTGTCATTTAACTTCCATCCGATTTGCGCTAGAGAGACCCCCATTCCAATTGCGTGCCGAATCCCCGAGGAGGAAACATGGCCAAGAAGAAAGTCGCAATGCTGACGGCCGGCGGGCTGGCGCCTTGTTTGTCATCCGCCGTTGGCGGCCTGATCGAACGCTACACCGACATCGCACCGGACTACGAGCTGGTGGCCTACCGCTCCGGCTATCAGGGCGTATTGCTTGGCGACCGCATCGAGATCACCGGGGATATGCGCGAAAAGGCGCATCTCCTGCACCGCCACGGCGGCTCGCCGATCGGCAACAGCCGCGTCAAGCTCACCAACGCCGCCGACTGCGTCAAGCGCGGCCTGGTCAAGGAAGGTGAAAATCCGCTGCGCGTCGCGGCCGAAAGGCTGGCTGCTGACGGTATCAGCATCCTGCATACGATCGGTGGCGACGACACCAACACCACGGCCGCGGACCTTGCCGCCTATCTCGGCGCCAATGGCTACAACCTGACGGTCGTCGGCCTGCCGAAGACGGTCGACAACGACGTCGTGCCGATCCGCCAGACGCTTGGCGCCTGGACGGCTGCCGAATATGGCGCCCGCTTCTTCGACAATGTCAGCAACGAACAGAGTGCCGCACCGCGCACGCTGGTCGTGCATGAAGTCATGGGCCGCCATAGCGGCTGGCTGACCGCAGCCACCGCCCGTTCTTATATCCAGATCACTGACGACAAGGAATTCGTCGACGGTTTCATGATGAACCGGCAGATGAAGAACATCGACGGTCTCTACCTGCCGGAGATGAAGTTCGACCTGCAGGGGGAAGCCGATCGTCTGCGTCAGATCATGGACCGCACCGGCTTCGTGACGCTGTTCGTCAGCGAAGGCGCCTGCCTCGACGCGATCGTCGCTGAGCGCGAAGCCGCCGGTGAAACGATCAAGCGCGATGCCTTCGGCCACGTGAAGATCGACACCATCAATGTCGGCAACTGGTTCTCCAAGCAGTTCGCCGCCCTTCTCGGTGCCGAACGGTCGATGGTGCAGAAATCGGGCTATTACGCCCGCTCCGCGCCGGCAAACAGCGATGACCTGCGCCTGATCCAGAGCATGGTCGACCTGGCGGTCGAAAGCGCGCTCAACAAGGTCTCCGGCGTCACCGGCCACGACGAGGACCAGGGCGGCAAGCTGCGCACCATCGAGTTCCCACGCATCAAGGGCGGCAAGCACTTCGACACGTCAGCGAAGTGGTTCGGCGACGTCATGGATGTCATCGGCCAGAAGTGGCAGGCGGAAGACTAAGCCGCGTTGTCCCGAAACCGGGCATCGGTTCCGGGACAACGATTTGCTCTGAACGAATCTCTGATTGACAGTTGACGGCTCCGCGCCTTGGTGGCTCCCTCTCGGGAATGCCCCTCAAGTGCGGAGCCTTTTTCATGTCGTTCGAACACTGGTTTGCCTTTGCCGCTGCTTCGGCAGTGCTGCTCGCCATCCCCGGCCCGACCATCCTGCTCGTTATCTCCTATGCGCTCGGCCATGGCCGCAAGACCGCTGGCGCCACCGTTGCCGGCGTGGCACTCGGCGATTTCACCGCCATGACCGCATCGATGCTCGGGCTCGGTGCGCTGCTCGCCACCTCGGCTACGATCTTCACCGTGTTGAAATGGGTGGGGGCTGCCTATCTCATCTGGCTCGGCATCCAGCTCTGGAGGGCACCGGTTGCCGGCGGCGAAGGCGCGGATGAGAAGACGCCCGCCAAGGAACGGCCGCTGCGCATCTTCTTCCATGCCTATGCCGTCACCGCGCTCAACCCCAAGAGCATCGTCTTCTTCGTCGCCTTCCTGCCGCAGTTCCTCGATCTGTCGCAGCCGCTCTTTACCCAGATGGCGATTTTCGAGGTGACGTTCCTGACGCTCGCCATCCTCAATGCAAGCCTTTATGCGGCGCTTGCTTCGGCCGCCAGAAGCACTATTTCCAAGCCGAACATCAGGCGGATCGTCAACCGCACGGGCGGCTCGCTGCTCGTCGGCGCCGGGCTTCTGACCGCAACCATGAAGCGGGCCACGGCCTGAAATTCGCTCGCCTGCTTGCTGCAAGACGCCCCATGGGTTAATGGAGATTCACGCATGGCGGCCGGCAGCCGTTGATTTGCAGGGGCTGCGGGGCCCAGAAGCACGAAAGTGACAGCATGGCGAAATTCCGTATTTCCCTTTCAAAACAGACATTTGGCGTGGCAGCTATTCTGTCGGCGACACTCGTCTCGGGGTGCTCGACTGTCGAGCATACCTCGGTGGAAGAACTTACGGCCGTGCAGACGGTCACCCCGCTTGCAAAGCCCGGCACCGAAATGACAGCCTATGCGCTGCCGACTCCGGATGGCGCGGCAACCGCGGCCTCCGCTGCGCTGTCGGCGCAAACGGCTGGCATGGCAACCACCTATCCCGTCGGCACCGATCTGGCGCAGGCTGCGGCCGGTCCGGCCCCCACGGCAGTCGCCGTTCCCGGCGCCAAGCCCGGCGAAGCCCAGGCCGTCGCCATGGCGACGCCGGCTGCGGCAACGACCAACGCAACTGCCCTGCCGGAGACCGCATCCGCTCTCGTCTCGCCGAAGACGAGCCGCGTTCAGGATCTTCCCGTTTCCACGCTCGCGGTCGCTGCCGCAATGGAATCGGACTTCGACACCGGCGAGCCCGTCGGCCTTGAAACGCTTGTCGCCAACCGCATGATCGTTCCGACCGAAAAGCCGAAGATGGGCGTGATCGGCTCGAGCGTCGCCGCCGTTGCCAGCGTCATTCCCGATTCGATGAAGCTCACCAAGGCGCCGACCAGCTCGCGTCCGGAACTCGACAAGCTCATCAAGCATTACGCCGACCTCAACGGCATCCCCGTCGAACTCGTGCACCGCGTCGTCAAGCGCGAGAGCAACTACAACCCGCGCGCCTTCAGCAGGGGCAATTACGGCCTGATGCAGATCCGCTACAACACCGCCAAGGGTCTCGGCTACGACGGTCCTGCCGAAGGCCTGTTCGACGCGGAAACCAACCTGATGTATGCGACGAAGTACCTGCACGGCGCCTGGATGGTTGCCGACAACAAGCACGACGGCGCGGTCAAGCTCTATGCCAGCGGTTACTACTACCACGCCAAGCGCAAGGGCCTGCTCGAAGAGCTTGGCATGAAGTAATACCAACCTGCGCTGATATTGACCTATTGCGCCGCGCCCTTCGGGTGGGCCGTGTGTCGGCCACCGGCAGCGTCGCAATCCTCGACCGATGCCAAGGCATCGCTCTGCGGTGTGCTCCTCGCCGGATGACCGCACACGGTCTCACGCAATAGGTCAATATCAGCGCAGGTTGGTATAAGCCCGCCGATCGTTTCGGTGAAGGTTTCAGGAGGCGCTCAATCGAGCGCCTCTATTATTTTGGCGTTGAGCTGCTGCACGTCGTAACCGCCGCGTGACGGCGTCAACCCCAGGCGGATGACGGCAAGGCGAAGCGAGGGCACCAGCATGATCGCCTGCCCGTCATGGCCGAGCATCCAGAAGGCGTCCGCCGGGAAGACGCCGGTGCCGGCGCGAACCCCGTTTTCCTGCAGCCACACCTGGCCCGCGCCATATTCGCCGCCGGATGCTTTCGTCGGCGTCCGCATGAAAGCGACATAGTCTTTCGGCAGCAGCGCCCTGCCCTTCCAGTTGCCGTCCTGAAGCAGGAACTGTGCGAAACGCGCCCAGTCGCGCGCCGTCGCATACATGTAGGACGATCCGACGAAGGTGCCGCTGGCATCGGCCTCGAGCACGGCACTCGTCATCCCGAGCGGCAGGAACAGGGCGTCGCGCGGATAGGCAAGCGCAGCGGCGGGGTCGTCGAAGCTCCGCATCCAGAGCCGCGACAAGAGCGCGCTCGTGCCGCTGGAATAGCTGAAGGTCGAGCCCGGCTCAGATGTCGCCGGTTTGGCTGCGACAAAGCCCGCCATATCCCTTTCGAGATAGAGCATGCGCGTCACATCGCTGACATTGCCATAGCCCTCGTTGAACTCCAGGCCGCTCTCCATGCCCATGAGGTCGGCAAGCCTGATCCTGGCGCGCTCGTCGCCGCTCCATTCCGGCAGCAGGCCGGCGCGCGTTACATCCATGCGCCCTTCGGCGACACGCATGCCGATGAGAGCTGATGTCACCGATTTCGTCATCGACCAACCGAGAAGCGGCGTCGAGCGATCAAAACCCGCGCCGTAAGTCTCGGCGATCAGATGCCCGTCGCGCACCACCGCGATCGCCCGCATGCCGGGACCGGCAAGGTTGCCGTCCTCGATCAACGCCTGAACCGCGGGGTCGATATCCGCCTTGTCGCCGTCCGGCCAGGAAGCGTCGGCCGAGCGCGCGGCTTCCTGCGTCGACGGTTCCGCCATCGGCACCAGAGCTGCAACATCCTCGTCGGAGACGTTGGCGCAGCCGAGCCCCGGGCGATAGACGGCATGGGCCGGGGCGGCAAAGCCGAAGATGCGGGTCGAAACCAGCCGTTTCTGCCGGTCGACGGAAACGCTGATGAACTTCAACAGCGGATTGCCCGGCGCCTGGACGTCGTCGGCAAGCACCGCCTGCCCGTCACGCCCGGCGATGAAGACATTCGAGCAGACGATCTTGGCGGCGTAGCCATCGCCGACCTTCAGCAGTTCCGGCGGCGCCAGCGCAAGCCATCCGCCGACGCCGGCAACGGCGACAACAACTGCGGCACCGACCGTTTTCAATACGCGTCCCATCGCATCCTCCCGTCTGACGCGAGAGAGAAGCAGCATTTGCGCGAAAGGAAAAGCCCTTGCGTCGTCACCGAGGAGATGCGCGTTGCCCGTCCGGCTTACGCCAGCCGACGAACGTCCTCGCCGGACGCATCGCGCCACAGGGCCGCCAGATCGCGCGCCGGCAAGGCCGGGGATATCCATGCCCCCCAGGCCTCGACCGCCCCGGCGGTGCGGGCGCAATCCATCTCGCTTTCCCTGGCGATGCCACGCACCGCCATCGGCAGCCGCAGCACTTGGCCCGTATTGAGGAGGCAGGCGAGCAGCGCGACGCTGCGCTCGCTGCCATGCGACCGACGGATCGCCGGCAGGTCCACCGTCAACTGGTCCGGCTGCAGCTCGCCGACAAGGTTGAGCGGCAGCGAGGCCGCAGCACCACCGCTCAGCGCGATGCGCGCGCCGAGCGCGCGCAAGCCCTGCAGATTTTCGCCGATCAGGGCCATGTCGCCCGCCGAGAACGCTTCCGGCACTTCGATCGTCAGTCGCCCCGGTGCCAATCCGGCCTCACCAAGACACGTCTTGATATGACCGATGAAATCGCGGTCCCGCAATTGCAGCGCGAAGGGCGCGACCGTCAAACCCACCGGAGACGGCCAGCTCGCCGCCTGCCTGCAGGCCTGTCGCAGCGCCCAATTGCCGACCGAGAGCGCAAGCGCGCCCTGCTCGAGCGGTTCGGCGAAAGCCTCCGTGCCGATGACGCCGCGCACGGGGTGCAGCCAGCGCAACAGCGCTTCGAAGCCACGGATGGCGCCGCTCGCGGCACCGGCGATCGGCATATATTCGAGGAAGAACTCCCGCTGGGCGACCGCACGGGCCAGATCGCGCTCGGCCTCGGCGCGCATTTCTGCGGCTTGCGCAAGATGGCGCGCGTAGAAGACATGGCTGTTGCCGCGCATCTCCTTGGCTTCGTAGAGCGCAAGGTCCGCCCGCTTCAACACCGCGCCGGTCGACAGATCGCCCTGCTCAAGGAATGTCACGCCGATGCTGCAACCCGACACCGCCTGGCCATCCGCCAGATCGAAAGGCATGTCGAACAGTGCTTTCACGCGATCCGCAAGCGCTGCGACCTCGGTATCATCAGGCGAGCCCGGCGCAACCAGCACGAACTCGTCGCCGCCGAGCCGATAGACGGTCGCCTCACCGGCGAAGGCGCACCTCAGCCGGGTGCCGATGCCGCTCAGCAGACGGTCGCCGGCGTCATGCCCCATCGTGTCATTGACCGTCTTGAAGCGATCGAGGTCGATGAGGAGCAGCGGCCTGCGCTCGAACGCCGTGCCGTCAGAGCGAAGCGCGCGAAGGACATCCGCCTCCAGCGCCGAGCGGTTTTCAAGCCCGGTCAAACGGTCGCGGTGGACCTCGTTGCGCAACCGCCGCTCGGCACGGCGGGCCGCCCTGAGCTCGCGTTCCAGCCGACGTGAATAGGACCAGCGATAGAAGGAGGCTCCGACGAAGAAGGGCATGACGCCCGCCGCAAGCGCTCCGGAAAAGTTCCAATGTGCAAAGGATCCATCCGTGAACACCGTTTCCGTGGTCAGCCAGACCGCCGGAAACAAAGCCCCCAGTGCCGCGCCGGCAGCCGCAAATCGCTGCTCGGGCTTCGGCAGAAACGTTCTTAACATCATGTCGACGCCCCCCGAATATAGGATGGAGCTAGCACGCCAGGATTTAATGAATTCTTATGGGTGAAAAATCGTAGTCGGCTATTTTTGTGCAGCGCGGGAGCTGTGAAAAAACCCGTCATCAAAGTGTAGCGGAGTCACTTTAGAAGCGGCTAAGTTTCAACTGGATGAGCGGCAGAGATGACCGAACTTGCCCCTGATGTCGGCTTTGGCAGAAAAAATCCGAAGCTGAAAAACGCGCTCCTGCAACACAAGACCTTCTCGCTTGCCGGCCTGTCCGAGCGCCTGTTCGGCCTGCTCTTTTCCGGCCTCGTCTATCCGCAGATCTGGGAAGACCCGATCGTCGACATGGAGGCGATGCCGCTTCGCCCCGGGCATCGAATCGTCACCATCGGCTCCGGCGGCTGCAATATGCTCACCTATCTCTCCGCCGGCCCGGGCCGCATCGATGTGGTCGATCTCAATCCGCACCACATCGCGCTCAACCGGTTGAAGCTGGCCGCCTTCCGCCATCTGCCGAGCCACAAGGACGTCACGCGGTTCCTGGCAACGCAGGGCACGCAATCGAATGTCCAGGCCTTCGACCTGTTCATCGCCCCGAAAATCGATCAGGCCACCCGCAGCTACTGGAACGGCCGCGGCGTCACCGGGCGCCGGCGTATCGGTGTCTTCGGCCGCAACATCTATCGCACCGGCCTGCTCGGCCGCTTCATCGCCGCAAGCCATATCCTGGCGCGGCTGCATGGCGTCAATCCGGAAGAATTCGTCCAGGCCCGCTCCATGCGCGAGCAGCGTCAGTTCTTCGACACGCGATTGGCGCCCCTGTTCGAACGCCCGTTCATTCGCTGGATCACCAGCCAGAAGAGCTCGCTGTTCGGCCTCGGCATCCCGCCGCAGCAGTTCGACGAGCTGGCAAGCCTGAGCAACGACAAATCGCTCGCCGCAGTCCTTCGCCACCGCCTGGAAAAACTGACCTGCCACTTCCCGCTCAGGGAAAACTATTTTGCCTGGCAGGCCTTCGCCCGCCGCTATCCCCTGCCGCACGAGGGCGAACTTCCGGCCTATCTCCACGCCGACAACTACGAGACGATCCGCAATCGCACTGAGAGCGTCGAGGTCCACCACGCCAGTTTCACCGAGCTTCTGGCCAGGAAGCCGGCGGCATCGGTCGATCGCTACGTGCTGCTCGACGCGCAGGACTGGATGAACGACCAGCAGTTGAACGATCTCTGGACGGAGATCACCCGGACCGCCGACACCAACGCGACCGTGATCTTCCGCACCGCCGCCGAAGAAAGCATCCTTCCCGGCCGCCTCTCCCCGGCGCTGATGGAGCAATGGCATTATGATGCGGAGACGTCGCTGAAGCTCGGCAACGCCGATCGCTCGGCCATCTATGGCGGTTTTCATATCTATCGGAAGAAGGGATGAGCGGCGTGCAGCAGGCCGAGATCAGCCACCAGCGGCGCATGGATCACATGTACCGCTACCAGCGACACGTCTACGACCTGACACGGAAGTACTATCTCTTCGGCCGTGATACGCTGATCCGCGAGCTGAACGCAGGCGCCGGCGCCTCCGTGCTTGAAGTCGGGTGCGGCACGGGCCGCAACCTTGCGCTTATCGGCGCGTGCTTCCCGAAGGCCCGGCTCTTCGGCCTCGACATCTCGGCGGAGATGCTGGCCTCGGCGCAAGCGAAGCTCAGCCGCCGCGGCAGATCGGCGGCCACGCTGCGCATCGCCGACGCCACCAGCTTCCAGCCCCAGCTTTTCGGCGAAACCGGCTTCGACCGGATCGTCATTTCCTATTCGCTGTCGATGATACCGGACTGGCAGGGCGCGATCGACGCCGCGATCGACGCTCTCAACCCCGGCGGTTCGCTGCATATTGCCGATTTCGGCCAGCAGGAACGGCTGCCGGCGAGCTTCCGCCGCCTGCTGCGGAGCTGGCTGACGCGCTTTCACGTAACACCGCGCGAAGCGCTGTTCGAGGTGTTGGCTGAGCGGGCAAGACGCGACGGCGCACAGCTCGAGCGCCGGGCCATCGGACGGGGTTATGCCTGGCTTGCGGTCTATCACCGCCCGTCAACCGCGGCATCTCCGTCAGCAAATCCGGTCGCAGCAAGGCTTGACGACCAGGCTGCTGCCGCAATTCCCGCTTGAGCTAACTCAATTTTTACGATGATATGGTGAAAAGGAGGTTCACGCCTCGCTGGGGGATATCACCATCATGAAAGCCACCGTGTGAGGCAGGATCGTCGTTCGTTTCGAAACAGGACCTCCATGCGCCGGCTTCTCCTGGCACTGCTGCCTATTGCCACCCTCCTTTCCGCCTGTTCGTCGACCGACTACGATCTGATGCAGACCGCGTCGATCCCGCCGCGCTTCAGCGATACCGACCCGCAGAATTTCGGCGACCGCACACCGCACAACCACAACATCCACGGTATCGACATCTCCAAATGGAACGGCGATATCGACTGGATGAAGGTGAAGAATTCCGGCGTCTCCTTCGCCTTCATCAAGGCGACCGAGGGCAAGGATGTCGTCGACGCGCGCTTCAATGAATACTGGCAGCGCGCCCGCGCCGCCGGCATTCCCTATGCGCCCTACCATTTCTACTATTTCTGCTCGACCGCGGACGCCCAGGCCGACTGGTTCATCGCCAATGTGCCGAAGAGCGCCGTCTACTTGCCGCCCGTCCTCGACGTCGAATGGAACGGCGAGTCCAAGACCTGCCGCCATCGCCCCTCTCCTGACGAAGTCCGTGTCGAGATGAAACGCTTCATGGACCGGCTGGAAGCCCATTACGGCAAGCGGCCGATCATCTATACCTCGGTCGACTTCCACCGCGACAATCTCGTCGACCAGTTCAAGGAGCACCACTTCTGGGTCCGCTCCGTCGCCAAGCATCCTGGCGAAGTCTATGTCGAGCGCCGCTGGGCCTTCTGGCAATATACCAGCACCGGCGTGATACCGGGCATCGACGGTGCCACCGATATCAACGCCTTTGCCGGCTCGGCGAAGAACTGGAAGAACTGGGTCGCGGCTGTTTCCAAGCCGAAATGACGGCCGCAACGGTTCTGTGCAGAAGCGCGGCAAACCGACCCATTTTCTTCTTTCCGTCATAATGCTCTGAGAGAGCAGCAGCAGATTGCATCTTTGGTACATTGACAGCCAGCGGCGGCGCATCGCGCCCTGCGGCGACAGAAAGGAATTGTGATGATCCTCAAAGCCCGGCATGCTCTTGCATCCGTCGCGCTTCTCACGCTGACGGCCTCCCCCGCCCTGGCGCAGACGCCTGCCTGCGGCGGCGATCTCGGAGCCTTCCTGCAAGGCGTCAAGGGCGAAGCGGTCGCCAAGGGTGTTCCGGCCGATGTCGTCGAACGTGCGCTCGCCGGCGCCGCCATCGACCAGAAGGTGTTGAGCCGCGACCGCGCCCAGGGCGTGTTCAAGCAGACCTTCAACGAATTCTCCAAGCGCACCGTCAGTAAGTCACGGCTCGATATCGGCGCCCAGAAGATGAAGGAATATGCCGACGTCTTTGCCCGCGCCGAGAAGGAATTCGGCGTACCGGCTCCTGTCATCACCGCGTTCTGGGCCATGGAAACGGACTTCGGCGCCGTTCAGGGCGATTTCAACACCCGCAACGCGCTGGTGACACTCGCCCATGACTGCCGTCGGCCGGAAATGTTCCGCCCGCAGCTGATCGCCGCGATCGAAATGGTCCAGCACGGCGACCTCGACCCGGCAACGACGAGCGGCGCCTGGGCCGGCGAAATCGGCCAGGTGCAGATGCTGCCTGAAGACATCATCGCCTTTGGCGTCGATGGCGATGGCGATGGCCACGTCAATCTGAAGAAGAGCTCGCCGGACGCGATCCTGACCGCCGCCAAGTTCATCCAGAGCCTTGGCTTCAAGGCCGGCCAGCCGGCGATCCAGGAAGTCAGCGTGCCCGAGCAGCTTCCGTGGGAAAAGACAGGCCTGCAGCCGGGCATGAAGGCCAGCGACTGGTTCGCGCTCGGCGTCAAGCCGCGCAACGGCGACATCGCCTTCGGCAACCTGGAAGCCTCGCTCGTCCTGCCGCAGGGCCGCAAGGGCGTCGCCTTCCTCACCTACCCCAATTTCAACGTCTATCTCGAGTGGAACCAGTCGTTCATCTACACGACCTCGGCCGCCTATTTCGCAACCCGCCTCGGCGGCGCGCCGACGTATGAGGGCGGCAATCCCGAACAGGGCCTCGACGACACCGGCATGAAGGCGCTGCAGACCAAGCTGCAGACGCTCGGCCATGACGTCGGCAAGGTCGATGGCATTCTCGGCTCCGGCACCCGTGCGGCGCTGCAGAAGGAACAGCTGCGTCTTGGCCGCCCGGCCGACGGCTGGGCGACGCTGGAACTGCTGAACGCGCTCTGAGCATTTCCAGGAAAAGCGCGGTCTTCCGTCAGGAAATGCGTAAAAACAAAGAGTTAGAGCGTTTCTGCGATTCCGTTTGGACCGGAAACGCTCCGCTGCATAGTTCCTTAAATCGGAAACGATTTAAGGAGAAAATTATGTAGTAAGTTCAAAGTGTTACAGCGTCCTTTGCGCGTCATATTTGACGCGCGGCGCTGTAAGCACTCCCCCGGCCAGGATTTGGCCGGGCGACCTTTCGTCTGTCCGCTTCGATCGGAATTCATCGAAGCGGACAGGCGTTCTCCCTTATCGAACGATCATAGACATCGATACTTGGCGCTGTCGCGCGCCGCGGATGGCAAGAAGTGGGTGGCGCACTTCAACGCGCCGCGCTAGACCTGCGCGACGCCCCTTCACGCAGCCTTCCGGGTCCCTATCGGCATGCGGCGGTGAAAGCGGCCCATTTGGATTGCGCATCCCGACTGGTCGATTTGATCGGCAACGGCCGCGCAGAGAGCGCGAGCAGCATCATGAATGCACCAGCACCGGCCGGCAGCCAGCAGATGACCATGCGGACCTGGGCCCTCCTGGCCCTTCTCGGGCTCATCTGGGGCGGATCGTTCTTCTTTGCCCGCGTCGCGGTCGCGCACGTCCCACCCTTCACCCTCGTCTTCCTGCGGCTCGGCCTCGCCGCCCTGGCGCTGCACCTCTACATCCGCGGGCGCTTCGGCATCTATCAGGCACTCGCCGGCCGCTGGCGCGAGTTCCTGCTGATGGGCCTGATCAACAACGCCATCCCGCATGCCTTCATCTTCCTCGGGCAGACCCATATCGGCGCCGGGCTCGCGGCGATCCTGAACGCAACCACCCCGGTCTGGACCGTGATCATCGCCAACATGGCAACCGACGACGAGAAACTCAGCTCCGCCAAGATCGGCGGCTGCCTGCTCGGACTTGCGGGTACCGTGGTGCTGATCGGTCCGAGCGCGATCGCCGGACTTTTCGGCAGCGCCGGCAGCGTGCCGCTCTGGGCACTGATGCTGCCGGTGCTCGCCGCCGTCAGCTATGGCCTGGCCGCAACCTACGGCAAGCGCTTTCGCGGCCTTGCTCCGCCAGTCACCGCAGCCGGCCAATTGACCGCATCGACGCTGATGATGCTGCCGGTGGCAGCGCTCGTC
Source organism: Ensifer sp. LC384 (assembly GCF_001695865.1). Lineage (NCBI taxonomy): Bacteria > Pseudomonadati > Pseudomonadota > Alphaproteobacteria > Hyphomicrobiales > Rhizobiaceae > Ensifer > Ensifer sp. LC384. Next base: position 258,567 of record NZ_MBST01000001.1, read on the forward strand.
GATACGCCCTGGGCCCTGCCGATGCCGCCGCTCGATGCGACGCTCGCCATTCTGGCCCTCGCGCTCGTCTCGACAGCCTATGGCTACATCCTGTTCTTCCGCATCATGGGCGAGGCCGGCGCCACCAACGCGTCGCTGGTCACGCTCCTCGTTCCGCCAAGTGCTATCCTGCTCGGCTATCTCTTCCTGGGCGAGACGCTACAGCCGGCGGATGTAGGCGGCATGGCGCTGATTGCCGCCGGTCTTGCCGTACTCGACGGTCGGATATTGCGCCTGAAACGCGCCGCGCAACGGGAATCGTAAGCGCCGGATGCGGCAGCAAGCGTGCCCTTCCGAAGCACTCACGCATGGTTACAAACGTTTACATTAACCCTCCGGTAGCGATTGTGAAAAAAATGTGGCAGCACAAAATCCACTGCAATTTCAAAGTTATAGCCCTGTTGACAAGGCAATTGTGATCACGTGTTTTCGCACTGCAGCACAAGTTTCCCTTTCAAGCGCCGTTAATTCGCCCTATGTTTTAACCGTCAGCGCAAGGAGGGTCTTCGATGGGACTTACACATTCGTTGAATGTCCTCATGATTAGTGCAGCGTTCGTATTCGTGGCCACAATGCTCTTCATCTGAAGTCAGGCCGCTGAGAGTCCAAACCGAAATAGGGACTTTAATTTTCCGGAAATCCAATTTGCAGCAGAAATCTTTGAGGTAGGCCGACAAGAGCAATCTGCCTCGACGCTGCAGGAAAAAAGAAAGCGCATGAAGGACACCTTCATGCGCTTTCGCTTTTTCGGAATGTTTTTCGGGTGTCATGCAGCAAATGCTACCAATGGCGACTTCCGGCCCGAGGCGGCCTAAATCGCCGCCACTGATGTCATTGGCGATAACGGTCAGCCAATCTCCTCTTCAAAGCCTCTTGACGAACTCATAACCCGTGAGCTATTGATTGAACAAATAGCTAACGGGTTATGGATTACCATGCCAGATATCGCCATCCCAGATCGGGACATGCTTTTTAAGACGCTTGCCGACCCAACGCGGCGCGCCATTTTCGAGGGGTTGTGTCGCGACGGTGATCAGACTGTCGCAGCCCTGACGGCTCGGGCCGGAGTTTCCCAGCCAGGCGTGTCGAAGCATCTGGCCGTCCTCAAGCGGGCCGGTTTGGTGAACGACCGCCACCACGGTCGCCAAACCCACTACAGCGCGCAACTCGGTGCCCTCGCTCCGTTGATCGAATGGACAAACCAGATGACAAGCTTCTGGCAGGGCAGGTTCGACGACCTCGAAGACTTGCTGGACAGGATGGACCAATGAGCGAGACATCGACTGCAACACGCACCGTCATTGTCGAGCGCGAGATCGCGCATCCGCCGGAAAAGATCTGGCGGGCGCTCACCCAGCCTCATCTGATCTCGGAGTGGTTGATGAAGAATGACTTCAGTCCTGCCGTGGGCCACCGGTTTAATCTTCGCGGAGAATGGGGTGGCGTTCTGGATTGCGAGGTGCTCGTTGTCGAGCCGCAAACAACGCTCTCCTATACCTGGAACTTCAAACATGACGATCCTGCCTTCGATCTGAACAGTGTCGTGACGTTTTCGCTCTCGCCCACGACGACGGGCACCCGCCTGCGCATGGAGCAGTCTGGATTCCGGCCGGATCAGAGGCAGGCATACGGCGGTGCCAAGGCAGGCTGGCCTGAGTTCCTTGCAAAGCTGGAACGGGTTTTAACCGAGACAGATTGAAAGGTCTCCCGCTCCTTCAACACTGATAAGCACAGGAGTTGCATGTGCGTTCGAATTTGTGGATTCGCCAGGTTCACCGATGGCTTTCGATTGTCTTCACGGTGGCGGTCATCGCCAACTTTGTGGCCATGGGGCTCGGGGAGCCTCCGCCGTGGATCGTATACGCGCCGTTACCACCACTTTTTGTGCTGATGTTCACTGGCCTGTACATGTTCGCCGTCCCCTACGCCGTCAGGTGGCGCGGATCGAAAGCATAGTCACGCGGGTTGTTTCCTTCCTTTAGCAGCGAGAGATTCGATGGAATTTGCTGTCCGTACCATGATCACTTCAATTGAAGACTACTTTACCAAGGGATGCGGGCGCTGTGAGCGCTTTGCCGGACCGGACTGTTCGACGCGGCGATGGGTGCAGGGCCTGAACGAACTGCGCCAGATTTGCCTCGATGCAGGGTTGGTCGAGACGGTAAAATGGGGGCACCCATGTTACATGCATCGAGACCGCAATATCGTCATCTTCGGCGCTTTTCGCGATAATTTCCGCTTAACCTTTTTCAACGCGGCATTGATGAAAGACCCTTGCGGGGTCCTCCAGAGACAAGGCCCGAACACACGTCATCCCGACATGATCCGTTTCGCGGATACCGTTCAGGTAGCAAAGATGAAGACCGTCATCCTGTCTTACTTGAGGGAGGCGATGGATTATGCGGAGGCTGGGATCAAGCCACCAAAGGATGAGAGTGAAATCGAGCTGCCCGATGAGCTGGTTGACGCCCTGGACTCCGATCCTGAACTTGCAGAAGCCTTTCGGAGCCTGACGCCGGGGCGGCAGAAAAGCTATGTGATCAATCTCAGTTCTACCAAGAAGCCCGAAACGCGAATGTCACGCATCGCCAAATTTCGACCGAATATAGTCGCCGGAAAAGGTGCCATGGAGCGATAATCGACATTCCCATGACTGCTTCCGGCGCAATGCAGTCGCGCAAGCGATCATTTGCGCCTGGTGGCATTCGCCACCAGGTTTCGTGTTTTTCCGATCAGGCTGCCGCTCCGGCAACCGCCTTAAGCGAGATTTCCTCGGCTCGTGACATCTCGTCGGCACGCTCGAAGCCGACGAGATCGCAGACGGCGGTGATCAGCGGCGAGCGGTTCATCGTATAAAGGTGGAAGTCCCTGACACCGCGCCGGGCAAGATCGACGATCTGCTCGGCGGCGATATGCGTCGCCTCCTTGAAGCGCTCCGCCGGCTGGCCTTCCAGATGCGAGAGGCGGGTGACGATCACCTCCGGAACGCTGGCTCCGCAAAGGCCGGCGAACTTCTGCACCTGTGACAGGTTGTTGATCGGCAGGATGCCCGGCACGATCGGGATCTCGATGCCTGCACGGCGGACGCGCTCGAGGTAGCGCTCGAAATCGTCGTTGTCGAAGAAGAATTGGGTCAGAGCCCGCGTCGCGCCCGCATCCACCTTGCGCTTCAGCATGTCGATGTCGGCCGCCACGTCAGGGCTTTCCGGGTGTTTTTCCGGATAGGACGACACCGAGATCTCGACGTCGCCGCGATCGCGCAGCGCCCGCACGAGATCGGAACTGCTCTCGTAGCCACCGGGAAAGGGCTGATAGGTGCTGCCGATACCGCCCTGCGGATCGCCGCGCAGCGCGACGAAGTGACGGACGCCGAAGGCGAGGAACTCGTCGATAACCGTGTCCACCTCGGCCGTCGGCGCGCCGACGCAGGTCAGGTGCGCTGCCGTGTTGGCAAAGCCCTTCTCCTCGATCATCCGCTTGACCGTCGTCAGCGACCGCGCCTTGGTGGAGCCGCCCGCTCCATAGGTGACGGTGACGAAGGCGGGAGAAAAGACGGAGAGGTCTTCCGCAGTCTGGAAGAGCTGCGCTTCCATTTCGTCGGTCTTGGGTGGGAAATATTCGAAGGAAAGCCGCAGATTGCCGCGCTCGGCGGGATAGAGCGTCTGTGCCGTCATTCTCAAATTCCCCCTGCTTGCATGCGCTGATGTGGCGCTTCGCTCTCCTCGACGGCCCGCTGATCGCGGGCCAGCCAGATCGTCACCGTCAATTTTCCTTCGTCCGTGCCTTCTGGCGACAGATCGGTCGTCTTTTCCAGGGCGAGCCCGGCCTTTGCCAGCCAGTCGGTCATCGCCTGATGCGAGAAGCCAAGCCGCGCATGGGCGTGCTCGTCGCGCAAGTGCTCCAGCCCGTGCGGGGCAAAATCGATGATCACCAGCCGTCCGCCCGGCGTCAGCATGCGTGCGGCCTCGGCGATCGCCGCTTCCGGCTGCTCGAGGAAATGCAGCACCTGGTGAATGGTGACGAGATCGAAGGCATGGCCGTCAAGCGGCAGGTTGAAGATATCGCCGTGGCGGATCGACGCCTTGGTGATGCCGGCGCGGTCGAGATTGGAGCGGGCGACGGCCAGCATGTCGCGGCTGGCATCGATGCCGATGCCACGTCGGTAGAGCCCTTCGAACAGTTGCAGGATGCGTCCCGTGCCGGTGCCCAGGTCCAGGAGGCTTTCGACCGGCTCGTCGCCGACCATGTCGCGCAACGCCGTTTCCACGTCCCGCTCGCTGACATGCAGCCGCCGAAGCTCATCCCAGCCGGCCGCGTTGCGGCTAAAATAGGCCTGCGCCTTTTCGGCCCGCGCCTTCTTCAAGGTGACGAGCCGGGATGCATCGCGCGACAGAACCGCGTCGTCCGTGGTGGCGGACGCAAGCATCGCCCGCACCAGCGCCACGCGGGCGCCCTCCTGGCGAAGGCGGAAATAGGCCCACGCACCCTCTTGATAGCGGTCGACGAGCTCAACCTCGGCCAAGAGCTTCAGATGCCTTGAAATGCGGGGCTGCGATTGTCCGAGAATTTCGGTAAGATCCGTGACGGTCAGATCGCCTGCCGCAAGCAGCGCGAGAAGGCGCATGCGCGTCGGCTCGCCTGCAGCCTTCAGCACATCCACCAGCGCGTCGAGACTCAGCTCTCTCTGCTCCGCCATATCAATCCCCATCAACACATAAAGATATGTTTATGTGATTTACGAACGCAGCGCAAGCGGATTTGCGCGAAGAGACCAAACTATGCCGCTCCAGGAACAGGGCTTTCCACTGTCCGGGCATGCGAACGGGCGAAGCTAGCGCTCCGCCCGTTGCCGATGTTTTTCTCGTGCCGGGTGTCGCTGACCTTCGGCTCAGATGGCCGCATGCGTCTTGCGCACGCACATGGCTGTCGCGTCATTCCCCCGCAACGGGGCTGCCGACGCCCACAACCTCATCGCGGCGCCAGCCGGACGCTACCGTCGATCCCGGCCGTTCTGGCGAGAAGACCGTGCATCGAGTTTCAAGTGCTGCAGCGTCGGTTGCGCGCCCATTGTCCGCGCGACGCTCGAATGTTTGCCACCTGAACCTATGCGGTTAGGGACGACAGCATGAGCATGCGAAGCGCTTGTAACGCCATGCGTCAAGTATGACACACGGCGCTGTCACAGCTTAAACTGGCTGCAGATTTTCGCCTTAAATCGAGCTCGATTTAAGGAGTTGTGTCGTCGGAACGTCGCGCAAACCCACGTTCACGCGACGTACCTGAACGTTAGCGCGTCAGGCGCTTGTAGGTGACGCGCTTCGGGTTGACCGAATCCGGGCCGAGGCGGCGGATCTTGTCCTTTTCGTAGTCTTCGAAGTTGCCCTCGAACCATTCGACCTGGCTATCGCCTTCAAAGGCGAGGATGTGGGTCGCCAGGCGGTCGAGGAACATGCGGTCGTGGCTGATGATGACGGCGCAACCGGCAAAGTTTTCCAGCGCGATTTCCAGCGCCGCCAGCGTCTCGGTGTCGAGGTCGTTGGTCGGTTCGTCGAGCAGCAGCACGTTGCCGCCGTTCTTCAGCATCTTGGCGAGGTGAACGCGGTTGCGCTGACCACCCGAGAGATTGCCGACCTTCTGCTGCTGGTCGCCGCCCTTGAAATTGAAGGTCGAGCAATAGGCACGCGAGTTCATCTCGTACTTGCCGAGCTTGATGACTTCGGCACCGCCGGAAATTTCTTCCCAGACGGTCTTGTTGCCGTCGAGCGCGTCGCGGCTCTGGTCGACATAACCGAGATGCACGGTGTCGCCGATACGGATCGAACCGCTATCGACCTGTTCCTGGCCGGTGATCATGCGGAACAGCGTCGTCTTACCGGCACCGTTGGCGCCGATGATGCCGACGATGCCGCCCGGCGGCAGCTTCAGCGACAGGCCGTCGATCAGCAGACGGTCGCCATACCCCTTGGTGACGCCGTCCATCTCGATGACCACCTGGCCGAGACGTTCGCCGACCGGGATGATGATCTGCGCGTCGCCAGGGCGCTGGTTTTCTGCGGCGTTGACCAGTTCGTCATAGGAGCGGATACGCGCCTTGGACTTGGCCTGGCGGGCCTTCGGGCTGGATGCGATCCACTCCTGCTCGCGCGCGATCGCCTTCTGGCGGGACGCCTCTTCGCGGCCTTCCTGCTGCATGCGCTTGGCCTTGGCAACGAGGTAGGCGGAATAGTTGCCTTCGTAGGGAATGCTGCGGCCACGGTCGAGCTCGAGGATCCAGCCGGTGACGTTGTCGAGGAAGTAGCGGTCGTGGGTGATCATCAGCACGGCGCCGGGATATTCGCGCAGGTGCTTTTCGAGCCAGGCGATCGTCTCGGCGTCGAGATGGTTGGTCGGTTCGTCGAGCAGCAGCAGGTCGGGCTGTGACAAGAGGAGCTTGCAGAGCGCGATACGGCGCTTTTCACCGCCCGAAAGGCTGGTGACGTCGGCATCGCCCGGCGGGCAGCGCAGCGCTTCCATCGCCATTTCGACCTGGCTCTCGAGATCCCACAGGTTCTGGCTGTCGATGATGTCCTGGAGCTTTGCGCCCTCTTCCGCCGTCTCGTCGGAATAGTTCATCATCAGTTCGTTGTAGCGCTCGACGATTGCCGTCTTGGCGGCAACGCCTTCCATGGCGTTTTCGAGCACGGTCTTGGTCGGATCGAGCTGCGGCTCCTGCGGCAGGTAACCGATGGTAGCACCCTCGGCGATCCAGGCTTCACCGGTATATTCCTTGTCGAGGCCGGCCATGATGCGTAGCACCGTCGACTTACCGGCGCCGTTCGGGCCGAGGATACCGATCTTCGCGTCCGGGTAGAACGACAGATGAACGTTCTCCAGGACCTTCTTCGCGCCGTAGGACTTATTAAGTCCGGCCATATGATAGATGAACTGACGTGCCATAAAGGAATGCTCCGCATGGGAAGGAAATTTGCCCGCTATGTAGGCGAATTAGTGCTAAGGGGCAATCGCCAAAGGCGCTTGCCCCCGCCTATCCCATGCCGGTGAGGCTTGTCAGCCGCTATCCGCGGCCTGCCGCGTCGGCAATGCCCTTGGCGCATTTGAACTCGGTCGGCCCTGCCGCCTGTATCAGCGGCGCGAGGCTGGACTTGCCCGACACGTCCCCGGTCAGGCCGATCGTCAGCCCGGTGATGACGCTGCGTCCCGCAACCGTCTGGCAGCGCATGCGCACCCGGTCGCCGGCACCAGTGCCAAAACTTTGATCGAAGGCCTGCTTGATTGCCTTCTCGTCGAGCTCGGAGCCGATACGCGCCCGAAAGAGCGCACCGACGGCTGACCGGTTGAGCTCGTCCAGCATGCGCAGCTGCGCCGCGAAATAGTCGTCGACCGCTGCCGCTTGGCAGGTGCCGCTGCGCAACCATTGATGACGATCGAGCCCGGACTGAACGCCCGGCATCGCAATCAGCAACCGCGCTGCCGTATCATCGGCCATGGCAAGTTTCGGCAGATCGAGCCAATCGCCCTTGCGGTCCTGGCTGCGCATGTCCGCGGCCACCCCGCAGTAACTCTTGCGCAAAGGCCAAAGCCCATGCAGCGACAGGTTCGTGGCATCGAAGCGCTCGGCCGTCTGGCTGGCGCATTCCTTGCGCTGCGGCCGCGTTTCGCAGAAACCCGGCTGCCAGCTGACGGCAAGCACATATTCCGTACGGCCCGAGGCACCTTCCGCCGCAGCGTCGACCTTGTCCTGTGCCAAGACAAAGGACGACGGAGCAAGCAGCATCGCCAGCGCCATCGCAACAATTGTCATTGGACTTGAAATCGCTTTACTCCAACATGCCATGACACTCTCCCGCAAAACAAAACGAGAACAAATATCGCTCAAAACGGGAAAATTGCAACTGTTAATTACAGGTCCGGGAAATCGCTTGTGACCTCATGCGTAACGATCACCAAGCAGCGATTGCCTTTCCGCTGCAAATCGATTTGATATCGGCAGAGTCTGACGATTGGTCCGGGAGAAGGCATGTTCGGGCAGGTGAGGACGCATCAGAGCCCGACAGGCGCTCACCTGAGCTGGCGGCACTTTCCGGCCACCGCCGACGCGCGCGGCATTCTTCTAATCAGCCATGGCCTGGCCGAACATTCCGGCCGCTACGCCCGTTTCGCCGAAGCGATGGCCGGCCACGGCTTCCACGTCTATGCCCACGATCATCGCGGCCATGGCGCCACCCGTGCGCCAGATGCGCCGCTTGCGATGTTCTCGAACAGCGCAGGCCTCGACAAGGTGTTCGCCGACATCAAGGCCATGCGCGCGCTCGCCACAGCGGCCCATCCGGGCCTGCCGGTCATCCTCTTCGGTCATTCCATGGGCGGGCTGATCGCGCTGAACGCCGCCGAGACCGATCCGGGTCTCTACGATGCGCTCGCCGTCTGGAACTCGAATTTTCGCCCTGGTATCGCCGGGCGCGGCGGCCAGCTGATCCTGAAGATCGAAAAGGCGCTGAAGGGCTCCGACGTGCCGAGCCCGCTATTGTCGAAGCTCACCTTCGGCGCCTGGGGCCAGGCGATCAAGGATCGCAAGACCGATTTCGACTGGCTGTCGCGCGACGAGGCGGAGGTGACGAAATATATCGACGACCCGCTTTGCGGCTTCGACGCGACGGTGTCGCTGTGGCTGGACCTGATGCGGCTCGCCTTTGCCGGCGCACGGGCAGACCGGCTGGCGCGCCTTCCTGCCAGCTTGCCCGTCCATCTCGTCGGCGGCAGCGCCGACCCGTCGACCGAAAATGGCGGCGCGATCCGCTGGCTCGGTGCGCGCATGAAGGCGCGCGGCATGACGGATGTGTCCGTGACGATCCATGACGGCATGCGTCACGAGACGCTCAACGAAATCGGCCGGGAGAAGGTAACGGGGGACTTTGCCGCCTGGTGCCGATCCGCGGCCGCCAAGGCTGCGGCTGGCAAGAGGCCCTGACCCGAAATCACCATGGCAGACATGTCCCTCCCCAAGACCACCAACGACCGCATCTCCTTCGGCCTGACGCTGATGGTCCTCTCAGTGCTCCTGTCGCCGCTCATCGACATCTTCGCCAAGCTGGCGATCGCAACCGTGCCCTCGGCGCAGATCACCGCCGTGCGCTTCCTGCTGCAGGTCGTCTTCATCCTGCCGATCGTCCTTATGCGCGGCAGCCTCTTCGATCTCACATGGCGCAAGACCGGGCTGCACGCGCTGCGCGGCGGCCTGCTTGTCGTCACCATGCTGTCGTTCATCACCACGCTGAAGGTGATGGAGGTGGCCGACGCCATCGCCATCTTCTTCGTCGAGCCGATCATCCTCACCATCCTCGGCAGCATCTTCCTCAAGGAGACGATCGGCTGGCGGCGCTACACCGCCTGCGCCGTCGGTTTCCTCGGCGCGCTGCTGGTCATCCAGCCAAGCATGCAGGAAGTGGGGCTGATCGCGCTGTTGCCGATCGTCGCCGCCTTCGGCCTGGCCGTATTCCTGCTGGTGACGCGCATGGTGGCGCAGAACGAAGATCCCTGGTCGATGCAGTTCCATGCCGGCATCTGGGGCGGCGTCTTCTGCCTCTTTCTGCTCTGGCTGGGCGAAGGCAGTGGATCGAGTGTGTTCGATCCGGTCTGGCCCGAGGGCGACACCTGGTTCTATCTGCTCGGCGTCGGCGTCACCGCCACCATATCGGGCGTGCTCGGCGTCTATGCCTATCGCTCCGCCCCCGCCTCGGTGCTGGCGCCGCTGCAATATCTCGAAATCGTCTCGGCGACGATCTTCGGCTGGCTCGTCTTCGGCGACCTGCCCGACGCGCTGAAATGGCTGGGCATTTCCATCATCATCGGCTCCGGCCTCTACATCATCTGGCGGGAACGCCGGATCGACAAGACCGCGAGCATCGCTCCGGTTTCGCCAGCGATCTGAAAATAAGCAGTCTGAAAACAAAAGAATGACTATCGGGAGGAAAGCATGAAAACTGGAGGTCAGCTCGTCGTCGACGCGCTCGTCGCCAATGGCGTCAAACGCATCGCCTGCGTACCGGGGGAAAGCTATCTGGCGGTGCTGGATGCGCTCTATGACACCGACATCGATGTCGTCGTCTGCCGCCAGGAGGGGGGTGCTGCGATGATGGCCGATGCCTGGGGCCGCCTCAGCGGCAAGCCCGGCATCTGCATGGTGACGCGCGGCCCCGGCGCCACCAATGCGTCGGCCGGCCTGCATGTCGCGCGGCAGGATTCGATCCCGATGATCCTGTTCATCGGCCAGGTACAGAGCGAGGCGCGTGAGCGCGAAGCCTTCCAGGAAATCGAATATCGCCGCGCCTTCACCGAAGTTGCCAAATGGGTGGGCGAGATCGACGATCCCGCCCGCATTCCCGAATTTGTCACCCGCGCCTTTGCGGTCGCCACCTCGGGCCGGCCGGGCCCGGTCGTGCTGACGCTTCCCGAAGACATGCTGACGCGGCGCGCCGAAGCGCCGGCGGCAAAGCCCTACCAGCCGGTCGAGGGCCATCCGGGTCCTTCCCAGATCAAGGAGCTCGGCGCGTTGCTTGCAGGCGCCAAACGCCCAATCGCCATCCTCGGCGGCACCCGCTGGACGGCCGACAGCGTCGCTGAATTCCAGCGCTTCGCCGAGCGCTGGAGCCTACCGGTCGGCTGCTCCTTCCGCCGCCAGATGCTGTTCGACCACCTGCACCCCAACTATGCCGGCGATGTCGGCATCGGCATCAACCCGGCGCTGGCAAAAGAGATCAAGGAAGCTGATCTCGTGCTTCTGGTCGGCGGACGCTTCTCCGAAATGCCGTCGTCCGGCTATACGCTGATGGATGCGCCCTACCCGCGCCAGACGCTGGTGCATATCCATCCGGACGCTTCCGAACTCGGCCGCGTCTACCGGCCGGAACTGGCGATCGCCGCCAGCCCCCGCGATTTCACCGCCGCGCTCGAAGGCCTGGCGCCCGCGGCCGAACCGGTCTGGTCGGTGCGCACCAGGGCGATGCATGAAGGCTACCTCAAGTGGTCGACACCGCCGGAAACCGGCCCCGGCGACGTGCACATGGGCCCGATCATGAACTGGATCGAGGCGAACACGCCCGAAGATACCATCTTCACCAATGGCGCCGGCAACTACGCCACCTGGGTGCATCGCTTCCACCGCTTCCGCCGATACGCAACGCAGGCCGCCCCCGCCTCCGGCTCCATGGGCTACGGCCTGCCGGCGGCCGTTGCCGCCAAGCACCTGCACCCGGACCGCGAAGTCATCTGCTTTGCCGGCGACGGCTGCTTCCTGATGCACGGCCAGGAATTCGCAACCGCCGTGCGCTACCGCCTGCCTGTTATCACCGTCGTCGTCAACAACGGCATCTACGGCACGATCCGCATGCACCAGGAGCGGGATTATCCCGGCCGCGTCAGCGCCACGGACCTGACCAATCCGGATTTCGCCGCCCTTGCCCGCGCCTATGGCGGCCACGGCGAGACGGTGGAAAAGACCGAAGAGTTTGCCGATGCGTTCCTGCGCGCCCGCGCCAGCGGCAAGCCGGCGATCATCGAAATCAAGCTCGACCCGGAAGCCATCACGCCGACACGCACGCTGAGCGAAATCAGGAAGGGTTAGAGCTTTACCAGGGGGAGCGCGAAGCGGCTTCCCCTAACGCCGTGCATGCAAAAAGAGATAGATCGCCTCGCTAGGTCAGTTTGGGAACAGTAACGATCTGGGTTACAAAATCTGCAACGAGGAACGATCAGTCGAGGAAGTCATCAAGCGACTGGAAAACACCTGCGGTTTTCCAGAGACTCCGGTTGCCCACCACGTAAAGGGCTTCCTTTGCCCTTGTTGCCGCGACGTTCAGTAAATTGGGGCGACCACCGGCCCAACCGCGCGCGCCTCGCTGCTGTATGTCTGGGGCACCCAAAATGAAAAAGACGGCTTCCGCTTCGCGGCCCTGAACAGTGTGGACCGTCCCGACGCGATCCCTGACCCACTGATACGGGCTCTCAACCCATCCGTCGAGCAAGCCGCTCGTCCGCAACGCTTCCCGCATGCGGTCTTGCACCACAACGAACGGAGTCACAACGTAGAAGTCGGGAGCGCATCCCTGGTCCCGTAGATTGCGCAGTTGGACAAGCAGCCCATCCCCCTCCTGCGGGCACCATTTTTCCTGCCCGCGCCCTTCGACATCGATCCATCGAGACGGGCCAAGAACATTCCGGATGGCAGAGTGCCTTGCCACTTTTGCCTGTACCATAAGGTTTTCATAGGCGATGGAATTGGAAATGCTGAACATTGGTTCGGCGCAGCGCCGATGCACAAGAAGAGGTACGCCGACTTCGCGGGTTCCGTACTTCGTCTCAAATGTTCCGTAATATTCTGTGGCACTGTCAGCCAATGTTTGCGCAGAAGCTCCGGGCGCATTGTAGATCAGCGGATCGATGCCGAACTGCTGGCACATCGCTTCGGTCAGCTGGTCAGGTAGAACGACGACTGGCTCGATCTGGATCGGATCCCCCACGACCATCGCCCGTTGAGTTCGCATCAACGCGCCCACCGCCGCCTGTGGTAAAGCCTGGCCTGCTTCGTCCACGAGCAGCCAGCCGAAAGATTCCGGTCCGATTTTAGCGAACATGCGGGACACCGAAGCAAACGTGGTGGAAACCACCGGCACCAAGAGGAACAAGGTTGACCACAAATCAGGGATCAGCCGATCCTTTTCCGGACTTCCCAGCGAGCGTGTGCCGAAGCCATCCATTAGAGCGTTGAGGTTATGCCGGATCGGCTTTGCGGCGCCGTCAACAAATGCTTTATGCAAAGCCATCGCTGCTTCAAAAACATCGTTGCGCAAACGCGCTGTCGCTGTGTCCAGCCATGGCGCGCTTTTCTGCTTCTCCTGATGTCGCTGGTTAAAAAACTCCCCTGAAATGACCGTACCGGGATATTTTTGGGCAAGGTCTTCGCAAATAGTCCGCTCGCCCTTAAGCGCTTCGCTCAGTCCGATGCTCGAGGCTTGCATTTTTTGCAGTTCGCCGTTCGCCCGCGCATGTTCCAACCTTTTCGCTTCGGCGTCTGCCGACAGGCGTGAGAGCGTCATCTTCTCTGCAGCAAGGTTTTTCGAGAGGATATCGGATGTCTCACGCCATGAGCGATAGGCCGGCGTGCCGAACAGCCGGCTGAGGAAGCCTGGACGGGCTTTCAAGGAAGTGACTTGATTCCGTTTCAGCGCTTCTACGGTCTGCTTTTGACTCTCAGAAGCGGATACCGCATTTCGGGCGTCTTGCGTTAGTTGCGCGAGAACCGGGCGCATCGCCTCGATTTCGACGGCGAGGCTGTCAACTGTCTCTTGCTTCCGCCTGATGGATAGCAATAGATCATAAGCCTTCTGCAAATCAGCCATCGCCGCTTTCGAAGATGCCGCTACTTTGCGGAAATGCTGACGGGCTCTTTTCCAGCGCCGCAACGCCTCGTCATGATCCTCCGGCGCGTCTTCCCTGATGATGATGTGTGGAGGTCTTTGCGTCGTTCCTGTCTCGGTTTTCTCGGTTATGAGCTGAGGATTGCCGGTGGCCTGCTGTAAATACCTCTGGAGCCCAAGATCGTCGTCCCACCAGAAGGTCTGCCGGAAATCGCTCCTGTTTTTGCCATTGCCGAGCACTGCTGCGACCGCACCCCAGGTGTCGCGCTGCAGCAACGCATCTGACACCGTCTTGAAATATCGCAAGGCACCGGCGTCTGCGGCTATCGCCTGCATTGCCGGCAGCTCGGCGCTAACATTCTCGACGGCTTTGTTGTTCGAGGAGGCGACGATCATCTCATAGCCCCTGACTTTGTTGTCCAAGCGGTAGAGGTGAATGAAAGAGTTCCCCTTCTTCAGCCTCTGGCCGGAGTGGATGAACGCACTTTCCGGCTCGTCATAGGCGCAGAGAACTTCCGCCCGCTTGGTGACAAGAGCAGCGATGATATCGCGAAGGAGCGTTGTTTTCCCCGTGCCGGGCGGACCGTTCACCGCCAGAATGCCATCCGTTTTCAGGTCGTGAAGGGCAAGATTGACCGCGCATTGTTGAAGGAGCGCAAGGGGATGTCGCCCGTCACCCGGCCAAGATCCCAATGGAAATTTCTGAGGTTCGAGCGCATCTGAGAGGGCCTGATTGTCCTTCATGAGGTTTCGGCGGCGGCGAGGTCTAAGAGCACCCAGGTAGCGTTTGAGGTTTGGCGTCGCCTCGCCGGAAGTCACAAGCGTGTGTGCAGTCGCCAGATCGTCAAGGAAAAACGAGTTGAGCAGAATTGATTCAGGCGGGTCTTGCAGCTTGAAATACTGATACGACCGAACTGCAAACGCCGGTGGCTTGGCGAACCGCGCGGATAGACCTATGGTCTGGACGAGCCAGTCATAAGCGTTTTGAATCGTCTTGCGGGTAAGCGGCAACGGATTTCCGTCCTTATCGGCAATGGCAGTCTTTGCCGTCAGTCCATCCACGAGCGCCTTTTCCGTCCGCGACCATTGTCCGAGATCGCGGAGGCTGCCGCTCAGAGCCACGGGTACTCCCCAACCGAAACTGGAAATGGAAACGGCTTCGCTCTCTACGGGACGCCCATCCCGGTCCAACATGATCGTCGCAAGCACCGCCTCTCCGCGCGCTTGCGGGCGCTCCACCCGGCTATCGGTGTAAACCGCCAACAACGCCGAAACGGCAGCTTCCATCTCAATGCTGCCGAGAATGAGCTGATAATAGAGTTTCTGATTGGGGCGGCTTTTCTCACCACCCTTCTCCCAAGGCAGCGTATCCCGGTCGATATGAACGATACGGGATCGATCACCGCCCGCCAGCTCCTCTGGCTTGCGGAAAGATGGAGGAGACAAGACTTCCATCGCCGTCCATGCCGACAGGACGTTTCCAGAATCGTTGTGAACAAGGGGGCGTTCAAGAGCGGGACGGTTCGTCATCATGGTGGCTGCGCCTGCCCCTGCTAGAGGGAGGGCAGGTCGCTCCATTGCTGCGACGGTTACGACAGGGGGCGCTTCACGAGCAGGTTCAAGGCTTAAAACACGGGACGTAGATCGTTGAGCAACTGTTCCCTTGGCCTGCATCGCCCGCTGCCGCAGTTCTTGCGCACGTTGGGTTCTTCGCTCGGACAGCTCCTCAATCAGATTGTCCAAAAAATGTGAATCGTCGCGCCGTTGATCGAATAGCTTTTCAAGTTCTGCCACACCTTTTTGGATCAGCGGTCTTTTCGCCATGTCAAATATTCTCAAAATTATTAGTAGAGCCTATTTGCCACCAGAAGCTGTGCAGAATCAAACATCGCCGTACGAAAAAATTCGGTGACATTCGACACTGAGTTGCATGTTCACCCAAAGACGCAAAGGACGAAGGGCTCCACTTGCGACCATCGACGACACTCCTGCCCAAGCATCAGACGCGGGAAGAGTGTTCTCCTCCGTTGGATCCAGCATTACTTTGCAGTCTTCCGGCTACTTTTACGTTCATTGCCCCACGGGACAATTTCCACTTCGCCGACCCATTGTGCCTTCAGGCGATTGGAGTATCGGCCATTGTATCCGGAGAGCTTCAGTAGAAACATCTCGATATACCATTGCGCCAACTGCCAGCACGGTACGATTAGCGGGGCTATTTTCACGACCATGCGGCGTTTCGGATGGACGAGTTCGTTGCGGACCCCGACGATCATATTAATGGCGTCCGACAAATTTCCGTCTGCACGCTTTGCCTTTTGCAACTCTTTGAGGTGCCGCGGAAGTGCTATCGGTATTTTCAGCTCAAGACATGCGGCACGAATTTTGTCTCCCGCTGTCTTTGGTATCGTTGATCCTGATGACGAAAGAACCGCGACTGACAGGCGCTCTAGCGCGGCTTGCGAAAGGATCAAGCCGCTATCGATGCCTGCACCATCCCCGCCTCGGTTGCTGCGCAGATACCAATACAGCGCCGAAGAAACCGCCTCGCGCAATTGCTTGGCATGCAGCATGGTAACGAAGCCAGTATAGGCTTCTGCAAGATGCTCTCCGTGATGAACGTCCAGCCAAGCATAGCCGGACTGCCACGGTGCCGAAAGCAATGTTCCCCACGATTCATAGACAATCGCATCTCTGGCATCGTATCCCACCGGGCCAAAAATCGATGTCCATTGCCCGCGCGCGAACGAAAGAAAGTGGTGTAGATCCCCTATGACCCGCCGCAGCGCGGAGATGGAGAAGGACTTCCCATCGCGCCGATCAACTTTAGCAACGTGGGTGATGCCGCTACCCCCGGCGCTTTTCAGTTGTTTGACGATCTCTTGCGCATGCGGCAGTTCCTGAATCTCGATCCGCCATTCTTCGTGAGTCAGAACAACGCGTCCGAGCCGCCGAAGCCTGTTGCCATCTTCAAAATTGAAATCAGGTGAGTTCTCGCAGAGGCAGACAAAGGCCGGAAAATTCACAAGATGAAGAATTGCCGACTTGAGACGAATACGCCGGTCACGACACAGTTCAAAAGTGCCGGAACGCGCCAGAAGCTTCAGTTCACATTTTTCGTTGGTCGCGCGCGTCTGTGTACTGATAACGGCTGTCGAATTGTTGGCCCCTTCCAGCTTTAACATCAAATCAGCTTTCGAATAGCTGATCTTCACCGCCTCGAAATACTCCTCAACTTCGACCGTGATAACAACGCGTTCTCGCGGCCCTAAATGAAGCCTGGCGCACCCGCGCCCACTAATCGTCTTCCCGTTCGAGGAAATCTCAGCCTTCCGATATCCAAGTTCAATCGGCGCGTTGATCTGCTCGGAAACGTATTTCGGAATGTTTCGATCAACCATTTAAAGAGGATACCCGTTTTCGGTCGACGGATCATCTTTGGCTTCTATGGGCGTTAGGTCATCGCATCTGTTCGGCGCAATGACCGCTGAGTGTCCAATCCGAGCCCATCAGTTGCCCGCATCTGCGATTTCACCGATGTCCGTCTGAGGCGAGACCCGGCCTGCGCGAAAGCCTGATTTCGAGCGATAGCGCCGATCCCGAAACGCCGATCGTTTGAACAGGCAGAGACGCGGCGACTTCTACTCCTCCAGCCATTCCGTCGAAAACGCGCCGGCCACATGCAGGTCAGTGGTTTCCAGGCGCCCGGGTCCGAGGTTTTCGAACTTGTGCGGCATATTGGCCGGCGCCACGACGATCTGGCCGGCCTCGGCCTCGATCTTGCGATCGCCGACGGTAAACAGCGCGCGCCCCGTGCGGATGATGAAGGTCTCGGGATAGGGATGGCGGTGCAGCTTCGGGCCGCCGCCGATCCTGTCGGTCGTAAAGAACATCACCGAGACGTCGGCACCGTAGGCACCGCCCTGGAACTCGCCCTGCCAGACATCGGGCTTTTCGGCCCACTGCTCGCGCTCGATCAGATGGATTCCCCCCCATGCCTCATCCTCCGTCGGTCGATTGTTCGAACCGCGGTTGAACCGGCACATCAAGTCACGCCTGCCCGGGGTGCCACGCATCCCCGGGGTGGTATGCGTCCCCGGAGGCGCAAGGCGTCACAGAGCGCAGTGCGCCCCTATGCTGCGGTGAGCCGGCTCAGCCGCGAATATGTTGCGTCTGCTGGAAGACCGCTGTCGAGCGGGCGCCGGAGCGGCAATAGCCGAGCATCGGCCGCTGGAATTCGTCGAGGGCGTCGACCATCTTTTGAACTGCGTCCGCCGTCACGCCCATCGGGCCGACGGGAATATGCATGGTCTCAATGCCCAGTTCCTGCGCGCGCGCCGCGATGGAATCGAAGGTCGGCTGGTCCGGCGTCTCGAAATCGGGGCGATGGCAGACGATGGACTTGAAGCCAAGCGCCTTGATCTGGTCGAGGTCTTCGACCGTGATCTGGCCGGAAACCGAGTATTCATCGTTGATCGGGCGGATGTCCATGGTCGCTTAATCCCTGCAAAAAACCTTGGCTCCTGATGTAGGCGCGGTGCCCGTCGGCGTCAATTCCAAACGCGTCCAAACGTACATTAGGAGACGCCGAAGGCGAGCGCATAGGTCCGCGTCTGCCCGGGCTCGAGCAGCTGCAGCTCACCGGCCCCGGCAAGTTCCGGCCGCTTTGCCAGGCGATGTGACGCCGGCTCGATGCTGATGACGTCGGCCGTGCCGCGCTGACAGCGCCACATCTGCAGATAAGGCAGGGTATCGGCGCGAAAGCGCACCGTCAGCCGCTTGCCGCCGGCGCCGACAAGCGGCGAAAGCGTCACCTCGGACCAGCCGTCCGCGCCAACGTCAGCGGGAATGCAGAAATGCGCGCTCTCGCCCTCGCTGAAGCGCCAGCCCCGCTCCCCCTCGGCAAAGGAGCGGCTGGTTATGCGGGTATCGTCACCAACGAGCCGGCCGGCAATATTGAGGTGGTACATCATCATCGGCGGAAAGGCATCGGCGCCGGTGTTGGTCAGCCGGTCTTCCAGCATCACCTCGTGCCGGTCCGCATCCACATGCCAGCGCCGCTCCAAGAGCGCATGGCCGCCATCGGCAAGGTTGATCTCGACGGTGGCGATGCAGAGCGTGCTGTCGGCGGACATGTGCGTGTGCTTGACCGGCGTTCCGGCCAGCGAACCGTGCAAGGGATAGCGTGCGCCCTCGCCGCCGCCGGCAATCGGCTCGGGATGGCGGATGTGCTCGGGTCCACAGGTGAAGAGAAAGCCCGCCAGCGCCCGGTCGATGCGCTGATCGCCATCGGAGGGGATCGCGGTACCCGGCGAAAAATCGACGCCATCGACGACGAAGGCAGCGATGTCGAGCGCCGACGAGCGATCGAACAGGATGTGGTTTTCCTGTGCGTCATCAGGTGCATCATATCTCGTTCGCATGCACCGGCCTCCAGTCCAACCCACGGGAATCACAGCGATCACAAAGACATGATAGCCGACATGGGCTGTTTTTCATCGGTTGAAAGCTGCTAAGACCGCGCCTAGATAGAATTTAACCGCTTATTCATGATGAATTCATTTTTTTCACATTAACGTCGAAATCCGAATGTACCGCGCCACATCAACCACCATGAGAACAGGTTTTATCGTGACGTCAGCGACCCGCACCGGCCTCTCGCTTCTCGCCGCAGCCGGCTTCTTCGCCGTGGATCTTGCATCCGCCTTTGCTCAGGAAGGCTACGGTCGCAATCGCCGCGGCAATGGCGACGTGATGCTGGTGACGCCGGAAGGCGAAATTCTCGATTATATGCCGGGCTCGGACGAAGTGCGTACCATGCGTGACCGCCGCGGCCGCACGGTGCTGGTCGACAACTGGGGCAATGTGGTCGCAACCGTCGTGCCGTCCGATGGCTATGGCGGCTATCGCCGCCAGGGCGACGTTGACGTTTACTCCAACCGCCGCAGCCGTGATCGCGGCTATGGCTATTCGGAGCCGGGCGACGTGACCGGCTCCATTCCCGACTATCGCGACCCGGCCTATGGCGACGTGGTGCCGCCTTCCGTGGAGCGCAACGAACTGCCCAACAGCCTGCCCGGCCTGATCGACGGCAGCGAACAGGCGGCGATCGACCCGCAGTATGAGCAGCCGCTGAGGCAGTCCATGCCGCCGGCCATGTCGGTCAAGTCCAAGTCGCGTGCCGAAATCACCGCGTTGCAGGTGTTCCTCGATCGCGAGGGCTTCTCGCCCGGCGTCATCGACGGCAAGATGGGCTCGAACGTCACCAAGGCGATCGAGGCCTGGCAACAGGCAACCGGCGAAACGCTCGATCCGAACAACACCGACGACATTCTCGAGCGGCTGCGCATGAACGGCGGCCTGCCGATCACCAGCTACACGATCACGGCAGCCGACGCCGCCGGCCCCTATGTCGCCTCGATCCCCGACGACTACGCCCACAAGGCGATGCTGCCGCACATGTCCTTCACCTCAACGACGGAAATGCTCGGCGAGAAGTTTCACATGGACGAGACCTATCTGCGCGAACTCAATCCGGGCGTCGACTTCACCATTCCAGGCACGATCATCAAGGTCATCAATCCCGGCGAAAACCGGAAGGAAAAGGTCGCGCGCATCATTGCCGACAAGGCCCGCAAGCAGGTTCTGGCCTATGATGCCGCCGGCAAGCTCGTCGCCGCCTACCCGGCTACGATCGGCTCGTCCGACACGCCTTCACCGTCGGGCACCGTCAATGTCGAGCGCATCGCGCTCAATCCCGGCTACACCTACAACCCGAAGATCAACTTCAAGCAGGGCAACAACGACAAGATCCTGACGCTGCAGCCAGGCCCGAACGGGCCCGTCGGCACGGTCTGGATCGCGCTTTCGAGGCCGACCTATGGCATTCACGGCACACCGGAGCCGTCCAAGATCGGCAAGACCCAGAGCCATGGCTGCGTTCGCCTGACCAACTGGGACGCCACGGAACTCGCCAAGATGGTGAGCGTCGGCGTCACGGTCGAGTTCGTCGACTGACGCGTCGTATCTGACCGATGTCGAAGCCGATCGGCGCCTGAGCGTATGAGCGGGGCGGAAGCCATCGACACGCGCCCGCCGGAATCCCGGTCGAATTCATTGAAATCGTAGCATTTTATGGTTCCGATCACCCAATTGGGGGAGTGACACCGGCACGCCCCCAACTGAAAATGATCCTGTCTGATCAAGCACGTCATCGGTCAGGCAATTTTCATCGGAACCCATAGGGCCGGTACGGCGGACCACCGTCCCGGCAAAGACATTTAAACCCGACTACTCCACCGACACGACCCAGACCGCGGCCGCCCACGAACCGGCTGCGGTCATTTTTTGCGGCCCCCAGCACCACGTCGTGAGGCGCGCGGCCTTCATGACCTCATGAAACATTGTCATGAGAAATTTCGAGGCGATGGTCCTATCACTTGGACACCTCCAAATTTCAGGCCCTTACCGAAGGAATGTCCGCGATGGCGACCGAGCGCACCCTGCCCAACCTCTGGCATGCGACGGCACCGGCAGCGCCGGATACGCGTCCGCTCACCCGTGACCTGGCGACGGATGTCGCCATCATCGGCGGCGGCTTCACCGGTCTTTCGGCAGCGCTTCATCTCGCCGAAAAGGGCGTCAAGGCGACGGTGATCGAGGCGAAGATGATCGGCTTCGGCGGCTCCGGCCGCAATGTCGGCCTCGTCAATGCCGGCATGTGGGTGAAGCCGGACGACCTGATCGCAACGCTCGGTGCCGAGGCCGGCAACCGCCTGCTCGGCGAACTCGGCGACGGCCCGGCAATGGTTTACGCGCTTGTGGAGAAACACGGCATTTCCTGCGAAGCGGTTCGCAATGGCACCCTGCACATGGCCGTCGGCGCCGAGGGGGTGAAGGATATCCGCGACCGCGAAGCCCAGTGGAAGAAACGCGGCGCGCCGGTCGAGGTTCTCTCGGCCGAGCGGGCGGCCGCGCTCTCGGGCGCCGAAGGTTTCTCCGGCGCGCTTCTCGATCGCCGTGCCGGCACGATCCAGCCGCTTGCCTATGCGCGCGGCCTTGCTCGTGCGGCCCTTGCCGCCGGTGCCGAGATCTATACGGACACTGCGCTCGTCGGCGCCGAACGCAAGGGCGAGACCTGGGTGCTCAGGGCTGGTGAGAATACCGTCAGAGCCAAGCAGGTGATCCTCGCCACCAATGCCTATGGCGGCATGTTCGCGCAGACGCCATGGCAGGAGCATACGCGGGAACTGACGATCCTTCCCTACTTCCAGTTCGCCACCAATCCGCTGCCGGAGACGGTCGCGAGCCGCATCCTGCCGGAGCGCCAGGGCACGTGGGATACCGGCCTCGTCATGACCTCCTTCCGCATGGACCAGCAGAACCGCCTGATCTTCGGCTCGATCGGCCGGCTGGACGCGGTGGCCGAGGGCACCCACCGTGCCTTTGCCGCCCGCTCCGTGCGCAAGCTCTTCCCCTATATCGGCGATTTCCGCTTCGAATACTGGTGGGACGGCCGCATCGGCATGACCACCAACAACCTGCCGGCCATGCATACGCTGGCGCCGAACGTCGTCTCGGTCAGCGGCTACAACGGCCGCGGCATCGCCCCCGGCACCGTCTTCGGCAAGGCGCTCGCCAACCACGTCACCGGCCAGGCCTCGGCGATCCCGCTCACCGAAACGCCCGTTACCCCCGACACCTGGCGCAACGTCAAATCGGCCTTCTACCATGTCGGAGCGCAGGCCAAGCACCTGGTCGACCGCCGCTTCTGAGCGGTTTCGTCGCCGTGCGGCGCGGCCGGAACGTTGACGGTCTTGAACGCCATCGCTCAATGCAGACGCGCGTTGAGCCGCAGATTGCGCCCCACTCTCACCGTCATCCTCGGGCTTGACCCGAGGATCCAGGGTCCGCAACGCGAAATGATCATCTGTCATCGTACAGGTGAAGCGCTGGATCCTCGGGTCAAGCCCGAGGATGACGAGTGGAGTGGTCATGCTCGAGGGGACGAGCCGAGCGGTGCCCCCCTACGGCGGGCAGAGAGGTCAAGCCTGATGGTGGCGACCGCGGACGTCGAGGCGCACCACGAATTTCACCGCCGATCCAGATGCGCTCGTGAGACCTGGCAACAAAAAAGCAACGCCCCGGACCGTGATGATCCGGGGCGCTGTCGGTCATGCTGCGATACGTGGGCTCAGGCCGCGCGGCGGTAGCCCGACGCCGTACCAACGTGAACCTGGGTGGACGTCTGGAACGCCTTCAGCTTCAGCGCGATCTGCTCCGATTCAACCGTCAGCGCCTGGCTGGCGGCATTGGCCTCTTCGACCATGGCGGCGTTCTGCTGGGTGATCTGGTCCATCTGGCCGATCGCCGTGTTGACCGCCTGGAGGCCGGTTGCCTGCTCGGCTGTGCTGGCGCGGATGGAACCGAAGACCGAGCTGACTTCGACCACCTGCGAGACGATCTGCTGCAGCGACTGGGCAACCTGGTTGACCGAGTTGACACCGTCATCCACCTGGCCGCGCGACTTGGCGATCAGCCCCTGGATGTCCTTGGCCGCATCGGCGCAGCGCTGGGCGAGCGCCCGCACTTCCGAGGCGACGACGGCAAAGCCCCTGCCCGCCTCGCCGGCACGCGCCGCCTCGATGCCGGCGTTGAGCGCCAGCAGATTGGTCTGGAAGGCGATCTCGTCGATAACGTCGACGATGCGGGCGATGCTGGCCGACGACGTCTGGATTTCCTGCATCACCTCGATTGCGTGGGTGACGATCTCGCCGCTCTGCTCGGCATTGGCACGGGCGGCAATCACCGTCGAATTCGCCTGGTCGGCGCCTTCAGCGGTCTGCTTGACCGTGCGCGTCACCTGTTCGACGGCTGCCGCCGTCTCTTCGAGGTTTGCCGCCTGGCGCTCGGTGCGCTTGGCGAGATCGTCGGCTGCTGCCGCAATCTCCTTGGCGCTCATGTGGATCTGGCTGGCACCGGCCTCGATGCCACCGATCGCGCGGGCAAGCTCGCTGATCGCATGGTTGAAGTTTTCGCCGAGTTCCTCGTAAGCCACAGGCAGATCGGCGGCGATACGCGCCGTCAGGTCGCCATCGGAGATCTTCTTGAGCGCGACGCCGAAGGTCTGGCTGACGAGCTTGCGCTCGGTTGCCAACACCTCTTCCTGAACGGCGCGCTGCTTCGTCACGTCGGAGGCGTCCATATAGACCGAGATCGACAGGTCCATGTCGAGGAACATGCCTTTGACGAGGCTCGAAAGCATCGCGCTCATCTCTTCCGCCGAGGTCGTCTGGCGCGAGAACAGGCCGCCCTTCGGCCAATGCGCCCTGACGATTTCGGTGATGAGGTGCTCGGCGATCAGCGCGTAGCCGCCGATATACCAGCGCGGCTCGAGGCCGATGCGGGCGTGCACCTGGCCGATGGTGCGCACCTTCGCGCCATATTCGTCGTTGAAATTGGCGTCGGCGATATTCGCCCAATGACCGACCTGCGCACCCTTGGCGCGGTTGATGTGCGCATCCGACGAGAAGAAGCGGTTCGTCTCCGGCGTCTTCTTGACCCTGGCGTAGAACGTGTCGAGCGCCGGCGCCAGTTCCTTCTCCAGGATCGGCTTCAGGGCCTTCAGGCTCGTCTTGGCTGCATCATCAAGCGCCATGAAATTGAGACGACCGGCAATGTCTTCCTTGCCGGCTGCGACGTGTTCCGTTTTCATGCGCGACTTCCCTGCATGCTCTTGCTGGATCATGGAAACTGGACGGGAGACCAAGCGAAAAAGGTCGAATCCACAATCATTGCCGCAATCATGGCGGCTACCCACACCTCGGCAAACCGCCATGAGGTGCAATCACTTTCCACCAGCACTGGTATAAGCCCATGGTAAAGGAAGCCTTACGGGCGACAGCCTTTTCGGGAAGCGCGCAACGCGATTCAACCGGAACTGACGAACGTCAATTCCGGTTGCGAGAGGTTTTCAAACAGTGACGTCGGGCACAGACCTTTGATCAGGCCGCGCGCCGCGTCGCCCAGGACGGCGCACGCGAGGCCCAGGAGCGGCGTGCCCTTACCGGCGTCAGGGCCTGCACTTCCTTGGCAAGCGCAGCTGCATTTTCGCGGGCCTTGTCGAGGTTGCTGACGCGGGTCGCATCCATCGACTGCAGCGTTCCGCCGCAGTCGAAGATCTCGCGATAGGCAACGCGTTCGACGATCGGCGTGTTGAGCACGGAGACGCCACGCGAGGCAAGCAGGGTCTTGATGGTCTGCAGCGCCCGCGTCGTCACCAGCGAATTGACGCGGGTGAGGACGACGGAATGGTTGATGCGCACACGCGCCCTGTCCTCGATCTGGCGGATGAGCTCGAGGATCTGCACGGCACCGCGCGCATCCATGGCGCAGCCCTGCACCGGGATCAGCACCTGGTCGGAAAGGGCGAGCGCCAAGGCGACGATCTGATCCTTGGCGCCGGCGAGATCGATGATGATGTAATCGGCCTCGTCCTTCATTTCCCGGATATGACATTCCAGCGATGCCGGCGTGATATGCGAAATGACGGAGAGATTGGCGATCTGGCCGGAGTTTTCCGCCCAACTGGTGATCCAACGCTGCGGATCGGCATCGAGGACCACGACGCGGTGTCCCTGTCTCGCCAGTTCCGTCGACAGGATCAGCGCCGCCGTCGTCTTGCCCGCGCCGCCCTTTGCATTGGCGAATGTGATGACCGCCATCTTATTCCTCATTTTCTGCTCTGTTCCCGCGCCCTGCCCGACCGACGCGTCGAGCGAGCAGTGCCGCTTAATAGAACCTTTCAGAACATGGTTAACGAATCGGAAATTTTCGCTGGCGAAGATTAACACCGCCCTGCCCAATCTCTAGGCGGCAACACGAAAACGCCCGGAAAACCAGAGGTTTCCGGGCTCAAAGAAAATTAACGCTCAGAGGCTTTCGGGCGATGCACCGATGCTTAGATGCACTCCTTGAACAACTTCTTGGCCGCATCGAGCGTCAGCTCGACCGGGTTGCCGCCGGCCGTCGGGTCGACGATCGCCATTTCCGACATCTCGTCGATGCGGTCGGTGCCGACGCCGAGTGCGGAGAGTTTGTCGGGAACGCCGAGTTCTTCGCGCAGCTTCAGCACGTAGTCGTAAAAACCGTCGAACCCGCCGGAGATCCCGAGATAGGCGGCAGCCCGTACGATCTTGTCCTCGATCGCGGACCGGTTGAAGCGCAGCACCGGCGGCATGACCACGGCATTGGTCATGCCATGATGGGTGTTGTAGATCGCGCCGACCGGATGGGAGAGCGAGTGGATGGCGCCGAGCCCCTTCTGGAAGGCGACAGCGCCCATGGCGGCAGCACTCATCATGTTGGCGCGAGCCT
Source organism: Ensifer sp. LC384 (assembly GCF_001695865.1). Taxonomy (NCBI): domain Bacteria; kingdom Pseudomonadati; phylum Pseudomonadota; class Alphaproteobacteria; order Hyphomicrobiales; family Rhizobiaceae; genus Ensifer; species Ensifer sp. LC384. Next base: position 284,393 of record NZ_MBST01000001.1, read on the forward strand.
CGATATCGGTCCCGTCCTTGTAGGCGCGCGGCAGGTATTCCTTGACCAGGCGCATGCCTTCAAGCGCGATGCCGGCCGACATTGGATGATAGAACGGCGAGGAATAGGCTTCCAGGCAATGGGCAAACGCATCCATGCCGGTGCCGGCGGTGATGACCTTCGGCATGCCGACCGTCAGTTCCGGGTCACAGATGGTAACGGCAGGCAGGAACCTCGGATGAAAGATCACCTTCTTGACGTGGCTCGCCGAGTTGGTGATGACGCTGGCGCGGCCGACTTCGGAGCCGGTGCCGGCGGTCGTTGGCACGGCGACGATCGGCGCGATGCCCTCGACGCTCGCACGGGTCCACCAGTCGCCGACATCCTCGAAGTCCCAGACCGGGCGGCTCTGGCCGGCCATGAAGGCCACGCACTTGCCGAGGTCGAGGCCCGAGCCGCCGCCGAAGGCGACGACGCCGTCATGGTCGCCGTCCTTGAACGCCTTCACGCCCGCGGCCAGATTGACATCGTTCGGGTTCGGGTCGACGTCGGCGAAGATCGCCCGGCCAAGGCCGTTGGCCTCGAGGATATCGAGCGCGTTCTGCGTGATCGCCATCGGCGCCAGGCCACGGTCGGTGATCAAGAGCGGCTTCTTCATGCCGGCGGCCTTGCAATGGTCGGCGAGCTCCTTGATCCGGCCGGCGCCGAACTTGATGGCGGTCGGATAGCTCCAGTTCGCGGTGATCGTCATGCGGTGACTTTCTTCAGATGGTAGGATTTCGGACGGGTAAGGTTCTGGAAGCCGATGACCGAAAGCGAGCCGCCGCGGCCGGTTTCCTTGACGCCGGTCCAGCACAATGCCGGATCGAGATAGTCGGCGCGGTTCATGAACACGGTGCCGGTTTCGAGATCGCGGCCGATGCGCGAGGCGCGGTCCGCATCCTGGGTCCACAGCGACACGGTGAGCCCGTATTGGCAATCGTTCATCAGCTCGATCGCCTGGCTGTCGCTCTTCACCTTCATGATGCCGACGGCCGGGCCGAAGGTTTCCTCGCGCATGAAGGCCATGGAGTGATCGACATCGACCAGCACCTGCGGCGCGAGATAGGCGCCGCCGTCGTCCTGCGGAAACAGTTTTGGGTCGACCAGCGCCTTGGCGCCCTTCGAGATCGCATCGCTGATCTGCTCGCGAACGGTTGCGGCGAAGCGCTTGTGCGCCATCGGTCCAAGCGTCGTTTCTGGATCGAGCGGATCGCCGAGCTTGTAGTTCGACACCCAGGCGACCGACTTCTCGACGAAGGCGTCATAGAGCGATTCATGCACATAGATGCGCTCGATGCCGCAGCAGCACTGGCCCGAATTGAAGGTAGCGCCATCCATCAGCGTGTCAACGGCCGCATCGAGATCGGCGTCTTCCATGACGTAGCCAGGATCCTTGCCGCCGAGTTCGAGGCCGAGACCGGTAAAGGTTCCGGCAGCCGCGCGTTCGATCGACCGGCCGCCCTCGACCGAACCGGTGAAGTTGATGAAGTCGAAGCTCTTGGCCGCGATCAAGGCTGCCGTCGTCTCATGGTCGAGGAAGACGTTCTGGAACACGTCGGCCGGAACGCCGGCTTCGACGAAGGCGCGCACCATGCGTTCACCCACCAGGATGGTCTGGCTGGCGTGCTTGATGATGACGGTGTTGCCGGCCATCAGCGCCGGCGCGACCGTGTTGATCGCGGTCATATAGGGGTAATTCCACGGCGCGATGACGAAGACCACGCCATGCGGCTCGCGCTCGATACGACGACCGAAGCGGTCGCTTTCCTCGACAAGGATCGGTTTCAGCGCATCGGCGGCAATCGAAGCGACATAGTTCGAGCGCTCGTTGAATCCCCTGAACTCGCCGCCGTAGCGCACCGGCCGGCCCATCTGCCAGGCCAGTTCCGGCACGACCTCGTCGACCATCTCATTGAGACGGGCGACACCGGCCAGCACCAGATTGACGCGCTCGTCCAGCGGGCGGCGCGCCCAGCTTTTCTGCGCCTGACGGGCGTGGGCGACCGCCCCTTTCGCCAGCTCCAGCGGCAAGGCCGGGCGCTCGGCATAAACCTCTCCGTTCACCGGAGAAATGCACTTGATCATGCTCATGATCGTCTTCCTGCTTCCATTTCGAATGACGGCGTGGCCGGCCTTGGCTATGGACCGGCCACTGAAACTTTGACTATCCGGCCTCGTCAGGCCCGCTCGAAACCGCGCGCCACTTCCCAGTCGGTGACGCGCCGGTCGTATTCTTCCTGTTCCCACTCGGCCGCGCGGACATAGTGGTCGATAACCTCGTCGCCAAAGGCGGCGCGCAACATCTCGGAGCCGGTCAGCGCCTCGGTGGCCGCACGCAGGGTGCGCGGGATTTCGCGCACGTTCTTGCCGCCATAGGCGTCGCCGACGAAGGGCGCCTCGAGTTCCATCTTGCCTTCGATACCGGAAATGCCGGCTGCGAGCAAAGCTGCGAAAGCGAGATAGGGGTTTAGGTCGGAGCCGCCGACGCGGCACTCGATGCGGATCGCCTTGGTGTCTTCGCCGCACAGGCGATAGCCGGCCGTGCGGTTGTCCTTGCTCCACACCGCCTTGGTCGGCGCGAAGGTGCCGGCCATGAAACGCTTGTAGGAATTGATGTAGGGCGCGAGGAAATAGGTGATCTCGCTGGCGTGGCTGAGCAGGCCGGCGACATACTGGCGCATCTGCTCCGACATGCCGTATTTACCGTCCATGTCGAAGAATTTGGGCGTCTTGCCGTCGGCGCTCCACAGCGACTGGTGGATATGCGAGGACGAGCCGGCCGCCGAATAGTTCCACTTGGCAAGGAAGGTGATCGCCTTGCCGCGCGACCAGGCGATTTCCTTGCAGCCATTCTTGATGATCGCGTGCCGGTCGGCCATCGTCAGCGCGTCGGCATAGCGCACATTGATCTCTTCCTGGCCGGCGGAGGCTTCACCCTTGGAGTTCTCGACCGGGATGTCGGCGCCCTGCAGGCCGTTGCGGATCGCCCGCATCACATCCTCTTCCTTGGTGGTCTGGAAGATGTGGTAGTCCTCGTTGTAGCCGCTGACGAGCTGCAGATTGCGATAGCCGGACCGGCGCGCATCGTCATAGGTCTGATCGAAGAGGAAGAACTCGAGCTCGCTTGCCATGAAGGCCTTGAGGCCCATCGCCTCCAGCCGCGCGATCTGCTTCTTCAATATGGCGCGCGGCGAATGCGGCACTTCGGCGTGGGTGTGATGGTCGAGCATGTCGCACAGCACCAGCGCGGTGCCTTCGAGCCACGGGATGCGCCGCAGCGTCGAGAGGTCCGGCTTCATCGTATAGTCGCCGTAGCCCTTCTCCCAGCTCGTCGCCTTGTAGCCGGAGACGGTCTCCATCTCCAGGTCGGTTGCCAGCAGGTAGTTGCAGCTATGCGATTCCTGCCAGGCGCCGTCGACGAAATATTGTGCGTGGAAGCGCTTGCCCATCAGCCGGCCCTGCATGTCGACCTGGCAGGCGAGAACCGTATCGATGCGGCCGGCGGCGACATCCTCTTTCAATTGCTCGAACGAATAGCTCATCAAATTTCATCCCATGTTTCGGCAAGCGGCCGTTCCCGTGGCCGCAAAAAGAAAGCGGGAGCAGCCCATGCGCTCCCGCCCATTTTATTATTGGTTAGACTTGGCCGACCGCCTTTTCGGCAGCGGCGATTTCCGCCTGGCGGCGTGCCACTTCATCACCGATCGGCGGGCCGCGGAAGCGGCGGTTTTCCAGACCGAACCAGATGATCGCGGTCAACACCAGGAAGCCGACGGTGATGTAGAGCGCCCAGTCGTTCGGCGGCTGGATGCCGAGAACGAAGATCAGCACCATGGCGATGATCGACAGCACGGCGAAAAGCTTGAACATGCCTTCGCCCAGGCTCCATGGACCCATCTTGTCCCATTTCGACGTACCCCAGGCGAACAGACCGAGTGTGATCGGGATCGCGAAGGAGAAGAACAGGAAGATGACAGTGCACGACACGACGATCGTGTAGACCGGCGTTGCACCGATCGAGACGAGCGACGAACCCCAGACGAAAAGCACGGAGAGGATCGAGCCGGTCCAGATCGCGGAAACCGGCGTACGGTAAGTCGGGCTGACCTTCGACAGCGCTTTCGACGCGGGCAGGCCGCCGTCGCGCGAGAAGGCGAAGATCATGCGGGAAGCCGACGTCACGGTCGCCAGCCCGCACAGCCACTGGCTGACGAGGATGGCGAGATAGAGGATGTCCTTGATGACCGGGTTGACTTGGCTGTCCATCGCCCAGAAGAACACGTTCCAGCCCTGCTTGGCGGCTTCGTCCATGTTCGGGATCATCAGCACGAAGGCGCACAGCATGATGTAGCCGAACAGCGCCGACCAGAGCACCGAGGAGATCATGCCGCGCGGCACGGAATGGGCGGCCTTGACCGTTTCCTCCGACGTGTGCGCCGAGGCGTCATAGCCGGTGATCGTGTAGATCGGCAGCAGCAGGCCGAGCAGGAAGACCCAGGTGCCGGATGTTTGCGGCCAGACGTTTCCGCCAGCTTCGCCCGAGTAGTTCGAGAAGGTGAAGAGCCGGGCAATGTCGTAGCTGTCGGCGGCCGCAAGGCAAACGAGGGCAAGCAGGATCGCGGTCGCGAAGATCAGGTAGCCGGAGAAATCGGTGAGTTTCGCCGTCAGCCCGATACCCATATGGTTCACCAGCGCCTGCGCGCCCGTGATGATCGCCAGGAAGACGATGCGGGTGGTCGTCGAGTCTTCGAGACCGAGATACGGCGTCCCGAACGAGCCCATGAAGAAATAGTAGGTGCCGACGTTGATCGCGCCGAGAACCGTGACGAGGCCGAGCAGGTTGAACCAGGCCGTCACCCAGCCGGTGAAGCGGTTGCCGAGGATCGAACCCCAGTGGTAGAGGCCGCCGGCGGTCGGATAGGCGGAGCTGATCTGCGCCATCGCAACGGCGAAGACGAGCGAGATAAAGCATCCGAGCGGCCAGCCGATGCCGATCGCCGCCCCGCCCGCACCGGCCGTCGCCTGCGCCAGCGAGTTGATGCCGCCTGACAGAATGCAGATGATGGAGAATGAGACCGCGAAGTTCGAGAACTGGCTCATCCGCCGCTCGAGCTCCTGGGCATAGCCCATCGAGTGCAGGACCTGCATGTCCTGCTTTTTGTCGAGATCAGTGTAGTCTGACATTTTTCTTCCCCTGATTACTTCAGATCCGACCGCCCCATTGCGGCAGGGTCCCATCACCACCTGCCCCGGCAAGCCGGAACAGGACCGCGGCCAGGCCGCTCCCCAGGGTCTTTTATTGTTTTGAAAGTGCTGCCACGCCTTGGGCGAGCAGCCCTTCCAGATAATCGGCCATGACCCTCTGGCCGATCTCGTTTCGAATGAGATCATTGCGGATCTCGATCATCACATTCGGCAGTCCATTTTGGACGCCGTATTCGATCAGGCTGTGCGTAACGCCATCGGCCGGCCCATAGGGCTCGTTGCGGCGGATGTCGTAGGCAACCTTGCCCCTGGTTGCGAAGATCAGCATCTGGTCGGCGAGCCGGCTGTCGCTATCGTGCAGGATGCCGACTTCGACTGCGCGCGGCTTGCCGAAATAGACCGGCGTGAACGAGTGCATGGTAACAACCACCGGCGGCCGGCCTCTGGCCTTGCGCTCGGAGACGAACCGGGTGACGGCGTCGCGAAACGGCAGGTAGATCTCGTCTACCCGTGCCTGCCGTTCCTCGCCCGGCATGTTGCGATTGCCCGGAACCTCGTAGACTTCGCTGACGGCCGGCATTGCGCCCGCGGCTTCCGGTGGACGGTTGCAATCATAGGCGAGGCGCGAGAAGCGCTGATAGATCAGGGCTGCGTCGAGCTTGCGCGACAGAAGCTCGGCGACAGCGAGCGCACCCGGGTCCCACGCAATGTGACTTTCGAGTGCCTGCTGGGAAAGGCCGAGCGAACCGAGACGCTCCGGCACCCGGCGTGACGCATGTTCGCAAACGAGGACGAGATCGCCTCTCCCGGCCGCGTTCTCGATCGCAACCGGATCACCGTCTGTTTCGGTCAAAAGTCGCGTCAACACCGGCATCCCCTCTTGCCCCGTTAGACGTTCGTTAATGAAAAGATTTGTTCAGAGATAAGCGAGTGTCAATCGAAATCTGAAACGATCTCTTCAAAATTGCGATTGACTTCAATTGTGACAGCGATGTTTAATCTGTCACAAACTGGCGTTAGACCAGTTCAGGGGAACGAATTTGACCAGCAAGGCGACATCCACGACGGTGTCGGATGTGATCAATGCCCACTTCGCCGCGCTGACCCGCGCGGAAAGACAGTTGGCCGAGACACTTCTCGACAATTATCCGGTATCGGGGCTCGGTTCGATCACCACGGTCGCCGAGAATGCCGGCGTATCGACGCCGACCGTCGCCCGCATGGTGCAAAAGCTTGGTTTCAAAGGCTTTCCTGATTTCCAGTCACGGCTGCATCAGGAGCTGGAAGCCACCATTTCCAACCCGATCAGCAAGCATGACCGCTGGGCCGCGAGCGCGCCCGGCACCCACACGCTCAATCGCTTTGCCGATGCCGCCATGAACAACATGCGCGAGACGCTGGCGCAGATCGAGCCACAGGAATTCGACGAGGCGGTCGCGCTTGTCGCCGACCGCAGGCGCAACGTCTATCTGCTCGGCGGCCGCATCACCCGCGCCGTTGCCGATTATCTCTTCACGCATCTGCAGGTGATCCGCCCGGGCGTGACCGAGATCGCGTCGAATGCCAGCGCCTGGCCGCATTACGTGCTCGACATGCGCCACGGCGACGTGCTGATTCTCTTCGACATCCGCCGCTACGAGCAGGAAATGGAGACGCTGGCGAAATCGGCGCGCGAACGCGGCGTCGAGATCGTGCTCTTCACCGATCGCTGGAGTTCGCCGGTGGCAAAATCCGCCGCCAAGGTCTTCCGCTCGCAGATCGAGGTGCCCTCGGCCTGGGACAGTTCGGTGGTGATCCTGTTTCTGGTCGAGGCCCTGATCGAAGCCGTTCAGAGCACCAACTGGGACGCCACCCGCGACCGGATGAAGACGCTTGAGGGGCTGTTCGATTCGACCCGCATCTTTCGCAAGCCGGTTTAGGAGGGGCAGCCGGCACGTTCACGGAATTTTATGCACGTGTGTTTCAGTGAAGGCGTCGTGTCGGAAAAAGAATTGCTCTTCCAACGACATGCGCGGCGCGAACACACACATCGCTGTCACACAAGTTTCATCGCATCTCATTAACAGCATCGCCGAAATTGACTGAAAACCCATAAGGAGAACGCCAGTGATTTCAAAGACTCAACGCCTGCTCTCGCTTTCCACCGCCATTCTTCTGGCAACGACGGCGATTGCCGCTGCCGAGCCGAGCGCAGAGCTCATCGAAGCCGCCAAGAAGGAAGGCATGCTGACCACCGTCGCTCTGCCCCATGACTGGTGCGGCTACGGCGACGTCATCGCCTCCTTCAAGGCCAAGTACCCGGAAATTCAGGTCAACGAACTGAACCCCGACGCCGGCTCTGCCGACGAAGTCGAGGCGGTCAAGGCCAACAAGGACAACAAGGGCCCGCAGGCGCCTGACGTTGTCGACGTCGGCCTCGCCTTCGGTCCGCAGATGAAGGCCGAAGGCCTGCTGCAGCCTTACAAAGTGTCCACCTGGGACGAAATTCCCGATAGCGTCAAGGATGCCGAAGGCTACTGGTACGGCGACTATTACGGCGTGATGTCGTTCCTCGTGAACAAGGACCTCGTCGCCAATTCGCCGAAGGACTGGACCGATCTGCTGAAGCCGGAATATGCCGGTCAGGTAGCACTCGCCGGCGACCCGCGCGCCTCGAACCAGGCGATCCTCGGCGTTCTCGCCGCCGGCCTCGCCAAGGGCGCTAAGTCGGGCAAGGAAGCCGGCGAAGCCGGTCTCGGCTATTTCGCCGAGTTGAACAAGGCCGGCAACTTCGTTCCGGTCATCGGCAAATCGGGCACGCTGGCCCAGGGCTCGACCCCGATCATCGTCGCCTGGGACTACAACGCGCTTGGCTGGGGCAAGACACTGGCCGGCAATCCGCCGACCGAAGTCGTCGTTCCGGCCAGCGGCGTTCTCGCCGGCGTCTACGTTCAGGGTATCTCGGCCTATGCGCCGCACCCGAACGCAGCGAAGCTGTGGATGGAGCACCTCTACTCGGACGAAGGTCAGCTCGGCTGGCTCAAGGGCTTCTGCCACCCGGCCCGCTTCAACGCCATGGTCAAGGCCGGCAAGGTTCCGCAGGAACTGATCGACGCCCTGCCGCCGGCAGCGGCTTACGAAAAGGCCTACTTCCCGACGCTCGAAGAAGTCGACGCCAACAAGGCTGCCGTCACCGGCGGTTGGGATTCCGTCGTCGGCGCGAACGTCCAGTAAGCCTTTCCACAACCATGCCGTCCCGGCCGGTCTTCCGGCCGGGACGGCTACGTTATTCCTGCATGTTTCCTTAAATCCCAGCCGATTTAAGGAAACATGCAGCAATTCAAAGTGCTACAGCGACCTTCGCACGTCTGATAAGACGCGCGGCGCTGTAGAAAATTCAATGAACGACCGCGTCCGCAACGCGGCTTTTCGGGGCGAACGGAATGTCACCTGCTAAACCCGACGCCAGTCCGCCTGCGCGTCGCCTACCGCTTCACTGGCTGGGCATCCTGCCCTTTGCCGCGTTCGTGACGCTGTTTCTCATTCTGCCGACGATGAAGATCGTGGTCGGCGCGTTTCAGACACCGGACGGCAGCTTCACCTTCGACAATATCCGGGGCCTGTTCACGCCCTCGATCCTTGCGGCCTATTGGATCTCCATCAAGATCAGCATCGCCTCGGCGCTCCTCGGCTGCCTGATCGGCTTTGCCATGTCCGCGGCAATCGTCTTCGGCGGATTGCCGAAGGGGATCCGCGGGCCGCTTCTGACCTTTTCCGGCGTTGCCTCCAACTTTGCCGGCGTGCCGCTCGCCTTCGCCTTTCTCGCGACGCTGGGGCCGGTCGGCATTCTCACCGCCTTCCTGCGCTCGAATTTCGGTTTCGACCTCAGAATGCTCGGCTTCAACCTCCTGTCCTTCTGGGGACTGACGATTACCTATCTCTTCTTCCAGATCCCGCTGATGATCCTCATCATCACGCCGGCGCTCGACGGGCTGAAGCGCGAGTGGCGCGAGGCGGCCGAGATCCTCGGCGCCACCGGCCTGCAATACTGGCGCATGGTCGCCTTCCCGATCCTGCTACCTTCGCTTCTCGGCACCTTGGCGCTGCTCTTCGCCAACGCCTTCGGCGCCGTTGCGACAGCGATTGCACTCACCGGTTCGTCACTGTCGATCGTGCCCATCCTGCTCTTTGCCCAGATCCGTGGCGACGTGCTCGGCAATCCGCACCTCGGCTACGCGCTCGCCTTCGGCATGATCGTCGTCACCGGCATCGCCAACGCGATCTACATCTGGCTTCGCGCCCGCAGCGAGAGGTGGCTGAAATGAAGAAGATCTGGGCCTGGGGCGCCCTCCTTTTCGGCCTCCTCTATTTCACTCTGCCGCTCATCGGCATGACCAATTTCTCGCTCAAGATGCGTCGCGGCGAATATTCCTTCGATGCTTACGGGAAGGTTTTCAGCGATCCGCGGTTCCAGGAGACCTTCACCTATTCGGTGATGCAGGCGCTGTTCACCATCGTCTTCGGCGTGCTGCTCGTCGTGCCGACGGCCTACTGGGTTCGGCTCAAGCTGCCGCGGCTGCGCCCCTATATCGAGTTCATCACGCTGCTGCCGCTCGTCATCCCGGCGATCGTCATAGTCTTCGGCTATATCCGGCTCTACAACACCTCGAGCTGGCTGCCGCTGACCGGCTCACTCACCGGCACCAACATGCTGCTGATGTTCGGCTATGCCACGCTTGCACTCCCCTATATGTACCGGGCGGTGGACACGGGGCTGAGGACAATCGACATCGCCACACTGACCGAAGCCGCACAAAGCCTCGGGGCGGGATGGGCCACCATTCTCGGACGGATCATCCTGCCGAATGTTCTTGTCGCGGTGCTCTCGGGCGCCTTCCTGACCTTCGCCATCGTTATTGGCGAGTTCACCATGGCGGCGCTTTTGAACCGGCCGGCATTCGGTCCGTATATGCAGCTTCTCGGCGCCAACCGCGCCTATGAGCCCGCCGCGCTCGCCGTGATCGCGTTCGGCATCACCTGGGGCTGCCTCGGCCTCATCCAGCTCGTCTCGCGCTTCCAAAAAAGCGCGCCTCCCAAGGCCTGAGGATCGTTCCGCATGAGTTTCCTGACACTGACCAACATCCAGAAATCCTTCGGCCCCGTGCAGGTCGTGCATGGCTTCGACATGTCGATCGAAAAGGGCGAGTTCGTGTCCTTCCTCGGCCCGTCGGGCTGCGGCAAGACGACCGTCCTGCGCATGATCGCCGGCTTCGAGACACCCTCCAGCGGATCCATCGTCATTAATGGCAAGGACCAGGGAACGCTGAAGCCAAACCAGCGCAATATCGGCATGGTGTTCCAGGCCTATGCGCTGTTTCCCAACATGAACGTGCAGGACAACGTCGCCTTCGGCCTCAAGGTCGCCGGCGCGCAGAAGGCGGAGATCGACACACGCGTCAAGCAGATGCTGAGCCTGATCAAGCTCGAGCACCTGGCCGATCGCTTCCCCTACCAGCTTTCCGGCGGCCAGCAACAGCGCGTCGCGCTCGCCCGCGCGCTCGCCGTCAAGCCGCAGGTGCTGCTGCTCGACGAGCCGCTGTCGGCACTCGACGCCAAGATCCGCGTGTCGCTGCGCGAAGAAATCCGCCAGATCCAGCAGCAGCTCGGCATCACCACCGTGTTCGTTACCCATGACCAGGAAGAGGCCCTGTCGATCTCCGATCGCATCGTCGTCATGAATGCCGGCCGCGCCGACCAGATCGGCACGCCGTTCGAGATCTACAACACGCCTTCCACCCGCTTCGTCGCCTCCTTCGTCGGCACGCTCAACATCATCGAAGCCAAGGTCGCCGACCCGGCCGCAGGCGCCGTCACTATCGGCAACCAGCAGGTTTCCCTGAGGGATGCGATCGCCGGCATGAAGGGCGGCGACAACATTTCGCTGGCGCTGCGCCCGGAGGCAGGCTCGATTGCCGACAGCGCCAAGGGCGACACCGCGCTTGCCGGCCAGGTGGTATCGACCAGCTTCCTCGGCTCAGTCATCCGCACCAGGTTGCGCGTCGGCGGCGACGTCATCTCCTTCGACATGTTCAACGATCCGGGCGTGACGCCGCCGGTCTCTGGCGACAACGTGACGCTGCGTTTCGCCGCCAAGGACCTGCTGGTCATCCGCGAATAGGTTTGGGTCGAAAGCTACCGCGCTGCCGGAATTATTTCACCCCGGCGACGGCAGACCTTGGAAAAATCTGTCGTGATTTCTAGGATTTTCGTCGCGACACGCGTTTGACCGCGCGTGGCCGATCTATATAGTCGCTCCTGTTCTCAGGGCGGGGTGAAACTCCCCACCGGCGGTAGCGATCGAAAGATCGAAGCCCGCGAGCGCCTTGGAGCTCAAGCTCCGGGGGTCAGCAGATCCGGTCAGATTCCGGAGCCGACGGTCACAGTCCGGATGGAAGAGAGCAAGCAGCAACGTGGACCCCGCGCCGGGGTTTCGCGCGCATGCATGTTCGCCCGACGGGAAAATTGGAAACGCCAAACCCTGGAAGGCTTGAGACCATGACTATTCTTTCCCACCCCACCGCCAAGATTGCGATCGTCCGTGCCCGCTGGCACGCCGACATCGTCGACCGCTGCGTCGATGCCTTCGTCGCCCAATGGACGAAGCTTGGCGGCACGGCGGCCGACGTCGAGATCTTCGACGTACCGGGCGCGCTGGAAATTCCGCTGCACGCGCAGAAGCTTGCCAGGACCGGCCGTTATGCCGCGATCCTCGGCACCGCCTTCGTCGTCGACGGCGGCATCTACCGCCATGACTTCGTCGCCGGCACCGTGCTCGACGGCATGATGCGCGTCCAGCTCGATACCGACGTGCCGGTGCTTTCGGCCGTGCTGACGCCGCACAATTTCCAGGAAAGCGCGCCGCTGATCGCCTTCTTCCGCGAGCACTTCGTCGCCAAGGGCGAAGAAGCCGCCAATGCCTGCGTCCAGATCCTCGACGCCCGCGCCAAGCTGGCGCTGATCAACGCCTGATCTGCCAGCAGGCCATAGCATCGGACCTGAAACCGGCTGCCCCCTCATCCGGCCTGCCGGCCACCTTCTCCCCGCACGCGGGGAGAAGGAAACGCGGGGCGCGCGCTGCGAACCATGATCTCGGCAGACCTACCGGAAAGCGTGCGACCGCCGTCACACTGCATCATGCCTCTGCAGCGCCTGCGCGGGAGGATACGCCCACGGCACGCTCGGCCGTCCCATCTCACCGCCCGCGGGGAGAGGGCTATTTTCCACACATCTTCGCCGTCCACAGCCTTTGAATCAATCTCTGAGACGCGTGATTCAAATCCGCAACGGACGGTCACAAGCCGCTGTTTCGACTCGCGAAATCAATGCGCCGCTTCGCTCTTGCGCAAACTGCGCTCCAGCGCGGCCATCCGGTGACGGTGGCCGGCCGCCTCGTAGCCGACGATGGTCACGACCGGCGCAAACATCAGGATGATCAGGCACTTCGCCATGCCGACCCCGGCCAGGGCCGCGACCACAGAGGCAGCCAGCACGAGCGCCGTGCCCATGAGCAGCCAGAGATGCAGGCGGTCCGCCTGCTGCATCAGATAGGTGTACATCGCATAGAGGAGCCCGATGTAGAACGCGACGGGCACCGCGACCGTCAGCACCGTCGCGACCGAGCCGATATGGGCCTTGTGCTCGATATAGTAAGCGGCCACGTGCAGGCCCGCGCCGGTCGCAACGATCGAGGCGAAGATCGGCATGTGGCCGTAGCCCCAGACGAAGGCCCGCTTGAGCCGGTAGTGATGCAGCACCTCGGCGCTCGGCAGCAGGAAGTAGATCCACCACATGCCGAAGGTGAGCCCGGTGCCCGCGAGGCAGACGAGCGCGACATCGAGATTCCAGCCCTGCCCCTCGACCACGGCCGAGATCGACGCAACTGTGCCGACAACCCCTTCCCCGAGTGCGATAATGGCGAGAAGCCCGTAGCGCTCGGCGATGTGGTGGGCGTGCCAGGGCGTACCTCCATGCCGCGTCTCGGCCAGATAGGGTCCGAGCATTTCGATCGCCGTCAGCGCGACGACCATGGCGAAGGTCACGACAAGCGAAAAGTCGATGAAGATCAGCACGACCCAACCGAACTGGGCGACGCTGATCGCCTTCACATAGGTGAGGCACGCGCCGCGCCGTGCCGGGTCCTGCCGGCTCGCGCGCAGCCATTGGAAAAGCATCGCCACGCGCATGACGACATAGCCGAGAACCATCACGCCGTTGTCGAGGTGCTCGCCCTTGTCGATCGACTCGAACATTGGCGGCAGACCGATCGCCAGGATCAGAACGCCGACCATCTGCACCATGGTCACGCTGCGAAAAATCCAGTCATCCGTGTCATAGGCGGACGCGAACCAGCTGAAATTGATCCAGGCCCAGCAGATCGAGAAGGTCGCGAGCGCAAAGCCGAACAGCCCGGCAAAATAGTGCCCTTCCGCGAGAAAATGGGCGAGTTGCGAAGCCGCCAGGCTGAACGCGATGACGAAGGTCAAGTCGAACAGAAGTTCGAGCGTCGTCGCCGTCCTATGATGTTCGTGCGTGTCGCGGCCGCTCATCCGCGCCACATGGTGATGGGCGCTCGGATGCGGCTCTGTCGAGGTTCCTTCACTCATGAGATGACGCCCCTGCATTTGACAATCCGCAAGCATATTCAAATATTTGCAGAAGCTTCGTCAAGGCGCGGCGCGAGCCCGAAAAAGAAAACGCCCGGCATCTCTGCCGGGCGTCTCGCCGCAATGCGCGAGGGAGGATCAACGTGCATCGCGGTAATGGTGGTCGGATGCTTACTTCGCCGTATCGAGGCGATCGATCGCCTCGACATTGCCGGCCGACGGGCCGTTAGGGTCAAACTCGGAGGCAAGCCAGGCATCGACAATCGACTTTGCAAGTTCCGGCCCGATGACGCGCGCGCCCATGGTGATGATCTGGGCGTTGTTCGACTTGGCCGCCCGCTCGGCGGAATAAGTGTCGTGGGTCAGCGCGGCGCGGATGCCCGGCACCTTGTTGGCCGAGATGCAGACACCGATGCCGGTGCCGCAGAACAGGATGCCGCGCTCGTTCTCGCCATCGACGATGGTCTGTGCCAGCTTCTGCGACAGGTCGGCATAGAAGCCGGACTGGCTGAGGTCGTTGACTTCGAGATCGGCCTTACCCTTGAGGTGGGCGGCGATGACGTCGAGCAAGGGCTTGCCGGCGCTGTCTGCTCCGATTGCGATCTTCATGATTTTCCTTTCCGTCCGTGTTGATCTGCGGCGTGCGGGGGGCTCAGATCGCCTTCGAGACGCGCTGCAGAATGTCGAGATAGCCGTTGACGTCCCAGGCGGAGCGGCCGATGAACAGGCCGTCGATATGCCCCTGGGTGATCAGTTCTTCGCAATTGCCCGGGTTGACGCTGCCGCCATAGAGAACGGGAACGCGAACACCGAGGGCGCCTTGCGCGACATCGGCGATCCGCTTGTGACGGGCATCGGCATAGTCGGCCGTCGCCGGAATGCCGTTGACGCCGATTGCCCAGACGGGCTCATAGGCAAGCAGGACCGTGGCCTTGCGGGCGTCGCCTTCCAGCAGTTCCAGCGCGCCTTCCACCTGCCGCTTCAGGACGGTATCCGCCTCGCCCGCCTCGCGCTCCGCGAGCGTCTCGCCGATGCAGATCAGCGGCACCAGGCCATGGCGCACGGCCGCTGCCGTCTTCAGGCCCACAGTCCGGTCAGTCTCGCCGAAGTGCTCGCGCCGTTCGCTGTGGCCGAGCTCGACGACGTCGAGGTTGCAATCCCGAAGCATCACCGGCGAAACCTCGCCGGTCCAGGCGCCGGCGTCGTCCCAGTGCATGTTCTGCGCGCCGACCTTGACGCTCGTTGCCGCGAGCCGATCCTTGACCTGCCGCACAGCGGTGAAGGGCGGAATGACAAAACGCTGGATGCGCTCGTCGCGGGCGCCATCCGCTGCCGCCAGTCCGTCGGCAAAGACCATGGCTTCCGCCAGCGTCTTGTTCATCTTCCAGCTTGTGCCCACCCAGAGCTGAGGCTTGTTCATGCTTTCTCCGATGCTTTTCGATTGTCGACCTTGACCAGGCGGATGCCGGCCTCGCCGAGCGCCGCGGCGTGCTCGTCCGCCACCTCGGCGCCGGTCAGCACCGCATCGAAGGCATCGAGCCCGGTCAGGAAATGCAGGGCAGACCGCCCGAACTTGTCGTGATCCACCATGAGATATTTGCGCGCCGCCGACTTCGCCATCAGCCGCTTGGCCTGCACGACCTCCTGGTCCTGGTGGAAGGCTGCCGTTCCCTCGACCGCGGAACTGGAGAGAAAGGCGATATCGACGCGCAGCGAGCGCAGCGCCTCTTCCGTGATGATGCCGAAGAAACCGTTGAACTTCTTGCTGTACTGGCCACCAAGCGCGATGACGTTGATGCCAGGCGCTCCGGACAGGCTGGCAATCACACCGAGATTGTTGGTGATGACG
This sequence comes from Ensifer sp. LC384, assembly GCF_001695865.1. Classification (NCBI taxonomy): domain Bacteria; kingdom Pseudomonadati; phylum Pseudomonadota; class Alphaproteobacteria; order Hyphomicrobiales; family Rhizobiaceae; genus Ensifer; species Ensifer sp. LC384. Next base: position 300,110 of record NZ_MBST01000001.1, read on the forward strand.
GTCAGCGGCCTGATATCCCTGACGTAGGCGGCGATCGCACCGGCCGTCGAACTGTCGTCGATGAGAATGCTCTGCCCCGGCTCGATCAGACTCGCCGCATATTCGGCAATGCGGTTCTTTTCGGCGGCGGCAATTTTCTCGCGGTAGCGGAAATCGCTTTCGAACTGCGGGCTCGACTGGATCGAGGCGCCGCCATGCACCTTGCGCAGCAGGCCGGCCTGTTCGAGGTCGTCGAGATCGCGATGCACCGTCATCTTGCTGACGCCAAAACGAAGCGACAGGTCTTCGACGGAAGCCGTGCCGGCCTCCATCAAAACATCCATGATCGCCTGTCGCCTGTCTTCGGGCTTCATCGTCATCCGCCTTGATCCGATGCCGCGAGAGCGCGGCATCACTCCTGGGAAGATAACACCTGAATGTTATATTTCAATGTTCAATGTGAGATTTTGTGATATTTTAGTGTGATTTTGATGGCCTGTTGAAGCCGGTATCGATGTAGGGCTCCCAGAATTCCACCGACTCTCGGATCATCTCGACGACGTTATGGTCGGTCGGCTCCCGCTCGCGGAAGGAAAGCTCCAGGCAGATCTCGTTGTCGGTGCCGCCGCCGGCCTTGACCGCACCGATCAGCTTCTCCGGCGTGATGCGGCCGTCCCGGTTGTAGGTGGCGGTAAACGGCCAGTGCCCACCCTTGTTCATTGATGACTGCTTGATGTGGATGATCGGCGAGCGCTCAGGAAACGCCCCTGCCCAGGCATAGGGGTCGATGTCGGCGGGATTATCGGACGTGACGTCCCCATGATCGATATCGACCATCATCTTCATCGGGATCGGCAGCTCCGCTTCGGCGAGCCGCCGGTCGAGCGAGCGGCACTCGGCGATCGTGTGGCCGAATTCGCGCCCGACCGACATCGGCTCCCAGAACACATAGGAAAGACCGGCAGCCTTGCCGTGTTCCGCCACTTCGCGCCAGCAGTCGATGGCGATCTTCATCAAGTCCTCGCGCCGGGCCGGATCGTCATAATCCCTCAGCGTGAAGATCGCGAACTGCGTGCCCATGCCGGATGCGCCGAGCTCGGCCGAGATATCGGCGAAGGTCTTGAACCAGTCGACATAGTAGCGCCGCACATCCGGGTCCGGATGGCCGAAATGATTGAGCCTGCCATAGGGGCCTGTCATCCCCGAGGTGATCTTGACGCCGGTGCGGCCGAGCGCTGCCCTGAATTGACGGATGGTCTTGGAGATCGTTGCCGCCGGCCAGCCCGGATTGACGAACTCGTGCGTCAGTTGCACGTAGCCGATGCGGATCTCTTCGCCGATCGTCTCGATCAGATCGTCAGGCTCGGCAAAACGATTGACCAGCGGATTGGTGTTGAGCGACAGCGTGAAAGCCAAGGCGGTACTCCTGACTACCAGAGAAATTTCGGGAGGATGAAATCGGGTGTGGCGCCATGCTCGGCAAAGAGCTTTCGGCGCTCCTCGTCGGAGGCGTGCTCCAGAATGCCCGTGGTCACCAGCACCGAAGCGAGGCCGGCGCTCGCCGCCCCGGCGATATCGTGCTCGACGCTGTCGCCGATCGCGCAGACGCGAGAGGGGTCGGGATGACCGAGGAAGTCGAGGGCAAAATCGTAGATGTCGGCAAAGGGCTTGCCGATCCAGCGCACCGTCCCGCCGAGTTCCTCGTAAAGTTCAGCGATCCGTGCGGCTCCAAACGCCGTTCCGGTCTTCGTCAGCATCACCTTGTCAGGATTGGTGCAAAGGCACGGCACGCCGCGCCGCGCCGCCGGTGCCAGCAACGCCTCGTAGTGCGACAGCGGCAGCACATCGCCTTCGCTCGCCGCCAGGAGCACGAAGTCCGCATCCGCACCGTTTTCGGTGCGCTCGAGGCCGAGCCCGGTGAGCGGCGATAGATCGCCGTCGCGGCTGATCAGCAGGCATTTGCTCAGGCGTCCGCTTGCCTGCGCGCCTTCCGTCTTCAGGATCTGCCAGGCAACTTCGCCCGAGGTCAGGAACCAGTCCCAGCTGCCGGCGACGAAGCCGAGATCGACGAGGCGGCGGTCGTTTTCCGCCGAGCGCTTGCCGGAATTCGAAAGAATGATGACGCGCTTGCCCTGATCCTTCAGCCGCACCAGCGTTTCGGCGGCACCGGGATAGGGTCCGCGACCGTCGCGCAGCACGCCGAACTGGTCGATCAGGAAGGCATCATAGCGATCGGCGATATCGGCAAGGCCGGAGATGACGGTACTCATAGCACACCTGCCTGTCTTGCGCCGGCAAGCGCCAGTCGCGCCGTTCCGGCTGCTGCCTCTTCGGAACGTACCGTCAGGAACGGCACGCCGAGCTTGCGCGCGCGGATTGCCGACCACGCCGCATTTCTGGCGCCGCCACCGACGGTGCGGATGGAGCCGAGCTTGGGGCCGCCCAGCGACGTCAGCCTGTGATAGGCGAGGCTTTCGACGCCGGCGATGCCTTCGAATATCGCCTTGAGAAACACCGCATCATCCTGTGGTCGCGGCGTCAGGCGCGGCTGGAAATTCGGATCGGCGATGGGAAAACGCTCGCCCTGCTTCGTTAGCGGGTAATAGTCGAGCCCGGTAGCAACAGCCGGATCGATGCCGGCGGAAAGCGCGTCGATGCGCTCGGCGGAAAAATACTCGGCCAGAACCACGCCGCCCGTATTCGACGCGCCGCCGGCCAGCCACATGTCGCCGATGCGATGGCTGTAAAGGCCGTATTCCGGCGCAAACAGCGGCCGGTCGGAAAGCAATTTTACAGTGAGCGTGGTGCCGAGTGCGCTGACGCCGTCACCCGGGCGGGCGGCACCTGTCGCCAGAAATGAGGCGCAGCCATCGGTCGTGCCGGCAACGACGACCACGTCGCGCGCAAGGCCGAAGGCTTCGGCAGCCACCGGCGAGATCGTCGCGACCGGCACGCCGGCCGGCAGCACGTCCGGCAACAGGTCGACGCGCGCGCCGGTCTTTTCGATCCACTCCGGCCAGCACCGCGCCACCGGGTCGTAGCCGGTCTTCAGAGCATTGTTCTCGTCGGAAACGTCGTAGAGGCCGGTAAAGTGCCCGGCGAGCCAATCGGCCTGATGGATGACACGGAAGATACCCGGCACGGATTGGAACGCCAGCACCTTGGCAAGGCCGGAGGTCGCGCCATGGGCGGCACTTTCCGTCGGCGCATGGGCGGCAATCGCCTCCAGGATCGCGCCATCGGAAACCGGATCGTTGTACATCATCGGCGTGGCAAGCGGCGCGCCGTCGACTGCCACGGGCAACATCGTGCCGGAGGTGCCGTCGATGCTGATGGCTCGTATCCGCCGGCGATCAATCGCCTTGAGCACGCCGCCAAGCGCCACCTGCACCGCCTTCCACCAACCGACAGGATCACGGTGATCATCGGAAAAAGCTGCGAGTTTGGTCGCTTCCGACGCGATGATCGCGCCATCGGGCGCCATGGCGACGGCACGCGCACCCGAGGTGCCGATGTCGATGCCGATGACCAGGGCGTGCTGATTTCCGCTCATTGCAGCGCCTGCCCTGCCCGGTTGAGCTGCTGGCGATATTTCTCCGCGTCCCAGCCGAGCAGTTCCGCGTTCTCGGCGTCGCTCAGATAGCGGAGCCTGGCCGTCTCCGGGATGCGGGCCGTGACGTCGGCAAGGCAGCGCGCCATGGCGAGCGCGCCTGCGGAAATTGTCTTCTCGATGAGCACACCCTTGCCGGGAAAGAGCAGCAGCGGCGGCAGGCTCTCGCCGCGTTCCGTCCTGCCCGTCTCGATCGAAAGGGCGGTCTCGCCCGGTGCGGCGATGACGGAACCCTTGCCGAGGAAGATGACATGGTCGGGATAGAGGCTGCCGCCGGCGGCAATCCGGCAGCTTTCAAGATCGGTTGCAACGGCATGCAGCCGCACATCGTCGGGCAGGCAATAGGCACTGTCGACCGCAAGGCGCGACAGTGCCGCCAGATCGGTGGCGGGTGCCTGGCGCCGCGGCGCCGTCAACCGGCGCGAGACATCGGTCAGGAGCATCGCCGCATCGGCGACGGTCTCGGCCGCCACCGCAAGACCGTGATTGCCGAGGATCAGCACCGAGGTATTCTCCTGCAACCGCTCGGCAATCGCCTTGGCAAGCGGCAGGCCCGGCCGCGCATACGGCACGAACACGTGCGGGATGCCGGCCAGGCGTTCGGCGGCGATGGCAGCGCCGTTCGTCTGCACCACGGTCGCGATGGTTTCGACGCAATGGACATGGATCACCACCTTCTGCGGCATCAACGCATGCACCGTCGTCTCGATCGACGGGCGCAGGCCGGAAGGGTTCATCTCGGAAATGACGAAATGCTGGGCTTTCTCGGTCGCGGGATCATTGCGCTCCAGCGCTTCGAGCAACGGGTCGAGCGCCACCGGCACCATGACATCGCGTTGCCGGGCGTGGGCGAGCCAGAGGCCGGAGGCCTTGATCCAGAGCGTGCCGACCTCCTTGATCGACGTGTTTCCGCCCGCCCCTTGCACCAGTAAGGGATCGGCGCCGACACGCGCCGAGATATCGAGCAAGGCCTCGAATTCCAGACTGCGCATTCCTGCTCTCCTTCAGGCCGCCACTTGCTGGCGTTCGAGCCAGCCGGTGAAAGCCAGCCTTTCGGCCGGCGTCATGTGCAGGCCGTGTTTCGTCCGCCGCTCCAAGAGGTCGTCTGCCGTCGCAGCCCACTCGTTGTCGATCAGGAAACGCGCCTCGCGCTCGCGAAACAGCGGACTGAATGCAGTGCCAAGATCATCCAGCGACTTGGCATTGCCGATCAGGTCATGCGTGCGCGTGCCGTAGAGCCGCGCGTAATGCTTGGCGAGATCTGCCGTCAGCCAGCGATAGCGTGCCCTGAGATCGCCGAGAAACTGCTCGAAATCGCCATTGGCCATGTCGCCTCCCGGCAGATGCGCCGTGGCGGTCCAGGCCGCACCCATCGCCGGGAAGAACGGCTTCAGCCGTTCCAGCGCATGCTCCGACAGCTTGCGGAAGGTGGTGATCTTGCCGCCGAAGACGGAGAGCAGCGGCGCCTGGCCGTTGGCAGCGGCGACCTCGAAGATATAGTCGCGCGTCACCGCCGACGGGTTCTCGGCATTGTCGTCGTAGAGTGGGCGCACGCCGGAAAAGGAATGGACGATATCGTCTTCGGTGAGTTGCTGCTTGAAGTAGCGGTTCACCGATTTCAGCAGATAGGCGACCTCGTTGCCATCGGCCGATACGTCCTCGGGACGTCCCTCGTAGGGGATATCCGTCGTGCCGATCAGCGCCAGATCGTTCTGATAGGGGTTGATGAAGATCACCCGCTTGTCCGGGTTCTGCACGAGATAGGCCTGCCGCCCCTCCCAGAATTTCGGCACGACGATATGGCTGCCCTTGACCAGCCGCACGCTGCGGCTGGAATTGAGCCCGGCGACCCGGCCGATGACGTCGTTGACCCATGGCCCGGCGGTATTGACCACCGCGCGCGCCTTGACCTCCGACTTCACGCCGCTGCGCAGATCGGTCATCTCCACCTGCCAGAGGCCGTCGATGCGGCGCATCGCGCTGCAGGCGGTGCGCGTCAACACCCGCGCGCCCTTCTTCCGGGCATCGAGTGCATTGAGCACGACAAGCCGGGCGTCATCCACCCAACAGTCGGAATATTCGAAGGCCTTGCGATAGTCCCGCTTGATCGGCGCGCCCTCGGGCGCGGTTCTCAGATCGAGACTGCGCGTGCCCGGCAGACGCTTGCGGCCGCCGAGGTGGTCGTAAAGGAAGAGCCCGAGCCGGACGAGCCAGGCGGGTCTGTCGGCCGGATTGTGCGGCAAAACGAAGCGCATCGGCCAGATGATGTGCGGGGCGGATGAGAGCAGCACCTCGCGCTCGATCAGCGCCTCGCGCACCAGCCGGAACTCGTAATATTCGAGATAGCGCAACCCGCCATGCACCAGCTTGCCCGAGCGCGAGCTCGTGCCCTGCGCCAGATCGTCCTTCTCGCACAAGAGGACCGAGAGCCCGCGCCCGGCGGCATCGCGCGCGATGCCCGCGCCGTTGACGCCGCCGCCGACGACGAAAAGATCATATACTCCGGTCTCGGAACCCACGTTCTTGCCTCCTGTCATCAGCACGGATTGACCGGCGGCAGGCCGGCGATGTAGCGGCGCACCTCTTCGGCGGCCATCTCGGCGGCGTAGGTGACGGTGCGCACCGAAGCGCCGGCGATATGCGGCGTCAGCGTGACGTTCGCAAGCTGCAGCAGCGGCCATTCCTCCGGCACTGGTTCTACAGAGAAGGTCTCGAGCATGGCCGCCGAGAGGTGGCCGCTCACCAGGTTTTCGTAGAGCGCGTCGTAGTCGCAGAGCGGCCCGCGCGCTGTGTTGACGAAGATAGCGCCGGGCTTCATCTTCGCGAAGGTCTCGGCATTCATCATGTTCCTGGTTTCCTCGGTGACGCGCGGATGCAGCGTCACGAGGTCGGAGCGCGACAGGAGATCGTCGAGCGACACATGCTCGACGCCGGCATTCAGATCATCGGCGGAGAGCTGCACATAGGGGTCGTGCACCAGAACCTTGGTGCCGAAGGCCCTAAGCAGCCGGACCACCTTGGTGCCGATATTGCCGTAGCCGATGACGCCGACGGTCATTTCCGACAGCTCGCGGCCGGTGCGGTCGGCGCGGTAAAGGTCGCCGCGCCACTCGCCCTTGCGCAACGCCTCATGGCCGGTGCGGATCAGCCGCGTTTCGGCGAGGATCGCGCCCAGCGTGAATTCGGCAACGGCGCTGGCATTGCGACCGGGCGTATTGACGACGCTGATGCCGGCGTCGCGCGCTGCCGTCATGTCGATATTGACCGGCCCGCCGCGCGATACGGCCACGAGCTTCAGCCCGGGCAGCGACGTCAGCATGCCGCGCGACAGGGGCGCAAGCTGCGTCACCAGGATTTCCGCGTCGCCGATGAAGTCGACGATATCGTCCGCCTTGCCCAGATATTCCTTCAGGCCATCCATGCCTTCGACCGCGTAACCGTGCTCCATCGGCACGTCGGGCCACGGCAGTTCGAGCGTGCGAATCTCATGGCTGTCGCCGCTTGCTTCGACGATCTTGTCGCGAAACACGTCCGGCAGCATGAACCGGTCGCCGATGATGGCTATCTTCTTCATTTCAGTCTTTCCTGTTGTGGTCCCGAAGCCGCATCTTGGGAGAGTGCGTGCCACACGGGTCGAAGCGCGATGCGCGACTGCTGGTAGGAGGGGAAGAGGCCGTCGTAGCGGCGCGCAAGCGCCTCGTCGGCAGGTTCGGCGGCGCGCTGATATGGCAACACCCAGTCGCTGACGCATGCGGCCATCGACGGGTAGATGCCGAGCGACACGGCGGCGATCATGGCAGTGCCCGCCGCGCCCGCCTCCTCCCGCTCGCTGGTCTGGACGCTGGCGCCGAGCGCGCCCCCGAGAATGCGCCGAAGCGAGGCGCTGCGCGCCGCACCGCCGGTCAGCCGGATGCGGCCCGGAAGCGGCCCCATCTCGGCGTAGCAATCGCGTGCCGCCATGGCGAGCCCGTCGAAGACCGCCTTCACCATGTCGCCGAAGCCGTGGGTAATCGACAGCCCGACGAAGGAGGCGCGCGCCGAAGCGTCGACGAAAGGCCCGCGCTCGCCCGCATCCGAGATATAGGGCTGGAACAGCAACGAAGTATCCTTGGCCTCGGCCAGCCAGCCGTCGATATGGGACAGAAGTTCGCTTTTGGTCTTTGCGACGCCCATGCCCTTCAGGAGACCGCCGGCGACCGACAGTATCCAGTCGATGTTCAGCGTTGCCGCCATGTTCGACTGCATCTGCGCATAGGTGCCGGCGATCGGCATGCACATGGTGTAGCCGGTGAGATCGCGGTTGAGCCGCACGTCGTCGGCGCTCTCCGCAAGCCGCATGTGCATGCCGGTCGAGCCGATGATCGAGCAGCCGGTGTCGGTGCCCGGATCGTAGAGCCCGGCGCCAAGTGCGGTGCAGACGACGTCGACATAACCGAGCACCACCGGCGTCCCCTGGGGAAGGCCGGTGACGGCCGCCGCATCCGCTGAAAGCAGGTGGTGCGATGTCGCTCCGTCGACGATCTCCGGCAGGAAATGCTTGAGCTTCTCAAGGCCGAGAAAGCGGATGACGTCGTCGTTGTAGCTGCGGGTGCGGAAGTTGCCGAAGGTGAAGTTGGCTTCGGACGGATCGGTCGCGCGCATCTGCGTCAGCTTGAAATAGAGCCAATCCTTGCAGTGAAACGTGGTTGCGACGCCGGACAGCATTTCCGGCGCGTTGTCGCTCATCCAGCGCAATTGCGCGCCCTGCTGGCAGGCGGCAAGCCCGGAGCCGGTGCTGGCGAACCGTTCGACATCACCGCTGTCGCCCCGCAGGCGCTCGACCGTATCGCCGGCGCGCGCGTCGAGCCAGAGCCAGCCTTTACCGATAGGTTCGCCCGCCTTGTCGATCATCCAGGTGCCATCGCCCTGACCGGTCACCGCGATCGCGGCCACGCGCTGAGCGAGATTCTCGATCCTGCCCGAAAGCTCGGTCAGGGTGGTGACGGTATCGGCCCAGGTGCGGTTGAGGTCCTGCACGCTGCCGGTCCTGCCGACAGCCTCATAGGCGTTCGGCACCGCGGCGATCGCGATCTGCCGCCCGCCAAGGTCGAAGGCCACCGACTTGATGACCGACGTTCCCGCATCGATACCGATGAGGATATCCCGCATCAGGCAAGCTCCTCGCCGTGGCTGATCGCCTTGCCGCTGTCGCCGTCGAACACATGCAGGCTCGACGGATCGAGGTGAATGCCGATCGGCTGGCCGACGGCAAGCTCTGTGCGGTCATGCTCGACCAGCACCATGGTGCCGCCGGCGAAATCCGCGGCGATATGCGTCTGGTCGCCGAGCCACTGATTGACCGCCACCCGGCCGGCAACGCCGTCGGCGCTGCGGCGGACCGAGTAGGGTCGGATGCCGAGCACCACCTTCTGCCGCTTCATCAGCGCATGGCGCACCGCGTGGGAAAAGTCCGATGCCGGATATTCGAGCCGCACGCCGTCGTTGAGGCCGAAGGCGACCTTGGTCTCCGAACCGGTGACGCTCGCCTCGAACACGTTCATCGGCGGCTCGCCGACGAAGGTGCCGGTGAAGAGGTTTGCCGGACGCTCCTTGATCTTCTGCGGCGTATCGAACTGCTGCAGCACCCCGCCTTCCATGACGGCGATGCGGTCGGCGAGCGCATTCGCCTCGGTCTGGTCGTGGGTGACGAGGATCGCCGTCAGCCCGCGTTCCTTGATGTAGTGCTTGATGCGGCCGCGCAGCACGGCGCGCAACTGCGGCTCGAGCTGGCCCATCGGCTCGTCGAGCAGGTGCAGGTTGGCGTCGCGGATCAGCGCCCGCCCGAGCGAGGCGCGCTGCTGCTGGCCGCCGGAGATCGAGCTCGGATAACGGCCGAGAATGTCCTCGATCTCGAGCAGCTTGGCAATACCAGCTACCTTCTCGTCGACGACGCCTTGCGACAGCTTGGAAGCCTTGAGCGCAAAGGCGATGTTTTCGCGCACCGTCAGCGGCGGATAGAGCGAATAGCCCTCGAACGCCATGGCGACGTTGCGGCGCACCGGAGCGAAGGTCTGGACCTCGCGCCCACTGAGCGAGATCGTGCCGCGCGACACCGCCTCGAAGCCGGCGACCATGCGCAGCGTCGAGGTCTTGCCGCAGCCGGACGAGCCCAGAAGCGCGATGATCTCGCCCTTCCTGACATCCATGTTGAGCTTCTTGACGGCGTGCACGCCGTGGTCGATTGGACCGTAGAACTTGTCGACGTCCTTGATCAAAAGAGCGGTGTCGTTCATGCCGCTTCTCCATTGCGCTTGGATGCGATGTCGGCGCGGGGCAGAAGCCGGCCGCTCGCCTTGTCGAAGAGGAAGGCTAGCGCGCCGTTGACGGCGATATGGGCGGGCCCTGCCGCAGGCCCTGGCGTTCCGGCCGGCCGCGACACCAGGATTTCGCGACCGCGCGCCGTCATCGCCAGCGTCACGGTCTTCTCGTTGAGCGGCGTCTCCGCCTCGACCGTCACCGGGATGGCGCCCGGCGCCGACGCATCGACAAAGACGATGGTTTCCGGGCGAAGACCGAGAACGCAGGATTTGCCCGAAGCGTCGCCGTCATAATCGGCAAGCCGCACCCTGACGTTGGAGAGCTCGACGAAGACGCCGTCGCCGCTCCTCTGCGGCACCACATCCAGGAGGTTGATGGTCGGATCGCCAAAGAGCCGGGCGATCTCGATATCGGCAGGCGCGTTGTAGATCTCCTGCGGCGTGCCGATCTGGCGGATGCGGCCCTGCGACATCACGGCGATCCGGTCGCCGAGCGCCATCGCTTCCTTGTAGTCCTGGGTGACGTAGACGACGGTCGCACCCTCAGCTGCCAAAAGCCGCGGCAGCTCCAGCCGCATCTCAAAGCGCAGCTTGGCGTCGACATTACGCAAGGGATCGTCGAGCAAGAGCAGCGGCGGCGAGCCGACCAGCGCGCGGGCCAATGCCGTGCGCTGCTTCTGGCCGTTGGAAAGCGCCTTCGGGTGGTGGCTCAGCACATGGTCGATCTTCAGCAGCTTCGCCACCTTCTGCACGCCTGCCGTAATCGCATCCTTCGACGACCTCGTTGCCGTCAGCGGGCTGGCGATGTTGTCGAAGGCGCTCATGTGCGGAAAGAGCGCAAAATTCTGGAAGGCCATGCCGACGCCGCGGTGTTCGGCATCGACATCGGTCATGTCCTCGCCGCCGATCAGCACCCTGCCCTCATCCGGCTCAATGACGCCGGCGACCAGGCGCAGCAGCACCGTCTTGCCGGCACCGGACGGGCCGAAGAGCACCAGGCGTTCGCCATTGGCGACATCGAGCGACAGGTCGTCGAGAACCGTCTGGCTCTTGTAGCGCTTGACGATGTTTTTTAAGTGAAGCGTGGTCATGTCTTACCCTTTCACCGCGCCAAGCGACAGGCCTTCGACGAGGTAGCGCTGGGCGTAGAGTGCGAGCGCGAGCGTCGGCGTGACCGAGAGAACGATGGCCGAGGCGATCTGCCCGTATTGGATGCCTGAGGAGGTGACGAAGGCAAGCGCCCCCACCGTCACCGGCTGTTTGTCGGCGGACGCCAGCACCAGCGCGAAGACGAAATTGTTCCAGGCGAAGATGAAGGCAAGCAGGCCAGCGGCGGCAATGCCCGGACCGGCAAGCGGCAGGGCGATCTTGCGGAAGGTGGCAAACCAGGAATGGCCGGCAATGCGGTAGGCATATTCGACGTCGGCCGAGATATCCTCGAAATAGCCGCGCACGATCCACAGGATCAGCGGCAGGCAGATGAGCTGGTAGACCCAGATCAGGCCGAAATAGGTATTGGAAAGGCCGAGCCACTGGAAATACTGGGTCAGCGGCAGCAGCACCAGCAGCGGCGGCGCAAAACGGAAGGAGAGCAGCGTGAACGCGATGTCTTCCGAGCCCTTGAATTTATGCCGGGCAAAGGCATAGGCGGCGGGAACCCCGAGCACCAGCGCCACCGCAACGGAAGCGACCGACAGGAAGATCGAGTTGCCGAGGTTGCGCATGAAGGCGATATCGAGCGCGCCGGCCGCCGTCTGCAGCTTACCGGTGATCAGCGCCGCATAGTTCGACAGCGTCGGTGAAAACACGATCGACGGCGGAATGGTCAGGATCGTCTCGTTCGTCTGGAACGACATCAGGAAGATCCAGAAGATCGGGAACATGAAGAAGACAACGACGAGCGTCAGGGCGAGAGCGCGCAGGACCCGTTCGATGGGAGACGTGGTTTCCATTTGAACCCCCTTACGCTTCGCCGCGGGCGCGTTCGCGCAGGCGCAGCCAGTTCTTGATGAAGACGTTGGAGAGCGTGTAGGTGATCGCCCACAGGATGATCAGCAGCGCTGCCGAACGGCCGACATTGGTCGACTGGAAGAAGTTGAGATAGGCCTCGACCTGGAAGACGGTCAGCGTGTTGCCGGGGCCGCCTTGGGTCATCGCATAGATGATGTCGAACTGCTGGATCGAGTCGAGCAGCCGGAACAGCGTGGCCGTCAGAATGTAGGGCGTCAGCATCGGCAGGGTGATGCGGAAGAACACGAAGCTTCTCGGCACGCCATCGAGTGCCGCCGCCTCGAAGGGCTGGGTCGGCAGCGACCGGAGGCCGGCCAGAAGCAGGATCATGATGAAGGGCGTATAGACCCAGATATCGACGAGAATGACGGTCAGAAGCGCCGTGTCCGGCGACGACGCCCAGCGGAAATCGTTGAGGCCGATCAGGCTCGCGAGGTAGCTCAGAATGCCGAAGCTCGGGTTGGTCATCAGCTTCCACATCAAGGCGGCGAGCGCCGGAGCGATCATCAGCGGCAGAAGCAGCATGATCGAGATGAAGTTGTTGATGGTGGAGCGGCGCTGCAACAGCAGCGCGATGCCGAGGCCGAGCAGCAGTTCCAGCGTCACGGTGATGCCGGCATAAAGCAGCGACACCTTCAGGGTGTTCCAGAAGGCCGGGTCGGTGACGAAGTTCAGGTAGTTTTCGCCCCAGTTGAACTGACGCGCCCAGGGCTGGCTCAGCCGGTAGCGCTGGAACGAATAGATCACCGCCGTGAAGAAGGGGATGAGAATGCCGATGCAGACGAGCAGCGCCGGCAGGCTCAGCACATAGGGAAGCATCTTCCTGCTGATCCTGAAACCTGACGCCGGTTTGCGGAGGGTTGCTGTTGAAGCCATGTCGAGCTCCGTTCTCTAAAGTCTTGAAGAAAGCACGCGGCACGCGAGGTCGAGCCCCGCGCCAGTCCATCGGCATCTCAGGTTGGTATTGGCGGCTTTGAGCCGATCTCGCGGGATGCCCGGCGCTAGAGCGTCCTTTGTGCGTCCATTTGAACGCACGGCGCTCTAGTTGCGCCGGGCATCGCTTGGGAGGCGTATCAGCCGAGACCAGCTTCCTTCAGCTGGCGATCGATGCTTTCGACGAGCTGGTCGAGACCTTCATCGACCGGCACCTGCTTGGCGACCATCTTCTGCAGTGTCGCCGCCCACTCGGTGGTGACGTCGAAGAACAGCGGCTGGGCGGTGAAATGGATCTTCGCGCCCGGGGCGGAAACGTCGTGCATCTCCACATAGCCCGGATAGCTCTTGTTCAGTCGCTCGCGGAATATTTCGTCCTTCCAGACCGAGGCGCGGACAGGGTTGACGAAGTCCATCTTCGTTGCGCCGAAGATCGCATGTTCGAGACCCGTGGCCCACTGCAGGAAGTACCAGGTCGCGTCCTTGTCCTTGGCGAAATTGGACATGGCAAGCGACCAGATCCAGATGTTCGGCGTCGGCGCAGACGCCGCAGGATTGGCGGTGAACGGCGCGTATGCCAGCTTGCCGGCCATCTTGTTGTCGCCACCGTTCATGAAATAGCCGAGAATGTCGGCGTCGTAGATCATGGCGGAAGCGCCGGCACCGAGGTCGGTGCCGACCTGGTACCAAGTATAGGTCGACCAGTCCTTCGGACCGCTTTCCTGGATCATCTGCACCCATTTGGTGTGGAAGGCCTTGGATTCGGCCGTATTCATCGCCGCGGAAAGCTTGCCATCAGCCGAAACATTCAGGTCCTTCTGGCCAAAATTGGCATAACCCGAAAGGAAGCCCGGATGGATCGTCGCCCAGGAGCGCGAACCACGCACCCCGACGCCGTAGACACCGCCGCCGACATCCTTGGTTAGCTTCGCCGCGGTGGTCGCGAGTTCGTCGAGGTTTTTCGGGACACTGACGCCCACTTTGTCGAGCATTTCCTGGTTGAACGAGAGATTGTTCTGTTCATAGCCCCACGGAATGCACCATTGCTTGGCGTCCTCCGAACCGAGCGCCCCGCCCGGCTGGCCGTTCCAGGCGCAGGAGTTCTTCACGCCGGCGAGGAAATCGTCCCAGTTGTAGTTCGGGTTGGTCTTGGTCGGATCCTTGATCCATTCGTTGAGATCGGCGATCCAGCCGGCCGGACCATAGGTCCAGGTCATGTAGGCGCCGGTCATGAAGGCATCGTATTCGGTTGAGCCCGAGGAAAGCGCTGCTGTCACCTTGTCGAAATAGACGTCTTCCGGAAACACGTCATAGGTGACTTCGATACCGGTCAGATCCTTGAAGGCCTGAAGGTTGGCAATCATCGCGTCGGCATAGGGATGCTTGTTCAACAAGAGCTTCAGCGACTTGCCGGAATGCGCCTTCCAGTCGAAGTCGGCGGCCAGCGCCTGGGTCGACATCATGTTGAAGAGCGTGCCGGCGGTCCCGGCGGCAATCCCGGCCGCGCCGAGACCCTTAAGCATGCCGCGACGATCTACCTCTCCGCGCAGAAACGCGCCGATGAGGTCTTTCTCCTTCTCGTACATAAGTCTTCTCCTCCGTTGCGGGTATGATTGCGTCATGCGATCACCGGCTACCCGACCGGTATTCCTCCCCTTGAGGCCTTAGAGCGCCGTGCATCCATTCGGACGCGCAAAGGACGCTCTAACTCCTTGAGCCGGCGCATCGAGCTTTCCAAAATCGATTCCGATTTTGGGCCGATGCGCTGATGGCGAAACCTCCTCGCCGCCCTGCTCCCCGGGCCTCATTCGATTCCGCCAGACACTCCTCATTTGCCGTCCGCGGCGAGCGCCCGGGCCGTCTTCTCGTCGGTGATGAGACCGCTCAACAGTCCGCTTGCAAGCACGGCGCGGATGGCGGGCGTCTTGATCTTGCCGCCGGCGACCGCAACGGTGCGCCGATCCTTCAGGTCGTCGCGGCTGAGCGTGAAAGTGCGGTTCGACAGCGTCGTCTCGATCGGGCGGCCGTCCTCATCGAAGAAGTGGCCGAGCAATTCGCCCTTGCCCCCGCCCTTCTGGATTTCCTCGATCTCGCTCATCTCGATCATCCCCGTCGAGACCAGCGACGCCTCGCGCTCTGCCGTACCGATGCCGACCATCAGGAGGTCGGCGGTCTTGGCGAGATCGAACACTTCGCGCACGCCACGCTGGCTGAAGAGCACGTCGCGGTCCTCGACGGTGTTGGCGAAGAACGGCACGGGCATGACATAGGCCTCCGCGCCGGTGCGCTCGGCAAGCCGGTGGATCACGTCATGCGGGTTTGCCGAGAACTTGCGGGTAAGCCCGCCGAGCAACGAGACGAAACGGGTCTTGTTGCTGGTGGTGCGCGGCAGATATTCGACGCAGGCGGCGAGCGTGCGGCCGTGTCCGACGCCGACGAGCGCGGTTTCGTCGCGCTCGATCTCGCGCTTCAGGAACTGCGCGCCTGATATGCCGAGCGCCTTCAGCGGCAGGTCGTCGGCATCGAAATCGGGAACAACCTCGCAATAATCGAGGCCGTAACGTGCCGAGAGCTTCTGCTCCAGCTCGACGCATTCCGAGACTTCGCCATCGATATAGACCTTCACCAGGCCTTCCTGGTTGGCCTTCATGATCAGGCGGTGAGCCTTGAGCGATGTCAGACCCAGCCGCTTGGCAACCTCCGCCTGGGTCAGGCCGCCGGCATAGTGCAGCCACGCGGCGCGCGTCGCCATGCTGGTTTCGTCGTCGCGAAGATTTGCACCACCGATGATCGCCATCGTCTCCACCCGGATCCGTTATGTTGCAATGCATGATAAATTTTGCATCGCATGATATTTTTATCTCGATATTGAAAGAAATTTCATGTCGTGAAAAAAATGTCAAGGGAGAACATGCGAAGACCGATCACGGTTTGTGGATCGTTGCGAATGACGAGGAGAAACCTGACAGACGTCAGCTCGCTGGATCCCGGCTCAGGGCCGGAATGAGGAAAAAGGGCATGCTTTCGACCTCGAGCGGCATTCCCAGGAGATTGCCAGCACGGTGACCCGCCGAAAAGGCCGGCTTGCCGCCGTGACCTTACTGGCCGAGGTTGCGCAGATAGAGCGAAAGAAGCTGCGTCTGCGAGGAGATGCCGAGCTTGCGGTAGACGTTGCGGCGGTGAACCTTGACCGTGCCGGTAGAGATTCCAAGCTTCAGGCCGATCGATTCCGACGAATGCCCCTGCAGCACCAGTTCGATGATCGAGGCTTCGCGCTCGGTCAGATTGAGGTGCTGCCAGACGCCGTCTGCCGGCGGATGCGCAGATTTCCTGCGACTGCGCCCGGTCTTCGCCAATGCCGCGTCGAACCTGCGCCCAAGATCCGCCCAATGGTGGCGTACCAGTGCCGAGACCAGCGGCTCGACCTTCTTCAACAGGGCGAATTCGGCGGCACTGAAGGACCCCGTCGCCTCCCGCCGCATCAGCGACAGGACGACGGTGATCTCGCCGCTGATCGGCACGAAGAAGCCGACCTCCTCCGCCAGGCCGGTCTGCACGTAATAGGTCCGGTAGTATTCGCTGGAGAAAAACCGGTCCGGCGCCCGTTCGCGCATGCGCCAGACGCCCGGCTTGCCCTCGCAGGCCGCGTGGTAGAACGGATCGAGCAGATAGGGGCCGGCCTGGTAGAGGCTGACGAACAGAACGTGGTCCTTGGCGTTGAAGGTGCTGTAGAGGTCGATCGGCCGTTCCTTGCCGCGATAGGCGAAAACCACAACATAATCAAAGGTCATCAGCGTCGACATCAATTGCCGATAGGCTGTGCCGACCGCCTCGTCGTCCATGGCCGCGCCGTCGACCATGGGCGCCAAGACCTGAAATAGTCCCTCGAGATCGATGCCCAAACCGCTCTCCCGCCGATCCGGCCCTGTTTCGGGGTATACTCCTCCCACAAGCCAATTTGCGTTGAAATACCTCTCTCGGGGTATATACCGGCACCGGGCGCTTTGACTAGGCTGCCTGTCAATGACGGTGGGACGTCAGGGCATCAGAGCCTTGACGGTATCCGACAACAACCGCAGGGAACAGACGTGACATCCGCTTCGACGAACGACATCGAGTTCCGTTCGGTGGTCAAACGCTATGGCAGCGTGACCGCCGTTTCGGACATCAATTTCGCGGTGCCCCGGGGCGCCTTCATGGCGCTGCTCGGGCCCTCCGGCTGCGGCAAGACCACCTGCCTGCGCATGATCGGCGGCTTCGAGCAGCCGAGCGAAGGCACGGTCTACATCAACGGCGAGGCGATGAACGGCGTTGCCGCCTATCGGCGCCCGGTCAACATGGTGTTCCAGCACTATGCGCTGTTTCCGCATCTCGACGTCGAGCAGAACGTCTCCTACGGACTGAGACAGATGCGGCCGCGCATCGCCAGCGCCGAGATTTCGCGCCGCGCCCAGGAGGCGCTGGAAATGGTCCGCCTCGGCGGCCTCGCCAAGCGCCGGATCCATGAAATGTCCGGTGGCCAGCAACAGCGCGTCGCGCTCGCCCGCGCCATCGTCAACAAGCCGAAGGTGCTTCTGCTCGACGAGCCGTTGGCAGCCCTCGACAAGAAGCTGCGCACTGCCATGCAGATCGAACTGCAGACGTTGCAACGCGAACTCGGCATCACCTTCGTGCTCGTCACCCACGACCAGGAAGAAGCACTGTCGATGAGCGACTTCGTCTGCGTCATGAATGCCGGTCGCATCGTCCAGGTCGGGCCGCCGCAGGAAATCTACGATCGCCCGGCGAGCCTGTTCGTCGCCGATTTCGTCGGCAAGACCAACCGGATCACGGCAACCGTCGACAGCGGCGGCGCCTCGATCCTTTTTGCCAACGGTGCGCGGTTTGCAGCGCCTGCCGCCACGACACCGAGCACAGGTGCGGCCATGGTCGCGCTGCGCCCGGAGGCGATCAGCCTGAAACGCAACGGCACGGCCGGCACCACCGCTCTCTCCGGCACCGTCACGCACCGCATTTTCCTCGGCTCGTCAGTCGAATATTCCGTCGATGTCGACGGCCTTGGCGACTTTCTCGTCACCGCCGACCGACGGGCGCTCGGCGACAGCGATCTCGTCGAGCCCGGCGACAAGGTCGGCCTCGCCTTCGATCCCAATGCGCTCCATGTCTTTCCGGCCTGAAATGTGTTTCCGGCCTGATCCGGCCGGCCCCTGCTGCCTTGCATGAACGTCAACGATAAAGGGAACAGCGTCATGACCAAATGGTACAGAGAAAATGCCCCGATCACCGCCGAGCAACTGGCCGACGAGCTGATGCGCCTGAAGCGCGGCTCGGTCACCCGCCGCCACTTCCTCGGCGTCACCGGCCTCGGACTTGCGACGGCGGTGCTGGCGCGCCAGCCTGGCCTGTTCAATTCGACGGCCTTTGCCGGTGATCTCGGCACGCAGATGTCGATTGCCACCTGGCCGAACTACCATGATCCCGCCACCTTCGAGGCGTTCCAGGCCGCAACCGGCGTTGCCGTCGAGGTCAACGTCTTCGGCTCGAACGAGGAAATGCTCGCCAAACTCCAGGCCGGCGGCACCGGCTGGGACCTGTTTGTGCCGACCAATTACACGATCTCCACCTATGTGAAGCTCGGCCTCATCGACGAACTCGATCTCTCCAAGCTGCCGAACTACGACGCCTCGACCGAGACCGCGCGCTTCACCAACGAGGGCGTCGTCGACGGCAAGACCTATGCCGTGCCGAAGAACTGGGGCACCACCGGCATCGCGCTCAACTCGAACAAGATCAAGACCCCGGTCACCAGCTGGAAGGACTTCTTCGAGGTCGCCATGACCGAGGCCGACGGCCGCGCCATGGTCCACGACTACCAGCTGACCACCATCGGCAACGCACTGGTCTCGCTCGGCTACTCCTTCAATTCGACCAAGCCGGACGAGCTCGCCAAGGCGGAGGAACTGCTGATCAAGGTGAAGCCGCATCTCTACGCCATCAACAGCGACTACCAGCCGTCGATGCGCGCGACGGACGCCTGGATGACCATGTGCTGGACCAATGACGGCGCGCAGCTCAACCGCGACATGCCGGAAATCCAGTTCGTGCTCGGCAAGGACGGCGGCGAAATCTGGTCGGACTTCTACGCGATCCCGAAGAGCGCGGCCAACAAGGCGGCCGGCTACGCGCTGCTCAACTACCTGATGGCCCCGGAAAACGCCGTCAAGGAGCATATCGCCAACGGCGCGCCGACCACCGACAGCCGCGTCCTGAAGCTGCTGCCGGCCGACGTCACGGGCAACAAGATCGTCTATCCCGACGATGCTTCGCTGACGCCGCTCGAATTCGGCGCCGCGGTAACCTTGACCGACCCGGGCCGCGCCGAACTGATGGCACGGTTCAAGTCGGCCTGATCGAAACTGTTACGTGATTGCCCCTCATCCCGCTGCCGCGACCTTCTCCCCGTTCTGACGGGGAGAAGGGACAAGCGGCAAGCTCCCCACTCCTCTCCCCGCCAGCCGGTTGAGGGGAAACAGAGCATGCGCCGCGAGTCCCTTCGCCCCGCAAAGCGGGGAGAAGGTGGCCGGCAGGCCGGATGAGGGGCCGCAATTTTGATAAACTCTGACGGACCAAATCTCATGCCCGCGGCAACGAACACGAAGAGAAACCTGGTGACGGCAGCGCTGGTGGCGCCGGCGGCGGCATGGCTGATGATCTTTCTCGTCCTGCCGTTCATCGCCATGCTGGTCTTCGCCTTCGGCGAGCGCGCGCCGGAAGGCGGCTATCAGGCGGCCTTCACCTTCGCCCAGTTCGCGAGGCTCCCGACGCGCGCGGCTGCCTTCTGGAACACGCTGGTGCTGGCGCCGGTCGGCGCGCTGCTCTGCCTGCTGGTCGCCTACCCCGTCGCCTATTACCTCGCCGTCAAGGCGGACCCACGCTACCGCCTGATCCTCGTGTCGCTGGTCGTGGTGCCCTTCTGGACGAGCCTGCTCGTTCGCACCTATGCCTGGATGTATATCCTCGGCTCGCGCGGCATCCCCAACCTCCTCTCGATGATCGGCATCGAGGATGTGCGGATGCTGAACACGCCGGGCGCCGTGCTGCTCGGCATCGTCTATGGCTACCTGCCGCTGATGATCATGCCGATCTATGTCAGCCTCGAAAAGCTCGATCGGCGTCTGCTCGAAGCTTCCGCCGATCTCGGCGCCAGGCCGGTCTCGACCTTCTTCGGTGTCACACTGCCGCTGTCGCTCCCGGGCGTCATGACCGGCGTCGCGCTCGTCACCATCCTGCTGCTCGGCGAATATCTGATCCCGCAGCTTCTTGGCGGCGGCAAGGTGTTCTTCATCGGCAACGCGCTGGTCGATCTCTTCCTGCAATCGAGAAACTGGCCCTTCGGCTCGGCGATCGCCGTGACGCTGGTGGCCGTCGTCGTGGTGATCCTGATGGTAGCGATGCGCATCGCCTTCAAGGTCGCCGGCACAAGACAAGTGGATCTCGTCTGATGCGCGCCTTCATCTCCTCGGTCTATCTCTTCCTCTACGCACCGATCGCGCTGGTCGTCTTGTTCTCGTTCAACGCCGGACGCAGCGCCAGCGAGTTCACCGGCTTTTCGACCGCCTGGTACGGCAAGGCGCTGAGCAATACCTTCCTGGTCTCGGCCCTGCAGAACAGCCTGATGATCGCGTTTACCAGCGCCACCCTCGCCGCGATCTTCGGCACCATGGCCGCGCTCGGCATGGAGCGGCTTGCCCCGCGCAACCGGGCGATCTTCGACGCGCTGTTTGCCGCGGCCATCGTCGTGCCCGGCGTCGTCATCGGCATCGCCACGCTCGTCGCCCTTGTTGCCGTCTTCTCCTTCGTCAATCCGGCGCTGACGGCGATCTGGCCGGGCGACCAGCCGCCACAGCTCGGGCTCGGCTATGGCTCGATCATCGCCGCCCACGGCCTGTTCTCGATGGCGCTCGTCACCATGATCGTCAAGGCGCGCATCGCCAGCCTCGGGCGTGATATCGTCGAGGCATCGAGCGACCTCTATGCGACGCCGCTCACCACCTTCCGGCTGATCGTGCTGCCGCAGATCCTGCCGTCGATCCTTGCGGGCTTCCTGCTGGCCTTCACCTTCTCCTTCGACGATTTCATCATCGCCTTCTTCGTCGCCGGCTCGAAGACGACGTTGCCGATCTACGTCTTCGCCTCGATCCGCCGCGGCGTGACGCCGGAGATCAACGCGATCGCGACGCTGGTGCTCGTCGCCTCGCTGCTTCTGATCCTGACTGCCCGCATCCTGATGCGGGAAAAGAAAACAAAATCCGGGGAGTGAACAGATGATCCTGAAAGACCGG
This sequence comes from Ensifer sp. LC384, assembly GCF_001695865.1. Lineage (NCBI taxonomy): Bacteria > Pseudomonadati > Pseudomonadota > Alphaproteobacteria > Hyphomicrobiales > Rhizobiaceae > Ensifer > Ensifer sp. LC384. The sequence continues at coordinate 321,280 of NZ_MBST01000001.1, forward strand.
GTCGCGATCGTGACCGGAGCGGGCTCCGGGATCGGTCAGGCGGGCGCCGCCATCATGGCGCGCGAGGGCGCCCATGTCGTCGTCGTCGACCGCAGCCCCGAGGCGGGCAGCCTGACCGCCGACACCATTCGCGCCATGGGCGGCAAGGCCGAAGCCGTCACCTTCGACGTCACCGACGACGCAGCACTCGCAGACGGCATCGCCGATATCCTCTACCGCCACGGCCGCATCGATATCCTGCACAACCACGCCGGCGCACAAGTTGCAGGCGATCTCGAAGAGGTCGAAGTCTCCGGCTTCGACCGTTCGTGGAACCTCAACGTGCGTGCCCATTTCATGGCCGCCCGCCTGGTCATGCCGTCGATGAAGGCCGCCCGCCGCGGCGTCATCGTCAATACCTCGTCATCCTCCGGCGTGCTCTACGACCGCGAGATGATCGCCTATACGACGACAAAACATGCGGTCATTGCCATGACCAAGCAGATGGCCGGCGACTACGCCCAGTATGGCATCCGCGTCAACGCGCTTTGCCCCGGCTGGGTCGATACGCCCTTCAACGAGCCCTTCATCGCCCAGATGGGCGGCCGCGGCGCGATCGAGGCCTATATCCGCGAAAAGGTGCCGCTCGGCCGCTGGGCTAGCGTCGACGAAATCGCCGAGTCGATCCTGTTCCTGGTGTCCGACCGCTCCTCCTACATGACCGGCCAGATCCTGGTCGTGGATGGCGGCGAGACGGTGGTGTAGGGGCGCTATTCGTAGTTCCGAGCCGTCTGGCTAATGGAACGACGCCGCGGCAGGCCCAGGCCTTTGCCGCGAAGGACCTGGGACCATCGGGCCAACCGGCGTCACAGGCCACCTCACAGCGCCCTCCGCCTTAGCCCGCAGTACGGGAATTGCGCGGTGACATATTTGCCGAGCAGCCTACGCTGATCAAATCCCCGCCATCCGTTGCAGTCTTTTTCGCAGAGATCCCGGTTCTTTCCCGTAGAAGGTTCTGCCTGTCATAAAAGAAAACAACTCGTCAGAAAGAAGCATAAAAGACGTATAAAAAACCATGATTGCTGGAGAGAATATAAGAATCATCACGATCTTCGCACCAAACAATGCAAATCCGTATTCATCGTATAATAAATGCGCGAATTTCATACATACTACGTATGATGCCATAGACAACAGGGGCCAAACTACCAAAGATAATCTGCCATATTTTTTCTCAACAAGAAGCATTAGCTTCAAACCAGAAAGAAAATATTTCCTCATAGAATCGAATTGCCCCTCGCTCGAATAGTATACGAGCCCTAAGTTGCGCATTTATGCAATATGCCCGATGCCTTTGGCGGCAATCTCCTCGAAACTCTCGTCATAGCCGGCGTCCGCATAGCGGATGACGCCAAGCGCGGTGTCGTTGGTGAGCGCATGGTCGAGCCGCTCATCGGCAGCTTGCGTGCCGTCGGCAACGACCGTCACGCCGCAGCTGGTCATGTAGCCGGCATAGCCGCCGCCGCCGGAATGTACGACGACGAGGTCGGCCATCGACGAGCAGAGCAGCATGGCGTCGAGCAGCGGCCAGTCGGCGATCGCGTCCGATCCGTCCTTCATCCGCTCGGTCATGATGTTGGGATGCGCCATGGCTCCGGCGTCGAGGTGGTCGCGCGAAAAGGCGACCGGGCCCTTCAGTTCACCGGATGCGACCAGCACGTTGACGCGCCGCGCCAGCGCCGTGCGTTCGCCATGGCCGAGCCAGGCGATGCGCGCCGGCAGGCCCTCGAATGGAATGTGCTCGCGCGCAAGCCTGATCCAGTTGGTGACGATTTTGTTGTCCGGGAACATTTCGAGCAACAGGTCGTCGATGCGGGCGATGTCGCTCTCCTCGCCGGACAGCGCCATCCAGCGGAACGGCCCGATGGCGCGGGCAAACAGCGGTCGCAGATAGGCCTCGGTGAAGATCGGGATGTCGAAGGCGTTGGCAACGCCGCCCTCGCGCGCCTGGGTGCGGATGAGGTTGCCGTTGTCGAAGACTTCCGCGCCTTGTCTCTGGAAGTCGAGCATCGCCGTCACATGCTCGACGATCGAGGCGCGGCTTGCGGCCATCAACTGCCCCTGGCCGTCGTCGCGCAGCGATTTCACCTGATCGACCGTCATGCCCTTCGGCACATAGCCGTAGACGAGATCGTGGGCCGAGGTCTGGTCGGTCACCACGTCGGGCACGATGCCGCGCCGGGCGATTTCCGGGTAGATTTCCGCCGCATTGCCGACGAGGCCGACGGAGAGCGCGCGCTTGTCCTTCACCGCCGCATCGATCATCGCAAGCGCCGTATCCAGATCCGGCGCAATCTCCTGGAGATAGCCGACTTGCTGGCGCTTCTTCGCCCGCTCCGGGTCGATGTCGACGCAGAGGATAACAGCCCCGGCCATCCGTCCGGCAAGCGGCTGCGCCCCCCCCATGCCGCCGAGCCCGGCCGTCAGCACGAAGCGGCCGGAGAGATCACCGCCGAAGCGCCGCTCGGCGATGCGCATAAAGATTTCGTAGGTGCCCTGGATCACCCCTTGGCTGCCGATATATTGCCAGGCGCCGGCCGTGAGCCCGCCCCAGCAGATCAGCCCCTTGCGCTGCAGCTCGTAGAAGACCTCGGCCTTGGCCCATTGGCCGACGATGTTGCAATTGGCCATGATCACCAGCGGCGCTTTGGCATGGGTCTTCAAGAGCCCGACCGGCTTGCCCGACTGGATGATCAGCGTCTGGTCCTCGTCCATCTCGATCAGCGCCTTGACGATGGCGCGGTGGGCCGGCCAGTTGCGCGCCGCCTTGCCGAGTGCCGCATAGACGACGAGATTGTCCGGGTCCTCGCCGACGGAAAGTACGTTTTCCAACAGCCGCAGCAAGGCTTCCTGCCGCCAGCCCTTGGCACGCAGCTCCGGCCCGCCGGGGATCGGGAAGTCAGGATGACGGGGATTGGCCTTGGGCATCGTCTTGTTCCTCTTCGTTGTCCCAGCGAGAGGTGGCTGCCCCTCACCCTAACCCTCTCCCCGCAAGCGGGGAGAGGGGATGGCTTAGTGCTTGTGGCGAGCGCCGCATGCGATCTCCACCGCTCTGCTTTCTTCCATCCTCGGAGAGAGAATGGTGCACCGACTGCCGCACCGCTACATGCAAAGGCGGTCTCGTCCCCTCTCCCCGCCCGCGGGGAGAGGGTTAGGCTGAGGGGCAAGACATCGCTCGCCCGTTCTCTCATTCACTTCGGCGGCAACGTCTCGATGAAGGCGAGCGCCGCATCGATGAGCCGCTTGCGCAAGCCGTCGTCGCCATAGGCGTCTGCCCCCGCGCGCACCCACCCGTGCATCGCCCGCCCGTTCATCACCATCAGCTCGATATCGGGCAGTGCCAGCGCCCAGCCGTCATTGCCCTTGCCGAGCCGCACCAGCAGCGAGCCCTCGCGGGCACCACAGATCAGATTGCCGTTGAGCAGAAACGCCCAGCCGCCGAACATGGCCTTTTCCGACAGTCCGGATCGGTTGCCGAGCTCTTCCCGGATCAGCTCTTCCAGTCCTGCATCGCGTGCCATGACCTTTCTCCCATCATTGCCGCTCAGCGAGCGCGTAGCGGGCAAGCTCAATACCCATCGCCTTTTCCACCGAGGGGTAGACGCTCGGGTCGAGCACGCTGGAGGCAAGCGGGATCACCGTCTTCGGCACATGCAGCACGAAGATCTTCATGCCGACCTGCAGTTGGCCGACGCTCAAGGGTTCCCCCTCCGGCGAAAGCGTGGTGATGACGTCGGGGAAGGTGGCGAGCCTCTCACCTTCCGCAGAGTCAACCGCCATGTATTCGTTCATCACGCGCAATATCGTTGAGTCAGCGCCCTTCCCCAGCGTCACCGTGCCGATGTCGAAAGCTTCCTTGGTGTAGACGACCGACTTGTCGGTGATCACGCCTTCGGCGAGCAGCGCGCCATTGGTCGTCTTGACGATCGCGTCGATGATGGCGCTGCCACCCTTGGCTTCGGCGGCAATGATCGCCTCGCCCAGCTTGAGCGCCAGCGAGATGCCGCCGAGTGCCGCATTGTCCCTAACGTAGGAGGCGCGCACCGGATTGCGGCAGGAGGCGATGAAGCCGCCGGACATGTCGGAGGCCGTGCGCAGGATCGGCGAGACCTTGGCGGTCGCGCCGCGCACCACCAGCTCGATATAGCGGTTCTCCTCGCGGTTGCCCCCGACGGCCGTCTGGATCATCCGCTCGGGCGAGCCGGCAAGGCCGATCGAGCCCATGTCGCCGGTCGGATGCGCCCGGATGTCGCCGACGGCATCGACCACCTTGGTGCCGAGGATTGCCGATGGCAGCCAGCCGTTGAGCGTCGAGGACTTGCCGTTCTGGCCGATGATCAGGCCCGAGAGCTTCTCGCCGAGCGCCTCCTGCAGCAATTGCACCGCCTTGACGTAATCGACGCCGCGCATCTCCCAGGGTGTGGTCGAGGCCGGTGCGCCGATGGCCGCCGCCGTCGCCACCCAGTCGTTGGCGTCGAGTTCGTCGACCGACACCAGCTCCGGCTTGCCGATCGAGACCGCGGCATAGCCGAGCATGCGGCCGTGATCGGCCCAGCCGCCGCCGCCGGCTGCATAGACGGAACCGCCCTTGACCGCAGCCTCGACATCCTTTTCCGTCAATATCCGGCCCATCTCAAACCTTCTCCTGCAATCGTTTATCGAGCCTCTTCACCGCATCGAAGAGAACGGCGGCGCCAAGCGCGATATCATCGTTTTCCGCCCATTCTTCCGGCGCATGCGAGCGTCCGCCGAGGCACGGAATGAAGATCATCGCCGAGCGGGTGATGCGCCCCATCCAGGCGGTATCGTGCCCGGCGCCGGAGGCCATGCGCCGATGTTTCGCGCCGATCTCCACGCAGCTTTCTTCGAGCGTCGAAAGCAAGAGCGCGTCGCCCGGCGTCGGATGGTTGTCGGAGAGAACATTGGCGGGCGCGATGGTTACGCCGGCTTCGCCGGCAACCCGCTCGGCAAGCGCACCCAGCTCGGCGATGAACCGCTCCATCTGCGGCCGCAGCTCGGCACGGGCATCGATCAGCAGCCGCGCCCGCGACGGCACGACATTGGCCGCGTTCGGTTCGATCGAGAATTCGCCGACCGTCGCGGTGAAATGCCCCTCGCCCTTGGAAAATTCCGTCGCCAGCGTCTCGATCGCCAGCACCAGCCGCGAGGCCGCGACCAGCGCATCGCGCCGATGGCCCATCGGCGTGGTGCCGGCATGGTCCGCCTGACCTTCGACGATGATCTCGATGCGGGTGATGCCGGAGATCGCTGTGACGACACCGATATCCAGGCGCCCGGTCTCCAGCACCGGCCCCTGCTCGATATGCAGTTCCAGAAACGCCTTGATGTCGGAGCGCTTGAGCGCCGACAGCCGCGACGGATCGCCGCCGACTTCGACGATGCCCTGCCGCAGGCTCAATTCGCCCTGCACGCGGTTCAGCCAGCCATCCGGCAGGATGCCCGCCATGCCGCGGCTGCCGACGCAGGAAACGCCGAAGATCGACACTTCCTCGGCGAGGAAGTCGACGATCTCCAGATCGTGATCGAGTTCGATGCCGGCGTCCGAAAGCGCGCGCGCCACTTCAAGCGCGGCGGCGACGCCGGCAATGCCGTCGAAGCGGCCGCCCTCCGGCACCGTGTCGGAATGCGAGCCGAGCATCAGCGTGCCAAGCGCCGACTTGCGCCCCTTGCGCCGACCGATGAGATTGCCGGCGGCATCGATCCGGGTTTCGAGTCCCGCCGCACGGAAGCGGCGGTCGAGGAACGCCCGACCTTCCAGGAACAGCGGCGTAAAAGCCCGGCGCGTATAGGGCCGGTCCGGCTCGGTGATGCCGGCGAGGCCGTTGACGATGCCGGCGATCCGGCTTGCGTCCACGGGCAGATTGGTCTTGACGCTCGTGCTCATCGGGCCTCCTGGACGGCCAAGGTCTGGAGCGGGCGAACGAAGGCACCGGTGCCGGGCTTCGCGACGACAGTGTGCCCGTCAAAGGCAAGCGCTCCGCGCAGATAGGTCGCCGACACCCGCCAGGGCAGTCTGATCCCGTTATAGGGCGACCATCCCACGACATTGTTACCGCTTTCGGCCGCGTCATAGGTGTAGGGCTCGGGCGTCATGACGATGATATCGGCGTCCTTTCCGGCCTCAAGCGCACCCTTTCGATGGTCGAGGCGGAAATGCCGTGCCGGGTTCAACGTCATCAGCTCGGCCGCCCGCGTCAACGGAATGCCGCGCTCAAGAGCGCCCTTGACGAACAGCGGCACCATCACCTCGAGGCCCGGCACGCCGGAGGCATTGGCGAGCATGTCAGGGTTGGTCTTGCGATCCTCCGACCAGCTGACATGGTCGGTGGAAACCATCGTCACCGTGCCGTCGGCCACATGCCGCCAGAGCTTTTCCACCTCGGCGCGCGGACGGATCGGCGGATTGATCTTCGCCTTGCCGCCGAGCCGACGGACGTCGTTCTCCTCGTCAAGCGTCAGGTAATGGATGCAGCATTCGATCGTCGCCGCGTGGCCCTGGGCCCGGTAAGCGGCGGCGATCTCATAGCCGCGTCCGAGCGAGCAATGCACGACATGCGCCGGGCACCCGGTCGAAGCACCCGTCTCGTAGATCTGGTTGGTCGCCAAAAGCTCGGTCAGCGGCGGCCGAGAAAGGCCGTGGGCACGATAGTCGGTAATGCCTGCGGCCCTGACCCTTTCGATCGCGCCGCGCACCGCCTCGTCATCCTCGTTATGCACCCCGGCGGTAAGCCCCGTCGGCGCAATCGCGCGAAAGCAATCCTCGAGCAGCGCTGCGGGAATGCGCGGAAAGCGTTTCGGGTCGGTGCCGAAGGTCGAGAACTTGAAGGCGGCGACACCGGCTTCGACCATTTCGACAATGCGGGCTGGCCCCTCCTCGGGGTCAACCGTGCCATAGAGGGCGAAATCGACGCGCGCCTGCGGGCTCGCATGCTCGACCTTGCGTGCGACTGCCTCGGCCGAGCAGACGAGATTGCCCTCGTCATAGGGCATGTCGACGATAACAGTCACGCCGCCGGCGGCGGCCGAACGGGTCGACCAGACGAAATCCTCCTGGTTCTTCTGCGACAGCGAATGCACCTGCGCATCGATGGCACCGGGCAGGATCATAGCGTTTCCAAGATCGTGGCGTTCACGGGCGGCAGGTGCCGCCCCCTGCCCGACATGCACGACCTTGCCGTCGCGCACGGCCACATGCCCGCCCTCGACGAGCCTGTGCGGGAGAACAACGGTGCCTTTCAGGACAAGATCGAAATCGGACATCGTGTTCTCCTCGTTGAATCACTTGCCCAGTGCAAAGAAGTCGTCGAATTCCGGCATCGGTGCCATGGAGACGAAGGCGCGCAGCAGGTCATGGCAGGTGAAGGCGTCCTGCAACGCTTCGATCTCCTTCGAAAGCGGCCGGTCCTTCAGGTAGATCGGGCTGATCGATCGCGTGCGATCATGCGCGAGCTTGACGATCCCCTGCGGGGCGTCGCCGACGAGGTCGATCGCCTGCGCCGACAGGATCGCCTCGATCGCCGCCAGCTGCCGGAGGTCCCGCACCTGCGTTTCCATGCGCTCGACGATCAAAGGCAGGAAGGTCGCCTCTTCCTCCAGTCCGCCGGCAACGACGATCGACTGGGCCGAAAGCGGCACCGCCATCGACTGCACGCGCATGTAGAGCTCGACCGCAAGCTTCATCAGCGGGCCGAGACCGGTGGCGACTTCGCCCGGCGCCACCAGATTGACCGGCAGATTGCGGCGGCCGCCGTTCGACAACAGGATGCAGCGGTTGAGCACGTTGCGCGCCACATGCGAAAAGGCGATCTGCGCCGTCTCGACATAGAGCGTCGTCGTCAAAGGCAGCGAAGCGCCCGAGGCATGCACATGGCCGCCGAGCACCACCGGATTGTCGTCGGAGAGATAGGTCGCCTCGACCAGCCGGCCGGCGGCAACCAGCAACGTATCGACGACGGCGCCGAACACCTGGGCGGTCATGCGCAGGCTCAAGGGATCGTGGATCGCCGTCGGTAAGGGCCAGTCGGCAACGCCGGACTGGCCGTAGAGCCAGGAGCCGACAAGCGCTTCGCCGCGCGTCGACAGCGTCGCCGCCACCCGCCACGGATCGGCGGAGGCGCCGAGCGCCAACGACGACGTCACCCCGGTAACCAAGAGCACGCGGATTGCTGCTGCCGCCTCGCGCAGCACATCGGCTGCCGCCGAATAGGCGATGGCGTTGACGCTGAGGGCGGCAAGCGCATCGCGCGGCCGCATCACCAGCGGCTTCAGTCCGGCATCGGCGAGCGCCGTTTCGGCCGGCACCAGCCGGCCGCGATGATAGGCTTCACCGACCCCGGTCAAGACAGCCGCGATCTGCCCCATCAGGCCGATATCGGCGCAGCCCATCGAGCCATGGCGGCGCACCGCCGGAATGATGTCGTGCTCGATGAGCGCCAGGAAGGCGGTGATCAGCTCGGGACTGCAGCCGGTGTGACCACGCATCGCGGTGTTGCAGCGGATGGCGATCGCCTTGCGCACGATCGGGACAGTGAAAAATTCGCCGGTGCCGAAATAATGGGCGCGCACCAGAGAAGTGTTGAACTCGGCCAGATCGTCCGCCGTCCAGAGCCGGTCCTTCATCGAGCCGACACCGGTGTTGGAACCGTAGACCGGCAGGCCGAGCGCGATGCGATCGGCAATCACCTTGTGGGCCGCCGCCACCCGCTCCATGCCGCCATCGTCCGCGACCGGCCGCGCCGCGCCCGAGCCGATTTCCTCGAGGGTCGCGAAGTCGAGCGGTTTCCCGCAGAGAACAATGGTTTTGACCTGTTGCAGCATGCCATATGAACCTTACCACGCGACCCGCCTCGACGCCGAAACGATGCGTGGATGAAAAGACTTGATGCGATCCCGCCGCCGTGGACGAGGGATCGCCTGCCCGCATGCTATGCGTTTTGCTCGCTGTCGTGATATATCCCAAATCCGGAACGGCCGATGCCAAAGCCGGAACACAACTGCAGCGGCGATACCGGTGGAGAATTTACGCAATGGATATCGCCACGATCCTGCTCGTCGAAGCCGTCATGCGCGAAGGCGGCATCAGGCGCGCCGCCACCCTGAGCGGTCGCGCGCCGTCGAGCGTCAGCGCCGCCGTTCGCCGCTTCGAGCAGGCCATTTCCATTCCCCTCTTCCGCCGCGACGGCAGCCTTATGGCTTTGACCTTGGAGGCTCGTGCGCGACAGGCCGATGTGACCGCGGCCAGCGCAACCATCCGGGCGCTGCTCGCCACTGCCAACGCGGAGCCGCCGAGCGCGATCCCACCCGTTGGCCTCGTCACACTCGATCGTTTCGTGCGGATCGCCCGGGCAGGCAGCATTCGGGCAGCTGCCCGCACGTTGGGCCTCGGCCAGCCGCAACTGACGCGGCAGATCGCCGACCTCGAACGTCATCTCCAGTGCCGATTGCTTGAGCGCTCCCATGGCGGCATCGTCTGCACGCCGGCCGCCCTCGACATCATCCCGCATGTCGAGCGCCTGCTCGACATCTGGACGCGGCTGACGCGCGCCTCGGCCGACCGGTTCCGTCGCGACGTCACCACCTGGCGCCTCGGCGCCGTCATGCCGCTTGGGCCGGAGAGCGAGATCGCCCGCATGCTGGCGGCGCTGACGGCCGCCTGGCATCGCTCCCGCCCGCGGCAATCGCTGTTCATTTCCAGCACCACCGCCGACGAGCTTCTGGCCGGCCTCAAGAGCCGACGCTTCGACGCCGCCCTGCTCGATGTTGCCGGCATTCCCAACGACTTCGACGGCCGGCTCGTGTCCGAAACGCCGCTGGTGCTAGCCGGCCCGGCGCCGGCCCTTTCCGAAATGGCCGGCGATCTCCCGCGGCTACTCGCCACCTGCCCGATCGCCGTGCCGAGCGCACGCAGCGGCCTGCGCCGGGAGGTGACCCGCTTCCTCGAAGACACGCTCGGCGAGGCGGAACGTCGCCGCGTGACGCTGGTCGAGGTCGATTCCATTCCCGTCATCATCAACCTGGTCAGCCATCACGGCTACCTCTCGGTGCTGCCGGAAACCTCGCTGTCACGCGTCCAGCGGCCGCCCGCCATGATCCGGCTGGGGCCGCTCTACCGCCAGTCGCTGACCCTCGTCTGGCCGCGCGGCGCCTTTTCCAGCGAGGTCGGCGACCTGATGATCGGCATGATGAAAGCGGGTCCGCAGGCGACGACGGCGTTGCCGACGTAACCATGATCGGGATCGCCGGAATCACTTCATTACGATCCACCGCTAAACAACTGAAACGACTCGGCAAAATCGCGCCGCTGAATCAACCCATGAGGTTGTTGGATCGGCGCTTCCAAACCCGCGTTTCCCTGCGAGCAAATTAGGGATGTCCTGACGCCTTGTCCTTGCCGGCCACGCCATCGAGCTGGCGGTTGCGATCCTCGGCACCATGGCCGAGCTTCAGCCGCCGCCGTGTCTCGCTCGGGCTTTCGCGGTAGTGCGCGCGGTAGCTGCGCGAGAACGACGACGACGAGTTGAAACCCGAGATCGCGGCGATGTCGGCGAACTCCATGCGCGTCTCGATCACCTTGCGCCGCGCCGCATTGAGGCGCAGCGCCAGGTAATGTTCGTGCGGCCCCACCCCCATCGTGTCGCGAAACAGGTCCTGCAGATGCCGGACGCTGACGCCGATGCGGCGGGCCAGGCGCTGAAGCGTCAACGGCGCCTCGACCGTTTCCTCCATCAGCTTGACCGCGGCGCCGACACGCGGGTCGAGGATGCGCATGTTGCCGATCGCCGGCATCTGCAGGAGGTCGCCGCGGGTGCGCTCCTGCTCGTAGATGAACAGCCGCGACACTTCGAGCGCCAGCGAATAGCCGTGCGCCCGGCGGATCAGCTCCAGCATCAGGTCGAGCGTCGGCAGGGAGCCACCGGTGGTGATGCGCTTGCCGTCGATGACGAACCGTTCGCGCACCATCGTGACCTGCGGATAGGTCGTGGTGAAATCCTCGAAATCCTCCCAGTGGGTGGTGGCCTTTGAATTGTCGAGCAGGCTCGTTTCGGCAAGCAGCCAGGAGCCGGATTCGATGCCCGCCATCATCTCGCGATGCCGCGCTGTCTGCGACAGCATCATCTTCAGCTGCGAGGTCGCACTCCTCTGCCAGTTGTAGCTCGACAGGATGAAAAGCGGCGCCGTTTCGCGCTGCGGCCGGAACGCACCCGAAACCGGAATGGGAATGCCGCTCTTGGTTTCGATCGGCTCGCCGTCCGGGCTGTAGAGCGTCCAGCTGTAGAGCGGCCGTCCGGCAATGCGGTTGGCGGCGCGCATCGGTTCGATCACCGAGGCAACGAGGATCAGATTGGTCTCCGGCAACACCAGGATATCGGCATGCTGCACCTGCGAAACGCTCTGATCCATTTGCAAACTTCTCCATCTCGTTGCCGATAATGTACAATCTAGTACTGATTATGAAAAGCAGCGCCGTCGTTCTTGGCTCGTAATGGCCGCAATAAAAGGGAGACAGCAATGCCGCTCAGCATGAACCGCGAGGTATTCATCACCTGTGCCGTCACCGGCGCCGGCGACACCGTTTCAAAGTCCAGCCACGTTCCGATCACGCCGAAGCAGATTGCCGACGCGGCGATCGAGGCCGCCAAGGCGGGTGCTGCCGTGGCCCACTGTCACGTCCGCGATCCGGAGACCGGCGCGCCTGCCCGCAGGCTCGACCTCTACCGCGAAGTGACCGATCGCATTCGCTCCGCCGATGTCGATGTCGTGCTCAATCTGACGGCCGGCATGGGCGGGGACCTGGTTTTCGGCAACGTCGAAAGCCCCTTCCCGGTCAACGAGAAAGGCACCGACATGGCCGGCGCCACCGAGCGCGTCGCCCATGTGGCAGACTGTCTGCCGGAGATCTGCACGCTCGACTGCGGCACCATGAACTTCTCGCTCGGCGACTATGTCATGACCAACACGCCGTCGATGCTGCGCGAAATGGCCCGCCAGATGACGGCGCTCGGCGTGCGCCCCGAGATCGAGGCCTTCGACACCGGCCACCTCTGGTTCGCCAAGCAGCTCGCCGAGGAAGGGCTGATCGAGGATCCGGTGCTGATCCAGCTCTGCATGGGCATTCCGTGGGGGGCGCCCGACGATCTCAACACCTTCATGGCCATGGTCAACAACGTGCCGGCCAACTGGACCTTCTCGGCCTTCTCCATCGGCCGCAACGCGCTTGCCTATCCGGCAGCGGCGATCCTTGCCGGCGGCAACGTGCGCGTCGGCCTCGAAGACAACCTCTATATCGGCAAGGGCCAGCTCGCCACCAACGGCCAGCTCGTCGAAAAGGCGGTCGGCGTCATCGAGGGCATGGGCGCCAAGATCATCGGGCCGGACGAGGTCCGCAAGAAACTGAAGCTGACGAAGCGCTGAGCGGGGATATCATGAGCCTTATTGAGAAAGCAGCCTGCGTCGGTGGCGGCGTCATCGGCGGCGCCTGGGTGGCCCGCTTCGCGCTTGCCGGCATCGACGTGAAAATTTTCGACCCGCATCCGGAAGCCGAGCGCATCATCGGCGAAGTCATGGCCAATGCCGAGCGCGCCTATGCTATGCTGACCATGGCGCCGCTGCCGCCGAAGGGAAAACTCACCTTCTGCAAAAGCATCGAGGAAACGGTCAAGGACGCTGATTGGATTCAGGAAAGCGTGCCGGAACGGCTGGAGCTGAAGCGCGGCGTCATCACCCAGATCGACGCGGCTGCAAGGCCCGACGCGCTGATCGGCTCGTCGACATCGGGCCTGCTGCCCTCCGACCTGCAGGCCGAGATGAAGCATCCCGAGCGCATGTTCGTGGCGCATCCCTATAACCCCGTCTACCTCCTGCCGCTGGTCGAACTCGTCGGCGGCAAGAAGACCTCGAAGGCGACGATCGAGCGCGCCATGCAGGGTGTCGAGCAGATCGGCATGAAGGGCGTCGTCATCGCCAAGGAGATCGAGGCCTTCGTCGGCGACCGCCTGCTGGAAGCGCTCTGGCGCGAGGCGCTGTGGCTGATCCAGGACGACATCTGCGATACCGAAACGCTCGACAACGTCATGCGTTACTCCTTCGGCATGCGCTGGGCGCAGATGGGCCTGTTCGAAACCTATCGCATCGCCGGCGGCGAAGCCGGCATGCGCCACTTCCTCGCCCAGTTCGGCCCTTGCCTCAAATGGCCCTGGACCAAATTCACCGACGTCGTCGACCTCGATGATGCGCTGGTGGAAAAGATCGGTGCGCAGTCGGACGCACAGGCCGCCGGCCGCTCGATCCGCGAGCTCGAACGCATCCGCGACGAAAACCTCGTCGGCATCATGCACGCGCTGAAATCGGGCAATGGCGGCGAAGGTTGGGGTGCGGGCAAGCTGCTCGCCGATTTCGAGGCAAAGCTTTGGGCCAACGCCCGGAAGCCTGAAGCCGATCTCGGTGACGTCAAGCCGTTGCGCATCCTCGACACCAAGGTCAGTGCCGCCTGGGTCGATTATAACGGCCACATGACCGAGCACCGCTATCTCCAGGTGTTCGGCGACACCTCGGACGGCCTGCTGCGCTTGATCGGCGTCGACCTCGACTATGTCCGCGACGGCCACAGCTACTACACGGTCGAGACCCATATCCGCAACCTCGGCGAGGCCAAGCTCGGCGACGCGCTCTACTCGACCTGCCAGCTCCTGTCCTCGGACGAGAAGCGGCTGCACATCTTCTCGACCATCTACAATGCCGAGACCAACGAGGCAGTCGCGACCGCCGAGCAGATGATGCTGCATGTCGACAGCAAGGCCGGCAAATCCGTCGCTACCCCGGCGAGGATCCTGGACAAACTGAAGGCGATCACCGAGGCCCATGCCGGCCTGCCGACTCCAGAAGGTGCCGGCCGGTTCGTCGGCCAGAAGCGCTGAGATTAGCCTTCCGTCTTCGGAGGGTGTGCCGGCGGGCAATGTCGGGCGACGACCGCCCCTCAGCCCGCTGCCGCGACCTTCTCCCCGTGAACGGGGAGAAGGGGAGTGCCGCAGCCGCTCGTTCCTCTCGCCATCGGGAGTGCGAGCGGCAAAAGCGTCCCCTCTCCCCGCCTGCGGGGAGAGGGCTAGGGTGAGGGGCAGACAAGCATGCCGGCGGCCGATGGGGAGATCGGCCACAGGGCGGGCAGGAAAAATCGCGAGGGAGAACAAATGAATTTCGCACTGACCGAAGAACAGCAGATGATCGTCGACACGGTCAGGAGCTTCGTCGAGACCGAAATCTATCCGCATGAGGACGAGGTCGAGCGCACCGGCATCGTGCCGCGCGAACTCGGCCAGGATATCGCCCGCAAGTGCAAGGAAATCGGCTTCTTCGGCTGCAATTTCCCCGAAGAGGTGGGCGGCGCCGGGCTCGACCATACCTCCTTCACGTTGGTCGAGCGCGAACTCGGTCGCGGCTCGATGGGCCTGACCGTCTTCTTCGGCCGCCCGTCGGGCATCCTGATGGCCTGCAACGACGAGCAGCGCGAAAGATACCTGCTACCGGCGGTCAGGGGCGACAAATTCGATGCGCTGGCCATGACCGAGCCGGATGCGGGCTCCGACGTGCGCGGCATGAAGTGTTTTGCCCGCAAGGACGGCGACGACTGGATCGTCAACGGCACCAAGCATTTCATCAGCCATGCCGACATCGCCGATTTCGTCATCGTCTTCATCGCCACCGGCGAGGAAGACACGCCGCACGGACCGAAGAAGAAGATCACCTGCTTCCTCGTCGACCGCGGCACCCCCGGCTTCGAGATCCGCAAGGGATACAGCTCCGTCTCCCACCGCGGCTACAACAATTGCATCCTGACGTTCGACGATTGCCGCCTGCCCTCCGCCCAGATCCTCGGCGAAGTGCACAAGGGCTTCGACGTCGCCAACGACTGGCTGTTCGCCACGCGGCTGACGGTGGCGGCGACCTCGGTCGGCCGGGCGCGCCGCGCCTTCGATTATGCGCTGAACTATGCCGCCGAGCGCAAGCAGTTCGGCAAGCCGATCGGCGCCAACCAGGGCGTCTCGTTCAAGCTCGCCGACATGATCACCGAGATCGACGCCGCCGACCTTTTGACGCTTTCGGCCGCCTGGCGCCTCGACCAGGGCCTGCCCTCCAATCGCGAGATCGCCTCTGCCAAGGTCTTTGCCACCGAGATGCTCGCACGCGTCACCGACGAGGCGATCCAGATCTTCGGCGGCATGGGGCTGATGGACGACCTGCCGCTCGCCCGCTTCTGGCGCGACGCCCGCGTCGAGCGCATCTGGGACGGCACCTCCGAGATCCAGCGCCACATCATCAGCCGCGACCTGCTACGGCCGCTGGGAGCGTGATCGGCCGATGACACGCTCCCTCGACCGCCTGATCCGACCGAAATCCATCGCCGTCTTTGGCGGCAAGGAGGCACGACGGGTCATCGAACAATGCGACAAGATGGGCTTTGCCGGCGATATCTGGCCGGTGCATCCGAGGGAAGATGAGATCCTCGGCCGCAGGTGCTACCGCTCGGTCGCCGACCTTCCCGCAGCACCGGACGCCTCCTTCGTCGGCGTCAACCGGCAGCTCACCATCGACATCATAGCAGCCCTTTCGGCACGCGGTGCCGGCGGCGCTGTCTGCTACGCCTCCGGTTTTCGCGAGGCGGCAAGCGAACTCGACGACGGCAACGACATGCAGGAGGCGCTGGTCGCGGCCGCCGGCGACATGCCGATCGTCGGCCCCAATTGCTACGGCTTCATCAACATGCTCGACGGCGCCCTGCTCTGGCCCGACCAGCATGGCATGCAGCGCGTCGAAAAGGGCGTCGCCGTCCTGACGCAATCCTCCAACATTGCCTGCAACGTCTCGATGCAGACACGCGGCCTGCCGCTCGCCTATCTCATGACCGCCGGCAACCAGGCGCAGACCGGTCTTTCCGACATTGCCTGCGCCGTGCTCGAAGATCCGCGCGTCACCGCCGTCGGCCTGCATATCGAAGGGTTCGACAGCGTTGCCGCGCTCGAACGGCTGGCAACCCGCGCCCGTGAACTCGGCAAGCCGGTGGTGACTTTGAAGGTCGGCAAGTCGGAAGCGGCCCAGCTCGCCACCGTCTCGCACACGGCCTCGCTTGCCGGCAACGACCGGGTCTCCTCGGCGCTGCTCGCCCGCCTCGGCATTGGCCGCGTCGATACACTGCCGGCGCTGCTCGAAACGTTGAAGCTGCTGCATGTCGCCGGCCCGCTCGAAAGCAACGAGATTTCGTCGATGAGCTGTTCGGGCGGCGAGGCCTCGCTGATGGCCGATGCCGGCGTGCGCTATCGGGTGAATTACCGTGCGCTTCGTGACGAGCAGCGCAAGCCCCTGAAAGAAGCGCTCGGCGAGATGGTGACGATCGCCAATCCGCTCGATTACCACACCTTCGTCTGGGGCAACCGCGAGAAGCAGACGACCGCCTTCGGCGCGATGATGAAGGGCGGCTATGCGCTCAACCTCATCGTGCTCGACTTTCCCCGCCAGGACCGCTGCGACGCCGCCGACTGGGTAACGACCTGCGACGCGGTGATCGACGCAGCGAAGGCGACCGGCGCGCGCGCCGGCATCGTCGCCAGTCTCAGCGAAAACATGCCGGAACAGACGGCGCTGACGCTGATGGCGGCCGGCGTCATCCCCTTTTTCGGCATCGACGAGGCGCTGGCGGCAGTGGAAACCGCGGCCGGCATCGGCGCGGCATGGGCCAGGCCCGCACCGCCAAAACTCCTGAACGGCGGCGCTTCCGACGGCGGCAATGCCATCACTCTTAGCGAGCATGAAGCCAAGACCGAGCTTTCCGCCTCCGGCCTCCAGATACCGCCGGGCAAGACCGCATCGACGCCGCAGCAGGCTGCCAGCGCTGCCGAAAACCTCGGCTTCCCCGTGGTGCTCAAGGGTTTGGGCGTCGCCCACAAGACCGAGGCCGGTGCCGTCAAGCTGAATCTGACAAGCCGCGCCGAGGTGCTTAGCGCCGCGGAGGGCATGGCTTCGGTGGCATCGGGATTTCTCGTCGAGAAGATGGTGGCAAAGCCCGTCGCCGAACTCATCATCGGCGCGATGCGCGACCCGGTGGCAGGCCCGGTGCTGACCATCGGCGCCGGCGGTATCCTTGTGGAACTGCTGGATGATTCCGCAATTCTGACGCTGCCGACGACGCCGGAGCTGATCCGCGAGGCGATCGACAGCCTGAAGATCCGCAAGCTGCTCGACGGTTATCGCGGCGGACCGAAAGGCGATTTCACAGCCCTTGCCGACGCTGTCGCCGCTGCGGCATCCTATGTCGTTTCAAACGCTTCAAAGCTCGAAGAACTCGATATCAATCCTTTAATGGTGTTACCGGAAGGCCATGGAGCCATCGCCGCCGACGCCCTGATCCGCCGGAGGAACTGACGCCATGACCGGACCGATCCTTACCCGCCGCGAAGGCGGCATTCTCGAAGTCACGATCGACCGGGCGAAGGCCAACGCCATCGACCTGAAGACCAGCCGGGTGATGGGCGAGATCTTCCGCGACTTTCGCGACGACGACACCCTGCGCGTCGCCATCATCACCGGCGCCGGAGAAAAGTTCTTCTGTCCGGGATGGGACCTGAAGGCGGCGGCGGCCGGCGATGCGGTCGATGGCGACTATGGCATCGGCGGCTTCGGCGGCATGCAGGAACTGCGCGACCTCAACAAGCCGGTGATATCAGCCGTCAACGGCATCTGCTGCGGTGGCGGTCTCGAAATCGCGCTCTCCACCGACCTGATCCTGGCGGCCGAGCACGCAACCTTCGCGCTACCGGAAATCCGCTCGGGCACCGTTGCCGACGCCGCCTCGATCAAGCTGCCGAAGCGCATCCCCTATCACATCGCCATGGACATGCTTCTGACCGGCCGTTGGCTCGACGTCGTCGAAGCCAACCGCTGGGGCTTCGTCAACGAGATCCTGCCTGCCGACAGGCTGATGGCGCGCGCCTGGGAGCTCGCCCGACTGCTCGAGAGCGGACCGCCGCTCGTCTATGCCGCCATCAAGGAAGTGGTGCGCGCCGCCGAGGGCGAGACCTTCCAGACAACGATGAACAAGATCACCCGTCGGCAGTTCAAGACCGTCGACATTCTCTATTCGAGCGAGGACCAGCTGGAGGGCGCAAAGGCGTTTGCTGAGAAGCGCGACCCGGTCTGGAAGGGCCGCTGACGGACGCTGCCACAGGCGGCGCAGTACTGACAACGAGCCGGTGGACCGGCGGAACGACGTCACCGAACGCGCGGGGCCATCTGCGTGCCGCCGAAGGCTTATCCATAAGCGCCACTTATGGAAATGAATTATAATTTAGGACGTTACAAGGCGCATCCAAGCGATTAGGCTTATCGATCTGGACCTGCAGCGTCCGCCCGAGAAAGGAGAAACAAGGCAATCGAAGACAAAGAATGGCCCAAACGGCCGATCCGAAAGCCATCCATAAGGTGGCGGTACGCAGCAATCTCTACCAACCACAACGAACGGCGAATGCCGACACAGAAGGGAACAGGGGAATGAGCGATTACAAGGATTACCTCACACGACAGGTCATGCTCGGCAAGATGAACCGGCGTGAATTTCTCGGACGCGCGGCTGCAGCCGGCATCCTCGCATCGACGGCAGGCACGCTGTTTGCCACCAGCGCCGCGGCCCAGGAGCCGAAGCGCGGCGGCCACCTGAAGCTCGGCCTCGAAGGCGCTGCCGCGACCGACTCGAAAGATCCGGCCAAGGCACTGTCGCAATTCATGTTCGTCGTCGGCCGGAACTGGGGCGACATGCTGGTCGAAAGCCACCCGACCACCGGCGCACCTGTGCCGGCGCTCGCCGAATCCTGGGAACCGTCTGCCGATGCCTCGACCTGGACCTTCGCCATCCGCAAGGGCGTAAAGTTCCACGACGGCAAGGAATTGACAGTCGACGACGTGATCAAGACCCTGCTGCGTCACACCGATGACAAGTCGGAATCGGGCGCACTCGGCGTGATGAAGTCGATCAAGGAAATCAAGGCCGACGGGGACAAGCTCGTGCTGGCACTGACGGAAGGCAACGCCGACCTGCCGTTGCTGCTTTCTGACTACCACCTCATCATCCAGCCGAACGGCGGCTTGGACAATCCCGACGCCATGATCGGCACCGGGCCCTACAAGGTGGCCAGCTTCGAACCGGGCGTGCGCGCCACCTTCGAAAAGAATGCCGATGACTGGCGCACGGACCGCGGCTACGTGGATACGATCGAAATCATCGCCATAAACGATGCGACGGCGCGTATCGCCGCGCTTTCCTCCGGTCAGGTGCACTTCATCAACCGTGTTGATCCGAAGACGGTCAACCTGTTGAAGAAGGCGCCCACTGTCGAGATCCTGAACACCTCTGGCCGGGGCCACTACGTGTTCATCATGCATTGCAACACCGCACCGTTCGACAACAACGACCTGCGCCTGGCGCTGAAATACGCAATGGATCGCGAGACCATGGTCGAACGCATCCTCGGCGGCTACGGCAAGGTCGGCAACGACTTCCCGATCAACGACACCTATGCCCTCTTCCCCGAAGGCATCGAGCAGCGCGCCTACGACCCCGACAAGGCGGCCTTCCACTACAAGAAGTCCGGGCACAGTGGCTCGGTGCTGCTGCGCACCTCCGACGTCGCCTTCCCGGGCGCGGTGGACGCGGCGGTTCTCTACCAGGAAAGCGCCAAGAAGGCCGGCATCGAAATCGAGGTCAAGCGCGAACCAGGCGACGGTTACTGGACCAACGTCTGGAACGTCCAGCCCTTCTCGACCTCCTACTGGGGCGGGCGACCGACCCAGGACCAGATGTATTCGACCGCCTACCACTCTGGTGCCGACTGGAACGACACGCGCTTCCAGCGCGAGGATTTCGACAAGATCCTGCTCGAAGCCCGCTCCGAGCTGGACGAGGCCAAGCGCAAGGACATGTACCGCACCATGGCGATGATGGTGCGCGACGAAGGCGGCCTGATCCTGCCGATGTTCAACGACTTCGTGAACGCCTCAACCAAGCAGGTGAAGGGTTACGTCCACGATATCGGCAACGACATGTCGAACGGCTACGTCGCAACCCGCGTCTGGCTCGACGCCTGATGATGGAAAGCGGACCGATGACTGGTCCGGTTCCGACGGATGGGACCGCGGATGGAGCACATCCGCGGTCCGCCGATCTTTCCGGTGCACCAGCGAAACCCAACCCCGCCGACGCCACGGGCGAAATCGGCGGCACCTTCTGGCGGCGCTTCACCTTTCGCCGCCCTCTCGCGGCGCTGATCCTTCAGCGCCTCGGTTTGAGCGTCGGGCTGCTCTTTGCCGTGTCGCTGATGATCTTCGGCGGCATCGAGGCTCTGCCCGGCGACTTCGCCACCACCTATCTCGGCCAGTCGGCGACCCCGCAGGCCGTGGAAAACATCCGTAAGGATCTCGGCCTCGACCGCCCCTGGAGCGAGCGTTATCTCTCCTGGCTCGGCGGCGCCGTGCAGGGTGACTTCGGCACCTCCTGGGCCAGCAAGAATTCGGTCGGCGAACAGATTTCCAAGCGTCTCGGCAATTCGCTGTTTCTCGCCTTCTTCGCCGCGATCGTCTCGGTGCCGCTCGCCGTCGGCCTTGGCATGCTGGCGGTGCAGTTCCGCAACCGGCTGCCGGACAAGATCATCAACGTCGTCTCGCTTGCGGCCATCTCCCTGCCCGAATTCTTCGTCGGCTATCTCCTGATCATGTTCTTCGCCGTCAAATTCGGCGTCGCGACCTTCCCGGCGACCGTCTATGACAGCATGAGCTTCACCGAACGGCTTTCGGCAATCGCGCTTCCGGTCGCAACGCTTGTGCTCGTCGTTCTCGCCCACATGATGCGCATGACCCGAGCGGCAATTCTCAACGTCATGTCGTCGGCCTATGTCGAGACGGCCGAGCTCAAGGGCCTCGGCATGTTTCGCATCATCGCCCGCCATGCCGCTCCCAATGCGGTGGCGCCCGTCATCAACGTCATCGCGCTCAACCTTGCCTATCTCGTCGTCGGCGTCGTCGTGGTCGAGGTGGTGTTCGTCTATCCCGGCATGGGCCAATACATGGTCGACGCCGTGACCGTGCGCGACATGCCGGTCGTGCAGGCCTGCGGCCTGATCTTCGCGGCCTTCTACATCTTCCTCAACATGGCGGCCGACATTCTCGCCATTCTCGCCAACCCGAGACTGAGGCACCCGCGATGAACCTGAAAGCCATTCCCATCAGCGCCTGGATCGGCATCGCCGGCATCGTGATCGCGATCTTCTGCGCCCTGTTCGCACCCGTCATCGCTCCCTTCGGCGAACGAGACATCGTCGGCGACATCTGGCTTCCCGCCGGCGGCGACTTTCTGCTCGGCACCGACAATCTCGGGCGCGACCTGCTTTCGCGCCTGATCTACGGCGCCCGCACCACGATCTTCGTGGCGCTGGCGGCAACCGTGCTGTCCTTCTCGCTCGGCATGATCCTTTCGTTCACCGCCGCGGTCATGGGCGGGTTCGTCGATCAGTTCTTCTCCCGCTTCAACGACCTGATGATGGCGATCCCGACGCTGATCTTCGCCCTCGTCGTGCTGGCGGTGCTGCCGCAGCATCTGTGGATCCTGATCCTGGTCATGGCCGTGCTCGATTCCACCCGCGTCTTCCGCATCGGCCGCGCGGTCGCGCTCGATGTCGCGGTCATGGAGTTTGTCGAGGCGGCACGGCTGCGCGGCGAAGGCAGCGCCTGGATCATCTTCCGCGAGATCCTGCCCAACACGCTGTCGCCGCTGCTCGCTGAGTTCGGCCTGCGCTTCGCTTTTTCCATCCTGTTTCTCTCCACTCTCTCCTTCCTCGGTCTCGGCATCCAGCCGCCGGCCGCCGACTGGGGCGGCATGGTCAAGGACAACAAGGACGGCATCATCTTCGGTATATCCGCCGCCCTGATCCCGGGTGCCGCGATCGCGACGCTGGCGATCTGCGTCAACCTCGTTGTCGACTGGCTGATGAAGAGAACCTCCAGCCTGAAAGGAGGGCGTGGCGATGCCTGAGTCTTCACCTGAAAAGAATGCGCTTCTTTCCGTCAAGAACCTGAAGATCGAGGCGACCAGCTACCCCCCCGGCGAACCGCCGAAAACCGTGACCCTGGTCGAAGGCGTGTCCTTCGACCTCCAGAAGGGCAAGGTGCTCGGCCTGATCGGCGAATCCGGCGCCGGCAAGTCGACCATCGGCCTGTCGGCGCTCGCCTATGGCCGCGGCGGCGTGCGCATCACCGGGGGCCACGTACTGCTTGACGGCAAGGACATCCTGACGCTCGACAAGAACGGCATTTGCTCGATCCGCGGTGCACGCGTCTGCTACGTCGCACAGTCGGCCGCCGCCGCCTTCAACCCGGCACACCGGCTCGGCGATCAGGTGATCGAGGCTTCGCTTCGCCACGGCATCATGAGCCGCGAGGAGGCGACGAAGCGCGCGCTCTATCTCTTTCAGGTCCTCGGCCTGCCGAGCCCGGAAACCTTCGGCGAGCGCTACCCCCACCAGGTTTCGGGCGGCCAGTTGCAGCGGGCAATGACCGCGATGGCGCTCTGCCCCAACCCGGAGCTGATCGTCTTCGACGAACCGACGACCGCGCTCGACGTGACCACCCAGATCGACGTGCTTGCGGCGATCAAGCACGCGATCGAGGAAACGCATACCGCCGCCCTCTACATCACCCATGATCTGGCCGTCGTCGCCCAGATCTCCGACGATATCATGGTGCTGCGCCACGGAAAGACGGTGGAATACGGCACCACGAAACAGGTGATCGAGGCCCCGGCCGAAGACTACACCCGGGCGCTGGTCAGCGTGCGCCAGACCAAGCGTGACGAGGCGCCGGACCAGACCGGCACGCAATTGAAGATCGAGCATGTCAGCGCTGGTTATGGCAACGGCTTCAAGGTGCTGCACGACGTTTCCATGCATCTGCCCAAGGGCCAGACGCTGGCGATCGTCGGCGAAAGCGGCTCGGGCAAGTCGACGCTGGCCCGTGTCATCACCGGCCTCTTGCCGCCGACCGAAGGACGCATCACCTTCGAAGGCAAGGAACTGCCGCGGGCGTTGAAGGGCCGCAGCAATGACGAACTGCGCCGCATCCAGATGATCTACCAGATGGCCGATACGGCGATGAACCCGCGCCAGACGGTGCGCGACATCGTCGGGCGGCCGCTGTCCTTCTACTTCGGCATGCATGGCGCCAAGAAGACGGCGCGGGTCAAGGAACTGCTCGACCAGATCGAGATGGGAACGCGTTTCCTCGATCGTTATCCGGCCGAGCTCTCCGGTGGCCAGAAGCAGCGTGTCGCCATTGCCCGGGCGCTGGCCGCAGAGCCGGAACTGATCCTCTGCGACGAACCGACCTCGGCGCTCGACCCGCTGGTGGCCGAGGGCATCCTGAATCTGCTTCTGAAGCTTCAGGAGGAAACCGCTGTTTCCTATGTCTTTATCACCCACGACATCGCCATCGTCCGGGCGATTGCAGACAGCGTGGCGGTGATGCACCGCGGCCGGCTGGTGCGGTTCGGGCCGAAGTCCAAGGTGCTGGCGCCCCCCTTCGACGACTACACCGACCTGCTTTTGAAGTCGGTTCCGGAAATGGAGATCGGCTGGCTGGAGCGCGTCTTGAAGACCAGGCGTATGGAAAGCGCCGGCAACTGAGGCAAGTCCGAAAGGCCAGAAACGACTTTCCTGGACTGCATGGCCAGGCTCAAGGGGAACCGACCGCGCGCGGGCGCCCGGTTCCCGCCTCGGCCCTAGCGCCGCCAGAAGGGCTTGGTCGTCTCGACAAAGACCTGGGCCTTTGTCAGGCCGACATCTTTGAGCAGTTCCGGTGTTTGTTCGGCCATCTTTGCAAGCTGGCGCCGAAAGCGGACACGTTCCTCCCAAACGGTCAGGATATCAAAGGGACCATGGCCGCCGGGTCGGCCGTCAAAGGTTCTGGCGGGCTCGTAAAGATCCTGCCAGATGGCGTGATAGAATTCGGACATTCCAGTCAGGAGGCCGCTCATCGTCGTTCTCGCATCTGCTGAGCCCCTCGGGGCGCGTTGAAGCAATGCCGAAACTCTAGGCCCGCCCGCCGATCGCCACATCGCGCAGTTGCTGTGTTTCCTCTCCTGCATTTGTAGTATTTTGCCTGGGCACCGTTGAAACCGGTCCGGTCGAATGGCAGGGAGCAGCCATGAACCACATCCAGACGTCACAGGCCGCCACCGAGGCGTTGTCAGACCGCGAGCGCTCCGTCGCGGAGCACTTTGCTGCCGGCCTCACCTATCGGCAAATCGGCGAGGCGCTCTTCATTGCGCCGTCAACGGTGCGCACGCACCTGGCGACGATCTACGGCAAGCTCGGCGTGCGCAACAAGATCGAGCTCGCGTCCTGCGTCGCGCAGATGGTGGCCGGCAGGACGACCACCGAGGCGGTGGCCCCAGTTCGGCTGGTCGAGCCGGCCTGGCCGGTGCTTGCCCTCTTTCCGATCGAAAGCCTCAATCCGGAGGAGCGTTGGCACCGTTTCGCCGACGGCCTGTCGTCCGATATCTGCGTCGACCTCGCCCGCTTTGCCGATATCCCCGTGATCGCCTTCCATACGATGAAGCTTCTCGGCAACCGGCCCGAGGCCTTCGAGGACCATGTCCAGGCGGTCGGGGCCGCCTATGCCATCACCGGCCAACTGCGCGCCGACGACCGGCGGGTTCGCCTGACGATCCAGCTTTCGGATACGCGCACCGGCATGATGCTTTGGAGCGAGCGCTACGAGCGCACCATGGAAGATGTCCTGACCCTGCAGGACAGCCTCTGCGAAAGCGTCATCAATGTCCTGGCGGGGTGTTTCGGCACGCTCGCGGCCCTCGGACGCAAGGCCAGCCGCCGCAAGCCGCCGGGCAGCCTGCAATCCTACGATTATTATCTTCTGGGCGTCGAGCAGCACAACCGGTTCAACCGCGAGGGCAACGCCGCCGCAATACAGTTGCTCTCGCGCTCGCTCGAATTGGACCCGGGTCGTGCGCGGGCCTGGACGGAACTTGCCTATGCCTATTCGGTCCAGGCCTGTAACGGCTATGCTAAGGATCTGGATGCCGCCCTTCAGGACTGGCGGCGTGCCGTCGACGAAGCGCTGCGGCTGGACCCCACCGACCCTGCCGGCTACACCTGTCTCGGCGATCTCAGGGCTTGCCTCGGCGACCTGACGGGTGCCGCCGAGGCGCATGCGCGCGCCTTCGAATTCGGGAAGAACCACGCCGATACCCTGGCGGTGCTTGCGGGAGGCAAGGCGCTGGTCGTCGGTGACCCCTTCGAAGCTATCCCCCTGATCGAACGCGCCCTCGCCTTGAACCCGCTCGGCCCGCCCTGGTACTACGGCATGCTCGGCCGCGTTCTGTTCGTCACCGGTCGCTACCGCGAATGCCTGCCGGCTTTCGAGAAGAGTTCGCAGGAATCGCCGAGCACGCTGATGTTCCAGGCCATGGCGCATGCTTGCCTCGGCGAAGCGCAGAAAGCGGCAGACGCCGCTCTCAGGCTGCGAAGCGAAATCCCGTCCTTCACCGTCGAGCGCTTCATCGCAGGCTACCCGGTCACCAACCCGCCCGCCCAGAGGGCCCTTCGGGAGGGGGCTCGGCTGGCGATGCTGGACTGACGGCGCGCTACTTCCGCCGGCAGTCGACGTCACCCACCCGTTGCGCCGCCTCACCTTCAAAGGTCACCGTGGCCTCACCCTTGGCCGAGCAATCGCCCTTGGCGCCGCTGCCAGCGCGGAAATGCACGACCGGTTGCCCCTCGATCATGATGCTCGGCACCACCTCGTAAAGCTCCGGCGGGCAGTTGGCGACGTCGGAAAGCCGGAGCGCCGGCTGCCCGCCGATCATGACGCTGGTGGAACCGGAAAGCGCGCAAGCCGGGATGGGCGGGCGCGCGTCTTCGGCGCCGGACGGCATGGCCGAGACCGCGAGCAGAAGTCCTGACATGGCGGCGATCGCAGCTTTCATCGGCTTGCCCTTCTTCGGTGCAGACACGGAATGCAACGCAATCTACAGCGCCGCGCGTCAAATATGACGCGCTAAGGACGCTGTAGCACTTATGCTTGGTGCATAATTTCACCCTTAAATCGGATCCGATTTAAGGAATTATGCAGTAGGCGGCGACGCCGACGCCGCTACCTCAATATACGGTCGGCACCGTCAGCACCTCGGCATCCGGCGTTTCGAGAAAGGCCCTGACCGTCTGGGGCATTTGCCGCGATCCGACGGCGAGCACGCCGCAGCGCGACAGCATCTGCCGGATATCAGGCTCTTGGCCGAGAGTGCGCCAGATCATGCGCGAGGCATAGGGCAGGTTTTCCTTGCGCCAGGAGACGCCCATGGTCGTGCCGCGCAGATAGACGCGCTGATGCACCTCGAACGGTATGAGGATCGTCTGCGACAGCATCGGCTGACGCCCGACGCTCCGCTCGGCGATGAAGATGCGATTGCGCCAGAAGGTGACGAGGCCGACATATTTCGAAAACTGCTGGATCTCGTTGGCGGCGTCACGGATGCGCTCGATCGATTTTACCCGGATCGAGCCGCTCTCCTCATGGATCCTGGCGCAGGAGCAGACGACGCGGCCGGGCCACGACGGCGAGAGATGATAGGTCTGGTAGTAGCCGACATGGCGGCGAAGCCCAGCGAGGTCGCCGGGAAATCCCTCGAGCAGCAGCCCGGCTTCCGAGCGGTCGCGATCGGGCCGGGTCATGCGGGCTTCGAACAGTTTCGACGACAGGGAAAAGTCCTGCGCCTGCAGCCCGAAGAAGCTGGCGATGCGGGCGACATTATGCGCCGACGGCCGCGCTTCGCCGCTGATGTAGCGGTTGAACTGCTGGCGATTGATGCCGATCTCGCGGCAGATCTGCGAGATCGAGCGCCGCGTTGCGCAGGCGAAACGAAGATTGGCGACGAATAGGTCGGCGTCGTGCAACACAGCTCTCCTGAAGTGTGATTTCAAGCAGCGTAAAGTCGCGTAAATCAGCGTCAAGTCGCGAAATTGTGCGACCTGTGGCAGCCGTTAGGTTTTCCCTTGAAACAAAACATCAGAGGGAACCTGCATATGAGCGAATTCACCAAGCGCCCCGACGGCCTTATCGTGCCGGTCGGCATCAACCGCCGCGGCTTTCTGGCGGGCACGGCGGCCCTGGGACTGGCGGCGGGCTTTGGCGGCACGATGGTGGCGGGCGATGCGCGCGCCGAAGAGCCCAAGCGCGGCGGCCATCTGAAGCTTGGCCTGAAGGGCGGCGCCACCACCGATACGCTCGATCCTGCCGGCTACAGCGGCTCGGTTTCCTTCGTCATCGGCCATCTCTGGGGCGACACGCTGGTCGAATCCGATCCGAAAACCGGCGCACCGCTGCCGGCGCTCGCCGAATCCTGGGAGCCCTCGGCGGACGCATCGCAATGGACCTTCAAGATCCGCAACGACGTCAGCTTCCACGACGGCAGCAAGATGACTATCGCCGACGTCATCGCCACGCTGAAGCGCCACTCGGACGAAGGGTCGAAGTCGGGCGCGCTCGGCTTGATGCGTTCGATCAAGACCATCGAGGAAAAGGCCGGTGCGCTGGTCCTTACGCTGACCGAAGGCAATGCCGACCTGCCGCTGCTTCTGACCGACTATCACCTGATCATCCAGCCGCGCGGCGGCGTCGACAATCCCGCCTCGCCTATCGGCACCGGCCCCTACAAGCTCGCAAGCTATGAGGCCGGCCTGCGCTCGACCTTCGAGAAGAACGCCAACGACTGGCGCCAGGATCGCGGCTTCGTCGACAGCGTCGAAATCATCGTGATGAACGACACGACCGCCCGTATCGCCGCGCTCTCCTCCGGCCAGGTGCATTTCATCAACAACATCGACCCGAAGACCGTGCCGCTGCTGAAGCGCGCGCCGCGCGTCGAGATCCTCCGGACCGCCGGCAAGGGCTTCTACAGCTTCCTGATGCATTGCGACACGGCGCCCTTCGACAACAACGACCTGAGGCTGGCGCTGAAATACGCCATCGACCGTCAGGCGATCCTCGACAGGGTCGTTGGCGGTTTCGGCACGCTCGGCAACGACTACCCGGTCAACGAGAACTATGCGCTGGCGCCTGAAGGCATCGAGCAGCGCGCCTATGACCCCGACAAGGCCGCCTTCCACTTCAAGAAGTCGGGCCACGACCGGCCGATCCTGCTGCGCACCTCGGATGCCGCCTTCCCCGGCGCCATCGACGCGGCGGTTCTGTTCCAGGAAAGCGCCAAGAAGGCCGGCATCGAGCTCGAGGTTCGCCGCGAGCCAGAGGATGGCTACTGGACCAATGTCTGGAACGTCCAACCCTTCTGCGCCTCCTATTGGGGCGGGCGGCCGACGCAGGATTCGCGCTACTCCACGTCCTACCTCTCCAGCGCCGAGTGGAATGACACCCGCTTCAAGCGCGAAGACTTCGACAAGCTCCTGCTTCAGGCCCGCGCGGAACTCGACGACGCCAAGCGCAAGGAGATGTACCGTACGATGGCGATGACGGTGCGCGACGAAGGCGGCCTGATCCTGCCCGTGTTCAACGACTACGTGAACGCCGCTTCGGCATCGCTGAAGGGCTTCGTCGACGACATCGGCAACGACCTTTCGAACGGCTATGTTGCCAGCCGCGTCTGGTTCGACAGCTAAGAGCAATTCCGGCGAAAGCGCAAAAAGCAAAGAGAGTGAGCATTTCCAGCAAAAGTGTGCAGCGGCTTTGCGCCAGGAAATGCGGAAAAACAAAGAGATTGAGCGGAACAACGATATGTCAGACCGTGAATTCACCCTGATCGAGAACGAATGGATCCGATTGAAGGACGGCACCCGGCTTGCCGCCCGCATCTGGATGCCTGTCGGCGCCGATGCCGAGCCGGTGCCGGCCGTGCTCGAATACCTGCCCTACCGCAAGCGCGGCGGCACGAGTCTCCGCGATGAATCGACCTATCCGGTCTTTGCCGCCGCCGGCATTGCCGGCATCCGCGTCGACATCCGCGGGTGCGGTGAGTCCGATGGCGTCATCGACGGCGAATATACGCCGCGCGAGCTTGCCGACGGCTGCGAGATCATCGAATGGATCGCCGCCCAACCCTGGTCGAACGGCAAGGTCGGCATGATGGGCATCTCCTGGGGCGGCTTCAACTGCCTGCAGGTGGCGGCGCTCAAGCCGCCAGCGCTGAAAGCGGTGATATCCATCGCCTCGACCGTCGATCGCTACAACGACGACATCCACTACAAGAACGGTTGCCATCTCTCCGCCCAGCTCTCCTGGGCGGCGACGATGCTTGCCTATCAATCGCGCTCGCCGGACCCTGATATCGTCGGCGATCGCTGGAGGGAGATGTGGCTGGAGCGCCTGGAGAACGAGCCGTACTTCATGGAGGAGTGGCTCGAACACCAGCGTCGCGACGCCTTCTGGCAGCATGGCTCGATCTCAGAGGATTTCGATGGCTTCGACGTTCCCGCGCTCGTCATCGCCGGCTGGGCCGACGGCTACCGCAACACGCCGCTGAAAGCCGTCGAAGGCCTCGGCGCGAAGGCCAAGGCGCTGATTGGCCCCTGGGTGCACAAATATCCGCATTTCGCCTGGCCGAAGCCGCGCGCCGATTTCCATGGCGAGGCGATCCGCTGGTGGAACCGCTGGCTGCGCGACGAGAAGAACGGCGCCGAGGGCGGACCGCAGGTGCGCGCCTATATCCTCGACGGCCCGCGACCGGCCGTCCGACGCGACAACGATCCGGGGCGCTGGGTCGCCAAGGAGATCTGGCAGAAACCCGAGATGCAGGTTCTTGGCGTAACGCTCGACGGCAGGCTTGCCACCGACGCAAAGGGCAAGGGCATCGGCGACGTCTATCTGAAGTCTCCGCTCGATACCGGCACGGCGTCGGGCGAATATTTCACTCTGAAGCCCGACGCCGAAATGGCCGGCGACCAGCGCATCGATGACGCCGGCGCGCTGACCTTCGAAACGCAGCCGCTGCTGGAGGCCGAGGACTATCTCGGCCAGCCCGTCGTGACGGTCGACGTGACGTGCGCCGCCGACACCGCCAATCTTGTCGCCCGCATCGTCGACGTGCATCCGGACGGCACCGCCACGCGCGTCGCCTTCGGCGTGCTCAATCTGGCCCATCGCGACGGCAATGCCCAGCCGCGTCCGATGGAAAAAGGTCGCAAGACGCGGATCACGCTGGTGCTCGACGCCTGCGGCTATCGCGTCCGCGCCGGCCATCGCATCCGTCTGTCGCTGTCGACCTCCTACTGGCCGCTGATCCTGCCGCCGCCGAGCGATCCGGGTCTGACGATAGATACGGCCAGCCTCTCGCTCGCGCTTCCCCTGCTCGGTCAGCATCGGGAGATCGTCGTTCCCGAGCCGGAAAACCCCGATCCGCTGCCGAAATATCGCGACCTGTCGCGCGGAAGCACCAGCCGGACCGTCGAGCGCGACATGACCCACGGCATGACCCATTATCGGATCTATGAGGACACCGGCCTCTCCCAGCATCCCGACACCGGACTTGCGACCCAGGACATCCGCGACGAAACTTGGTCCATCTCGCCCGACGACCCGCAGTCGATGATCGGAACGTCGACATGGACCTGCATCGCCAAGCGTGACGGCTGGTCGGTGCGCACCGTATCGACCTCGACGCTTTCTTGCACAGAAAGCGAATGGATCACGGAGGCCGAGGTCGTCGCCTATGAAGGCGAGACGCAGATCTTCGAGAAGACCTTCGCGAAGCGCATCCGCCGCGATCTCATGTAAGCCTTCTTGACTTTCGCACACAAGGTCTGTACCGATCGGTAAACAATTTACCGATCGGTACAGACATGCGCCATTTCTTCCTGCGTCATCAACCACCCACCCATATCGGCCGAGGCCTGCTTGCCGGCATCGGCGGCCTCGTGGCCATTGCCGCCGTCGGCGCCCTCACCAACATTGTCGGTGAACCGCTGCTGATGGCGCCGTTCGGCGCCAGTTGCGTGCTGATCTTCTCGGTTGCGGGCAGCCCTCTGTCCCAGCCTGCCAATGTCGTCGGCGGCCATTTCGTCGCCACGCTGGTCGGCCTCATCTTGCGTTCGATCTTCCCCAATGAGTGGTGGGCGGTCGGGCTTGCCGTCGGTGCGGCGATCGCGCTGATGGCGGCGCTGCGCATCACCCATCCGCCGGCCGGCGCCAATCCGCTGGTGGTCTTTGCCAGCGATCCCGGTTTCGAATTCCTACTCTTCCCTGTTCTCACCGGTTCGCTGGTGCTGGTCGCGGTCGGAACGCTGTTCCACCGGTTCGGCAAGGTCGAATATCCGCTGCTGAGGAAACCCGCATGAGCCGCGTCGTCGCCGAACGCCAGGACGTCATCACCATGCTTGCCGAGATCTTTCGCGAGCACGGCTATGACGGTGCGAGCCTCAGCCTGATCACCGAGAAGACCGGGCTCGGCAAGGGCAGCCTCTATCACTTCTTTCCCCGCGGGAAGGAGGAGATGGCCGAGGCGGTGCTGGGCGACATCGCCTCATGGTTCCAGACCAACATCTTTAACCGGTTACGCAACAGCGAGCCGCCGGCGGCGGCGATCGACGACATGTTTGCTTCCGTCGACAGCTACTTTCGCCAGGGCCGCCGCCTGTGCCTGATGGGCGTCATCGCCACCAGCGGCGCCCATGATCGCTTTTCAGCCGAGATCAACCGCTATTTCGCCGACTGGCGGACCGCTCTTGCCGAGGCGTTCGGCCGCCAAGGCATCGCGGAGGACGAACGAAAGGCGCTGGCCGAGGAAGTGATCGGCGGTATCCAGGGCGCGCTCATCCTTGCCCGCAGCCTTGGTGATCCCCAGGCTTTCGGCCGCGTGCTCACCCGCCTCAAAGCCCGATGCACGCTGTCGCATAACTGACAAAAATCAGATCTCAGAGCCCTCCCGCCTTGACAAGGGCCTCCGCACCCAGTTATTAACCGACAAGTTAAATAACTTTCAAGTTAAAGAACGGCCGCGCTTTGCGACTGCGCTGGCCGCGGGAGGAGTCGTTATGGCAATGACCACTGAAAACGCATCGCGCGAACACAGACTGAGCCTGGAGATCACCAGGATCTTCGACGCGCCGCGCAGCCTGGTGTTCAAGGTCTGGTCGACGCCCGAGCACGCATTGCGCTGGTGGGGGCCGCGCGACTTCACCCCGCATTCCCTGAAGATGGATTTCCGCCCCGGCGGCGCCTGGCGCGGCTGCATCCGTTCGCCGGAAGGGCGCGACTATTGGATGGGTGGCGTCTATCGCGAGGTGATCGAGCCGGAGAAACTCATCTTCACTTTCGCTTGGGACGAGGAAGGCGAGCCGGGGGCCGACACACTGGTCACGGTTTCCTTCGCCGATGTCGGCGGCAAGACGCGCCTGACGTTCCACCAGACCCCATTCGACAGCGTCGATGAGCGCGACTCGCACCAGGAGGGCTGGAGCGAGTGCCTCGAAAGGCTGCAGGAGTATCTTTCCCATGTCTGAGACAATCGGCACATCGGGCAACGTCCCCGGCCCGAAGGCGACGCAGCGGGAATGGGTCGGCCTTGCCGTCCTCGCCCTGCCCTGCATGCTCTACTCGATGGACCTGACGGTCCTGAACCTGGCGGTTCCGCAACTGACGGAGCAGCTGAAACCCTCGGCCTCGCAGTTGCTCTGGATCGTCGACATCTACGGCTTCATGGTGGCCGGTTCGCTGATCACCATGGGCACGCTCGGCGACCGCATCGGCCGGCGCCGACTGCTGATGATCGGCTCGGTCGCCTTCGGCATCGCCTCGGTGCTGGCCGCTTTTGCCTGGAGTGCGGAAACGCTGATCCTCGCACGCGCCATTCTCGGCGTCGCCGCAGCGACTTTGGCGCCCTCGACGCTGTCGCTGATCCGCAACATGTTCCTCGATGACAGGCAGCGCACGCTGGCCATCGGCATCTGGATCGCCAGCTTCTCCGCCGGCGGCGCCATCGGCCCGGTCGTCGGCGGGCTGATGCTGTCGCAGTTCTGGTGGGGTTCAGTCTTCCTGCTGGCCGTCCCCGTGATGATCCTGCTGCTGATCCTCGGCCCCATGCTTCTGCCGGAATTCCGCGACCCCAATGCAGGCCGGCTCGATTTCCTCAGCGCGGGGCAGTCGCTCGTCGCCGTGCTGTCGATGATCTACGGCATGAAGCGCATCGCCGAGGACGGTCTTGACGTCACCGCCGTGTTCTTCATCCTGCTCGGGCTGACCGTCGCCATTCTGTTTGCCCGGCGCCAGAGCCGGCTTGCCGATCCACTGATCGACCTCGCTCTGTTCAGAACCCCGGCTTTCAGCGCGGCGCTCGGCGTCAACATCCTCGGCCTGTTCGTCGGCTTCGGCGCCTTCCTGTTCGTGGCGCAGTATCTGCAGCTCGTGCTCGGCCTGTCGCCCTTCGTCGCTGGCCTGTGGTCGGTGCCGACGGGGGTTGCCATGGTGCTTGGTTCGATCCTCGTGCCGTCGCTTGCCGCCCGTTATGCCGCCTCCAACCTGATCGCTGCCGGTTTCGTGCTGACCGCCATCGGCTTTGCCATCTGCACCCAGGTCGAAACGACAAGCAGCCCCCTGCTCGTCACCATCGGCCTCGTCGTGCTCTGCCTCGGCTTTGCTCCGGTCGGCACGCTGACGACGGACCTGATCGTCGGCTCCGCTCCGCCGGAGCGGGCGGGTGCGGCATCGGCGATCTCGGAGACCAGCTTCGAATTCGGCGGTGCGCTCGGCATCGCGGTGCTCGGCAGCATGCTGACATCAGCCTATCGCAGCCGCATGGACGCGGTCGTCGTGACCGGCCTTCCCACTGAGACCGTGGAGGCCGCACGCCAGACGCTGGGCGGCGCCGTCGCCATTGCCGAGCAACTGCCGGGCGACCAGTCCGAACGGCTGTTGTTTGCCGCCCGCGACGTGTTCACCAGTTCGTTTGCCTTCACCGCATCGATCTGTGTGGCCCTGTCGCTGCTGACTGCGCTGCTCGCCTTCCTGCTTCTGCGCAAGGCAACCGGCACCGGCAACGACCCGGCAATCGCCGACGAGGCGGAAGCTTCCGTCAAGGCCGGATAGCGGCTGGCGTCCGCGCAACGGACGCCGGTCCATAATACGCATCCACGTTCACCTCGACAGCGTCATCTTCCCGGTCGAAAGACCGTGGAACGATGACGTCCGTCCAAAGACAGGAGCCCGTCCGATGAAAAAGCTCTATCGCGGCAGCTGCCATTGCGGCGCCGTTGGGTTCGAGTGCCAGCTTGATCTGGCGCAAGGCATTCGCCGCTGCAATTGCAGCTTCTGCGCCAAGACGCGCATGCAGAAATCATTCGCGCTTCGCGACGAGTTTGCCATCACCAGGGGCAAGGAGGCGTTGACGAGCTACCGGGCGCAGCCTTCGAACTGGCGGGAGGGTGACGTCGACCACTATTTCTGCAGCCGCTGCGGCATCCGGCCGTTTTCACGCGGCTACCTCGAGGACTTCCTTGGCCATTTCTACGCCGTCAACGTCGCCTGCCTCGACGGCATCAGTGACGAGGAACTGGGCACGGCACCCATTGTCTATGAGAACGGCCGCGACGACGACTACGAAAACCCGCCGCGGGATACCCGCTTCATGTGATTTCCGTCGGACCAAAGCATTTCCAGGAAAAGTGTGAAGCGGTTTTCCGGCAGGAAATGCCTAAGCGGGAATGCCTCAGGCGGGGCTCAGCGCCCGCAGCGCCTCGAGCGCGCGCTCGGCATCCGCCTCCGGCACGAAGATGTGGTCGTGATAATAGGCGGCCACGACATTGGCGCTGATGCCCTCGCGCGTCAGCACTGTTGCCACCGCCGCCGTCAGTCCGACGGCTTCAAGCGCCGAATGCACATTGAGCGTGATGCGCCGAAGCAGCGGACCATAGGAAAGGTCGGCGGCATCCGCGGCGCCCCGCTCCAGGATCAGCGTCAGCCCTTCGTCCTCACGGTAGGTGGCAAGCGGCTCCAGCGGCATATAGCGCTGCGCCTCGTCATGGGGCACGGTGCAATAGACATAGGTCTGCGGAAACAGCACCGGCGCCATCGTCGCCAGCAGCGTCGTCAGGTCCGTTTCTCCGGCCATCACCCCTCCTCCGAACTTCCCACGATCCTCATCCTGCAAGATCGCAGCGCCACCGCAGTGGTAGCGGATCGTCACATTGCCGTGAAGCACGCGCTTGCGATTTGCTTTCGGCCGGGCACACGAAAAACATGGATCAGTACACGGCCGCCTCCCGAACGCGGCAGGGGAGCAACCCATGGCTTCGACACGCGACATTCCGCCGTTCTCTGCCACGATCGGCCGCCACCTGCGGCTGCTGGCTCCGGCGCTTGCCCTCTGCGCCACGCTGTCCATCGCTGCCATGGCAAAGGCCGCCGAACCGGCAGTGTCCATTCCGCCACCGTCGCTGGATGAAAAGGCCGCAAGCGGGCCGGAGACCGCGGTGTTTGCCGGCGGCTGTTTCTGGGGCGTCCAGGGCGTGTTCCAGCATGTGAAGGGCGTGACCAACGCTGTCTCGGGCTATTCCGGCGGCAGCCGCGACACCGCTTCATACGAGGCCGTCAGCAATGGCGACACCGGCCATGCGGAATCGGTGGAAGTGACCTACAATCCGAGCCAGGTGAGCTACGGCAAGCTGCTGCAGATCTTCTTTTCCGTCGGCCACAACCCGACGCAGCTGAACTATCAGGGCCCCGATCACGGCACGCAGTATCGCTCGGCGCTGTTCGTCGCCACGCCACAGCAGAAGAAGATCGCCGAGGCCTATATCGCCGAACTCGGGAAATCAGGCGTCTTCCCGGCCGAGATCGTCACCGAGATCGCGCCGCTGAAGGGCTTCTATGTCGCCGAGGGCTACCATCAGGATTTTTTGACGCGCAACCCGACCTATCCCTACATCGTCTACAACGACATGCCGAAGATCGAGAGCCTGCGCAAACTGTTCCCGCAGAGCTTCCGCGCCAATCCGGTGCTGGTGTTCAAGGCGAAGAGCTAGCCCAGTTCCAGGAGAAACGTTTTTCCGTCCACGGTTGCCCTGCGGTCAAATCCAAAACGGTCAGCCGGTTCCGACGAGAACGGCAATACCCTCGGCCAACCGGCGGAAACCCTCCCGCGCGCCCTCGCTCATGTGCCGTGCTCGCAGCCAGGCATGGATCATCTGCGGCTCTTCGCGAAACGTGACGTTGACGCCGGCGGTTGCAAGCCGTGCGGCATAGAGCCGGGCGTCGTCGCGCAAGGGATCAAAATAGGCCCCAGTGATGTAGGTCGGCGGCAGGCCGGAAAGATCCGTGGCAGCCAGCGGCGCCGCAAACGGATTACCGGCCGGCGCCTGCAGGACCTTTCGGTAATAGCTGGTGTCGGCGGTCGTCAGTCCCGGCGCCACGGCCATTTCCACATAGGAACCGGAAACGAGATCGCCGCCAAGGCCGGGATAGATCAGCGCCTGGCCGACGATACCCGACAGTCCGTCCGCCCGGGCCTTCAGGACGATTCCCGCCGTCAGGTTTCCGCCGGCGCTGTCGCCGGCGACGACGACCGGGCGACCATCGGCCAGGAGGAAATTCAGCACCGCGAAGCAATCCTCGAAGGCTGCCGGCCAGACATGCTCCGGCGCCAGCCGATAGTCGACCGAGACCAGTTCGGCACGGGCGAAATCGGCAAGCTCGGCGCAGATGGCATCATGGCTGTCGAGCGAACCGACGACGAAGCCGCCGCCGTGGATGTAGTAGATGCGGGTCTCGGTCGAGACGGTCGCCGGCCGATAGCGTCTGATCGGAATGCGGCCGCCGACAAGCCCGTCCTCGCGCGCAAGGCCCGCCGGCGACGGCGCGTCGAACTCGGCGCAGAGCGCATCGTACCATTTGCGTTGCTGTCCGATCGATGCATCGACCGCATCGGCGGGGTAGAAGGCTTCGCAGCGCTGGTGAAAGGCGAGAATGCCCTTCTCCGTCGGCATCGGTTTCAATACGGCCTGATCCAAAGTCCGCCTCCATGATTTCTCCGGCAGAAGTCTAGCATCGGTCTGCCCACCTTCTATCCGGAAACCGACATCACCAGGAAAATCCCGCCGCGGTTGCGTGGGACGATCTCTCGCCTGTACTTGCAAGCACCCCACGACCGCGATTAACTGCGCGGATGGCGTTCACCTTCAGACAGTTGCAGTATTTCGTCGCCGTCGCCGAGCAGGGCTCGATCACCCGCGCGGCGCAGAACCTCTCGATCTCGCAATCCTCGATCACCGAGGCGATCAAGGAGCTTGAAGGCGACCTCGGCGTCGAGCTGTTCGACCGGCATCCCCGCGGCCTTTCGATCACCCATAACGGCCACCAGTTTCTGCGGCATGCGACGAAGATCCTTTCCAATGTCTCCGACGCGAGGCGCAGCTTTTCCGACAGCCGCGAGGAGACTGGCGGCAAGCTCAATCTCGGCGTCACCTCGCTGGTTGCCGGTTACGTGCTCTCGGACCTGCTCGCCCGCTATCGCCGCGCCTGCCCCGGCGTCGAGGTCAGCGCCATCGAGGACAATGGCTCCTATCTCGAACATCTCCTGATCGGCGGCGAACTCGACGTCGCCGTCATGGTCATCTCCAACCTGCGCGACCGCATGGCGCTGCAGGCCGAGATCCTGGAAACCTCGCCCTATCGGCTTTGGCTGCCGATCGGCCATCCGCTCGTCAGTGCCGACATCATCTCGATCAGTGATATCGCCAAGGAGCCGCTGATCATGCTGACGGTCGACGAAATCGAGGAGAACACCGGCAAGCTCCTGTCAGCGCTCGGCGCCCGGCCGCATGTTGCCTTTCGCACCCGCTCGGTCGAAGCGGTGCGCAGCCTGGTGGCGACAGGTGCGGGCATCGCGCTTCTGCCCGACCTCGTCTACCGCCCCTGGTCGCTTGAAGGCGACCGCATCGAGAGCCGCGACGTCTCCGGCGCCCTGCCCGTCGTTCAGGTCGGCATGGTCTGGCGCAAGGGCTCCAGCTTGCCGCAATCGGCACGCGATTTCGTCGGCATTGCCGAAGCTCTGCGCAGTGCCCGCCCGCGCTGACGCTCGAGCACTTTCGCCGTCTGCTCCTGAACGCAGAACGCATGCAGGAGTGTTCTATCCCTTTGTTTTTACGCAATTCCGGACGCAAAACCGCTGCGCACTTTTGCTGGAATTGCTCCTGATATCGGCAAAACCGATAGCGGCATTCTGATTAATGAATTTGCGAATACGGAGAAATCAAGGCACGCTTCAACCTGGGAACGAAGCCGTAAAATGCGGCTCAACACTGGGAGAATTCAGATGAAGCAGATCCTGAAATCCTGCACCGCGCTGACGCTGTCGCTCGGCCTCGTGGCGCCCGCCTTGGCGCAGGAGCCGCTGAAGGAACTGGGCAAGGGCGAAGGCGAATTGTCGATCGTCGCCTGGGCCGGCTATATCGAGCGCGGCGAGACCGACAAGAACTACGACTGGGTCACCGATTTCGAAAAACAGACCGGCTGCAAGGTCTCGGTCAAGACCGCCGCCACCTCCGATGAAATGGTGGCGCTGATGAACGAAGGCGGCTTCGACCTCGTCACCGCCTCGGGCGACGCCTCGCTGCGCCTCGTCGCCGGCAAGCGCGTCCAGCCGATCAATACCGACCTCATCCCCAGCTGGAAGACCATTGACGAGCGCATGCAAAGCGCGCCCTGGCACACCGTCAACGGCGTTCACTACGGCACCCCCTATGTCTGGGGCCCGAACGTGCTGATGTACAACAAGGACGCCTTCAAGGGCGAAGCGCCGAAGAGCTGGAACGTCGTCTTCGAGGAAATGAACCTGCCGGACGGTAAGTCCAACAAGGGCCGTGTCCAGGCCTATGATGGCCCGATCCACGTCGCCGATGCCGCCAACTACCTGATGGCCCACAAACCCGAGCTCGGCATCAAGAACCCTTACGAACTCAACGAAGACCAGTACAAGGCTGCGCTTGATCTGCTTCGCACCCAGCGCACGCTCGTCGGCCGCTACTGGCACGATGCGATGATCCAGATCGACGACTTCAAGAACGAAGGCGTCGTCGCCTCCGGCTCCTGGCCGTTCCAGGTCAACCTGATGGAAGCCGAAAAGCTGCCGATCGCCTCGACCATTCCGGACGAAGGTGTCACCGGATGGGCGGACACCACCATGCTGCACGCCGAAAGCGCGCATCCGAACTGCGCCTATATGTGGATGGAGCATTCGCTATCGTCCAAGGTGCAGGGCGATGTCTCCGCCTGGTTCGGCGCCAACCCCTCCGTCGGCGCTGCCTGCAAGGGCAATGAACTCTTGACCGACGAGGGTTGCAAGACCAACGGCTACGAGGACTTCGAGAAAGTGAAGTTCTGGAAGACGCCGGTGACGAAATGCGAAAGCCAGGGCGAATGCGTGCCCTATCACCGCTGGGTCTCCGATTATATCGGCGTCATCGGCGGGCGGTAAGCCGCCACGACCACATCGCAAGCATTCCGCCCCTCACCCTAGCCCTCTCCCCGCCTGCGGGGAGAGGGAACGCCCCCGGCAAAGCTCTCACCCGGCATTTTAGGTGAGCTGCGGCCGCGAGCCTCCTTCTCCCCGCAGGCGGGGAGAAGGCGCCCGTTAGGGCGGATGAGGGGCCAAACTTTCCGGAGCATTCCTATGACCGCCGTGCTTTTCGACAATGTTTCCCGCCACTTCGGCGCCGTGCGCGCCGTCGATGGCGTGAACCTCGAGATCGCCGAGGGCGAATTCTTCGCCATGCTCGGCCCTTCCGGCTCGGGCAAAACCACTTGCCTGCGCCTGATGGCCGGCTTCGAACAGCCAACCGGCGGCCATATCGAAATCTTCGGCGAGACGGCAGAAGGCGTGCCGCCCTATCGCCGCAGCGTCAACAC
The DNA here is from genome assembly GCF_001695865.1 of Ensifer sp. LC384. Classification (NCBI taxonomy): domain Bacteria; kingdom Pseudomonadati; phylum Pseudomonadota; class Alphaproteobacteria; order Hyphomicrobiales; family Rhizobiaceae; genus Ensifer; species Ensifer sp. LC384. Next base: position 361,285 of record NZ_MBST01000001.1, read on the forward strand.
CGTCTTCCAGGACTATGCCCTGTTCCCGCATCTCTCGATCCTCGACAATGTCGCCTATGGGCTGATGGTCAAGGGCGTCGGCCGGGAAGAGCGCCGCAAGGCCGCCGAGGATGCGCTCGCCATGGTCAAGCTGCCGAACTACGGCAGCCGCCGCCCCGGCCAGCTCTCGGGCGGCCAACGCCAGCGCGTGGCGCTCGCCCGCGCGCTCGTCAACAAGCCGAAGGTGCTGCTGCTCGACGAGCCGCTCGGCGCTCTCGACCTGAAGCTGCGCGAACAGATGCAGGAGGAACTGAAGAGCCTGCAGAAATCGCTCGGCATCACCTTCGTCTTCGTCACCCACGACCAGGGCGAAGCGTTGTCGATGGCCGACCGCATCGCCGTCTTCAACGATGGCCGCATCCAGCAGCTCGGCAGCCCCGAAGAAGTCTACAAGCAGCCGAAGACGCGCTTCGTCGCCGATTTCGTCGGCTCGTCAAATGTGCTGCCGGCAAGGCTGTGCCAAAGGCTGGGGGTCACATCCTCCTATGCCAGCCTTCGCCCCGAGGCGATCGTGCTGTCGGCACCGCGCGACGGCGCGCTCAGCCTCTCCGGTACCGTGTCGGCCCATAGTTTCCTCGGCGCGGTCAACCGGGTCGTCGTCGACGTCGAAGGCGCGCGCATCGCTGTCGCAAGCCCCGTCTCGCTCGTTGTGCCCAAGGTCGGCAGCCCCGTCACCATCAGCTTTGCCGCCGACGAGCTGCACCCGATGGAGGACGCATGACCGCCGTCGCCGAGAATCTCATGTCTCCGGAACGCCGCGGCCCGACCGGCCGGCTTTCGGACTTCTTCTGGAAGCACCCGCACGTGCTGCTGACCGTCCTGCTGGCGCCGCCACTGCTGTGGCTCGGCGTCGTCTATATCGGCTCGCTCTTTGCTCTCTTGCTGCAGAGCTTCTTCTCGATCGACGACTTCTCGGGCCTGATCAATTACGAGTTCACCTTCGCCACCTATCGCCAGCTGCTCAGCGAGACCAATCTCGACATCATCCTGCGCACCGTGTCGATGGCGGCAATCGTGACGCTCGCCTCCGCACTCATCGCCTTCCCGATCGCCTACTACGCGGCGCGTTACGCCCAGGGAAAATGGAAGGTGCTGTTCTATCTCGGCGTCATGCTGCCGCTCTGGTCGAGCTATCTGGTCAAGATCTATGCCTGGAAGCTGATCCTTGCCAAGGAAGGCATCGTCACCTGGTTCTTCGAAAAGCTGCATCTGCTGTGGCTGCTCGACGCCTGGCTCTCGCTTCCCGTCGTCGGCGGCAACTCGCTCTCCGTCAGCTACACCGGCACCTTCATCGTCTTCGTCTATGTCTGGATGCCGTTCATGATCCTGCCGATCCAGGCAGCGCTTGAGCGCGTGCCGACCAACCTGATCGAGGCCTCCTCCGATCTCGGCGGCACGCCGGCCCAGACCTTCCGCCACGTGCTCTTCCCGCTGGCGCTGCCCGGCATCGTCGCCGGCTCGATCTTCACCTTCTCGCTGACGCTCGGCGACTACATCATTCCGCAGATCATCGGCTCCTCCCGGCTGTTCATCGGCCAGGCGGTCTATGCCCAGCAGGGCACGGCCGGCAACATCCCGCTTGCCGCCGCCTTCACCGTCGTGCCGATCGTCATCATGGGCGCCTATCTCTGGATGGCCAAACGCATGGGGGCCTTCGATGCGCTCTGATCGCCTCAACCGCTCACCCCTCGGCCTGAAGATCGCGGCCGCCGCCGGCCTCGCCTTCATGCATGTGCCGATCCTCTTGATCTTCCTCTATGCCTTCACCACCGAGGAAAAGAGCTACCAGTTCCCGCCGCCGGGGCTGACGACGCAATGGCTCGCGGTTGCCTGGAACCGACCGGACGTCTGGGCGGCGCTGACGCTCTCGGTCAAGGTCGCCTCGATCGCGACCGCGGTCGCCCTGGTGCTCGGCACGCTTTGCGCCGCCGCCGTCAGCCAGACGCGCTTCTTCGGCCGCGAGACGATCTCGCTCTTGGTCATCCTGCCGATCGCGCTGCCCGGCATCATCACCGGCATCGCGCTGCGCTCGGCCTTTTCCATGGCGGAGATCCCGTTTTCCTTCTGGACGATCGTGCTCGGCCACGCGACCTTCTGCATCGTCGTCGTCTACAACAATGCGGTCGCCCGCTTCCGCCGCATCTCAGGCTCGCTGGTCGAAGCCTCGATGGATCTCGGCGCCGATGGTTTCCAGACCTTCCGCTACATCATCCTGCCCAATATCGGCACGGCGCTTCTGGCCGGCGGCATGCTCGCCTTCGCACTGTCCTTCGACGAGGTGATCGTCACCACCTTTACCGCCGGCCAGCAGTCGACGCTGCCGATCTGGATGCTCGAAGAACTCATCCGTCCGCGCCAGCGGCCGGTGACCAACGTGGTCGCCATGATCGTGGTGCTGGTCACTTTCCTGCCGATCCTCGGCGCCTACTACCTGACCCGCGACGGCGACCAGATCGCCGGCGCCGGCAAATAAACTCGACTTTCAAGGGAGAACAGACATGGACACCCAGCTTTTGATCGGATCGCGCTTCGAAGCCGGAACCGAGGCCGAGGAGCATATCCTGAACCCACGCACCGGCGGAAAGATCATCGACCTCGCCGAAGCCTCGCACATGCAGGTCGAAGCGGCGGTGGATGCCGCGGAACGCGCCTTCGTCTCCTGGTCGACGACGACGCCGGGCGAGCGCTCCGGCTATCTGCTTAAGGTCGCCGACGCGATCGAGAAGAACGCCGACGATTTTGCAGCCCTTGAAGCGCTCAACTGCGGCAAGCCGATCAACGCGGTGAAGAACGACGAGCTGCCTGCCATCATCGACTGCTGGCGCTTCTTTGCCGGCGCCATCCGCAACCTTCATGCGCCGACGGCCGGCGAATACCTGCCCGGGCATACCTCCATGGTCCGCCGCGACCCGGTCGGCATCGTCGGTTCGATCGCGCCCTGGAACTACCCGCTGATGATGATGGCGTGGAAGCTGGCGCCGGCGATTGCCGGCGGCAACACCGTCGTCTTCAAGCCGTCCGAACAGACGCCGCTGACCGCGCTGAAGCTCGCCCGCCTTTTGGCCGACATCCTGCCGGAAGGCGTCGTCAACGTCGTCACCGGCCGTGGCGAAACCGTCGGCAATGCGCTGATCAACCACCCGAAGATCGCGATGGTCTCGATCACCGGCGACATCGCCACCGGCAAGAAAGTGCTGGCGGCCGCCGCAAAGACCGTCAAGCGCACGCATCTGGAGCTCGGCGGCAAGGCCCCGGTCATCGTCTATGACGACGCCGACCTCGAAGCCGTCGTCAACGGCATCCGTACCTTCGGCTATTACAATGCCGGCCAGGACTGCACGGCCGCCTGCCGAATCTATGCCGAAGCCGGCATCTACGAAAAGCTCGTCGCCGACCTGAGTTCGGCCGTCTCGACCATCCGCTACAATCTTGCCGACGACACGGAGAACGAGATCGGCCCGCTGATCTCGCGGCGCCAGCGCGATCGCGTCGCAAGCTTCGTCGAACGCGCCGCCGACCAGAAGCACATCGAGATCACCACCGGCGGCGGCCCGGGCAGCGCCGACGGTTTCTTCTTCCAGCCGACGGTGATTGCCGGCGCGACCCAGGAAGACGAGATCGTGCGCCGCGAGGTGTTCGGGCCGGTCGTTTCGGTCACCCGCTTCACCGGCAGGGACGATGCCGTCGCCTGGGCCAACGACAGCGACTATGGCCTCGCCTCCTCGGTCTGGACCAAGGATATCTCCAAGGCGATGAAGGCGGCCTCGCGCCTGCAATACGGTTGCACCTGGATCAACACCCACTTCATGCTGACCAACGAGATGCCGCATGGCGGCGTCAAGCAGTCGGGCTATGGCAAGGACATGTCGGTCTATGCGCTCGAGGACTACACCGCCGTTCGCCACATCATGATCAACCACGGCTGACGCCGCGCACGACGTTGGCCGCGGTGCGGACAAAGCATGCAAACGAAGACAACCGGGAGGAAATTGCCATGTACCGTCGTCAACTGCTTGCTGCTGCAGGTGCTTTGGGTCTGAGCACCTTTCTTCTGGCGCCCGCCGGCTTCGCCGCCGACGCGGCGCCCGATGTCGTCGCGGCCTACGTCGCTGCGTGGAACGCCCATGACTCGAGCAAGGCCGCGTCCTACTTCGCCGATGACGTCACCTATTACGATGCGTCCGTCGGCAAGCCGGTGACCGGGAAGGATGCCGCCAAGACCGGCGTCATCGACAACTTCCTCAACGCGGTCCCCGATGCCGTCTGGACCATGAAGGGTGATCCCATCGCCGCCGGCGACAAGGTTTCCTTCGAATGGGAATTCTCCGGCACCAACAGTGGCGCCTGGGCCGATGGTACGGCGGCAACGGGCAAGAGCTTCAAGTTCACCGGAGCCTCGGTCTTCACCGTCAGGGACGGCAAGATCGCCGCTCAAAACGACTATTATGATGCGCTCGGCTTCTACAAACAGCTCGGCTTGATGTAGGCGGCCGTCGAGCCGGCGGCACCGGCCCTTCAGCAGCCGCAAGCCCGAGCTTGCGGCTGTCCTCGCGCCTCGCCCGCGAGTTAAAACATGCGGACAAAACTCATAAAACGGCTTGCACAACGAAGAAACATGAGTAACACGGTCACCTTATGAATGTCTGACCCGTTCAGAAGGTGTCGCATGGTTGCAAGAAGGCGTCTGTCCGCTCCCGCGTTTGTGTTCGCGACGGCTCCGCGCCGCGGGCCCAGCAACGGCAGTGGGCCGGCCGCGGGCCACATGCGGGTGCCCCAATGACCGCCGCCTCCGAGCCGGTCATGGAGACGGGCGGCCCCAGGGCACTCTCATCCGCCTTTTCCGGCCCGCACGCCTGGTGCAACGAGAAGATGGTGCTGTCTGACGAGCTTTCCGATGGCATGGCGCTGCCCGAGTTCTTCGCCTCCGGCGCCTTCGACCGGGCGCTTGACACCTACGCTGAAAAGTCCGGCGGCACAGATCGCCGTGCGGTCGCGTCCATGTGGTCGCTCTATTACTTCTCGGCGCTCACCATCCCCTACCTCGTTGCCCGCGTGCTCGACCATCAGGTATTGCCGGTCTCGTTCGCCCGCATGAAGGTGGCGCTCGCCGAAGACGGCCTGCCCCGCGCCTTTGGCGTCGCCGATGCCGGCGACTGGCAGGCCGGCGATGACGACGACGTCTTTGCCACCCTGGCACCGCTGATGGGCGAGCACCTGCGCGACGTCGTCGGCTATCTCAAGTCGACCGGCGGCATCGCCCCGAAACTCGCCTGGAACAATGCGCTGGTCTACATCGACTATGCCCTGCGCGCCGCCGGCGTCGAGCCGCTTCATGCCCGGGCAGAGGCTCTCATCGGCAGCAGATCCCTGCCCGACGGTTCACCCAACCCCTTCTTCGATTGCCTGCGCCACGAGGAAGAGGACGGCGCGCGGGTCTGCCGGCGCAAGATCTGCTGCCTGCGCTACCTGCTACCCGGGGTGCGCAGCTGCGGCAGCCTCTGCGCCCTTCCCAGCCAACGCAAACAGTAGCCCTGAGGGTCAGGACCCTCGACCGCTCCGTGGCGATATTGCCACTCGCCCCTCACCCTATATAAGGGTGAATGAGGAGGAGCTTCATGCTTTGGTTGGTAGCGTTGGTTTGCGTGGCGATCGTGTATCTGGCGGCGCGTTTCAGCCGCTTTCGCCGGTGGGCCGAACCCATCCTGTCGGTCGCAGTGGCAATCGCCCTGCTCTCTGCCTTCATCATCTGGATCAGCGACCGCGGCGAGCGCAAAGCTCCGGCGCCCGAGCCGGTGACGACAGCTCCGGCGGTTCCGGCCACCGAGAACATCAGCCTCGAGGGCATGACATTCGAACAAAGCCAGCCGGAACGAAGCTTCCGCCTGCGCGGCACGGTCACCAACAACGGCCAGACGCCACTCGAATATTTCCGCCTGTCGGTAACGCTCGAGGATTGCCCGCAGGACGCCTGCGAGAAGATCGGCGACGACACCGCCCTCGTCCTCGCCCGCGTGCCGGTCGGCCAAGCGAAACCTTTCGAGACCTTCCTCACCTTTCCGAGCCGCGAGGGTGAGAGCCTGACGGCACCGAAATGGACCTACCAGGTGCTGGAAGTCCGCGGCGCCGCCAGCCGATAGGCCACCGCATCACTCCTCAATCGGCATCGACTTGAGGAGAAGTTGGTGTGGCAGGCTGCAAGCGCTGCAGCGCCCTTACGCCGCCGACGCTGGCCGCAGGGCCGAGACGATCGCAACCGTCGTCGTCACCTCGGCGAATTCCGCCCGCAACGTGGCGACATGGGCACGGTGGATTTCGCGCGCCGGGATCACGGCGCCATTTCCGTCCGACAAATCGAAGCAATCGCAGGCATCTTCCACGAGGATGACCCGATAACCGAGATTGGCCCCGACCCGCACCGAGGTCGAGACGCACATATCAGTCGAGATGCCGAAGAGAACGATCGTATCGGCGCCGAGCCGGCGCAGGCGCAGATCGAGGTCGGTGCCGATGAAGGCCGCGTTGACGCTCTTGCTGACCAGCGGCTCGTCGCCGGCGGGTTCGAAGCCCGGGCGCGGCGCATTGCCGGCCGCAGCCGGGCCGAGCGTCGAGCCCGGCGCGACGCTGTCGTGACGCACATGGATGATCGGTCGGCCGGCGGTACGCCAGGCGGCGAGCAAAGCGCGCCCGTTGTCATCGACATCAGCATTCCACCGTGGCGGCCAAGGGGCAGCGTCGAATGCCTGCTGCATGTCGATCGGGATCAGGACGGCATTGTCGGGAAGTCTCGGAATGGTCATGGCTAACGCTCCTTGGTTGCGTCAGGAAGCTAGCCATCCTATCGTCCGGTTTCACTGGACATGATGACGGCAGGCCGGACGTTCTTCCGGCCAGATGACCAAGAGGGCGACATATTGACCGAAATGGATGAGAAGGACCGGCTGCTGTTGGCCGCCTTGCGGCAGGATTCGCGCCAGAGCCTGGTGGCGCTCGCTCGCCATGCCGGCCTGTCGCGCAGCGCCGCCCATGAACGTCTGCGCCGGCTCGAAACGCGGGGCGTCATTGCCGGCTACACGATCCGCATCGGCATAGAGGACAAGGCGCCGGTCGTGCGCGCGCTGATCGCCGTCTCCTTCCAGCCCGGCAAGAATTGCGACCACATCGTGCCGCATCTCGCCGGCATGCCGCCGGTCGTCAGTTGCTGGTCGCTTGCCGGCGAGACCGACCTGATGCTGCTGATCGAATGCGCCTCGAACGGTGATCTCGACACCATCCGCCGACAGATCTCGCTGATATCCGGCGTTGCGACGGTGCAGACGCATGTGGCGCTGCGCACCCATTTCGACCGAAGGGACTGATCGCTACAGCCCACCCGCATCCCTCATTCCTGTGCTTGTCACAGGAATCCAGCGACGGCGCGTTTGCACGGTCAGTGACGTTCTTCATCACATCAGGCGCTTTCAACGCCCCTTCACACGGCCGTTGCGGCGCTGCTCGCGTCCCGCGGCCGAGACGCCGATGAGCCGTGGGTCGGCCGGCTGATCTCGTCGAGATACCAGTTGATGTAGCGCAGTTCGTTCTGCTCCATCGGCGCGATCGGCCCCGGCACGAAATAGTGCGAGCGCACGCCACGCGAGGTGTGTTCGATGATCGCCTTGTCCTCGTCGGTCGTCACCGTCCACAGCCAGGTGAGCTTTTCGAGATCGTAGTCCCGCCCCTCCTCGGCCTTGCCGTCGACGAGCCAGATCAGTTCCATCTCGCAGGTCCCAGCCGTCTTCGGAATGAAGCGGTAGATCATGCCGTGGTCAGGATAGCAGACGAGGAATGTCGTGCCGCCGAGATGAATGGAGGTGACGCCGCCGTCGAAATCGCTGAACCGGCCCATCAGGGTGCTGAGCGGTCGGCCGTCCTTGCTGCCGGTCTTGACGCCGTCATAGAGCGCGTAGCGGAAGGCATGGACCGTTTCCTTGCCGCCCGCCGAACTCTGCCAGTGGTCGCCGGAGCCGACCTCGATGCCGAGCGCGCAGGTGCGCGCCTCCATCTTGGCATTCAGCTCCTCGATCATGTGCAGCGGCTGTTCGAGCGCGTGCGTCTCGGAATATTCCGGATGCGCCGGGCCGCAATGGTAGCACTCGACATAGTTCTCGACCGCGAGCTTCCAGTTGGCATCGACAGGATAGGACTGCCGGTGCGCGACCTTGGCCTCGGCCCAGCCATATTGGCCGCAGGTCGCACGCAAGAGGTTCTCGACCTCGGTAAAATCGAGCGGCTCGTCGGCAAACGAGATGAAGATCAACCCCTCGACCACGCGCACGTGAAGTTTCTTCAGCCCATGATCCTCGCGCTTGAAGTCCTTCGGCATCAGCCGCGCCGCCTTCAGCGCGCCGTCATTGCCATAGGTCCAGGCGTGGTAGGGACAGACGAAGGCGCGGGCATTGCCCTTGTCCTTGGTGCAGACCTCGGCGCCGCGGTGGCGGCAGACGTTCAGCATGGCATGGATCGCGCCCGTGGCGGTGCGGGTGACGATCACCTGCTCGGAGGCCATGCGAAAGACTTCGAAATCATTGGGGTTCGGGATCACGCTTTCATGCGCGACGCAGTGCCAATGGCGGCGAAACACCCGGTCGAGATCCCGCTCGTAGATATCCTCGTCGTGGTAGAAGGCCCTGACCAGCCCATGGCCCGGCCGATGCGCCGCGACCAGCTGATCAATGCGGTCGCCCGCGACGGTCGTATTGGAAAGGTCCGATGCGAACATGGGCCTGAACTCCCGAAAGAAGAACCGGAAGACCCGCGTTCCGGCGCGCGTATGCTAGATTTGCGTTGGCGTACGAGGCTGCCCCTCACCCTAGCCCTCTCCCCGCCTGCGGGGAGAGGGAAAACCTCTCGCCCTGAGTTGCCCGCCTCGCCTCGTTCGTGGGCACGAAGCCCACAACGCGTCTCCTTCGCCCGTCAAAACGGGGAGAAGGTGGCCGGCAGGCCGGATGAGGGGCAGCCGCAAACGTCGTTCCCTACATCCTCACCCGCTCGGAGCGCGGATCGTACATCGCCTTCAGCGACGCCTCGGCTTTCACCCGCGTGCCGGCGATCTCGATCTCGAAACTTGAACCGAGCACGTCGGCGTCGCTTTCGCCTTCGGAGGGCACGTAGCCAAGGCCGATGGCGCCGCCGAGATGGTGGCCGTAATTGCCTGAGGTGATGGTGCCGACGATCTTTCCATCACGCACGATCGCCTCGTTGTGGAAGAGGAGCGGCTCCGCATCGGCCAGCCGGAACTGCACCAGCCGGCGCGAAAGCCCGCGATTGTGCTTGGCGAGCACCGCCTCGCGGCCGATGAAATCACCCTTGTCGGGTTTGACAGCAAAGCCGAGCCCGGCCTCGAGCACGTGGTCCTCGTCTGTGATGTCGTGGCCGAAATGTCGAAAGGCCTTTTCGATGCGGCAACTGTCGAGCGTGTGGATGCCACAGAGCTTCAGCCCGAGATCCTGCCCCGCCTCCTCCAGCGCCTCGAACACATGCGCCGTCTGGTCGGTGGAAACATAGAGTTCCCAGCCGAGTTCGCCGACATAGGTGACGCGGTGGGCGCGGGCGAGGCCCATGCCGATCTCGATCTCACGCGCCGTGCCGAAGGGATGCGCGGCATTCGAAAAATCGTTCGGGCTCACCTTCTGCATCAGGTCGCGCGCCTTCGGCCCCATGACGCAGAGCACGCTTTCGCCGGCGCCGACATCGGTGATGACGACGAACTCGTCGCGCACATGCTTGCGCAGCCAGGCAAGATCGCGCTGCAACGTGGCGCCTGGCACCACCAGCAGGAACGCGGTTTCCGAAAGGCGCGTGACCGTCAGGTCGCTTTCGATGCCGCCGCGGCCGTTGAGCATCTGGGTGTAGACGATGCGGCCGGCCTCGACATTCATCTCGTTGGCGCAGAGCCGCTGCAGGAAGGAGAGCGCATCGCGCCCCTCAACCCGGATCTTGCCGAAGGAGGTCATGTCGAACAGGCCGACGCCGTTGCGAACCGCCAGATGTTCGGCCTTCTGGTTTTCGAACCAGTTCTGCCGTTTCCAGGAATAGCGGTATTCGCGTTCCTGGCCTTCCTTCGCAAACCAGTTGGCGCGCTCCCAGCCGGCGACCTCGCCAAACACGGCGCCGCGCGCCTTCAGATGTTCGTGCAGCGGCGAGCGCCGTACCCCACGCGCCGTTGCCATCTGGCGATAGGGGAAGTGATCGGCATAGAGCAGCCCCAGCGTTTCGGAGACGCGATCCTTCAAGTAGGCGCGGTTCTTCTGGAACGGCTGGGCCCGGCGGATGTCGACTTCCCAGAGGTCGAAGGGCGGCTCGCCGTCGTTCATCCATTGCGCCAGCGCCATGCCGGCGCCGCCTGATGAGACGATACCGATCGAGTTGTAGCCGGCCGCGACCCAATAGCCTTTCACCTCCGGCGCCTCGCCAAGATAGTAGCGGTCGTCCGGCGTAAAGCTTTCCGGACCGTTGAAGAAGGTATGGATGCCCGCCGTCTCCAGCATCGGCATGCGATTAACCGCCATTTCGAGGATCGGCGAGAAATGGTCGAAATCGTCAGGCAGCTGATCGAAGCAGAAATCCTCGCGGATGCCGTCCATGCCCCAGGGCTTGGCCTTGAGCTCGAAGGCGCCGACCAACATCTTGCCGGCATCCTCCTTGTAGTAGGTGCATTCGTCCGGCACGCGCAGCACCGGCAGCCGCGTGAGTCCCGGGATCGCCTCGGTGACGATGTAGAAATGCTCGCAGGCATGCAGCGGCACGGTGACGCCTGATTGCCGCGCGAACTCCCTGCCCCACATGCCGGCACAGTTGACGACGTTGTCGGTCTCGATCGTGTAGCTCTCGCCGTTCTGCTCGCAGGTCACGCCCGTCACCCGGCCGTCCTTCTTCAGGACCGACGTGACCTTGACGCCCTCGATGATCGTCGCCCCGTTCTGGCGCGCACCCTTGGCGAGCGCCATGGCGATGTTGGCCGGATCGCACTGGCCATCGAGCGGCAGATGCACCGCCGCCCTCACGTCCGAGGTATTGAGATGCGGATACATCGCCTTGACCTCGTCGGGCGTGATCTCGCGCACGTCGACGTTGAAGGCACGCGCCAGCGATGCCTGGCGGTAGATTTCCTCCTTGCGCTCCTCCGTCAGCGCCACGGTGATCGAACCGTTCTGGCGCATGCCGGTGGAAATGCCGGTTTCGGCCTCAAGCTTGACGTAGAGGTCGGCCGAGTATTTCGCCAGCCGCGTCATGTTCTGCGAGGCGCGCAGCTGGCCGATGAGGCCGGCCGCATGCCAGGTCGTGCCCGATGTCAGTTGCTTGCGCTCCAGGAGCACCACGTCGGTCCAGCCGAGCTTGGCGAGATGATAGGCGACCGAACAGCCCGAGACGCCGCCACCGATGATGACTGCTCTGGCTTTCGAGGGGATCGGCTTCGTCATGCGCGCAGTCTTTCATTGGAGGGATCCCAGAGCGGTTGGTCCGTCTCGACCGTCGCCTTGAAGCGATCGCCGAAGATCTCGACCTCGATCTCGTTACCGGGCACGGCGAGATCGGCACGCAGCATGCCGAGCGCGATCGACTTGCCGACGCGGTAGCCCCAATTGCCCGAGGTCGTTTCGCCCACCACCTGGCCGTCCGACCAGAGCGTCGACATGTAGGGCGCGTCGCAGCCGTCGGCGGCGACCGTCAAGGTGACGAAGCGTTTGCTGACGCCCTGCTGCTTCTCCCGCTCCAGTGCCGCCTTGCCCTTGAAGGCCGGCTTCGCCCAGTCGACGAAACGCTCTAACCCGCCCTGCAGGATGGTGTAGTCGGTGGAGAGATCGCCCTTCCAGGCGCGGTACCCCTTCTCGATGCGCAGGCTGTCGAGCGCCTCCATGCCGAAGGGCTTCAGGCCATGCTTCTGACCGGCCTCCCAGACAGCGTCGAAGATGACGGCGGTATCGTCCACCTTCGTATGGATCTCCCAACCGAGTTCACCGGCAAAGGACACACGCACCAGCTGACAATAACGCCCGGCGATTTGCGCCGTCTGGTGCGTGAGCCAGCCCTTGGCGAGATCCGCATCGCTGACTTCGGCCAAGATGTCGCGAGACTTCGGCCCTGTCAGGATCTGGCAGGAAAACTGGGTGGTGACATCGTCAAGCGTGAAGGCGGCATTGTCAGGCAGATGCTTCCGCAACCATTCGAGATCGTGCCATTGCGCTGTTGCCGCCGTGATCAGGAAGAAGAAATCCTCGTCCAGCATCATGACCGACATTTCCGTGACGATACGGCCCTTGTCATCGGAGAAATAGGCAAGGCCGATGCGACCCGGCTTCGGCACGCGGCCAGTGATCAGGCCGGAAAGCCACGCGGTCGCCCCCTTGCCCTTGACCCGGAAGCGCGAGAACCCCGGCAGGTCGAGGATGCCGGCGGCATCGCGCACGGCCAGGCATTCTTCTTCGATGCGCTTGGCCCACGGCCCTTGCCGGCCCCAGGTCTGCGTCGCCTCCTCTGACGTGTCGTCGCCGGGTTTGGCATACCACATCGCCCGTTCCCAGCCGTTATAGGGTTTGAACTGCGCGCCGAGTGCGGCGATACGATCGTGGATCGGCGACAGCTTCTTGCCGCGTCCGGCGGCCCAATAATGCTTCGGAAAATGCATCGCATATTCGTGGCCGTAGATCTCCATGCCCTTGGCGATGCAATAATCCTGGTCGGTATAGTCGGTGTAGCGCCTGGGATCGCAGGACCACATGTCCCACTCCGTCTGGCCCTCGGTGATCCATTCGGCCAGCACCTTGCCGGCGCCGCCGGCCTGACAGATGCCGAAGGTGAAGACGCAGGCCTCAAACGCGTTCGGCACGCCCGGCATCGGCCCGATCAGCGGATTGCCGTCGGGCGCATAGGGGATCGGGCCGTTGATGACCCGCGACAGCCCCGCGGTTCCAAGGATGGGCACCCGTTCGACGGCGTCGTTCAGATACCATTCCAGCCGCTCGAGATCGTCAGGGAAGAGCTGGAACGAAAAGTCTTCGGGCATCGGGTCGTCGGGCGTCGTCCAGTGCGCACGGCAGTTGCGCTCGTAGGGTCCGAGGTTCATGCCGTTCTTCTCCTGGCGGAGATAGTAGGAGCTGTCGACATCGCGCAGCAGCGGCAGCTTGTGGCCAACCTCCTTCGACCAGGCGGCAAGCTCCGGGATTTCGTCGAACAGGATGTATTGATGGCTCATCACCATCATCGGCACGTCGCGGCCGAACATCTTGCCGACCTCGCGGGCGTAATAGCCGGCGGCATTGACGACATATTCGCAGCGGATCTCGCCCTGCGGCGTCGAGATCACCCATTCGTCGTTTTCGCGGCGCGCCGCCGTGACGGGACAGAAGCGGATGATCTTTGCTCCCATATCGCGCGCGCCCTTGGCGAGCGCCTGCGTCAGCTGCGCCGGGTCGATGTCGCCGTCATAGGGGTCGTAGAGCGCGCCGGTCAGCTCATGGGTTTCGAGGAACGGATAGCGGCTGCGCATCTCGTCCGGCGTCAGGATATCGAGGTCCATGCCCTGGTAGCGGCCCATGCCGACCACGCGCTTGAACTCCTGCAGCCTCTCCTTGGAGTGGCCGAGCCGTATCGAGCCGGTGACGTGGTAGTTCATGGGATAGTCGACGCGCTGCCCAAGATCGCGGTAGAGCGACGCGGAATAGCGCTGCATGTTCATGATCGACCAGGACGACGAAAACGTCGGAACGTTGCCGGCGGCGTGCCAGGTCGAGCCGGCCGTCAGCTCGTTCTTTTCCAGAAGCACGCAGTCGGTCCAGCCGGCCTTGGCAAGATGGTAGAGCGAGGAAGCGCCGATCGCTCCCCCACCGATGATCACGACCCGCGCGTGAGACGGCAAATTCGACATGCACTGTTCCCTCGTTTTGCCGGAATTCTTGCCGTCGAAACGGGGCGCCATCAAGCGATGGAAACAGGCTTTATTGATCGACAATTTCGATTAGATTGGGCGAATCTTCGAAACCGGACGGGATGCCGATGCAAGTGGATCTGATCGAGACGTTCCTGGACCTGATGGAGACACGCTCCTTCAACCGCACCGCCGAGCGGCTGAACATCACGCAATCGACGGTGTCCCACCGGGTCAAGGCGCTGGAAGCCCAGTTCAACCGCAAGCTCTTTACCCGCAACAAGGGCGGCACGGTGCCGACGGCTGCCGGCCTGCGGTTCCTGGATTACGCGAAAGCGCTGCAAAACCAGTGGCATGAGGCAACACGCGCGGTCACCAATGCCGGCGCGCTGGAGCGCTCGATGCGACTCGGCATCCAGCACGATCTGGCCGAAGCCTTTGCCGGCGAATGGCTCTCCGCCATCCGCCGCGAGCTACCGACAACCGAGATCTACATGGAGGCCGATTACTCCAACCAGATGAACCGGGATCTCGGTGCCGGCGAACTCGACCTCGCCATGCTCTATACTCCGCATTATCTGCCCGATCTGCATTATGAAAGGATCGGCGATCTGCATTACACGATGGTGAGCACGGCTGCCGCCGCCTTGTCGGATATCAGGATCGAGACCTATATCCAGGCGATCTATTCGCCGGCCTTCGATCGCGCCCATCGGCTGGCTCTGCCGCATCTCTCCGCAGCACCGGTGGCAACCGGCCAGAACCTGGCGATCACGATGCTGCTGCATTCGCTCGGTGGCGCCGCCTATGTCACCACCGCAACGGCCCGCAGGCTCATGCAATCCGGGAGCGCCACCCTTGTTGCCGACGCGCCGATGATCGCGCAGACGGTCTATGCCGCCACCAGCCTGCGCACCCGACACGCCCACCAGCACCGCAAGATCATCGGCGGGATGCAGGCGCTGCTTTCCGCAAATGACGAAGGCGCTGGCTGAAGGGCCTACAGCGCCGCGCGTCTATTTAGACGCGCAAAGGTCGCTGTAACACTTTGAGTTGCTGCATAATTTTGTCCTTAAATCGATTCCGATTTAAGGAATTATGCAGTAGGCCATGCGGCGCTGGATCAGCCGCTGCAGGAACATCAGGATCGAGACGATCGCCAGATAGTAGACGAGTGCTGCCGAATACCATTCGACGAAGCGGAAGCTCGACGCGATCGCGTCGTTGACGACGGCCATGATCTCCCGCATCGAAATCACATAGGCAAGCGAGGTCAGCTTGATCAGGTTGATGAACTCGTTGACGAGCACCGGCATGACGATGCGCAATGCCTGCGGCAGGACGACGAGGAAGAAAGTCTGCAGCCGGTTGAGCCCGAGCGCGCGGGCCGCATCCGTCTGTCCCTGGCCGATCGCCGCCAGCGCCCCGCGCATCGCTTCGGCCATATAGGCGGTCGTTACCAGCGTGAAGGCGATGAAGGCGGCGGCAAAGGGCGTGTACCAGGGCGCCCGCGTCAGGCCTGGAAAGAGCTGCGGCGCGCCGTTCCAAACGATCAGCAGCACGAGAATGAGCGGGGCCGAGCGAAACAGCCAGACATAGATCTGGGCTGCAGTGCGGCGCACCGCCGCCATGGAATTCAGGGCGACGGCAAGCGGCAGGCAGAGCAGGAACGATGCGACCTGAACCAGGATGGACAGCAGGATGGCGATGGCCGCGCCCTGCAGCATGACCGGCATGGTCAGGGCATCCAGAAACAGTTTCGTATCGAAGTTCATTCCCTGCCCACCTTCTCAAGCATCAGCGGTCGTAATCGACGTCGAAGAGCGCCGGATCGAGGCCGTACTTCTTGGCGATGCCACCAAAGAAACCCTGTTCCTTCAAGATCTTCAGCCCCGCCTTGACCGCGGCGGCATCGCTGCCTTCGCGTCTGGAGTAGATGCCGTAGGTGAAGTCCGACGCCCAGGTGTAGGGAAGCTGCAGCTCTCCGTCGGAGCGCGAGGCGCGGTAGGCGCCTTCGGCCTCCTCGGTCACCGTCGCATCGACGCGGCCGACGAGGACCTGCTGGTAGGCCGCCTGCTGGGTCGGATATTCCTGCACCTCGACCGGCGGTTGGCCCTTGGCGATCAATGCCTTGTTCAGGGGCTCGATCCGCTCCTCCTTGTAGTAGGCGCCGGCTTCGAGCGCGATCACCTTGCCGCTCAGATCTTCCGGCACCTTGATGGCGTCGCTGCCGGCCTTGGTCACCATAGCGGTGGCCGATTTCATGTAGGACACGCCGTCATAGGTCTCGCGGCGCTTGGCGTTGATGTAGATGCCGCTGACGATCATGTCGCAGCGCCCTGCTCCGAGCGTCGGCAGCAGCCCGGCAAATTCCGTGACGGTATAGTTGACCTTGGCGTTCCAGAGACCGGCGAGCGCCTCGACGATCTCGACATCGATGCCGGTAGGCTTCGCATCGGCCGGGCTCTCCTTGAAGGTCAGCGGCGGAAAGGCTGCGGTGGTGCAGACGCCGATGTCGCCGTCGGCGGCAAAAGCCGGCGCTTCCGCATGGGCAAGCCCCGCCGACAGCAGGATGGTCCCGAGAAGGGTCGCATGCGATGCCAGTCTGATCATCTCTATTCCCCTCATTGAGTTGGTGAAACGCGCCCGACGATGTCGCCATAGGTCTGGCCGTCGAAGGCGGGAAGGATAAGCGGGTCCACGAACCCGTCGCGTCGTGCCGTCAGCACGTATTGCATCATCGAGGCATTGTCCGGCATCTCGAAAACCTGGACGAAATCGTAAGCTCCGAGCGTGGCGTAGAAGGCGACCGAGCGACCGCCGAGCGAAGAGACGCGGTCTTCGCTCACCTTGCGCCGCGCGCCGCTATCGGCGAGTTCGGCCAATCCCTTGGCCGTCAGTTTCATCAGCGAGATATATCGTTGCATGGGGCATCATTCCGTTGAAACGGTTGGCATAGAACCAGCGATGTGGTGGTGGTGTCGGTGTTAGCGGCTTGCGTTCGCCAGGCCGGCGATGACCGCGTCGCTGGTCGAGACCGTGCCGAAGACGCCGTTCTCGATCGAGATCATGTTGATCGCCGCCTCATGCGCCCATTGCTCGCCGCTGGCGCAGCAATCCGAGATCGTCAGGCACTGGAAATTGCGGTCGCAGGCCTCGCGCAGCGTCGTATGCACGCAGACATCGGTGGTGCAGCCGGCAAACAGCATATGGGTGATGCCCTGCGCCCTCAGCACGTGCTCGAGATCCGTATAGGTGAACGAGCTGTTGCAGGTCTTGTCGATGATGACGTCACTCTCCGCGACATCGAGTTCGGGCAGAAGCTGAAAGCCAGGGCTCGAACGCAACAGCACCTGCGTGTTCTCCAGACCTGAGCGCTTGCGGCGCCATTTCTCATAGGGCGTCATGTCGGCGAGGTCGGCACGGTAGCCCTGGCGCGTATGGACGATCAGGCAGCCGGCTTGTCGCGCGGCTGATATGACGCGGTTGACCGCCGGCACGATGGCGGCGAGCGGTGCCGGATCGTAGCCCATCGAGGCGAAGTAGCCGTCGGGCGAGCAGAAGTCGATCTGAAGGTCGATCACCATCAGCGCGGTCTGTGACGGAACCAGCTTGCCGTCATAAGGAAAATCAAATGGTTGCGCCGCGATCATGGTGTCTCTCCCTCTCTCCGACCCGATTCATAGGAGTAAAAATCGATTGGGAATAGCGATTTTTTGTGCTTGATATTGTCTAGTTTGGCTAAACGATTGCGGGTTCCGACCCGAATGCAATCAGCGGCAGATCAGGGTTCGGAGGTAGAATGAAGGCGCTGCATTTCCTGCCCTATCTCAGGGCTTTCGAAGCCGTCGCCCGGATCGGATCGGTCCGCCAGGCGGCCGACGAGCTGGGCCTCAGCCCGGGTGCGGTATCGCTGCAGCTGCGCCGGCTTTCGGAGACGACGGGGCTGACGCTTCTGGAGAAATCGGGGCGCAATATCCGTCTGACCGCGGCCGGGCGCGACTTCGCCCAGACCGTTTCCCATGCCATCGGCAATCTTGCCGTCGCGGTCGAGAACGGTGCCGAACGGAAGCTCGAAAACCACCGGAAGAAGCTGACGGTCGCGCTGCCACCGGCGCTGGCGATCGCCTGGATGGCCGGCCTCCTGGTGCAGTTTGCCGATACGCGCGGCGTCACCGATCTCGCCATGCGCAGTTGCATCCGCGCAGGCGACGTCCTGTGGGACGATGTCGATCTTGCTATCGTCTACGACAATCCGCCCTTTGACGGACTTTGGTGGCAGGTGGTCAGCGACGTGAAGCTCAGGACCATATGTTCGCCGCTCTTGTTCCCGCGACTGGAAGGGTCACACCGCGACAGGAAACTGCGCGACGTCACATTGCTGCATGAAGATGACGGCCGGGAATGGACACGCTGGTCGGCCGCCTCGCGTATCTCGCTCGAAGGCAGCCGCAGCGTCCGGGTGCCCTCGGTCGCCGTCGCCGTGGCATCGGCCCTGCAGGGACAGGGGATCGCACTCGTCTCGGATGTGCTGACCCGCTCCTACCTGCAGGAAGGCCGGCTGATCCAACCGTTCCCGACGGCGATACCGGCATCTGCGGGATACTATCTCCTCTGCCCGACGGAAAAGGCCGAGGAACCGCTGATCCAGGCGCTTGCCCATCAGATCGCCGCACATCTGCGCGGCGACTGAAAGAGCCTCTGCCAGACGATCAATAGCGCCCCTTGAGCAGCGTCTTCAGCCTTGCAGTATCATCCGTCGTCACGCCGGGCGGATCGACCACCTGCATCCATGCATCGATATAGTGTTCCGGCGCATAGACATGGCCGTAGCCGATCGGCGTCGTCGTGCCCATCGCCATGTCGGCCAGCAGCTGGAACATCGTCACAACGGGGAACCATCTAAGGTCGGGCGAGACATCATGGCCGCGCGGCGCCTTCATCCAGTCCGGCTCGCGGTAGAAGGAATGCGGATCGAAGAAGGTGATCGGGTCGCTGGCATATTGCAGATAGACGATCCGCACCCCGCCCCACTGGGCGCCGGGAATGTCGAGCGCATTCTCCTGGCTGGTGAAGCGGACGACAGAGCCGTCGCGATAGCGCGGCAGCCATTCCGGCGAGCCCGGATTGCGGCCGGCCGTGACCGAAAGCCAGGTCTTCGTGGGGAACGGCGAGCCGACCCAGAGCGCACCCTGGAAGGGATCGCTGATGATATCGAACGGGTCGACCGATCCTTGCGAATTCATCGAGCCGAGGCTGAGGCCGTAGAGGTAGAGCCGCGGCCGCTTGTCCTCGGGCAGCGTCGTCCAGTAGCCGTAAACCTCGTCGAACAGCGCATTGGCGGTCTCGGCGCCATATTCCGGCTCGACCAGCAGCGACAACCAGCTGGTCAGGTAAGAGTATTGCACCGCGACGCTGGCGACGTCGCCTTTCAGCAGATACTCGGCCGAATCGAGCCCCGGCGGATCGATCCAGCCGGTGCCGGTGGGCACGACGATCAGAAGGGTGGACCGCTCGAAACCGCCGACGCGCTTCAGTTCCTCCAGCGCGAGCTTCGCCCGCTCCTTGGCCGTCTCGGCCGAATTGAGCCCGGCATAGACCCGCAGCGGCTCCTGCGCTTGCCCGCTGAAGAACGCGCCGATATCGGCCGCCGTCGGGCCTGTCGCGATGAATTGGCGACCCTGGCGCCCCAGCTGGTCCCACTGCATCAGCGAGGCGGCGCTGCCTGTCTTGACCGCGTCGCTCGGCGGCGCAATGTCGGCGTCGATGAAGGCGTCGAGCCTCTGGAAGGAACTGTCGGCCGCATGCAGCGCGAAGCGGAAGATCACCCCGTCGACCGCCGACCAGAACAGCGCGATCGCCGCCAGCGCACCGACGGCCTTGGCCAGCGGTCGCGTCAGGACATATTCGAGCCGCTTCGAGGCGAACCGGAACGTCAGGCGAAACAGCCGCGCCACAAGCACGATGGCGACGAAGACCACGACGGCGATGAGGCCAAGCTTCAGCGGTTCGGCGCTTTCGACCGGGTCGAGACCCATGAGGCTCCGCACCGTGTTCTGCCACGCGGCCGCCCGCCAGAGGAAGGCGAGCGCAACGACAACGCAGCCGAGGGCCGCCGCAAGCTTGAGGAACAGGCAGGTCCTTGGGCGCACATCGGGCAATTCGAGAAACGACCAGAGCCAGCGAAGGAACACGCCGATGGCGTATCCGGCAGCAAGCGAAAGTCCTGATATGACCGCCTGGATGACATAGGGGCGCGGGATCAGGCTCGGCGTCAGCGACGTGGCGAAGAACAGCACCCCGACGATGAGGCCCGTCGTCGAAAATGACGCCCAAAGCTCGGACACGAACTGTGGAACGGGCCACTTCGCTCTGCGCAGACCCGTCTCTTGAAGGTGATCCACCGGCAGGCTCCTTGTTCAAGATCGTTCATCGAGCGCACCAAAGCGACTACTGCATAATTCCTTAAATCGGAATCGATTTAAGGCAAAGATTATGCAGCAAGCTTAAAGTGTTACAGCGTCCTTAGCGCGTCATATTTGACGCGCGGCGCTGTAGCGCGCCTTCCGATTGATAGCCGCCAGCCACGGCGGGGACAACCTTGCGTTGGCCGTGCCTGCGCTGGGCGTCGCCCAGGGGCCGTGCCGATCAACTCTTCTGGAAAGCCAGATGAACACCCAGCCCGACGAGCACACCCCCGCCGACCCGTTGCATGGCGCGCTGCGCCATGCTCGAACGCTTGAGCCGGGCGATCAGCACGCCCGCCAGGATGACGCAGGCAATATCGGCCGAAGAAAACATCAGGTTGACGATCGTGCCGAGGATGACGAACTGCAGCCAGACCGGAAACGCCGCAGATGCATCAATGAACTGCGGCAGGAAGGCCACGAAAAAGATCGCCGTCTTGGGGTTCAGCACTTCGACCGTAATGCTCTCGAAGAAGGCGCGCCGGCCGGATTTCGCCTCGATCCCGGGCAAGTCGCCCGCCCCTTGCGCCTTGGCGCGAAACAGCGAAATCCCGAGCCAGACGAGGTAGGCCGCACCGGCAAACTTGACGATCATGTAGAGCACCGGCACCGCGTGAAACAGCACGGAGAGCCCGGCAGCAGCCGCAAAAACATGCACATAACCGCCGAGGTGGATGCCGAGCGTCGCCATCAATCCGGACCAGCGGCCGCGCGCCATCGTCTGCGCCGCCGCATAGAGCATCGCAGGGCCGGGGATATAGGCGAAGATCACCGTGGTCGCGAGGAAAGCCAAAAGCAGTTCCATAGACGGCATCGATGTGCTCCCAATGGGTCGGATGGTGCGGAACAGCTGGCAATAGACAATGCCTGCGCCCGCTTGGCAAGGCGAGATCGCTCCCTGCCCGCACGCGGGCATTGCAGGGCTTCCCTCGCCTCGCCGCCCAGGAAGGCGCAGATATCGTTCGCCGACGGCTTGTGCGTGCCGCGTCACGCGCGGGTCACCTCGACAGGTGTCTTCATGATGATTTCACGGTGCGGGAACGGGATCGAAATGCCGGCCGCCTTGAACGCATCCCATAGAGCCATGAGCACCTGACCGCGAATATTCGTCAGTCCGTTGCTCGGATCGGAAATCCAGAATCTCAGCTTGAAATCGAGCGATGATGCACCGAAACCGGTCATCCAGCAGACCGGCCGGGCATAGGTGCTGGCGACCCGTGGAATCGATGTGGCGGTCTCGATGGCGATGCGCGCGACCTCATGCGGATCGCTGTCATAAGACGTTCCGAAGTCGATCTCGATGCGAACATAGTCGCTGGAAAACGACCAGTTCACGACCTGCTGCGAAATAAAGTCTTCGTTTGGAATGAGGTATTCCTTGCCGTCTCTCGTGATCACCGAGACGAACCGGGAACGCAGGTCGCGGACCGAGCCGAAGGTATCGCCGAGTGTAATCGTGTCGCCCGGTTTGATGGATTTATCGAGCAGGATGATGATCCCCGAGATGAAGTTGGAGACCACCTTCTGCAGACCAAAGCCGATGCCGACACCGACGGCACCCGAAAAGATCGTCAATGCGGTCAAGTCGATGCCGGTTGCGTTCAGCGCGATTACGCCCGCAAAGCCGATCAGTCCGATCTTGACCAATTTGCTGATGAGGACCTTGAAGGAGGGTGTGAGATCAGCAGACCTCTGTATCCAATGCGACGAGACGTTGCCCATCAGAACGGCCAGCCAGACCAGCGCAAAGGAAAGGATGATGGCCTTCAAGACAAGCAACAGCGAAAGGCGAACCGCGCCGAGATTGAACGCTACGCCATCGAGCGTCGTCAGGATCACGCGATCGAGCCCGATCGCGTAGAGCGCAAAATAGATCCAGCCAGTGACGGCAACAACACGCGCCAGCGTCGGGTTTCTGATGATACGCGTGAGGACCGAGATGACAAACCACGCCGCCGTAAGCGTAAGCGCGGTGGCGACCAGCCATCGGTACGACGGCCATCCAAAGCGCAACAGCATCGCATCGGCGATCCATAGCCATATCATCAGGAAGAGCCACCGTAGCCGCCGCATCAAAGCGATGATGACGCGCAGCAGGTCTGGATTGCCCTTGATGGTGCGTGCGCGGGCTTCGATTGCCGGCTCTATCCGTTTTGCCAGAAGGCCGCAAACCAGGTAGCCGGCGACAATCAAGGCGAGTTGATAGAACGTCCACTCGTTGAGAAGGACGATCCGCATCCAGGAACCGACGGCGTCGAACGCTTCTACGAAATCCATCGCCTTTCTCCGCGAGCGCCACGCGTCCATCTGAGCGCACGAAAGTGGGATGAAAAAAGTGGGCGCGGTTTCCGCCCGCATCCCGCCCTGACTAGAATCGATCACGTTCATGATTTTGGGTCGATCGACCGAAAATCATCGTGATCTAGGGACGCTCTCTTTGAATCTAGTGCATCCTTTGCACTTTCAAAGTCGCCGCTCGAAAACCTGATGCCGTAGCCTCGGGATCCATTGATTTCAGGCGTCGCGCAAGACGGATCTCATCCCTCAATATGAGGACTACGACAGAAAATACGAAATTCCCTCAAAGCTTTATGGTATCGGAAAACGCGGCCTCCGCCATATAGAGCGGTCCACTAGATCCGCCGCTCCTTGATCGTGTTCATGACGAAGCTCGTCTCGATCGAGGCCACGCATTTGAGCCGGGCGATCTTCTCCTTGATGAAACGCTCGTATTGCTCGAGCCCGGCACTCATCACCTTCAGCACGTAATCGCGCGAGCCGGTGACGAGGTGACATTCGAGCACTTCGTCCCAGCCGCGGATCGCCTGCTCGAACATGACGATCTCGTCCTCGTGCTGGCGGCTAAGCCTGACGGTCGCGATCGCCGTCATCGTCCAGCCCTCCACCGCCGGGTCGATCAGCGCGGTGTAGCCGCGGATGACGCCGGTTTCCTCCAGCCGCCGCAGCCGCCGCAGGCAGGGCGAAGCCGACAGCCCGACGCGCCCTGCCAGGTCGTTGTTGGTGATGCGGGCGTCGGCCAGCAATTCCTTCAGAATTCGGCGGTCTGTTTCGTCGGCAATTTTCTGCGTCATATTTTCCCGATCCCGGCAATTCTTTGCGCAACTCAAGGGCATGTGATCGCAAATAGCAAGGATCGGTCCAAGCGTCTGATATAATTTGCCTGTCAGACGCACCCGTTTCGCTTCAGGAGAAAAGCCATGACCGCGCCGCACCCCTCCAAGACCCATATCGGAAACCACAAGCTGCATCCCGAAACCCTGATGCTGAACTATGGCTACGACCCAGAACTGTCGGAGGGGGCCGTCAAGCCGCCGGTATTCCTGACCTCCACCTTCGTCTTTCGCTCGGCCGAGGAAGGTCGTGACTTCTTCGATTTCGTTTCGGGCCGCCGCGAGCCGCCGGCGGGCGTCGGCGCCGGCCTCGTCTATTCGCGCTTCAACCACCCGAACAGCGAGATCGTCGAGGATCGCCTCGCCGTCTATGAGCGCACGGAAAGCTGCGCGCTGTTTTCCTCCGGCATGTCGGCGATCGCAACGACGCTGCTCGCCTTCGTGAAGCCCGGCGACGCGGTGCTGCATAGCCAGCCGCTCTATGGCGGCACGGAGACGCTGCTGGCGAAAACCTTCCTCAATCTCGGCGTCTCGGCCGTTGGCTTTGCCGATGGCGTCAACGAGGCCGCGGTGACCGCCGCTGCCGAAGTGGCGATGGCGAAGGGCCGCGTCTCGGTGATCCTCATCGAAACGCCGGCCAATCCGACCAACAGCCTCGTCGACGTCGCCATGATCCGCCGCGTCGCCGACGCGATCGGTGCCAGGCAGGGGCATACGCCTGTGATCGCCTGCGACAACACCCTGCTCGGCCCGGTCTTCCAGCGGCCGATCGAGCACGGCGCCGATATCTCGCTCTATTCGCTGACCAAATATGTCGGCGGCCACTCCGACCTGATCGCCGGCGCCGTACTCGGCTCGAAGGCGGTGATGAAGCAGTTGAAGGCGCTGCGCGGCGCGATCGGCACGCAGCTTGATCCGCATTCCTGCTGGATGCTCGGCCGCTCGCTTGAGACGCTTTCGGTGCGCATGCAAAAGGCCAATGACAATGCCCGCATCGTCGCCGAATTCCTGCGCGATCACCCGAAGGTCGAGCGCATCCACTACCTGCCGTTCCACGACGAGGCCTCGCCCGTCGGCCGCACCTTCGCCGCACAATGCACCGGCGCGGGCTCGACCTTCTCGTTCGACATATCAGGCGGCCAGGAGGCGGCCTTCCGCTTCCTGAACGCGCTGCAGATCTTCAAGCTCGCCGTCAGCCTTGGCGGCACGGAATCGCTGGCAAGCCACCCGGCGGCGATGACCCATTCGGGCGTGCCGATCGACGTGCGCCGCCGCATCGGCGTTCTCGACACGACGATCCGGCTTTCGATCGGCATCGAACATCCGGACGATCTGGTCGCCGACCTCACCAACGCGCTGACGCTGGCCTGATTTCGAGGAACCGGCCGCCGATCCCTTCGGCGGCTGGCCTCTTCAATGGGACAGGATATTGATCACATTTCCGAACGGGTCGCGCAGATAGAAACGCCGGACACCCCAGGGCTCGTCGGTGATGTCATAGACGATCGTCACGCCCCTTGCCCGGGCTTGGGCATAGACCACATCGGCATCGTCCACCTCGATCGAAAGCACCGGCACCGGCGTGTCGGACCCGCCCTGGCTCGCCACGCTGACCTGCGGCATCGCCGCCTGCCCCTCCGCCGCAAACGTCAGGATCCAGCCGTGATCCATCACCACCTGGAGCCCGAGCAGGTCGGCGTAAAAGGCGTGCGCGGCACGCGGATCTGGAGCGAATAGATTGGACACGATGCGTCTAACGGCCATGTCGTCCTCCCGGGTTTCGTGGGGTTCAATCTGTATCGCGGCACCGATTTTGCCAAGAGCACCCGAGATCAGCGGGCCGCCATCGCCACGCGAACCAGCGTCGCAGCCGCCTTGCCCGCGCTCTCCATGTAGCTTGCATCCCGGTGCAGAAGGACGACCGCAAAACTGCCGTCGAGCAGCAACAGCGTCTGGCGCGCCAGTTCGCCCGCATCATCGATGCCTGCCTCGGAGAATACCTGCGTCAACCAGGCTTCGAATTTCTTCTTGTGGGCAGCACCGATGCGGATTGCCGGATGGCCGGGCATGTTGGCGAGCTCGGCCGAGGTGCGCAGGAAACCGCACCCCTTCCACCGGGGATGACGGGCAGCGCGGGCGAGATTGACGAAGATCGCCTCGACCTTCGCGGCAAGATCGCCGTCTGTGGCATAGAACCATTGGCGGAAGAGCGACAGGTTCGGCTGGTCGCGGCCCTCGAGATAGGCGGCAATCAGCTCGTCCTTGCTTTCGAAGTGATAGTAGAGCGTGCGCTTCGTCACCTCAGCAGCTTCCGCCACCGCATCGACGCTGACGGCGCGAATGCCCTCGGCATAGAAGAGTTTCGAGGCGGCATCGATGATGCATTCCCGGGTGGTGCGCTCTGGTTTCGCCATCTCTATGTATACCGACTAGTGAATATACATTCGATCTTCCCTCACCTAACCTCCCCCCGTCAATGCCTCGCTCGAAGCGACAAAGGGAGACCACGATGTCCGACACCGTATTGCTGCAGATTTCCGATGGGATCGCGCTTCTGACGCTGAACCGGCCGGCCAGGCTCAATGCGCTCAACTACGAACTGATCGATTGGTTCTTAAGCCTGCTCGACATGCTCGAGGTGAACGACAATGTCGGCGCCGTGATCATCACCGGAGCCGGCGAACGCGCCTTTTCGGCCGGCGGCGACATCCACGAGTTTTCCGGGAGCGTTGCCAAGGGCGCAAACACCGCCGTGCGTGATTTCGTCCGCCGCGGCCAGCGCTTGACCACAAGGCTGGAGGCGTTTCCCAAGCCCGTCATCGCCGCCGTCAATGGTCTGGCCTATGGCGGCGGTTGCGAAATCACCGAGGCCGTGCACCTTGCCGTCGCCAGCGAGCACGCCCGCTTTGCCAAGCCCGAAATCAAGCTGGGCATGCCGCCGACCTTTGGCGGCACGCAGCGCCTGCCCCGGCTCGCCGGTCGCAAACGCGCGCTGGAACTTCTTTTGACCGGCGACGACTTTTCGGCCGACCACGCGCTTGAACTGGGATTGGTCAACACCGTCGTTGCCCATGAAGAACTCATGCCCGCCGCCCGCGGGCTTGCCAAACGCATCCTGCGCCACTCGCCGCTTGTCGTCCAAACCATCATCACCGCGGTCACCCGCGGCCTCAACATGTCGATATCAGAGGGGCTTCTGGTGGAAAGCGAACAATTCGCCCGCATGGTGCCGACCCCGGACCTGACTGATGCGCTGGCGGCCTGGACAGACCGAAATGGGGCAAGGAGCAAGGCCAACGCAGTGGCTGTTTGAACAGCCGATACATTCAACCAATCGGTTGACAATAACGGTGGCATCGGCGATATTCAACGACATGGTTGAATATATGAACGATCGGCTCGACGCCGTATTCCATGCGCTCTCCGACCCGACGCGGCGGGCGATGCTTGAGGATCTATCGGCGGGCGAACGGCTGGTGGGCGAGCTTGCGGCACCCTTCTCCATTTCGCTTGCCGCCGCGTCGAAACACATCAAGGTGCTCGAAGGCGCCGGCCTCGTGCGGCGCGAGGTGCGCGGCCGGGCGCATGTCTGCCGGCTCGACGCCGAACCGATGCATGCCGGCATGGAATGGATGCGCCACTACGAGGCCTTCTGGCGCCAGCGCATCGACGTGCTGGAGGCGCTGCTTCTGGCCGAAGACGCCGCCAACGGCGAAAAGACTGAGACCACGGCGCGACCGGAAACGGAGAAGGAGCAATGACATCGCATACGGGCACTGACGACGGATATGCTCGGATCGTCGCGCCGGACGCGGCGCGCATCGAGCGGCTGCTGCCGGGACCGATCGAGCGCATCTGGGCCTATCTCACGCAGGAGGACAAGCGCCGCCGATGGATGGCCTCAGGAACCATCGGCGCTACGGCCGAAACGGCGGTCGAACATATCTTCCGCCATGAGGAACTCGGCACGGATTGCGGCCAACCGCCAGCCAAATATGCGGCCCTTGCCGGCGAAAGCCGCATCCATGGCCGCATCATTGCCTGTGAACCGCCGCACCTGCTGGCCTATACCTGGGGTGAAGGCACGCCGACGCCGTCGCAGGTGCGGTTCGATCTGGAAACCAAGGGCTCAGAAGTGCTGCTGGTGGTCACCCATTCGCGCATCGCGACACAGGAGATGATGGCAAGCGTTGCGGCCGGCTGGCACACCCATCTCGACATTCTCGCCGACGTGGTTTCCGGTCGCACATCGCATGGTTTCTGGAACAAGCATACCCGGCTCGAGCAGGAATATGCGCGGCAGATCGCTGCGCGCTAACGTTCTTTAAGTCATTAAAAGTGCTGCATGATTTTCTCCCTGGATCAGCGCCGATCCAAGGCATCATGCCGCATGCCCATTCACCCCGACAGGATCAAGGGAGGCTGTAATGTTGCTTCGTGAAAAGAGTGCGATTGTCTATGGCGGCAGCGGCGCGATCGGCGGTGCTGCGGCGCGTGCCTTTGCCCGCGAAGGCGCGAGCGTCTTCCTGGTCGGGCGGACGGCCGAAACCTTGAACCACACGGCCGAGACAATTCGGGCGCAGGGCGGGAAGGCGGAGTTCGACGTCGTCGACGTCCTGGATCAGGCTGCCGTCGAGCGGCATGCGCAATCGGTCGTCGAGCGAACCGGCCGGATCGACGTCGTCCTGACCGCCGTCGGCTTTGCCCATATTCAGGGGCCACCGCTTTCGGAGCTGACGCTGGAACAGTTCGAGCGCCCGATCGCAGCCTATACCCGCGCCAACTTCATCACTGCCAAGGCAGCCGCGGCGCATATGCAGAGAAACGGCAGCGGCGTCATCCTGACGCTTTCGACGCCGGGCTCGCGCATGTCCGGTTCGGGTTTCCTTGGCTATGGCACCACCTGCGGCGCCATCGAGACCTTCTCGCGCATTCTCGCAGGCGAACTCGGCAGCCATGGCATTCGCGTCATCTGCCTGCGTCCGGACGCCATTCCCGAGGCGCTGGCGGTTTCGCACGCACGCGCCGTCTTTCAAGGCTTTGCGGACCGCTTCGATACGACCGTTGAGGAGATGCTCGACGGGCGGGCGAAGACCGGCACGTTGCTTGGGCGCTTCCCGAGGCTCGACGAGATCGCCGACTATGCCGCCTTCGTCGCCTCGGACCGAGCTGGCGCCATGACAGGGGCGATTGCCAATCTGACCTGCGGTTCGCTGGTCGACTGATGGAGACAGCCGGCGGATCTCAAAAAGTCCGCCGGCGCGCGGTCTTCAGCTGCGTGCAAAGCCCAGAATGAAGAGGGCCAGCGCACCGATCGAGGAAATCGTGCGCACATGGTTCCACCAGACCCAGTCGGTCAGGTAGCGCTGCTGCCAGATTTCGGTCGCCGCCTGCCCGGGCGTGGCCGCCGCCAGCGCATCGTTCATCGGTACGTTGAAGACGATGGTGACGATCAACACGCCGACGACGTAAACGATGCCGCCCGCTGCCAGCAGTAGGCTGCCCTCGCCTCCCCAAACAAAAGCAGCAACTGCCAGGACCAGCCCCAGAAGCGCCGTACCCATGAAGGCGCTGAGGAACAGCGGATTCTGGATCACCACGTTGATGGCGTTCATCGCCGCGATCCCCTGCTCCGCCGGAAGCCGCGACAACGCCTGCATGATGCAGACCGAGAAGATGAAGAACAGCCCGGCCATCAGGCCGGAGCCGATCGCGGCGGCAAACGCCAGAGCGGGGATCAGCGGGATCATGCGGCAATACTCCAGACACCTGTTGCAGCGGTCTCCCGGGCGTAGTCGGCGAAGTCGCGCGGTTTACGCCCAAGCACGCGCTCGACATCGGACGTCAGTTGCGAATTGCGTCCGTCGAGCACCGATGTGAAGAGATAGCGGATGAGTTCGACATAGTCATCAGGCAAACCATCGGCCCGCAACTGCGCGGTGAAGTCGGCAACCGGCACGGACTGGTAAGCGATCCGGCGGTTGGCAGCCGCGGCGATCTCGGCCACAGCCTGGGCAAAGGTCATCAGTCGCGGGCCGGTCAGTTCATAGATCTTGCCGATATGCCCGTCGTCCAGAAGTGCTGCAACCGCGACATCGGCAATGTCGTCGCTGCCGATGAAAGGCTCGGTGATCTCATCCGGCGGCAGGAAGACGGAACCGCTGCAAACGGCATCGGCCAAAAAATCCTCGCTGAAATTCTCGAAGAACCAGCTTGCCCGGATGATCGTCCAGTCGGCGCCGGAGGCCTGCAACTCGCGCTCAGCTGCTTCCGCCTCGTCCTCACCGCGCCCCGACAGAAGCACCAGCCGCTTGATGCCCGAGCGGACGGCAAGGCTCGAGAATTTGCGAATGACGTCGACGGCGCCCGGCACCGCCAGATCCGGCTGATAGCAGACGTAGATGCGCTCGACATTTTCGAGCACGGGCGCCCAGGTCGCCTCATCCGTCCAGTCGAAGGAAGGCGACGCCGAACGGGCGCCGATGCGCACGGCAACACCGCGCTCCTGAAGGCGGGCAGCGATCCGCCGCCCCGTCTTGCCCGTACCGCCCAAAACCAGTGTGAGTTTGTCAGTCATCACTTCCTCCTGAGGTTAATTCACAAATATGAGCAACTCTCACATTTGCAAATGTGATAAATCCTCGTATTTTAGGAG
This sequence comes from Ensifer sp. LC384, assembly GCF_001695865.1. Taxonomy (NCBI): domain Bacteria; kingdom Pseudomonadati; phylum Pseudomonadota; class Alphaproteobacteria; order Hyphomicrobiales; family Rhizobiaceae; genus Ensifer; species Ensifer sp. LC384. The sequence goes on from NZ_MBST01000001.1 coordinate 391,477, forward strand.
TCAAGTCAAAATGTGAGCATCACTCATGATTCTAGAGATAAGCCCAGCTGCGGTTCCCGCTGACGACGTGACCGCGCTGCGCCGGACGCCGAGCCAGAAACGCAGCCGCGAGCGCGTCGAGCAAATCCTTGCCTGCGCTACGGCGATCATTCAGGAGAAGGGCAGCGACGCCATGCGCATGAGCGAAGTTGCTGAAAAGGCTGGAATTTCGATCGGCTCTCTCTACCAGTACTTCCCCGACAAGGCGGCGATCGTGCGCACGCTGGCCGAGCGTTACAATGCAGTCTGCCGCGAGTGCATCGAAGCCGAGCTTGCCAAGGTGACGTCGATCGCAGAACTTCGTGACGCCTTCTCTGTGCTGTTCGACATCTATTACGATATGTTCCTGGCCGAGCCTGTGATGCGCGACATCTGGTCGGCGATGCAGGCCGACAAGGCGCTGCGCGAGATCGACCTTTCGCAAAGCCGCGCCGGCGGCCGGCTGCTTGCTGACGTCTGGGCGCGGTTTGCGCCCGACACGCCGCGTGAAACGATCGACAGCGCTGCCTTTTTGATCATGCATCTGGGCGATTGCACGATGCGGCTTGCGGTCTCCGTCGACCGGGCAGAGGGCGACCAGATCGTCGAAGCCTATAAACGCATGATCCTTCGGGATTTTGTCGCGGATGGGCCGGGCCGCGGCGCAAGTCCAATTGACATCTCCGGGGTGCGATCCTAATCATCATGGATCGATTGGTTCTCGCAACGCGAACGCGTTTCGGGAGTAAACGGGAACGTGACGGATGGACCCATGCTGGGCATTCAAATCACGGCCGACCCCGCGACTGTAGAGCGACGTGAATGCGCCGTTCCGGAGCGATCCGGAAAAAGCCACTGGAGACGAGACCGCGAGAGGGCGGCCCTTGATCTGGGAAGGCGAGGCAAATCCAGGGTGATCTCACCCGACGTCCTGAGCCAGGAAACCTGCCAGTCGATACGGGCATAGGGCCCAAACCGGGAAATATCCCGATGCCATCACGGAGGTTGTCATGGCTACATCTACAGTTTCGAGCATTCCGCTCTCCCTCAGCGATCGTCTGACCGCAGGTATCATCGCGCTCCTCATCGGCGGCTTCCTCGTCTTCGGCGCCGGCCTGGCGAACTCGGCCGTGCTGCACGATACCGCGCACGACACCCGCCACTCCTATGGCTTCCCCTGCCACTAAGCGATGTTCAGGGACGCGACATGCGTTCCGCATCGACATAGCTGCGGACAAAAACGCTTCCGGCTGCTGCATAATTCCTTCAATCGGAATCGCAGCGCCGGACGCGTTTATCTGCGTCTGATGCAGATTGAAGGTCTGCCGGGCAGAGCCGTTCGCATATTTGCCAAGGGGACACGGCGCTGCCTGCCAAGTGCATGGCGCGCCGCTATCGAGGGATATCGAAAATGATTGTCAGAACGCTTCTGGCCGCGATCGTGGCTGGATTGATTGCCGGTGTCTTCATGACCGGCGCCCAGGAACTGCGCGTCGTGCCGCTGATCCTGCATGCGGAAGAATTCGAAGGTGAGGCACCGGCCGCCGGTGAGCAGCCCGCCGCCGCACAGCCGGGAACGGCCGAGCCGGCAGCTGCCGGCCACGACCAGCATTCGTCGCTGAAGGCGGTTTCGCCGCTTGGTGCGCTGCTCGACGCATTGTCGCCGATCACGCCCGCCTACGCCCATGAGGGCGAACACGAGGAAGGCGGCATCATGTTCGGCATGAGCCGCTTCTCCGGCACGCTGATCGCCAATCTGGTGACCGGCTCCGGCTTCGCGCTGCTGCTCGCCGGCGTCAGCCTCGTCATCGGTTACCCGATCACGCTCAGGAACGGCGCACTCTGGGGCGCCTGCGGCTGGCTAGCCGTACACATGCTGCCGGCAATCGGCCTGCCGCCGGAACTGCCGGGCTTCCCGGCCGCCGAACTAGGAGACCGTCAGGTCTGGTGGGGTGCGACCGTGCTGCTGTCGGCAGCCGGCCTCTATCTGCTGGTGCTGCGGCAAGAGATCGTCGCCAAGATCATCGGCCTCGTGCTGGTCGCGGCACCGCATGTCTATGGCGCGCCGCAACCGTCGGACATCTCCAGCAATGTGCCGGCCGTGCTCGGCGCCGAATTCGCCGTGGCGGCCCTTGCCACCACGCTTGCCTTCTGGATCGTTCTCGGCGTCGTGTCGGGCTTCATCAACGATCGTTTCGCCAAGGCGTAACAGACAAGCCCTGCCGGCCAAAGGTTGGCAGGACCTACAGCGCCGCGCGTCTATTTAGACGCGCAAAGGTCGCTGTAACACTTTGAGTTGCGCATAATTTTGTCCTTAAATCGATTCCGATTTAAGGAATTATGCAGTAGCGTCGAGAACAGAGCCCCTGATATCATCGATGTCAGGGGCTCTGTCGTTGAACGCCTCAGCGGAGCTGCGATGCCAGCAGATGCGCTTGCAATCGCGCGCGGCGGTCGTCCGGCGCCAGCAGCACGCAACTGTCGCAGAAGCTGCCGCCTTCGGTTCGATAATAGAGACAACAGCCGCCGCGCAGGCGATAGATGCGCGACAGCGCTCGATGGGCGGCACTCTCGCCGATCTCGACCGCGATGTTCTCGTAACAGAGCTTGTCGGAAAACAGCGGCGTGCCTTCACGCTTGACGATCGCCAGCGCCCTGGACATCGCGGTCACCTCGTCGCCGAGCGCGCGGCCGATCTCCAGGAAACCGCCCGCAAGCGAATCCGCTGCAAGTCGCCATTGCGCGCCCGAGGACAGGCCCGTGCGACGCTTCAGCGTGGCGATGATCGGCGCCACATGCGCAGCAAAGGTTTCACCGAAGACGTCCGCATTCGCTAGGGCGTGCTCCCCGGCTGCGGGCAAGGCAAGGCTGAAATGAAATCGCTTGGCCGCCACGACGCGTTCGCCGTAGGAGCGCGAAAACGCTTCGAAGCGAAGGCCCTGAACCGCTACCACGATGCCCGCACCGAGATAGAGGCTGCCAAGCGCCAGGGCGAGCTGGTTGCCGTAAAAGGCGATCAGATGGGCGGCGCGGATCTTGTCGTCCATGCCCTCGGCAAAGCGGTCCTGATAGGCAAGGCCGGCTTCGAGCCCGACGCCCTGCTCCGACCAGAACCGCGCCTCGGCAAGAAAGTCGTCGCCGGCCGCCTCGAGCGAAAAGCCCACTTCGGGAAAGGAAGGCTGCAGGCGCGCGATGGCGCCAAGGGCACTTCGGCGCAGCGCCTTGCCCGCCTCGTCCTCCGCCAGGCGCTCTTCCTGTCGCTCGTAGCCCAAGCTCATGCCGTCTCCATGGTCGCAAGCCAGCCGCCGCGAAAATCCGCCCGCTGCAATCCACGCCGAAAGGCCGGAATGCCGCGCGTCAATTCCCAGACGAAACCGTTTCTGGCATTCTCGATCATCATCACGACAAGTCCCTGGTCAAGCCCGACGACGCGGTCGTCGACCCAGCCCTCGGGGCCCGCACCGCGCAGGCTCGGGTTGAACCCGCCGGGAAGCCGGCCCTCGCACAGCAGGTCGGGATAACGGCTCTCTAGCGCGACCAACGCCGACCGCGACGCATCGGCGGCGAAAGGCAGGCAGGCGATCGGCGCCCAGGGCACCAGCGTGCCATCGTCAGGACCACCGGGAGCGCCACGTGCCGCATAGCCGAGCATCCGCCGCCATCGCCCATCGACAAGCCGCTGCCGCCCCGTCGGTCCACCACAGGCGCTGAGGCCCCACATATCCCTGCCGTAGCCGGCGAAGCCGCCGGGATTGTCTTCGGCATGCCGGCGCTGCAGCGCGATCGCCCGGCCGGTATTGTCGAAATAGTCGGTCGCCTTGTCGCGCATCGGCGCATCGCGGAGAGCGCGAAGGTCGATCCAGGCCTGCGGAAAAAGATGGATGAACAGCGGACCGGCCTGCAGGTGCGGCGCGCCATCGACCGTGGTCCAGTCATAGGCGGTGGTGAAGGCGCGGTAGTGCTCCGGGCCGATCGCGTGACGCGGCGCGCCGAGCGCCAGCACATAGAGAAGCAGTGCCTCGCTATAGCCCTGCCAGCGATATTTCAGAAACCGCCCCGGCGGCCGCCAGCCCATCGTCAGCGTCTCGCCACGGGCAAGCGCCCAGTGCCAGTCCACGCGGGCATAGAGCTTTTCCGCCAGCGCGCGGATCTCCCGCTCCGCCGCGCTCTCGCCGGTGAAATAGGCCGCTGCGGTCAGCGCGCCGGCAACCAGCAGCGCGGTATCGATGGTGGAAAGCTCGCACTGCCACACCCGCTCGCCGGTCTTCACGTGAAGAAAATGATAGTAGAAGCCGCGATAGCCGGTGGCCAGCGCATCGCTCCCCTGCCGGCTTTGCGCCAGAAACCGCAACGTGGTCAGCACCCGGCCGGCCGCTTCGCCGCGCCCGATCCAGCCGCGTTCGACGCCGATCGGGTAGCAGGAAAGCCCGAAACCGGTCGCAGCGATGCTCGAAGGCGCGTCGGGAAGCGACGTATCGGCGACAAGCCCGGTGCCAGGGTCGCTATAACCCAGGAAATAGTCGAAGGCGGCGGACTGCAGCCTATCGACCTGAAAACATTGCGTATTCCGTGTCAGCTGAAGCATATCCTCGGCTCATGTGGGCCTGTTGGAACGGTATCGATGGGCGGTGAACCCAGTCGATATCACCTTTTATTGAAGGTCAGCCAACCCCAAACAGTCGCCGAAAGCCAATCCTGTGTTACAGTTCCTCAGATGACGCGGCTCGCAATGACGGGTTGAAGCTATGTTAACCATGCTGGCGTTGATCCTTTCCCTGACTGGTAGCCCGACCCAAATGGCGGGCGCGCCTGTTGATGTCGACGTCGAGCTGGTGCTGGCCGTCGACATGTCCGGCTCGATGGATCTGGACGAAGCCCGGGTCCAGCGCTCCGGCTACGTGCAGGCGCTGCGCCATGCCGACTTTCTCAATGCGGTAGCGAGCGGTCGCCATGGCCGAATCGCGATTGGCTATTTCGAATGGGCCGGCACGGTCAACGAATCCTCTGTCGTCGCCTGGCAGGTGATCGCAAATGCAGCTGATGCCGCCGCCTTTGCCGCGATGATCGAGGCCCGGCCGGTCGGCACCAGGCGCGGCACATCGATTTCCAACGCGATCACCTACGGCACGGCGCTGATCGATTCGAACGCCTTTTCCGGCATGCGCCGCATCATCGACGTGTCCGGCGACGGGCCGAACAATATCGGTCCGCCGGTCATTCCCGCCCGTGATATCGCCATCGCCCGCGGCATCATCATCAACGGGCTGGCGATCCTGATTAGGCCCTCGGTCTCGACCGGCCCGCTCGACCAGTATTATGCCGAGTGCGTCGTCGGCGGCCCCGGCTCTTTCGTGCTGCCGGTGCACAAGCCCGAGGATTTCGCCATCGCCATCCGCCAGAAGCTGATCCTGGAGGTGAGCGGCCTGCCGTCACCGCCAAGCGTGCGCCTCGTCGATGCCCTGCCCGCGCCCGACTGCCTGATCGGCGAGAAACTGCGGCCGGGCTTCCTCGACCGCGTCTACCCCGAGCTCGACAAATAGCCGGCGCGCACGAGCAGCGGCCGGCTGTCCGGCGACAACGCCCTGCCACGCCAGATTGTCGTTTCCCTTCAACGCGCGCGACGATAAGATGCCGCACTCATTTGCGGATCGATTTCCTTCATGTCCCTGACCACCCATCCTGCGCCGGCCGACGCGACCACCGACACCAGCACCCGGCAGATCCGCGACAAGCTGCGCGATGCGATCGTCGAACGACGGCTCGCGCCGGGAACCAAGCTGTCGGAAAGCGATGTCGGCGATCTGTTCAAGGTCAGCCGCACGCTGGTGCGCGCCGCCCTGCAGGCGCTCGCCTATGAGGGGCTGGTCAGTGTCGAGAAGAACCGCGGCGCCTTCGTCGCCCATCCCTCGCCGGATGAAGCCCGGCAGATCTTCGCCACCCGCCGGCTGATCGAGCCCGGGCTTCTGCGCGCGGCCGCGGCTCGGATCGGCCCCGCCGAAATCGATGACCTGCGCCGCCTGCTTGCAATCGAACAGCAACTGACGGCGCAGCGCGGCCAATCGGCGCGCCGCGCCGAGATCAAGGCTTCCGGCGACTTCCACCTGGCGCTCGCCGATCTCACCGGCAACGCCATCCTCAGGCGCTTCATGGACGAGCTGGTCGCCCGCTCCTCGCTCGTCATCGCGCTTTATGGACAATCGAGCGTGTCGAGCTGCGGCCATAACGAGCATGACGACATCCTCACCGCGATCGAAGGCGGTGACATCGAGACCGCCTGCACACTGATGATCCGCCATATCGATCACATCGAGGCCGACCTCGATCTCAGGGAGCGCAAGCCGACCGACCTCAGGGCCGCACTCGAGCTTTGACGCGTGTCGCCCGCAAGCGTGCCACGGGAAAATTTTCTGCAAGGTTTGTCGCGGCCGAAATTCCATCGGCGGCCGTTCGAAAAGCCCGCCACTGCGGGATTTCCGCCCGGGCATCCCGTATCGATCGCATCGGACCGCCATCGTCATGGTTAAAAAAGTGCGTCCACCAAGGGAACCATTCGTCATCCCCGGCGTTGGCCTCGCGCTCAAAAGACTATGAACGAGGAATGCAAGATGAGCGAAAAAACCTTCGCAACGCCCATCCACCTGAAACTGTCATCCAAGCGGCAGACCGTCGTCAGGACGGTCTGGGAGGCCTTGGAGCTGCTGCGACAATGGCCGGGCAGACGTGGGCGGGAATATCGCGCCGCCCTTCAGCGCTGCCTGGATGCGCTCGACGGGCTGACCAGCGTCAACAGGGCAAGTCGCTGCTTTGCCGCAGCCGCCCGCGAATCGGGCCTTCTGCTCGCCTGAGAAAAATCCCAGTTTGCCGAAGTTTGCGCACCGGCTGAACGGCCGGTGCGTCCATCCTACAGCGCCGCGCGTCTTATCAGACGCGCAAAGGTCGCTGTAGCACTTTGAATTGCTGCATGTTTTTGTCCATAAATGGACTACGATTTATGGAAACATGCAGTAGAGATCGCGACGCGCTTTACAGCGCCGCGCGTCAAATATGACGCGCAAAGGACGCTGCAACGCTTTAAACTTGCTGCATAATTCCTTAAATCGGATCCGATTTAAGGAATTATGCAGTAAGCGCTATTGCGTCGGCCGGCTGATGCGTTCGGCCTTGTCGGAAACGAGGGCGGCAAGCGAGGCCTTGTCCAGCCGCCAATCCGGGGAGCCATAGCCGAGCGGCCACTTGTAGGGCTCCTTGTCGTTGAAGAACACCACGGCCGTCAAAAGCGGAAATCGATCGCGATAGGTCCTGCGATCGAAGATTTCCGCATACCAGGCGCGCTTGTAGTCAGCCGAGCCGGAAACGCCGAGCTCGGCAACCATCACCGGCTTTCCGAACCGCGCGACCCGCTGGTATTTTTCGCCAAGCGTTTCGCCAAAGCTGCGCTCGCGACCCCAATAGTCCACATCCATCTTCTGCAGCCCCCAGACGGGAATGCCGATGGCGTCGACCACGTCGTCGCCGGGATAATAGCCGCCAAGGTTGCGATGCCCCTTGGGCGACCAGACGAAGCGCACATCGGGTGCCAGCTCCCGGCAACTTTCGACGAAATAGCGAAACGCCTTCTTGTAGCCGCCCGTGTCGCGCCGCGCCCAGGGATAACGGCCGTCGGGGTCTTCCATCTCGTGACCCCAGCGCATGTAGACCGAGACTGCGACCTCGCCGGCGCGCCGGCAGATCTCGCGGATCTCGCGATCGAAACGGCCGCGGCCGATATCGGCAAACAGCCGTTCGCCGCCCGCCCGCCAGTCGCTGGCGTGGGTATAGGGCTCGACCGAGATCATCAGCGCCCGGCCTTGGCCCTCGGCGATGGCGATCTTGCGCTGCAGCATCGCCTTGTCGAGCGCCTGCCAATAGATGAAGACATGCTCGATCGTGAGCGCATCGCTGTTGGTGACCGCGTCATGCGGATCGTAGACGCCGATCGCAATCTCGCCACCCGGCTTGCCTGCAGCCTTCCCGGCCGCACCGATCGAAGCGGTCGTCAGCACACGATCGACCGTGCCGCCGAGATCGGCAGCCGCAGCGCGCGAGGCGCCCCCCACCGGCAAAAGCACCATGAGGCCGGCCGCAAGCACCGATCTGAATATCGCAATCGACAAGCGCAGTCTCCGACGCAAGGTCTCGAACATTTCAGGGAAAACGAAACAATCTTCCCCAGGCAAGTGCGTAATCAAGGAGCTGGAGTGTTTCCGTCACTTCAACCAATGCGGAAACGCGCCAACGACACCGTATGGAAGCGAAGCGTTTCGAGCGCTCCGCCTGATCGGAATGGCTTTACAGCGAGCTTCTGAGGAAGCAGCGCGACGTATGGCCGAAGCCGCTTGGCGAGCAGATATAGGGCGCGCGGCCGAGATAGGCGGAAACGCGCTTTCTTGCCGGCAGCGGCTCGACGATATCGTCGGCTTCCGCAACCCTGATCAGCTTGCCCTGCTTCGGGGCGACGCTCGGCGCGCTCACTGCTGCCTTCGAGCCGGCAGACGAGAACAGCGGACTTTCAGCGATACCCGCCGACGAACAGCCGGAGGAGACAAGCAGAAGACCGAAAAGCAAGGCAGGCACGAGATACTTGAAACCCGAAACGGTGGTGCGGCGGAGGCCGCCCAAGGCGGTTAGGCTTCGCATAAGCATCCTTTCGAACGAGCGGCCAGCGCCGCTTGTCAGCTTCTTTAGCGGGAATCGATCGCGAAGTTCAACCCCTACTTCTTATTATTGTCAGCTAAAATTAAGAGTTTCTTTCTGAGCATCGGCTTTTTTACGATCGGGGGCTGCCGCCGATCCGCGCCGACCATCTGTTAAGCCGAAACAAACGCTCTTCCCTGGGAGGCTCCGCGCTGCACCGCTCCGACCAAAGTCCCCCTCATTTCTGGCTGCCGGCTGTTTACCCAGTGTTGACGTCTGTGACGCACCTTGGCTCCCAGGCGCAACATGTTTGAGCGTATGCGCCCACTCCAAAACTGCCCGCTCCGGCGGGCTTTTTTTTGGCCGCAGTCTGACCGGCACGTTCACATTGACAGTGTTCATCCAGCCAATCATTCCAAGCATGTGCGAAAGGGTTCGGATTTCGTCGATGCTTGGGCTGCAGATCAGCTTAACATTGGCAGTGGGTTGGATGCCCATAACCATGCCTTGGTTGAGCCACTTCAAACGGCGCGGCATGTGTTTCCGGACCGCCGTTCTCGTCGGAGTACCCTGCCGACGGTTCCCCCACTGCACATCTCGGAGATGCTGTCAGGACTTACCTGCGCCTAACCTGCTCTCATTACAGGCTCGGCGGTGCAATGAACTGGTAATACGCCCACACGAGGGTCAACCCGGCTATCACCGCGAGCCAGGTAAGTGCTTTCCTCTGCCCTGGACTAACTGACCTTGGCTCCCGCTTTGGTTTTCGTCGTTCAAACTTGATGATGTTATCGTCGCTCATGTGGCCCCCTTGGTCTCTGGCGCACTTCATAACACTGAAAGTCTCGGCGACGAACGCGCGGGACGCGAATTGTCACCCAGACAGGCCGCATCCTCATTCCGGCAGACCTGCCTTGATGTATCCATCGATAAAATGCTGACGGTCGGCATCGTTACGGAATGGCTGCGTTCTTCCCCACTGCCGCGCCGAGAAATCCGGAAATTCCGAGAGGAATTCCCTCCCCGTCTTTCGCGCTTCCGCGATACGTTCCAGTCGCGCGAGCGCAGCGGCGAGATTGCGTTTTGAGCCGGGCCCACCCGCCTGTGGATGGCGGAGCGTCTCGACGGCATCCTGATAACGACCAGCAGCATACTGGGCCCAGCCGAGGAACGAGTAATGGTCGCCCGGAGGATAGGGATTGAGGCGAAAGCTATTCTCAGCGCATTCGACGGCCTCGATCGCACGCCCCTCGAACACCCGGAGATCGGCAAGGTGCGCCCACCCCGCAGAGTGATTGGGATTAAGACGAAGCCCCTGCTCGAACTCGGCCACTCCCGCTCCGAACTCCCCCTCATACGCACGAAGATAGCCAAGAACGATATGCGCGTCCGCGTTTTCCGGATCAATCTCGACGGCTTTCCCGGCGGCAGCGCGGGCGGCAATACGATGTTCGTCTACAGGTTCGCCATAGTACAACGCATCGAAGTGGTGGCTCATCGCGAGCCAGGCATGCGCCCCGGCAAAACCCGGATCGATCTCGATGGCCTTGAGCAAAAGCGGGCGAGCCGCCCTCGTTTCCCGAAGCGATTGCGTCGCGAGCGCGCGCCCGCGGACGAACAGGTCGTAGGCCTCGAGATCGATGACCCTGCGCCTCGGAGGGGGTTTTGCCGACGGCAGGGCGTGGGAAAGGGCGTTGATCACCTTGCCGACAACTTCGTCCTGCAGGCTGAAGATGTCCGCGAGGTCTCGGTCCAGACGTTCAGCCCAAAGACAGCTGGCATTGGAGGCGTCGATAAGTTGCGCATTGATGCGAACGCGCCCTGCCGCCCTCCGCACGCTTCCCTCGATAAGATAGCGAACCCCCAGTTCCCTTGCGATCATGCGCAAGTCCATCAACCGATCCCTGTAGGCGAAACTCGAATGGCGAGCGATCACCAACAGGCCATCGACTTTGGAAAGATCGGTGATCAGGTCTTCCGCGAGGCCGTCAGCAAAGTAATCCTGCTCCGCATCGTTGCTCAGGGTGGCGAACGGCAGCACGGCAATTGAAGCCACCTGCGGCAGTGTCGGCACGGTACCTGGGCCGCTGTCCTTCCGTGCGAATGGAGCCGGGTGTCCGCGGGTACTTTCCCAGCCCACCCGGAAAACCCGGATGGGGCGGGTAATGTTCTTCAGCAGACACTCGCCCTGATCAACCAAGCGTACCGGGAGCTTGCGATCAACGTGCTCATGAACGCTGTGACTTATAAGCACGCCGCCCGGCTCGGCCATGGCCTCGAGCCGGGCGGCGATATTGACTCCGTCACCGAATATATCTTCCTGGTCAGCCAGGATATCCCCAAGGTTGATCCCGATGCGGAAAGTCAGGCGGCGGTCTTCGGCAACATCGTTGTTCCGCTCGGCCGTCGCTCGCTGAATGTCAACGGCGCAGCGCACCGCTTCGATGGCGCTCGCAAACTCCACGAGAAGGCCGTCCCCAGCGGTCTTGAAAATTCGTCCTCTGTGGATTTCCACCGCTGGCCGGACGACATCGCCTAGCAACCTCTGCAGCCGCTCGTGGGTGTCCTCCTCGTCGCTCTCCATCAACCGGCTATATCCTGCGACATCAGCCGCAAGGATGACTGCCAGCTTCCTTTGGGGTCCGGCAGAAACCGCGATTGGTTCGTCGTCGTCCGGCATTGGAGGAGGTTACGCCGCCCCAGTGCTGCCTTCAAGCGAAGAAGAGTCCCCCCAAACAGTGGAACCATCCGCCCACAGTGGCGGGACAGGGAGTCGGCACCCTGATGGAACACTGGTAGATTTTGGATCATTACTTCCCTCCAGGCTCGGGAGTTGTCTGTGACCGTCTTGCCAGAATTCCAGGCTCTCATGGATCGCATGACCGCTGATGGCGGCCAGTTCAGACGTTCATGGCGCGCCAGAAATAGATGGTGGGCCCGGAGGAATTCTGAAAAGGCAGTTACATCAATAGGTTCAAAAAATGTGGGACATTTTTGGAACCTTTAATGTTGTTATGTATTTTGCCGCCTGTGTCCCACGCAACTCACTCGGAGCGTTCTGAAATTTGCGGACATTTCAGCCCCGCATACTGCGCATGAATTCTCGCACCTCTTTCAGAATCCAGGTTCGAAAAGCACGGACCTTGGGGTGATCTTGATTGCCGACTCGGTAGATCAGATCGTAACCCCACTCCACCTCGAGTTTTGCCTCGGGAAATAGTGATACCAGACGTCCAGCGGCAAGGTCTTCCGCGACAAGAACACTTCGTCCGAGCGCGACGCCCGCCCCTCGAATTGCGGCCTCAATGGACATGCTCCCATGGCTGTACCCAGGCCCGCGCATGCCTGGATAAGGTAGTTCCATCATCGCGAACCACCGCTCCCATGTCGTGTTCATCCCGATCTCGTGAATGAGTTGGCATTTCACCAGGTCGCCTGGCGCATGAATCCCGCCCATCCTTTCGTGATACTCGTGGGAACACACAGGAGACACCGTCTCGTTCATGATGCGCTCCGCCGCCGCGTAAACATAGCGGCCGTCGCCGTAACGCAGCGCGACATCGACATGGCTCGTGGTGAAATCGACGGCCGCATCGGTGACCTCCAGATGGACATCGAGTTCAGGTGCGTCGGCCATTAGGCGATGCAGTCGTGACGTCAACCACTTGCTGGCGAAGGAGACGCTGCAGTTTACGACGAGACGGGATGCGTCGTTCTTGCGACGCAATTCTTCCGATTCTCGCATCAACTCGGAAAGAAGACGGGTGACAGTGCTGAAATAGGACTGACCCGCTTCCGTCAGCTCGATCCTACGCGTCAGACGGCGAAAGAGGGGCACCCCCAGGTAATCTTCCAGTGCCTTTATCTGACGGCTCACCGCGCCGTGGGTGAGATGAAGCTCCTGTGCAGCAAGCGTCATACTCAACCGTCGACCAGTTGCTTCAAAGGCTCGAAGTGTCTGAAGCGGTGGAAGATGGGCGGCCATAATTACATGCGTGAACTCACATCACGCATCCTGTGAGAACAAATGGTTTGTCGAACGGACATCGCTCGCCTTATGGATGGCACAATCTCACGTACGTGCCAATTCTAAGGCGATCAAAGATGTCCCAGAATTCTTTCGATACAGCCGTTATCCCTGGACCGCTCGCTGCAGTAGGTTCGCTCTCAGCCAAGAGCGTAGGGGCTATGTTCCTTCTGGCACTGATGTGGGGGCTTTCGATACCGATCACGAAGCTCGGCCTTGGCAGCATTCCTCCAATGACGTTCACCGCACTCCGCTTCGTGGTAGCTGTGCCGCTCATGATGTTCCTGGCCCGACGCGAACTCCGGGTTCCTAGAAGAGCAATTCCCGGCATTATAGGCCTGGGTGTCATGGGTATCACACTGGGCAACGTTGCCCAGTCGTTTGGCGTCCAAGGCACATCGGCGTCCGTCGCAACGATCCTCTCGGCGACCATTCCATTGTTTATGGTCATTCTGGCGGCCATCCGCTTCAAACAATCGGTAACGCCGCTGCAATGGAGCGGCCTGTTGGCTGCATTCGTCGGGATCGCCCTGGTGGCGGTCGGCAGCGGACCGGGTGTTGACGACATGTCAAGAACAACGACCTCCGGCGTCATCCTGATGCTGATCTCGGCGATGGGCATCGCGATCTATTACATCTGGAGCGCGGATCTGACAGAGAAATACGGCCTGATGCCTGTCGCGGCATGGAACATGCTCGTCGGGCTTTTGACGGTTATGCCGCTCGCGGGCTGGGAAATGAGCCAGCAGAGCATCCACATCACAGCCCAAGCTCTGGTGGCCATCACCTATCTCGGCGTTGTGGTCACTGTGATGGGGCTGATCCTATGGCTTTATCTTCTGAAAGTTGTCCCGGCGCGTGTTGCGGCGAGCGTCCAATATCTCCAGCCCGTATTCGGCATCAGCGCCAGCGCGTTTCTCTTCGGTGACAGATTGGGCCTGATGTTCGCAGCAGGTGTGGGACTCGTGCTCGCCGGGCTAGCACTGGCCGCTTCCGGAAAGCGAGCGAGTTCTTAGCTGGTTTGGGATGAGTAAATTTGAATCCCCCGCTCGGTTACTCCCCGAGCGATTTGGCCCGCCTTTGGCGGGCCTTTTTTACGCGGTGAGCAAAAATCACAACGAGGGCCGGCTGAAGAAAATCTACGCAGAGGATAGCAACGAAAACGCTTGAGAGTGTCTTAAATCGGTGTTGTTTGTCACCGTTATCCGGAATTACCGGGAATATCTGGGAAAAAGCGGGATCCGGTGAGAAGCCCTTAGAAATCAAGAGATTGCAGCCTGACCAGCGATAACTGAGGCCGGCGCGGTTTGACACCGATTTCTGCCAAAATCGCGTTGCACGCGCTTCACAGCGTAGCGCCTGGCCGCTTGGCAACGACGCCGGTAGAAATCCCTTAAAGACCCTTCAAGGCATCTTCAACTGTTTGATATTTAACGATCAAGCCGACTTCAAGGATTTCGGCCGCAGAGGCGCATCTGGCGCGATTTGACGCCGTTTCTCCAATTTAGATAAGTCCATTCTGGTTTTTTCCCCGCGCCTTGCGATTTCCGCAACAAAAGCAGTGGGTTAACGGATTGCGGCGATCGAGAAGAAAAGTTCAGCGCGATCCGCCGCCATTGGAATTGTGGTTTGCGCATTTACGCCGCGTCTCTATAACCGTGGTGGGCTTGAACACCCTGACTTCACATAGGCGCGCCGCCATAGCGGTGGCCGAACATATGCGCAGCTTGGCGGCTGGCGCATTCGCCATGGCCTTTCGGCCGGGGGCGATGTGCCATGTCCAAGCTCCGGCTAAAAGCGCATCGGCGTGTCTGTGAAGCACGTGTTCAACCCCCGGCTCCGGCGCCGTTTGCCGGAACTTCATGGCGGGGCACGGAATGCCAATCATCACTTGAGACTACTCGCGTTTACCTTGCGGAACGAGGACGGCTTGCCTTCAAGTGGTGGCGCGCCGTAAGCCTTAACAAACACTTAATGAGCATTCGAGGGCATACCTAAGTTGATCGCATAACGCAGCACACGCCAGTCATTCGGAAGCGAATGCTTCTCTCACCATATCGTCGATGCATCTCACCTGGTTGACCTGACCGGGACCGCTCGGCCCTGCCCCAGTTTCACGGACTGCCAAGCATGGTTTCACAATCATGAGGCCTCGCGTTTCCCGCTACCAGGCTGGGCATTAGCGATCCGTTCCTTGAAGCGCTGCCGCAAGACCGGGATCAACGCGGTTACCACTGCTTTGTCTCTTATGTCGGCGACCATCCCCAGCAGCTGATTGTAAAGTTCACCGGCCTCGGCGGTTACTGCCCGAGGCGGTGGCGTCTGCTTGCACTCGATGAAGACGGCCTGGACGGTGTCGTGCAACTGTTGCAGCAGAACGATGTCCACACCTGTGCTCGGCGCCGGGCCTTTCGATGGATCATCGAACATCTCCCCTTCGCCTGTGATGAGCCACGTCAGACTGATCCCGTGCGCCGTACGATATGCGGATAGCGCCAGAGCATCGGGAGTTCGGTCTCCCCGCTCATAATAGCCGAGCATTGGCTCCGTAAGGCCAACGGTCTCAGCAAACGCCGCCCGTTGCTGGGAGAATCCTAGCTTTTCCCGAGTTTGAACGAGCCGGTCGCCCAGGGGCGTCTTCGACGGTTTTGGTTTCTTCCCCAATGATCAATGATCTCACAAATTGGTATTTACTATCTACCAAATTGTGATATCCCTTTCTGTGTTCGCAGACTTCAACACCCCAAAAAAGGAGGCCGGCCAGGGCCTCCCATCTGGATCAAGGATTTACTTATGCATCGTGCCTCCACGAGCGACAAGGCCAGCCGTGCCGAACGCCGCCGCCTCGAAGAGGTTGCCCGCATTCGCGGTCGCCTTACCCTTGCCAAGCTCACACTCACCGGGATCGACAAGGCCTATAACTTGCCGGCCGGGACGGCCGGAAATGCCGTCCACGAACCGCACCTTGCCGGTGAGCGTGCCATCGCGGCCGCGCTGAAGACACGTCCCGAATACCTGTGGCGCACCCGCTACCACGCGGACGGAGAGCGCATGGCGCCCCAGCCGGCGGAGAACTATCGTCATGCACGCCGCCAGCTCGCGCCCGAGGCCGCATGATGGGTCCGATTGGTTTCGAGAACCGAGAGGTAGCCGCGCAGCACGAACGTGTACGACGCGACCTTATTCGCCGCCTTCGTCATCAACCCGGGACCACTCAATCACCTGTCGCGGATACAGCGGCGCCGGCCCCTTCTGTCCACCTGTCAGCCAGTCCGTGTGCAATTTGCGCAACGCGAAGAGCGATGGGGCAATCCCGAATCGTGTCGACCATTGCTCGGTGGTTAGCCGGGCCAGACCAGCGTGAGGGTGCGTAATGGGACCGCTCGCTTCTGCCTCGTCGTCCAAAACTTCCGCGCCCCATTCGGTACGCAACAACGCACCGGCAATGTCGTCTCGCGTTAAAGCACCCCGCGCCACCAACGCCTCGCTGATCTCCAGCAGCAAGAACCTCAAGATACTGTTTTCAGCCTCAACGAACGCTGTGTCTTCGCTCACCCTTTTTCCCTTTCAAGCTGTCATCGAGCCAACCTCTCGCATTTCAGGGTCCTCGCCAATGCCGAAACGTCGCTCAGAAGTAGACACCCGAAACCCCTTCATCCCGTCCTCCTCTCCCGTGTGCCGCGTGGCCGACCAGGTGCTTGTGTTCAGCGTAGCCCTGGCCGGTCTCGTGGCGGGAGCTGCGGCCATTCTCCAACAGGTGCTGTGATGCTCAACCGCTTCGACCAGAAGGCGCTTTATGAAGCCTGCATGCATGTCTGCACAATCGCCGTGCGGGACGGGTTCCCGCACCTTTCGGCGGCCGACATTCTCGATCCGCCGCATCAGTGGTTCGATGCCGCCCTCGCCCGCCAGATCGTCATGCATCTGATGATCCGCGAATGCGGCTGGCCGAAGCGTCGTGTCGTCGAGGTCGAGGAGCGTTCCCGCGAAGCCATTAACCGGGCACTGCGCACTGTTGATGCCCGCATGAAGCACCCCCGATTTGCCAACCACTACCAGACGATCAAGACGCAGGCGCGATCGCTCCTGACCATGATTGCCTCCGAAGAGGAAGCGGCCTGATCAATGCTAAAGTCCCTACCCATTTCATCCATCCTCGTCGCCGACCGCGCCCGCCCGGTTGATCTGGAGCACGCTGCGGCAATCGCCGGCTCCATGGTCGATCGCGGCCTGATCAACCCCATCACAGTGCGCGCTACGCCAGCCGCCCAGGGCGGGAAAACGCCCTATACATTGGTTGCTGGCGGCCATCGTCTTGAAGCCGCCCGCATGAACGGCTGGGAGGAAATAGAGGCGATCGTGGTCTCCGCCGATGCTGCCGAGGCGCAGCTGATCGAGATCTCCGAGAACCTGTTTCGCAACGATCTGTCGGCCCTAGATCGCGCCATCTTCGTGATGAAGTTCCGCGAAATCTACGAGGACAAGCACGGCAAGATAGAGCGCGGTGGCGACCGGAAATCAAAGGACAACGATTGCCCTTTGATTTTTGCACCCGGCAAGGAGCTTTCCGAGCGGGTTCAAGAGCGCCTCGGCATCGGCGCAAGCACCTACAAAAATGTGACGAGGATCGGCCAGAAGCTGCATCCGATGCTGCGCAACTCACTGCGCGGCACTGAGTATGAAAACGACCAAAAGCAGCTGCTGAAGCTCGCCGGCTTGCCCGAGGCCGAGCAGACCGGCATTGCCGCCGCGCTCAAATTCGAGCCGGACCTGAAGAAGGTCATGGGAATGGACAAGCCGGCAAAGCCGGCTGCCCCCGAGGACCAAGCCAGCATCCTCAAGAAGCTGATCGCAGCCTGGGAGAAGGCGAGCGACGAAACCCGCAACGAATTCCTTGAGCACATGGGCCTCTCCGATCGCGGAGATCCGTTGATGCGTGAGATTATGGAGGACGCGGCATGAAGCGCGATCACACCCAGCTCGACTTCTTCCTTGAGCCCGTTTTTCCTGTCCGTGACCCGGCCCAGAAACTCGACCTCGACCGTTACCGCACGAAGCTGAAGCGTGCGATGGCGCGGGCTATCCGAGAGTGCCCCTATGACAGGCCGACCATCGCCGCGCGCATGGCACAGTATCTCGGCCTGCCGTCGATCAACAAGGCGACGCTTGACGCCTACACGGCGGAAAGCAAGGCGCACGACATCACCATGCCGCGCTTTGCGGCACTGGCGCACGCCACCGACGCCTTGTGGCTCTGGGACGAGGCCGCGTCCCTGCAGGGCGTGACGATGCTGATCGGCGAGGAGGCCGTGTTGGCGGAAATCGCGTTTTGCCGCCAGGAGCAAAAGCGGATCTCGGCCCAGCTGAAGCGGCTGACCGCCCGGCCCATCCGCATCCAATCGCGGAGGAAAGGCTGATGGACGGCTGGTTCACGCTCGACGCCCTGTTTGATCTGCGCCTGCCCGGCATGCCGACCAGCCTGTCGAGCCTGAAGCGGCTGGCAAACGACGGCAACTGGCGCCAACGCGAGGGCCAGGCCCGTCAGGTTGCGACCAGCACGAAACCCGCGTGGCAGTATCACCAGTCGCTGCTGCCGGGTCTTGCACAGGCGAAGCTCGCACAGATCGCGCAGCGGGACGCCACCCTGGCGGAAACGCGCGAGAAGCGCCGGGCTCTTTACTGGAAAACATTCCAGGCGATGACCGACGAACACCGGCAGATCGCGCACCAGCGCCACGCGTTGATAATCACGGCCGAGGACGCCCTAGCAAAGCGGGAGCTTGCCGGTTCGGTGGCGTCCGTCGAAGAGACCCTGGCACCTGTCCTGCGCAAGTTCGGGGTTTCTTCGTCGACCTACTATGAGCTGCGAAAGAAGCTTACCTCGGTCGCTCGGGAAGACTGGCTGCCAGCGCTCGCGCCGGCCTATGCCGAAAGCGGCACCGTTGCCAACACCGCGCCATGCCATGAGTTGGCGTGGTCGGCTCTCAAGTCCGATTACCTTCGGTCGGAAAAGCCGACCTTCTCGTCGTGCTACCGGCGCATGAAAGAAGCCGCCAAAAAGCACAACTGGGCGCCAATACCCGAGGAGCGCACGCTACGCCGTCGGATGGAGGCGGAAGTGCCGCGTGCGGTCCAGATCCTGACCCGCGAAGGTCGCAAGCGCGCCGAGCAGCTCTACCCCAGCCAGATCCGCACCAAGACGCACCTGCACGCGATGGAGATTACCAACACCGACGGTCACAAGCTCGACCTGTTTGTGCAGGTTCCTTGGAAGTCCGCCGAGGCGACGGATAAGGTGACCGATCGCGTTATCCTGCTCGGGATCCAGGATATCTATTCCGGCAAAATCCTGTCATGGCGGCTTTGCGAGGCCGAGACGTGGGATGTCGTGCGCGCCTGCGTCGGCGACATGGTCGAAGACCACGGCATCCCGGACCATCTCTACATGGACAACGGCCGGGCCTTCGCCTCGAAGCTGATCTCAGGCGGTGCGACCAGCCGCAATCGGTTCAAGAAGATCGAAAACGAGGTCGCCGGCCTTCTGAAGACGCTCGATATCGAGCCGCATTTCACCAAGCCCTATTCCGGCCAGTCCAAGCCGATCGAGCGCGCCTGGAAAGACCTTGCCGAGGAGATTTCCAAGCATCCGGCCATGTCCGGCGCCTACACCGGCAACAAACCCGAAAACAAGCCCGAGAACTATCGCAGCTGGGCCGTCCCGCTCGACGTCCTGGAACGCCATGTTGCCGAGCGGATCGCCGAGCACAATGCGCGCACCGGGCGCAGATCCGAGACGGCCAAGGGTCGAAGCTTCGACGAAACGTTCGCGGAGAGCATGCGCCATCCCGCCACCATCGTTCGTAGGGCGACGGAAGCACAACGCTCACTCTGGATGCTGGCAGCCAAGGTTCTGAAAACGCGAGCCCGCAACGGCGAAATCCACTTCCAGAAGAATGTCTACTGGGCTCCGGAACTCAACGAATGGATGGGCCAGCACCTCACGGTCCGTTTCGACCCTGACAAGCTGCACCAGCCGGTGAAGGTCTATGACCCTGAAGGCCGCTTCATCTGCGAAGCACCTTGCACCGAGAAGGCCGGATACAACGAGCAAGCCAAGGCTGCCCGTCATGAGCGGAACCGCCGCGCCCTGGTCAAGCTCAACAAGACGAAGGCCAAACTGCACAAGCAGATGTCGGCCGCCCAGCTCGGCGAGCTTTATGCCGCCGACCCGCCGGAAAAGCCGGAGCCCATCCGTCCCACGATCACCCGCATCGTCACCGGAAACCTCGCGATCGAGCAGGAAACCGACGTGATGTCGCAAGACGAATACGAGGCCGGCATCGCGCGCGGTCTTTCCCTGATTTCGGGCGACAGCTCGATCATCCCATTCCCGAAAGGGGATCGGCCGGCAGGTAGTGCGTCCGGCCGTAAAAGCAGAGCCGAAACGTAGTGAGTACGGTTCCCACAAAAAAATGGGGCGGGTCCACGAAACCCGCCCATCCAAAACCTGAATAGGAACCTTTTTGAATGCTTGATATCCTGAATGCAATACCTGCTACCTGGGACTTGCCCGAACCGGCAGAAAAATTCGTCGCGAAGCACTCCGCAGACGAAGTCGCGACGTGGGAACGCCTTCGCGAGGGCGTAGCCAACCAGGCAGCCAAGAACGGCTGGACGAAAGCGGAAACCGGCCGGCGCATCGGCATGGCGGAAAGCTCTTTTTCCCAGTGGCTTTCCGGGACGCTTCTCGGCGTTCTCGAAAATCAGAACGCCCAGGTGCGCCGGTGGCTGGATGCTCTTGAGGAAAGCGCGGCAGTAGAAGCCGCGATGCCTGAGGGGCCGCATTTCCTGCGGACGCTGGCCGCGCGCGAAGTCCACTCCACGCTGTTGCTTGCCCAAACCATGACCGGTTTCGTCACCATCACGTTGGCGGCCGGACGCGGCAAAACCACCGCGTGCAGAGAATACCAGCGGGTCAAGCCGCATGTGCACATGGTCACCCTCAATCCCAAAGTGAAGACCGTGCATGGCGTCATGAGCCTCCTTTCGCGAAAGCTCGGTGTTCGAGTTTTCAACCCGGCCGATCTGGTCGACATGGTCGGCGAGCGGCTGTCTTCATCGGGGGACCGCGCCCTCTTGATCATTGACGAAGCGCAGCACGCCGACGCGGAGAGCGTCAACCAGCTCCGCTACTTCTCCGACAATTACCGCGTCGGCCTTGCCCTTGTCGGGAACGAGGAGGTGCGCAAGCGGATGACGCAGGCCGCGCAGCAGACTTCCAGCCGCGACCAGATCCTGAGCCGGATCGATAA
Organism: Ensifer sp. LC384; assembly: GCF_001695865.1. NCBI lineage: Bacteria > Pseudomonadati > Pseudomonadota > Alphaproteobacteria > Hyphomicrobiales > Rhizobiaceae > Ensifer > Ensifer sp. LC384. The sequence goes on from NZ_MBST01000001.1 coordinate 412,507, forward strand.
GAACCTGAAGCGCGATCCCGGCCGCGAGGCAGATGTGCGCACGTTTATCGACGCCTGGAACATCCAGGACCCATCCTGCGTCAAGCTCCTGTTCGGCATCGGGCTCAAGGGTGGCGCGCTCCGGCAGATCGACCGCACCGTCAAGATGGCCTGCTTGGCGACCCAAAGGCCAGCCTCCGAGTTGGAGCGAAAGCACCTGGAAGCCGCCTGGAACAATCGCGAAGTGGAGGAAGTGTGATGCGCGCCAGCACACTTCCGAGCGAGCACCTGGACGCGATTGTGCGGGAGTTGAGCCCATTTTGCGGCGGCGACGAAGTCAGCATGCCTGGCGACGATTTCGACAGCCTGGTCGAACGGTTGTCGGCCGTCCGCAAGATGATGAACGTGATCGAGCGCGAGCTTGGTGCTCTTCGGCTCGCCGAGGCTGCCCGCGAAGGCCGGAAGATTGTCGACCAGCTTGCCGGCGACCAGTTGCACAGCATGGTCACCGACCCCGAGGGCAAGGTCATTTGGCCCGACTTCGGCGGGAGGAAGTGATGGTTCCCGAGATCATCGACGACTTGCGCAAGGCATACGAGCCCTTCGAAAAAGATGGCGTCCATCTTGAGCCGGGTCACGTCCGCGTCTTGCTGTTGATGCTCGGTTTTCTGGCGACCGAATGGCGCAACATGGAACTGCGCCTCAACGGCGGCGTCATCCTCATTGATCCCAACAGCAACGTCGTCCCGCTCAAGCAGCCCTCGCCCGGTTCCAATCCGGGCGGTGGCGCCGCGTAACCATCCCCGAAAACAGGAACTTTCCCAATGCAAGCAGTTATTCTCGAAGAAATCGCCGAGACGGGTATCGTCAAGGTCAGCGGGCGCGACTACATGCCCGACGCCAAGGGCAACCTCGTCCCGGTCGAACTCATCAAGCCGGCCGACAAGCTGCAGGACGAAGTGGTCCGCAAGATCATGGCTTTCGCTGTCGATTTGAGCGCGCAGATCGCCCGCTTCCTCGGCCACACCATGACCGACCTCGGCGAGTTCGATGCTCTCCTTGCCCAGGAGTACAAAACCAAGGTCGGCGGCGCGAAAGGCAACCGGACCTATCAGACTTTCGATGGCCTCATGAAGGTGCAGGTCTCGGTCTCGGAGTTCATCGACTTTGGCCCGGAGCTACAGATCGCCAAGACAAAGCTCGACGAAGTGCTGAACGAATGGTCGGCCGACGCACGCCCGGAAATCCGCGCGATCATCACGCGGGCGTTCAACACCGACAAGGAAGGCCAGGTGAGCCGCTCGGATATCTTCACATTGCTGCGCCTCGATATCGAGGACGAGCGCTGGCTAGACGCGATGCGAGCCATCCGTGACGCGATGCGCGTCACCGGCTCGAAAGAGTACGTCCGCTTTTACCAACGCGCCAAGATCACCCAATCGTGGCAGCCGGTGACCATCGACCTGGCAAAGGCCAAGGCAGGTGCAGCATGAACGGCCTTGCTCTACAAAGCGCCCGCGTCGCTCGGCTCTATGCCGAAATGCGCTGCCCCGCCTGCGGTAGCAAGCGGAATGGCTCGGCTACGCTCGAAGAGCGGTTGACCGTCTATTTCGACTGCGGAGCCATATTTGCGTGCGATAGCGGTCTCCCAATCGTGGCGCACGTACCGTGCCCTGGCCCGTCGCAGGTTGCAGCGGCCGCGCTGGATCGCGAGGCCCGCGGCGAAATCGCCCCGCGCAGGCACCTGCCGTTGGTCCTGGACGAAGACTGGTTGGCAGCTTTCGCAACGTGGAACCTCGCCACCTTCGGCCCTGGCAAGCGCACGGCCGGGACCATCGACCACATCAAGAAGGAGCTGCGCGAGATCGAGGCGGACCCCGACGACGCGAAGGAATGGGTGGACATCGTTCTCCTCGGCCTCAACGGCTTGGTGCGCCAAGGACGGTCCCCTGCCGAAGTCATCGGCGCCATTCGCGGAAAGGACACGGAGAACCGGACGCGCCGGTGGCCCGATTGGCGGACCACCGATCCAAATCTGGCGATTGAGCATGACCGCTCATCTGCCATGATTTGCGACCCCGACATGGCCGGAGTGCGGCCATGACGCGAACCATCCATACTACCGTTCGCGAATACGAAGAGCTACTTGCAGCCGAGTTTCGCCGCGACGGGCACCACGTCGAAGATGTCGGCGGCAACATCGTTGCTACCATCGTGGTGTTCGCTGACGACGGCGAGCCGCGTGGCCGGCAGATCGACCTTTCGCGTTATGCCCAAGCCATCGAGAGGAAGTTGTCATGAGCGGCATCTTCCTCACCGACACCTGCCGCCTGAAATCCTACTCAGCTTCCACCAAGGGCGCGAGATCCACCATCAAGATCGAGATCGATGTCGCCGACCATCGCGATCTCGGTTTCGTCTTGCGCGAGCTGGCCGAGATCGAAGCCGAGCAAAACGCGAAGGAAAAGGCGCAGCGCAAGCCGGCCGCCGCCAAGGCTGCCCGGCCGCTCGCACTTCCTAGCCCGCTTCTGCAACTCCCCTACTACGACGAGGAAGGACCGGCCGAATGACAATCGTTGATCTCCAGCAGGTCAAAGACCAGCGCGAGGGGCCTGACGCCGACTGCCTTCTGCGCGACCATTTGGGCCGGCCCATGGGCCTGTTCGGCTTCGAGTACGTGGTCGACGGCCGGAAATGGTCGTTCCACCTCGAAGCCTACTCCCACGACGACGCAGAGAAGCACATCGAGACCATCCGCCAGGGCGTCACTTTCCTCGGCCAGCTCAGCCGCACCGGCTCATATTGAAGGGATGCACCGATGAAGAGCATCGCAGCAATCCACGTAGCAAAGAAGCACTTCGGCCTGGACGACGACACCTACCAGGCGAAGCTCCAGCGCATCACCGGCAAGACATCGACGAAGGACATGACGGAGGGCGAGCGCCAGCAGGTGCTCACCGTGTTCCGCAATGAAGGTTTCGAGCCGGCGCCGAGCGCGGCTCGTCCGAATGGTCGCGCCAAGCTCACCGGCCGATACGCCGGCAAGCTGCAGGCGCTCTGGATCGCCTGTTACAATCTCGGGATCGTCGGGAACCGCGACGACGCCGCGCTGCTCGCCTTCGTCAAACGCCAGACCGGCATTGACCACGTTCGCTTCCTGAAGTTCGCCGACGATGCGGCGAAAGCGATCGAGGCGCTCAAGGGCTGGATGGCCCGAGAAGGCGGCGTCGTCTGGTCGAATGTCGAGGCCCTCGCAAACTACGATCGCGCGGACGGTTACAAGATCGCCTGGGCGCAGTGGCGCAAGCTCTACCGACCAGCCACGAGCACGTTGGCATTCCGCATGGCAGTAACTGACCTGACCGGAGTGCCCGCCGACCAATGCACGGCAAAAGACTGGATCGCTGTCATGAACGCCCTTGGCGAACGTATCCGGGCGGCAAAAAGTAACGGGGAAGCCAGAAGATGAACCGAACCGTCCGCGTCACAGATCATGCCATCCTGCAGTACCTCCAGCGCGCGCACGGTCTCGACGTGGACGCGGTTCGCCGGCACATGGCCGGGCTCGCCACCACCGCCCACGAACTTGGAGCGATCGGCGTTGTCGTCGAGAATGTGAAGCTCCGCCTTGAGGCAGGCGTCTGCATTTCCGTGCTTGAGCGTCGTTGGCCGTCGCGCCATCCGGAACGAGGCGAGCCATGAAGAGCCTCCCGCTGTTTGATACGAGCAGACTTGCCTTGATCAAAGCGGAGCGTGAAGCGCTTTTGAAGCGTCTTCAAAGGGTCCGCATGGACGCCCATTCGCGGATCCGCGTTCAGCAGAAAGTCGCACTTCTGACGGCAGAGCAGGTTCGTCTCGAATTGGCCCTTGACGGAGTGGTGCGCCGATGACCAGCACCCTTCCCGGTTTGCTCGGCGATATCGCCGATATCGTCGGCCCTGAGGTCGCCTTGGCGATTGCTCAAAGCCATGGCGGCACGCGCGTCGCGATCCCTCCTCGTGCCGAGCCCGGCCACTGGCTGACGGAACTCGTCGGCGAAGAAGTTGCCGACAAGATCTGCCGTGGCCTTGCTATTCTTGAAGATGGCCGGCTCAAGGGTGTTCGCAGCGAGGTCATTCCGCTCGGCCCCTCGTCGGTTCTAAAGCAGGCGCGTCGCCGCGCGCACCAAGCTTTGACGAACGGTGCCAGCGCCCGAGAAGCGGCCCGGCATTCAGGCTTGCACGAGCGCACGATTTGGCGCATGAAAGCAAAGACGGACGACGACCAAGGCTCGTTGTTCTAGTTCGCTGACAGGTGTCAGCCCGCACCCCTTCCCCACTGTACGCATAGTCGCCCCAGATCAACGGCCCGCTTTGGCTGCCTTCGACTGGGGCTTTTTCATGAACTTTGACGAATGGGTTATCGCGCGCCTGCGGGCGCACGGCGCATACTCCGGTGTCGTTGATGCCGTGCCGGGCCGCCAGATGTTTGCCGCGATCAAGCGCTTCCAGCAGGCTGGCAACCTTCCCATTACGGGTCTCGCTGACAACGATACGGTCAAGGCGCTTCGCATCGAGCCGAAGTCGATCCCCCAAAGTCCCCTGGTCGTCTACTCGCGCGGCGTGAATGCGCCGGCCGAACCGGTCTGGATGCGCGAGGCGCGGCGGTTCATGGGTCTCAAGGAGATCGCAGGACCGGCTTCGAACAGCACGATCATGGGCTGGGCGAAACGCCTCGGCAGTTGGGTGGCGGGCTTCTACACCAATGACGACATTCCTTGGTGTGGCCTCGCTCTCGCGCACTGGATCAGCTTCACGCTCCCCGATGAGCCGTTGCCGGCGAACTATCTGTCCGCGCTCGCCTGGAAGAAGTTCGGCCAGGTGCTCGATACGCCATCGCGCGGCGCGATCCTCGTTTTCGAACGTCCCGGCGGCGGTCACGTCGGCCTCTATGTTGGCGAAGACGCCACGCATCTCCACGTTCTCGGCGGCAATCAGTCGAACTCTGTTTCGATCACCCGCATCGCCAAGACGCGGCTGGTCGGGATCCAGTGGCCGACGAGCGGCGGACAGCCGATCGGTGGTCGGGTGATGCTCTCGCCATCCGGCGCTGTCTCCCGCGACGAGGCCTGACATGCAGAAGCCCGGTTACGGTCTGACCCGCCAAGCCTTTTGGATCTCTTTCATTCTTGCCTGGCTGGTCATCGGCGCGATCGTCGCCGGCGGGCTTCGCGGTTCGCGCGAGGCGGTCGATCTCGCGGGCATCACCGTCCCGAGCATGATCGCGCTGATTGCGGCCTTGCTCGGTATCCATCGTGCCTTCGGTTCTATGGACTATCGTTCGGCGGCGGCGAACCTGCCGCGCGACCAGCCGAGCGACGGGCTGGGAGAAGTCCGATGACGGCGCTGCTTTCGAAGGCCGCAGCGCCGTTCGTCATCGCCGGGTTGTTGTTCGTGGCTGGCTTTGGCCTTTGGGCCTTTGCCGCATCCCAAACAAACCGCCTCGCCGAACGTGTCAGGGCCGAGGCCCGCGCCGAGCGCGACAGTCATTGGACAGCCGAGATCGAGCGCGCCAACGCCCACGCGGCCAGACGCATCGCCGACCAGGCACGCGAGGCCCTGCGCGTCGAATCCGTTACGAACGAACGCATCCGCGCAGCCGAACAGAAACAAGTCGAACTGGAGAAGAAGAATGCGGCTTTGCCGAATGGCGATCGTTGCGGCCTTGACCGCGATCGTGTCCGCCTGCTCCCCCGCTGATCCGAAGCCGGTGATCCGCACCGAGATCCTGCGTCCTGTTGTTTCTCAAAGCGCCCGGCAGCCTTGCGCGGAACCGGTCGGCGTGCCCGATCGGGAATTGACGGCAAGCGAGGTCACGTCCGGCTGGAGTGCGGATCGGACCTCGCTTGTGGCCTGTGAGCAGCGCCGTGCCGCAGCGGTCGCCGCCATTGATGGAGCGGCGCCGTGAACTTCGGAAACTCTCAGTTCGACCTTGCCGAACAGCGTGCTGAAGAGGAGCGCGAAGCCAGCATCGCCGCCGCGTCTCGCTCGCTTCAACAGGCGGGTGCGATCCATTGCGAAGATTGCTCCATCGAGATCCCACCGAAACGCCGCGCCGCTCTTCCGTCCGCAACGCGTTGCGTCCGATGCCAGCAACACCATGAAAGACCAGCGGGGAAACGGCAGTGATGGTGGAGACCTTGAAGTCCTGGCTTGGCCTGCTGTCGCTCATCATCTCGGTCGGCATTGCCCTTTGGACGATCATTTCGTCGGGGTCGAAGCAGACCGCGAACGAGCTGGCCGAGTTCAAAAAGACGGATGCGTCCGAGAAGAAGGCGCTGATGGAGGCCGTCCAGGCGCTCGGTCAGCGCACCCAAACGCTGGAAAGCGAACTCAAACACCTTCCTGACCGCGAGACCACGCACCGCATGGAACTCGCGATGATGGAAATCAACGGAAAACTCAATGTGATGGCGGAACGGCTGAAGCCGATCGAGGCGATCGGCGAACGTCTGCAAGAAGCTTTGCTGGAGAAGGCACGGACATGAGCGGTCTCGACTTTGATTACTCCCGGATCATGCGCGAGGAAGCGCGTCTGATCATCTTGCGGGCGTTGTCCGAACAGAACAACGAAAGCCTCAACAGCTCCATGCTGGAGCCCGTCCTAGCACGCTTCGCCATCATCCAGGATCGCCCCTGGATCCACGGCGAGCTGGAGTATCTTCGCAACATGGGCGCGGTCCTGGTCACCGAAGCCGGCAGCGTCAAGATCGCGACACTGACCGAACTCGGCCGCCGGCACGTTGATCGGCTGGTGGCGATCGAGGGCGTGAAGCGCCCCTCGCGGCCGGGAGCCTGACGATGCGCGGCCGGTTGTCGGGGATCGAGCAGCTCCCGGAAGAGTGTTCCGAGATCGTCGCCTGGGCCGCACAAGCGCTCCAGGAGCGTGACCGATCGCAGACGGACATCTATCAGGAGTTTCACGCGCGCCTTGAAGCCTTGCAAACAGAGTTCCGAGGGGAACTCGATTTCCGCATTCCGAGCTTCTCCGCGTTCAATCGCTATAGCATCAAGCTGGCAGCGATGACGCAACGCCTGCAGCAGACCCGCGAGATCGCGACGACGCTGGCCAAGAGCTGGGACATCGAGGCATCCGACAATCTGACGCTGATTGCGGCCGAAGCGCTGAAGACCCTCGTCTTCGAACTGCTGTCCTCGAAGGGTGAGGCAGGTATCGATCCGAAGGGTGCGATGGCACTCGCCAATGCGCTGCGCGCTGCCGCTCAGGCACAGGGCATCTCGACCGCCCGGCGCCAGAAGATCGAAACCGAGTTTGCCGAAAACGCCAAGCAGGCGGTCGCCCAGGTGCAGAAGGCCAAGGGGCTTTCAGCAGACGCGGCCGAAGAAATCCTGTCGAAGATCCTCGGGGTCAAAACGTCATGACGGCCCCGATTACTGCAGCACAATGGGCCGAGGCCCGGCGAACCGCCACAGAGGTTCTGCCGGGCCTCGTCAAAGAAGTCGGTCTTCCCAAAGCGCTGCTGTCCTACCAGGGGCGCGCGATCGAGCTGCTGGAAAGCACCGCCTGCCGCGTGCTGTTCATCGAGAAGAGCCGGCGCATCGGCCTGACCTTCGGCTTTGCGGCCTACGCGGCATTGCGCGCCGGCCGGTCGAAAGCCGCCGGCGGCATGGACGTGATGTACATCTCCTATTCTCAGGAGATGACGCGCGAGTTCATCGACGCCTGCGCCATGTGGGCACGCGCCTATTCCGATGCAGCGCTCGCAGTCGACGAGTTCCTGTTCGACGACAGCGACACGGATGGGGAGCGGTCGATCCAGGCGTTCCGCATCCGCTTCGCTTCCGGCTTCGAGATCCTCGCGCTCTCGTCCGCGCCGCGCACGCTTCGCGGTAAGCAGGGCGTGGTCATGATCGACGAAGCCGCCTTCGTCGACAGCCTGCCGGAGCTTCTGAAGGCGGCACTCGCCTTCCTGATGTGGGGCGGCCAGGTCGTTGTTTGCTCGACCCATGACGGAACCGAGAACGAGTTCAACAAGCAGATCCAGGCGATCCTTGCCGGCCGGTCGAAGTACAGCCACTTGCGCATCGATTTCGACCAGGCGCTGAAGGAAGGCCTGTACGAGCGCATCTGCCTGGTCAACGGGAAGGAATGGACGCCGGAGGGCGAAGCCGCCTGGCGACAGGAGATCATCGACTTCTACGGCGACGGCGCCGACGAAGAACTATTCTGCATCCCGACGGCCGGCTCGGGTGCCTGGCTGCCGGCGCCGTTGATCGAAGCCCGCATGACGATCGAGGCGCCGATCATCCGATTGGAGTTGCCGCTCGACTACCTGCACCGACCCCGGCTCGAGCGAGCACTCCTCATGACGACAGTGCTCAGCGAACTGGGCGCGGCACTAAAAACGCTTGATCGCTCAAAGCGGCATGCTCTCGGTTTCGACTTCGCCCGCGTTGCCGACTTGTCGGTTGCCACGCTGCTCTCGATCGACAGGCTGCTGAAGCGGGAAGAGGCGTTGACGCTTGAGATGCGCAATGTCCCAGGCGACGAGCAGAAGCTGCTCATCCGCATGATCCTCGAAGCCGCGCCGCGACTGGTCGGCGCGGCCTTCGACGCCACCGGCATGGGTTGGACCGTCGCCGAAGATATGGGACGCCGCTTCGGTTTACGGACCCCGGAGTACCCCGCTGGCCTGGTCGAAGCGATCAAGTTCTCCCAGGACTGGTACCGCTTCAACATGCCGCCGTTAAAAACAGCCTTCGAAGACGAAGGCGCGATCGCGCTTGCGAAGGACGACGAGCACTTGACCGATCTGCGGATCGTCAAGGTCATTTCAGGCGTGCCGCGCGTGCCAGACGTTCGGACCGGCGAAGGGTCCAAGAAACGCCACGGCGACTTCGCCATCGCACTCGCCCTGGCTCACTACGCCAGCCGCCATCAATGGACCGAATACGACTATCTGTCGGTCAAGGATCTGAACCGGGAGATGGTCGGCCACAACGGTGGTCCGTCGCTCGATGACGACGACAGCGACGACTACGGGAGAAAACATTGGTAAGCACGCGCACATCAACGATCCTTGGCCCGGACGGAAACCCGATCGTGGTCAAGGTTCTCTCAGAGGAAATCGCCGCGCCGACCGTCGCCGGCGTGCGCCGCACCCACGAAGATCGTGTCGCCTCCGGCCTGACGCCCGAGCGACTAGGCACGATCCTGCGTGAGGCAGCGCGGGGCGAGGCGAGAAACTATCTGACGCTCGCCGAGGAAATGGAGGAGCGCTATCTCCACTATGCGTCGCAGCTTCAGACGCGTCGGCTAGCGATCGCGGGCGTCGATCCGACGATCGAAGCCAATGGCGCCGACAGCAAGATCGTCGATGCCGTCACCGAGCTGGTCAGCGACGACGGCTTCGACGATGCTCTCGGCAACCTCACCGATGGTATCTCGAAGGGCTATGCCGTCGTCGAAATGATGTGGGAGTATGAGCGCAAGGCGCTGCGGCCGGTGCAGTACATCGAGCGCGACCCACGCTTCTTCCAGCTCGATCGACTGAGCCTGCGGGAACTGCGCCTGGCCGTCGATGGCTCGATCGAGGGCGAGCCGCTGCCAGAGGCGAAGTTCCTGCGCCACCTTCCCCGCACGAAGATGGGCCTGCCGCTTCGCCGCGGAATGGCCCGACCGGCAGCATGGGCCTATCTTATCCAGCAGTTCACCCTGCAGGATTGGGCGGCCTTCTCCGAGGTCTACGGGATGCCGCTGCGCGTCGGCAAGTACAACGCCAACGCCAGCCCGACCGACAAGAGAACGCTGCTAAAAGCGGTTGCCTCGATCGCCAACGACGCCGCCGCCATCATCCCGCAGGGCATGGACATCGAGTTCCATGAAGTGAGCGGCAACAACGGCGCCGCAGTCTTCGGCGGCTTGCTGGAATACATCGACAAGCAGATCTCGAAGCTCGTCGTCGGCCAGACCATGACATCGGACGACGGTTCGTCGCTCGGCCAGGCCAAGATCCACAACGAGGTGCGGCTCGACATCCTGCGCGCGGATGGCAAGCAGCTCGGCCGCACGGCCAACCGCGACCTGATCAGACCCTTCGTCGATCTCAACTATGGACCGCAGGAACACTATCCAAGCGTCCAGCTCCTCGTGCCCGATCCGGAAGACGTCGCTGCCCTGACCGAGGCGGTCAGCAAGATGATGCCGTTCGGCCTGCGCGTGAAGCAATCGGAGATCCGCGAGAAGATCGGCCTGTCCGATCCCGGCGACGATGACGAGCTGCTCGTGCAGCCAGGCCAGACCCCGCCGCCAGCGGCCGCGCCCAGCAAAGGACCCGCCCCCAAGGACGCACCCGTCACCGACGAACGCAAATCGAAGACCGCCGCGCTGTCGGCGATTGTCTCCGACCACAAGCGCGCCTGCCGGTGCGGCGCCTGCGTTGCGCTGCTGGCGGCCGACGCCGGTGCGCCGGACGCGCTCGACCAGGTCGATGCGCTCTTCGCCGAGGCGTTGGATGATTGGGAAGCCATGGCGACGCCGATCGTGCAGCCCATCGTTGACGTGATCGAGACTGCCGGCAGCTTTGAAGACGCCTTGAAGCTCCTTCAAGCGGCCGGCCCCGACGCTTCGAAGATGGCCGAACGTCTCGCACGCTTGACGGCGATCGGACGCGGCATCGGCGATATCGCGGACTGACGATGGCCGAGATCCGAAAAGGTTTCGCGCCGCCGCCCGAGGTGACCTCCTACTTCGCCGGCAAGTCGCTGCGGCCGGCCTTCTCCTGGCTCGACGTGTGGGCGGAGGAACACGCCTACGCCTTCACCGTTGCCAAGGCGACCGAGGCCGAGCTGCTCGGCGCGTTCAAAACGTCGATCGACGATGCGATCAAAACCGGCAAGGGTTTCGAAACCTGGAAGGCCGAGGCGTGGAAAGAGTTGACCAGGCTCGGCTGGTGGGGGCCGCGCATGGTTGCCGACCCCTCCGGCCGCGATCCGGACCGCATGGTGAACTTCGCGTCCGACCGCCGGCTGAAAACGATCTTCTGGTCGAACCTCAACAGCGCCCGATCGGCGGGCCAGTGGGAGCGCGCCCAGCGGACGAAGAATGCGCTGCCCTATATTCTTTACGTCCGCACGACATCGGGCGATCCCCGGCCTGAGCATCTCGCCTGGGTCGGCATCATCTTGCCAGTCGATCATCCGTTCTGGAAAACACATTGGCCGCCGAACGGCTGGATGTGCAAATGCCAGGTGCGGCAGATCTCGGCGCGCGAGGCCGAGCAGCTCCTCGGCCGAGAACCGAAGGAAGGCGGCATCATCTACCGGAACACGCCACCGGATCTCGGGCCGGACATTCAACACCGCAATCGGCGCACTGGAGAGATCACCTCGGTACCGCAGGGCATCGATCCCGGCTGGCACACCAATCCCGGCCTGGCCCGCGCCTCTACCCTGATCCGCAGCTTTGAAGAGCGCTTGCCGTCGATCCCGCCGGAGAAGGCGACGGCCGCGCTGACCGAGCTATGGTCCGATCCCTATTTGCGCCTGGCGCCACGCCTGCCGGAGAAGGTGTGGCTTCCGGCCGGCGTCAATACGGCGCTGGCGAAAGAGTTGGGCGCCACATCGCCTGTCGTTTCTGTGACCAGCGAAGCGATCGCCGAGCGGATGCAGCGGCACAAGATGTCGATCGAGGATTTCGCAGTGCTGCCGCAGGTGCTTTCTGAGGGGCTAATCCTGCCTGACCTCGCCGGCAAGGCAAACACGCGAACGGTGATCGTGAAGATGGGCAAGGCCCTCTGGCGCACGTTCGTCTCGGTATCCGCCAATGGTTACTTGCGCGCCAATTCCCTGCATCAGAAAACCGACAGCGAACTCCGGCGCCAGTTGCAGCGGGCGGGTATCAGGTGGCCGTTCGGGGAATGAAGCGTGGCAGGGAGGGACCGCCCCCGGCAAGTCGCCGGCTCCCCTCCAATGGTCATCGAGGACAACGGATTTCGCTGCCACGCAGGCAATACTATAAAGGCAAATGGCTTCAAGGCAAATATGCCGTGAGGCCAAGCTTCCCAAGCAGGGTCCGCGCCTGCGCGTCTGCCATGGTCCGACCAACATCATCAAGGAACTCCGGGCCACAGAAGAGCTTCAGGTTCTTGGCATCGAGTTGGTCGGCGTCAAGGTGGCCGCTGTTGACGATCACGACACGCCAGGCGCAACCAAGAACCGGATTTTTGCGGAAGCCTTCATAAGAGCAGCCTGTGCTCAAACAAAACGCAACATTGCGCTGGCCCTGATAGTCCCCTTTGATGGCAGCGCTGTAGTCCCGCTCCCACGTTTCTTTAGTCAGCCTGCACCTTTCTGGATTCTCTGCATCCTTGCAGTCGGCCTCGATAAAGATGTAGTCCATCGCGGGACGCCACTCTTCCGCTCTCGATGCCGATGCAATGCTGGTCAACACCAGCGCCGCAATAATGCTTCTCATCACAGCCCCCAACGCCTTCTTCGGGTGTTACCATAGAAACGGCCACAGACACGCGCAAGGCGTCTCAGACGCCCGGATACACGTCCCCGGCCCATGAAGCGCGCCGGTGGGCTTCAAAATGGCTTCGAAATCGATTTGCTTATTGATTGTTCGCCCGCATGAGGGGTAGAAACGATCCCAGCGGATCCGGCCTGCGTTTTCAGGCCGCTGACAGGTGTCAGCCCCTTCCGTGTTCTTGGCTCTGGCAAACATTGCCTCATGAACACGAACCGCGCAACCCACTTCGAATTTACCTGCTTCTCGGCTGACCTTCCGCCGGAAGTTCTCGCCATGACCAGCGTCACCGCGATCGACGTCTTTGCGACCGGCGCGGCGACGGCCGACAAGCCGGCGCCGGAATGGATCAAGCTGACGCCGCGCGGTGCCTTCACCAGCCGCGATGGCCGTTCGTTCGACACGTCCCCGGAAGTGTTGGCTGAACGCTTCAGCGCCGATGGCGTTGCCGTGCCGATCGACCTTGATCATGCGACCGTCAAGAAGGCATTGTTCGGCGACGCCGCTCCCGCCGTGGGCTGGATCGAAGAACTGCAGGCGCGTGTCGATGGTCTCTATGGCCGCGTCGCCTGGCTTGAGGAAGGTCTTCGCGTCCTCGCCGCACGCACTCACCGTTACATCTCGCCGGCGCTCAAAGCCGATGATGCCGGGAAGGCCACATGGCTGCACTCCGCTGCCCTGGTCGCGGCGCCCGGAATTTCCATGCCGGCCGTTGCGTCGGCGACCCCCACCTCAACGGAGAAGAACATGTTGAAAGAGATTGCCGCTGCGCTCGGCCTCGCCGCCGAAGCGTCGGAAGCCTCGTGCCTGTCCGCCATCACCGATCTGCGTAAGCGCATCGATCCGGCCGTTCACCAGGAAACGCTCAACACCCTGGCCGCGCGCGACACGGAGCTTGCCACGATCAAGAAGACGGGCCGCGACAAAGAGGTCAACGATCTGATCGAGGGCGCGCTCACCGCCAAGAAGATCGCGCCGGCCCAGAAGGACGCCTATGTCGCCCTCTGCGCGACCGATGACGGCTTCGCCCAGGTCAAGACGTTGCTCTCGACGCTGGGTGCTGGCCTCGGCACGTCCGGCCTGGACAACAAGCAGCCGGCCGACCAGCTCGCCACGCTCTCTGCCGAGGACCGCGAAGTCATGAAGATGATGGGCGTTACCGAGGAAGAGTTCCGCAAGGCCAACGGCCTCGCCACCGCCTGATCCCCACTCAAACCGTCTGGAGACATTGAAATGACGGCACAGTCGCAGGCCCGCTCGGTCGTCGAGCAGGAGGGCCGCTATTCCGAAGCGCCGATGAAGGGCGCAACCACGATCTTCCAGGGCGCGCTTGTCGTCATGGACGCCGGCCTGGCCGTGCCCGGCCGCACCGCCCTCAACCTCGTGACGATCGGCATCGCCGAGGCAACCGTCGTCAACTCCGGCGCCGATGGCGTGAGGAAGGCTCTCGCCAGGCGCGGCACCTTCAAGTTCTTCAACCACGGCGCCGACGCTGTGACCTCGGCCGAGATCGGCAAGGACTGCTTCATCGCCGACGATCAGACCGTCGCCAAGACCAACGGCACCAACACCCGCTCGATCGCCGGCAAGGTCGTTGGCGTCGAAAGCGACGGCGTCTTCGTACGCGTCGGCTACTAACCAACTCAAGCACTAAAGGAAACTCCGATGCCTCGTGTGATTACGCCCGCGCTCCTGGATGCGGTGAACAAGGGCTTCAAAGCCACCTTCCAGCAGGCCTTCGACGGCTACCAGCCGATGTACGAACAGATCGCCACCGTCGTCGAAAGCAACTCTTCCGAGGAAACTTATCCTTGGCTTGGCGACATCCCGAAGTTGCGCGAGTGGATTGGTGATCGCCACATCAAGGGCCTGACTGCCAAGGGCTACTCGATCAAGAACCGCAAGTTCGAATCAACGATTTCCGTGATCCGCGACGACATCGAGGACGACAAGCTGGGCCTCTACCGTCCGCGCATCCAGATGCTCGGCCAGTCCGCCGCCCAGCATCCGGACGAAATCACCTTCGAGCTGGTAAACGCGGGCTTCTCGTCGCTTTGCTACGACGGCCAGAATTTCTTCGACGTCGATCATCCGGTCGGCAAGGATGGAAATGTGCAGTCGGTTTCCAACATGCAGGCCGGCGCCGGCGAGGCCTGGATCCTCGCCGATCTCTCCCGCCCGCTGAAGCCGTTCATCTTCCAGAAGCGCCGCGACTATGCCTTCACCGCCAAGGAAGACGGCAAGTCGTCCGATCATGTCTTCATGAAGGATGAATACCTCTACGGCGTCGACGCGCGCGTCTCGGCCGGTTTCGGCTTCTGGCAGATGGCCTTCGGTTCGAAGGCGGACCTGACGCCCGCAAATCTCAAGGCGGCCTACACGGCGATGACGAGCTACACCGACGACGAAGGTCGCAAGCTCAACATCAAGCCGACCCACCTGATCGTCGGCAGTGCCAACACCTTCCAGGCGCGTGACATCCTGCTGGCAACCGTCATCGGCGGAACCAGCAACACGCTCGCAAACCTTACCAAAATCATCGAGGCGCCGCTCCTCGACTAAGCCATCGCGGCCGGCTGCAACCGGCCACGGTCACCCGCCCGTCAGCAACCTCCAAGGATCAAATGATGTCGCGTTCCCTCTTTCGAACATCCTACCGCTTCTTTTGCGACCTTCTGCACAGCATCGTCGTCTTCGTCATTACGGCGGTGATTTCCATTCGGGCTTTCGACTGGCGCGTGATTCCGCGCTTCAGCTTGGCGGCCTATCGGCGGCTCGGGTCGATGAAGCCGATCTACCGTGACAGCCATCGAACGCACGGCTTGAACATCACGCCGCTGCGCTGCTGATCTGTCGAGGGTTTCTCCTCCCCTCTCGACAGTGCCGGCGGCAGTCCTCCTCCCAATGCCGCCGGCGGTTTTCCGAAAAGTGGCCGTGTGTCGGCCCCTTTCCCGAGAACCACAACCGGAGACCGACCATGACCAGCAAGCCTGCCAAACAGCAAACAGAGAACAGCGAGACGCCTTCGTCCAGGCGCGTCGAAATTCTTGTCGTCACCGCACCTGGCGGTCCGCGCCGGCGGGCTGGTCTCTCCTTCGGTCCGGCGCCTGTCGAGCTGTTGGCGTCCGACCTGGGCGAGAACCCCGAGGAGACTTTGAACATCCTGCGCGCGGATTCGCTGCTGAAGATCGATGCCAAGGTCCGTGAGCTTCCGCCGGAAACGCCTGACCAGGAATAACCCCAGCGCCGAAGGACCGACGGGGCGGCGATCCGGCCGCCCCGCTCCTCTACCAGGAAGAAACGAATGACCACGTTTGCCGCCATCCCCGATCTTGAAGCACGGTTCCCGCACGAGCTGGCATTGGTGGCAGCCGACGAGCAGACCGGCCTTCGCGACGACATTCGCATCGGCCATGGCCTCACCGACGCCTCGATCGAGATCCGCTCGATCCTTGCCGCCCGCTATTCGGGCGCGGAACTGGCGGCGCTGGACGATGACGCGCTGGCATTGCTCCGCGTCTACTGCATGGACATTGCCTTCTACCGGATCGCGCTCGCCTTCAGCCGATCGAGCGACAACATCAAGGAACGCCACGACGCCGCGATCAAGCGCCTGGAGGCGATCGCCGCCGGCAAGGGCGCGCTGACTGGAACGGGCTCGCCGGGCGGCGGCTCGAGCGGAGGCGACGGCGCCGGCGTCGGCCAGAACGAAGTCGTGCTCGAGGCGCCGGAACGGATGTTCACGCGCGAACGGCTAGGACGCATCTGATGCCAGGAATTTCCATCCAGCTCGACGCCGGCGATCTGACTGCCGGGCTTGCCAAGCTCAAGCCGATCTTCGACTTCGAGCCTGTCGAGTTGATGACGACGCTCGGCGCGCTCGGCGAAAGCCAGACGCGCCGGCGCATCACCGAGGAGAAGACGGCGCCTGACGGCACACCCTGGGAGCCGAACCGGGAGGGCAAGTCGATCCTCCTGCAGACCGGCCAGCACCTGCTGGCTTCGGTTGCCTGGACCGCCTCTGCCGAAATGGCGGAATGGGGCGCCTCCTGGGAACACGCCCACGTTCACCAGGACGGTATGACCATCGTGCCAAAGGAGGCCGAGAGCCTTGTTTTCCAGCTTGGCGGAAAAACCGTCTTCGCCAAGTCCGTCACCGTTCCCGCTCGCCCCTTTGTCGGCCTCTCCGATGAGAACGTCCGCGAGATCGTCGATGTCGTCACCGATCACTTCCAGGTGCTGAAATGAACCCGGTTTCCCTGGAGCAGCTCGTCGCTGCCGACCGTATCGCCCCGGTACAGAAGGCCATCGTCGCGAACGTCGGCCAACTTCTGACCGGCGTCGCCATCAAAGCTCATCCCGGCAAGGTCGACGTTTCCGAACTGATCGCCAAATCCGTCGTGAAAGCACCTGGCATCGGCATTGGCTGGAGCCGTATCCGCCGCGCCGCCTTGAACGATGGCGCCTTCTGCCTGGTGATCGAATGGGTCGCCTACATCGTCGCCGAGGCGCACCTGGTCGGTGGCCGGAGGCGGGAGAAGGAAGAGATTGCACTCGCGATCGGCGGCCGGCTCATGCACATCCTCGCCGACCAGGCCGCCTCCTTGTGGGGGCTGGATGGCCTGCTGCCGCCGGAGGAGACGCCGGCGCCGGAGCTAAAGCCGCTCTTCACACTCGCAGACATGGCGAAGGGTGCGGCCTACTACACGGTCACCTGGACGCAAACGATCATCGATCTTGGCGACGCGCACTTCCCGGCCGTGACGGCAACGACGAACCCCGACAATGGAACGATCGACTTCCTGTCGCCCGGCGACCTGGCCCTCATCGAGCGCTTCATCCCCGGTCGCGAGGT
Source organism: Ensifer sp. LC384 (assembly GCF_001695865.1). Taxonomy (NCBI): domain Bacteria; kingdom Pseudomonadati; phylum Pseudomonadota; class Alphaproteobacteria; order Hyphomicrobiales; family Rhizobiaceae; genus Ensifer; species Ensifer sp. LC384. The sequence continues at coordinate 429,869 of NZ_MBST01000001.1, forward strand.
GGTCGGCGATGCGTGACCTGGTCTCTCAAGAACTCGCGCGTCTGGCCGTCAAGCTCGATCGAGCCGAGCGCCGAATCGCGCTGCAGGACATTCCGGGCAAGGTCGCAGCGGTCGATCCGGACAAGAGATTGCTGCGCTTGCAGATCGGCGAGACCAAGGACGGCAAACCGGTGCTTAGCCCATGGGTGCGCTGGCAGGAGCCGGCGGCCGGCGGCCTCAAGGTCCATTCGCAGCCGGCGATCGGCGAGCAGATGCGGCTCGTCAGCCAGTCGGGCACGGTTGGAAGCGGCACGATCGCGGCACCTGGAACCTACGACCAGGACCATTCGGCTCCATCGCAGTCGAGCGAAAGCGCTGTCTTCGAACGCGGACAAGGCCGCATCGAGCTTGGTCCGGACGGCATCCTGCTCAAAGGGCCGGTGCGCATTACCGGCGAAGCCGTCACCCATAACGGTCGCAACATCGGCCACGACCACAAACACACACAGGTTGAACGCGGCCCCAACGTTTCAGGCCCGCCCCAAGGCTAAGGAGAAGAGCATGTCCCGAAAAACCACCCCCCCGAAGAATGACCTGCCCCTCACCGAAGAGCGTGAAGACGCGACAAGCTACGCCGTCACCGCCCTCGCGCCTGGTCGCGTCGCCGGCCAGCGCGCCACTGAAGGCGACGTCCTCCGCCTCACCGAGGAAGAAGCCCGAAACGAATTGCTCTCCGGACACATCCGACCGGTGACCGCCGATGGCGTGAAGGCCGATTAAACCGGCTTCTAAGGGACCTCAAAGATGGCGGGAGCGATCAGATACAGGAGCGGCATCGACGCTTTGACCGGCGCCCGGATCTCCGGCGTCGCGCACCTTGCGCAGTCGCTCGACAAGATATGGTCGACCAGGCTCGGCGAGCGCGTCATGCGCCTTGAGTTCGGCTCCGACCTGCGCAGCCTGCTCGGCGAGGATCTGACGCCGGCGATCGCGCTCCTCATATATAATGAGTTGGTTGCCTCGGCCGCCCGCTTCGAGCCGGAATATGTGGTCACTCAGCTCCAGCTGGTGATGCTCACCGAAGGCGGAGCCCTCGGCCTGCGCCATGCGGGCCTCTACTTTCCCGAAGGACGCTTTGGCAATTTTGATATCGCCGTGCCGCTCACGCTTCCCGCTAAACCGTTAGAAAAGAAGGGGGCTTGATGTCTGATCTTCCAAACCTCGACACCTTGCCGCGTCCGGCCGTGCTGGAAGACCTGGACTTTGACGCCATCGTCGATCGGCAGAACAAGAAATTTGCCGACCTTTGGCACACGGTGCGCCTGACGAATGGTGGGATGGACCTTCCGCCATATGACGTAGAAATGCTGGAGACCGACCCGGTTGTCATCGGTATTCAAGCGGAAAGCTATCGTGAGACGCTCCTGCGGGCACGTGTGAACGATGCAGTCCGGGCTACGTTCTTGGCGTTTGCTACCAGCAGCGACCTCGACCATCTGGCAATTTTCTATGACGTCGTTCGGATGATCGGTGAGGACGACGAACGGCTGCGTTACCGGGTCATCCTCGCTATACAGGGCCGCTCTACCGGCGGAACAGCACCGCGCTACAAATCCGTGGCGATGGGCGCCGACGTCCGGGTGAAAGACGTTGTGGTCTACACACAGGGTCGAAGCCCACTGATCAACGTTGCTATCTATTCGAACTCGGCTGACGGCATCGCCTCGGCGGAGCTGCTCGGGGTCGTCGACACGGCCCTGCAGAGCGCTGGCGTCCGCATGGTCAACGATACCATTGTGGTCTCCTCGGCCGTCCGCTTGACTGTCAATCTTGCAGCTGACGTTTGGCTCCTACCAGACGCTGACATGCTAACGCTAACCCGCATGGAAGATGCGTTGCGCCGCGCCTGGGATAACACCCGCACGCTCGGCCGCGATCTGCCCGTAAGCTGGTGGACTGCGCAGCTCATGATCTCCGGCGTACAGAAGGTCGTTGCGACCAGCCCGGCAGTTGACCAGGTCGTCGCGCCCTCGCAAGCAATCTCCATTGGAACGATTGCCCTTGCTTTCAAAGGGCGAGGCTTCTGATGGCGACCTCACTCCAGCCGGGTAACAAAGGTCTCTTCGAGACCGCGCTGGAGGCTTCGCTCTCCGAGAAGTGGGCAACCCTCACCTCCGGAGCGAGGGCTATCTCGACCGCAAAGCGCGGCGACCCCTTGCCGACGGCGTTGCCCTGGCTCGTTTACGAATACGGGCTCGGTGAGCTGACGCCCTACGTGCCCAACCTTTACAACGTGCTTGCCGAAGGCATCCAATGGCAACGCGTTCGCGGCAGCCTCGATGCGATCGCCCGCGGCCTTAGCTGGATCGGTTATTCCGCTTCCGTTGAGGAAGCCTGGTCCGGACGCAATTGGTGGAACAGCTATCAGCTGCGTTTCGCTAGTCTTCCCACCGTAGACGATCCGGATCTCGGGCGCGTTGAAGGCGTCTCTCGCCTTTCGGTTCCCCAACGCTCCCAACTGCGCCGAGGCGTCTATCAATACGATGCCGGCGCGGTGGAGCTGGACCGTTCGCGGCTCGACGACACATTGCTTGAGCGCGAAAGTGGTGTGGCCGTCACGACAGCAGGCACACTCTGGTCCTTCGGAAGAACCCGCGAGATCGAGCATTTGCTGACCGAGGCCGAAGGTCTTGCGATCGGCAACTGGATCGAGCCGCCGGCGGAAACGTCGTTACTCTGGATCGACATGGACTATCCGTGGTCGACCGCAACGTTTCCGTGGTCGAGCAACGCGGTCACTCAGCGACAGGCGCTGATGGCGGCATGGTTTTCGACGCGTGCTCTGTACGTCGCGCTTCGTGATGGGGCGGGCCAGCTCATCGGATACCGGCGATGCCGTGCGGTTCGGGCGGTTTCGCAGACCTTCGCCGGGCCGTATCGCTTCGCCGGGAATCAATATGTCCCTAAGGCCGGCGGCACACAGGTCTACATCGAAGCGATGACCGACTTCGACGATGCGTCAGGCGATACCGCCGCGGCCTGCAGTCTGGTCGTTGGTGCGTCCGTTGCTGACGGAATCCCTTCGGGGCGGCTTTGGCTCGCTCCGGGGGGGCTTGTTGGTGGCGTCGAGTTCGCGACGACCGCCGTTTCTATTCCCCTTCGCGCCACCGTGCGCGAGCAGATCAAAATCATGCTGAGGTTCTAATGGCCAATCCACACGAAAGCGGCTTGCCACACGCCTATGACCGGGCGGCCGGCAAACCCGAACAGCAATCCGTCGTGTTCTACGGCGATCGGCCGTTCCTGCAGAGCGCCGAGTTGAACGAGTTGCAGACGATCGCGCGCGGCCGGCACAACCGCCTCGGCCGTCTGGTTGCCAAAGATGGCGACCGGATCGAGCGCGCCGACGCCTTCGTCGATGTTACGGCTGGCACGGTGACGCTGACCTCGGGCAGCATCTTTGTCGCCGGCGACGTGTTCCCGGTCGCCGATGCCGTCCTGACTGGCGTCGCCATGACCGGACGCACGGAAATCGGCGTGCGCCTGGCTAAGAGCTGGTTGACGCATGAGCAGGACCCGGACCTTCTCGGACCTGTTCCCGGTTCGCTTGCGGAAGGCGAGCGGGGCGCTGCCCGCGAAATCGTCACTATCGCTTGGGCGCACGCGTCGGACGGCGGAAGCGGTTCGTTTTTCTCGGTCTACACGTTGCAGGATGGAGTGATCCTCGATCAGACCGGCCCGTCGATCCTTGAGCCAGCGATGCAGGCGATCGCGGTCTATGACCGTGTCCACGGCCACTATGTTGTTTCGGGCTGCACGGTCACCGCGCTTGGGGCGCAGGCTGGCGCGCAAGTGTTCTCGATCGAGCAGGGCGAAGCCAACATCAGCGGCTTCAAGCGCACTCGTTATGTTGCCTTGCGTCACGCCGAGCCACAGGCTTGGGACGAGGTGGCGATCCCGGGCGAGACCCACACCTATCCCGGCGGTGCCTCGCATACCGTGAATGTCGACCAGTTTCCGATCGGCGTGATCAACTCGATCCTGTTGACCAAGGAAAAGACGGTCACGATCACGCGTGGCGCGATCGCGCATGGTGCCGATGGTCTGCCCGACACCTCGGTCGTGCAGCTCGTCAGCGTCGTGAAGGGCGGTACGACCTACAATCAGGGCGGCGACTACATTCGCACTGGCAATACGGTCGATTGGGCGCCTGCCGGCGCGGAACCGGCGGCGGGTGAAACCTATCAGGTCACCTACCGCTATCGCGCATCCGTGAGCGCAACGGCGCAGACGGATCGCACGGTAACGGTGTCTGGTGGTGCAACTGGCGGCGACATCATCATCGCCTATACGCAGAAGATGGCCCGCGTCGATGTCCTCGGCCTCAATGTCGAGGGCAGCCCGGTCTACATCAAGGGCGTTTCTGCCCGCTCGAACCCGATCGCGCCGATCGTTCCGAGCGACGTTCTCGCGCTGGCGACGATCACCAACGATTGGATGAACAAGCCGGCCGTCGTCAACGACGGCGTGAGGTCCGTTCCCTATTCGGAAATCTGGCGCTACTTCAACCGGATCGTCGATCACGATCGGCTGATCCAGCTTGAGCGCCTCAAGAGCGGTATCGATTCGCGCGAGCCAGTCGCCAAAAAGGGAATGTTTGTCGATCCGTTCACCGACGACAGCTATCGCGATAGCGGTGTTACCCAGACGGCGGCGATCGGCCGTAGCATGCTGCAGTTGGCGATCGTTCCGACCTTCCACTATGCGACGTTGGCCGGTCCGGTGATGCTCGACTATGTCGAGGAGGTCATCATCACGCAGGGCCTCAAGACGGCCTGCGAGAAGATCAATCCTTATGCCAACTTCACGCCCTTGCCGGCGAGCCTTGCGCTCAATCCGGCGGTCGACTTCTGGACTGAAAGCCAAACGCAATGGCTCTCGGCGCAGACGGTCAACGTCAACATGGGAACGACGGTCAACGGACCGCTGCAGACGACTTCCGTCAGCGAAGACGTTGTCGATCGCCGATCGGAACAGGCCGAATTCCTTCGGCCGATCACCGTCCAGTTCGAGATTAAGGGTTTTGGCGCCGGCGAGCAGCTGCAAAGCCTGACCTTCGACGATGTCAACGTGAAGCCTCCCGGCACACAGACGGCCGATGGGACCGGCAAGATCACTGGCAGCTTCGCCATCCCGGCGAATGTCACCGCTGGCACGAAGATCGTTGTTGCTAAGGGCGTGGCGAGCAAGGAAGCCGTCGCCATGTTCACTGGCGCCGGCACGATCGAGATCGACATCATGCGGCGCGTGACCACGGTCAACAACTGGACGCGGGAACAGGTCGTCGATCCGCGCCCGGCTACCCGGCCGACGCCATTTCGTCCGCGTGAGAATGAAGATCGCGGCCGATCGGATCCGCAAGCGCAGGTGTTCATGCCTTCGACGGCTCGTCAGGTCGTGGGCGTGGATTTCCACATCTGCCACGTCGGCGATCAGTCCAAGGGGCTGCTGGTCGAGCAGGTGACCACGGATAACGGTTATCCATCGCTCGATATCGTCGCGCAGTCTGCCGTCAGCATGGCCGGCGTCGGTACGGGCTGGAAGTCGGCGCGCTATGCTCTGCCGGTCACCACGTTGCCGGATCGGTTGTCGGCCTTCGTCATCAAGACCGATGACAACATGCACTCGGTCTCGCTCGCCAAGCTTGGCGGCTTCGATCCGGAGATCCAGAAGTATGTTTCGGCGCATCCCTATGTGACCGGGCCGCGCTTCTCTTCGGTCAATGCCGAGACATGGACGGCTCATCAGGACGAGGCGCTGTCGTTCCGGGTGGTTGCGGCCAAGTATACAGCGACGACGAAAACGGTGTCGCTCGGTTCTATCAATCTGGTCAATTGCTCGGACATTCAGATCCGGGCGGCGGTCGAATTGCCTTCGGCGGCATGCTCGGTTCTGTTCGAAATCGAGCGGACCAACGGCACGATCTATCGCCTGCTGCCGTTCCAGTTGCTGCAGCTGACCGAGTTCCTGACCGAGACCGTGCAGCTTCGGGCGATCCTGAAGGGAACCGAGCAGCTTTCGCCGACGCTGTTTGCGCCGGTCGAGATCATCGCCGGCCAGATCCTGACGGAAGCAACATACGTTACGCGCGCCTTCACGCTCGGGACCAACGTCCGCATCACGTCCTACCTGAAGTCATTCCTTCCGGGTGGGGCCGCGCTGACGGTCCAGTATTCGATTGATGGTGGTGCGTGGCAGAGCCTGCCCTTGGCCTCAACCGAGGCTTTGTCGTTCCCGCTGTGGACCGAGCGCAAATATCAGGCTTCGCCGGTCTCCGGCGGGCAAGTGCGACTGAAAATCACCGCAACCGGCGGTCCGTCCGCGCGGCTGATCGCGGGCGACTTCGGCGCCGGCGTGTTCTGAGGATAGAGACATGGCAAAAACAGAGCACTACGAGCTCGAAAAGCCGGATGAAGCCCGCAACGTCAATGACGAGTTCTTGACGCTGAGGATTACCCTCGATCAGCTCGACGGTATCCTCTGGGCGATATCCCAAGCCGTCGCCGGCAAGGCGGCGGACGGGCACGGCCATACGATGGAGCAGATCACCGGCCTGACCGATGCGCTCAACGCCAAGATGGCGGCGAGCAAGACGTTCAAGTATGACGATCTGACCGATGTCGACGGGGCGACCGATGCGCCGGTCGGTTACGTCTTGGTCAAGCGCGCTGACGGCACGTGGACGCCGTCCTCGGCTGCTGCCGCGATCGGCGCGCATGGTCACGCGCAGAGCGATATTGCCGGTTTGGGTTCTGCCTTAGGGGGTAAGGTCGCCAAGGCCGGCGACACAATGTCCGGCGACCTCGCTGTTCCTGCCCTGTTCGCCACCAGCGGCAACATTCACATCGATAGTGCCGGTAATAGGCACCTTTGGTATCGATCGAATGTCGGCGTCAATCGCGGACTGTTGTATCACGAGCATACAGATGGCTCGATGCGGTTGCAGATGTACGACACGAGCGGGGCCTACCAAAACGCACTGATTGCGATAGGTAGCGGTCTGCTTCAATGGACCGGCTATCTCCTAGAGATTAACGGCGACCGCTCTGCAGACAACGTTGAAAGCAGAGCTTGGTCCGGTGCGCAGCTCGGGCATCGACACTACTACGGGGCCGATGGGCGCTACCATCTGCAAAAGACGACAAACAATGGGGGGTCTTGGACTACTCTGTTGAGGTACGAAGCAGACGGTAAGGCGTGGTTCGATCTCAACCGTCTATATGCGCCACACGGTATCCACACCGACAGTACCAGTACACATGGTCTGCTCCCCGGCAACGGTGATGCTGCCACCCTCGCAACGCAGAACATGTTCATCACCTCGTGGTGGGGCATCGGTCTTCGCTGCTCGATGGACAACACCACGCGCATCGCGTTCGACACGCGCGACGGGCGTATCCTCGCCACGAACCACATCTACCTCGGTCAAGCCGGGGCTGAGACCCGCTTCCAGTACGACGGTAACATCGTCTGGCCCGGTAGCTCTGGAATGAGCGTCTACGGCATCTCCCTGCATGACGCCCTTGGTAAAAAGGCAGCGTGGAACAACCAGTCTTCGCACCTGGCTACGGGGTACCCGATTGGCGCGATGATCGCGGTTTACACCAATGGTGTGCAGTTCAACCGCAACAGTCTGATCAGCCCGGCCTTGTCTAGCGCTGACGATCGCTACTTCCGTGTCGTAGGTCAGTCGCAGGCAGGTGCCGCACTGGATGGCCTGTGGCGAGCCTGTGGGCACATCGGCAACGATTACGTCGAAGCGCAGCGCATCGGCTAAGGAGGCTTACATGACAGAGCAATTAAACCAACCGGAGCTTATACAGATCGAGCCTAAGGTAACTGCGGTTCATTCTGTTAAAGCTACCGATGAGGCGGACGCCTATTGGGTGGACTGCACAATCGCACTGCCGGACGGTTCGGAAATCTCCGGGCCGTACATGTCTCGACCGGGTCGCGATATCGGGGTCAACCTGGTCATACGGCAATGGCTCGCAGACAATCCGGGCTACTCGATAACCCCGTACACTCCACCGGCCCCGGCGGCTGTGTCTGCCGCCGCTGTCGATGCGGAGCGGGACCGCCGCATCGACAGCGGTTTCGATTATGGCGGTGTCGCCTATCAGACGCGCCCGGATGACCGGGAAAACATCGCGGGCGCGTCGACGGCGGCTCTGGCGGCGATCGTCGCCGGCGCCGCGGCCGGCAATCTCCGTTGGCACGGCGGCGACAGTGATTTCGTCTGGATCGCAACCGACAACAGCACCCATCCGATGGATGCGCAGACAATGTTCGCCTTCGGTCAGGCGGCCATGGCGCACAAGCAGGCCCATATCTTCGCGGCACGCGCCTTGAAGGACATGACGCCGATCCCGGCCGACTACGCAAGCAACGGCCTCTACTGGCCCTGATTTGAAGCGGATTTGAAAGCATCTGGACAACGGCTCACAAAGCCGTCATTTATGGCGTGTTCCATCGGACAAGAAAGGGGCTGACATCTGTCAGCCCCTTTCGCATTGCGGCTCCCGCTACGTTCATCCCGAACTTGATTTTCCTATCATTCAGGGATGGCCCATGTCTGGAACCACCGATTTCGTCGGCGTCCGCGTCTTCTCGGATCTCCGCTCCACCGTTGCCAAGATCGACACGCGCGACAGTACCGTCATTGGTCTCGTGCTGCCGGCGCCGCTGGCAGATAATGCGGCGTTTCCTCTCAACGAACCCGTTCGCCTTTCGACCGACAACGCCGAGCTGGCGACGAAGCTCGGAGTGGGGACGGCATTGGACACAGTCAACCAGATTGCATCCGAGGGCATCGTTACCGACATCGCCTTCGTCCGCACCCAGCATTCGACGCTCACGGACCCGGCGCTGAAGCTTGAAGCGGAAATCAACTCGATTGTTGGCTCCGCCGCGTCCAAGACCGGCGCCTGGGCGCTGCTCGACGCGAAGAGCCATACCGGCCTGGAGCCGGGATGCTTGCTTGCGCCTGGCTATACCTCGCAGAGGGTAGGCAATGTTGCAAACGCGGTGACGACGACGCTTGCGACCATTGCCGGTCGGATCATCGACTGCATCGTCTTTGCCGATACCCCGGTCACCAATCGAGAGGCCGCACGCGATTGGGCGCTCGACTTTGCGACCGCGTTGAACGTCGTGGCGTGCTACCCGCAAGTCCTGGTCAACCTCGGTGCCGGCAACGTCACCCGGCCGATTTCCCCTCACGTTGCTGGCGCGATGATCCGGCGCGACAAGGAGGCCGGCAATCCCTACAAGGCGTTCTGGAACCGGCCGCTGCAGGGCATTCTCGGTCCCACCGTCCCGGTCGGGTACACGGACGGCGACACGTCGTCGGACGCAAACTGGCTGAACCAGAACGGCGTCGGCACTGTTATCGAGCGCAAGCTGCTCTGGGCTCCCTTCACCACGGCGACGGACCCGACCGTCAAGTCCTGGCGGTCGATCAAGCGCATCCGGACGCGCCGCGCGATCGAGAAGGCGATGCTGCGGCCATTGCGCCAGTACATGGCCGAGGACATCACGCCGCACACGGTCTCGCTGATCTTCCGGGCGCTCGACCAGTTCCTTTCCGACCTGGTGACGCTCGGCGCGCTGATCGACTACGAGGTGATCTGGTCAAAGGCGCTGAACCCGGCCAGCCTGCTCGAAGGCGGTGCCATGCGCGTCAAGACGCGCTTCGCCGAAACCCCTGATCTTGTCGACCTGCAGATCTACACGGAACCGCAGCCGGAGGCATTCGACGCCCTAGAAGCTGCGATCGCCGCGTCGATCAGCCAGCTCGGCCTCAACAACGTCCGCGTCACGGCGTAAGGAGAACTTGAAATGGACGGCATTATTCGCGGTTCCAACTGGTATTGCGGCGAGATCAACCAGCGCCTGCGCGTCGACGAAACGACCCTTCCCGAACTCAGCCGCGAGATGAGCACCTTTTTCCTCGGCGGCGGCTATTTCGGGTTGGAGCTTCCCGGCGAAATCAACCCGCTGACAGCCGAGATGACGGTCAACGGCGTGCACGAGGATCTGAAGAGCCGCTTCGGCCGCGAGCCGGGCGATTGGACGACGCTGGTCTACTACGAGAACCTTCTCGACGTGTTCCCAGCCTCGTCCACCGGTGAGACCGAGGCGGCCACTGGACCGAAGCTCAAGGGTCGCGTCGTCTTCCTCAAGGGGCTGCTCACCAGTTACGCTCAGGCGAGCGTCAAGGGCATGAAGTCCTCGGGCGCCACCCGGCTGCGCTGGTCGTCGATCGTCCTCTACCACGACCTTTTCAATGGCAAGACGATCCACAAGTTCGACATCCAAAACAACACGCTGATCATCGACGGTGTCAATTACACCGCCGAGCACAACCGCCTGATCGCGGCATAGGCCGCCCGAAATGCCCGAGCGCGCCCACCGACAGGCGCGAGTTGACGGCCGGCTGCAGCGGTGGGGCGGCCGGCCAACTGCATCAATGAGGAGAGAAACATGAAAGCGAAGATCGAAACCCCGATAGACCTGAAAGACCTGTCCAAGGTCGAAATCGAAGAGATCCCGCTACCGCCGCAGGAAATGTGGGGCGAGCTGAACAATACGGAAAGCTCGACCTCCGCCCCGAGCGTAACGGTCGAAGAGTTCGCCTCGTCCGCTGGGCCTGTTGCATCTGAGGCGATTCTTGATTTCGTCGGCAGCAACCACATCAGGACGGTTCAGCTGGCTCACAAGTTCCGTTTCAACGGCGAACTGGTCGAGACGGTCACCATTAAACGCCTGACGATCGGCCAGGTTAGCACCTTCATTCAGGAGCACGCCGACAAGCCTTTCACCACGTTCGATGTCTATGCGGTGATGACCGGCCTGTCTGCGTCGGTTCTGCGCGGTCTTATCGATGAGGACGGCGACCTGGTCACCGATGCGGCCTACAGTTTTTTGCCCCTCGCACTCCGGCCGGACGCCGAGCCAGCGGCGACCTGAAGCTTTGGCGAACATACGTGGCAACGGTCGCTTCCTATCTGCACACACCACTGCCGGCCGTGATGGCTCTTTGGTGGGACGAGGTGCTGCTTTGGCACGAAGAGGCGCGCCGGATCCATGCGGAAACCTTCGGCCTCCTCCTTCCCCTGAAACTCGGAGAATGAAATGACGATCGACGTCTCGCTCCGTCTACGGCTCGTCAATGATCTTTCGAAGGAAGCTAAACGAGCCGAAGGCGACACCGAGAAACTCACCGGCTCGTTGAAGAAGCTGGGTAACGTTAGGGGCGCGGAGAAGCTCGGCCGCGAAGTTCAACAGGTCGGCCGGCAAGCCAATTCCAGCGACCGGCAGGTGCGCGAACTCGACCGGTCGGCGCGAAAGCTCGGCACGGTTAAGGCCGATCGGGCGGCAAAGGAAATCCGGGCGATCGGCGCTGCAAGCACCGAAGCGCTGAAGAAGATCGGGCAGCTTCGCCGTGAGATGGATGGGCTTGGAAAGGTCGATGCCGGCAAGTTCAGCCGGATCAACCGGCCGGCGAGCGAGCTTTCCAGCACAATGGGCTTCCTGAAGACCAATGTCGGTGCTGCCTTCGGCGGCCTAATGGCCTTCGCCTCGGTCGATAGCATCATCAGTGGCGTCACGCGCCTGGGCGAACAGTTCCGCCGCTTGAACCGCGACGTCGCCTCCGTCGCCGTCACGGCCGAGATGCGGACACCGGAAGCGATCGAGAAGATCGGCAAATCCAACGAACGGCTGTCGGTTCGCTACGGCGTCGACCAGACCGGCGTCAATGCTGCGCGCAAAGCTTATGCTGCGGCCGGCTTCGGCCTCGACCAGCAGGAGGCCATTCTCGACCCGACGTTGAAGGCTGCCAAGGCTGGTGACGCCACGGGGGAGACAATGTCGCAGGCAGTCATTGCCGTGCAGCAGAACCTCGGCGTCAAAAACGAAGAGGTTCCCGCCGCCCTGGATATGATGGCGAAAGGATCAAAGCTCGGTAGCTTCGAAGTCAACGCTATGGCTGCCCGCTTCCCCGCTTTGGCGACGCTCTATGCTGGCACCGGCCGGCAAGGCCTGGGCGCGACGGCTGAGCTGGTCGCGCTTGCGCAGATTGTTCGCATGGGCGCCGGTAGCCAGGACCAGGCGGCCACGAACCTTGAAAACATCCTCGGCAAGGTCTCGTCACCCGACACCGTGAAGAACTTTGAGGAGAAGGGCGTCAGCCTTCCTAAGTTGCGAGAGAAGGCAGAGAAGGACGGCGTCCCCTACCTCACCGCGCTCATGGACGAGGTGCAGCGACTAACAAAGGGTGACACCTTCAAGGTCGGCGAGTTGTTTGGCGACGCACAGGCCAAGGCCGCATTGGCGCCACTGCTCAACAACCGGGAAAAGTACAACGAGTTCCTTCGACAGATCCTCGGCGAGAGCAAGGGCACCGTCGACGCTGACTATGATTTCCTGAGTTCGACGCCGCAGGAAAAGGCCGACCGCCGAGGCTCGGCCATGCAGGCAACCGGCGACCAGGTCGGCAAACTCTACGACCAGGTCATTGGTCCGATCCTCGACCGCGCGGTTAGCGTGGTGAACCCGGATTTCGCCCGCCAGGAGGCAGCTCGCGCCGAAGCCGCGCGATTGAAATCGCTGGATCTGGAAGACCTGCGCGCGCAGATCAGGGAACGCGAACGGCAGCTCGGCGGCATGCCGCAACCCAAATTCAGCGACATTGATCCGCTGTCGGCCGCGCGTGTCACGATCCAGCAGGAAATTCAGCGACTGCGGACCGAGCTGCAGGCGGGTGAACACGCGCAGGGCGCCGGCGCCGGCGGCGACCTCGGCAAGAGCCGTGGCAAGGACTTCATTCCGATTCCGGAGCGCCGGCCGATCGAACAGCAGCTCGGCGGCGATCTATCGGGCGCGGCCAAGCAAGCGATGGACGGCTATAACCAGAAGCTCAACGCCGCCGGCGACGAAGCGGTCGCGATCGCCAGGGAAAAGGCCGCGCAGATGCGCGACGCGTTGAACTTCACGGCAACGCCAACAATCCAGCCGTCATTCCTGCCGCCTGCAGGCAGCTCCGGCCCCTCGGGCAAGCAATCATCGCTGCCGACGACAAGCGCAACGAAGGTCACGCAGTACATCTCCAGCCCGAACGCCCGCCAGGCGGCCATGCGCGCCCAGCGCGAGCAAAACCGCGCAGTCCGTCAAGCATCCGCAAGGACCTTCGGTGGCACCGGCACGAGGTCGGCATGAGCGCCTTTCAAAACCACGGTGCCTTGATCTCGATCGGCGGTGCCATCCTCTACACGATCGGGCTGAACCCGCAGCGCATCTCCAGCGCCCGCGAGGGCCGGTTTCCGGCGCATGCCATACCGGCAGGCCTTGCCTACCAGCGCACCGGTATCGGCGAGCATAGCGTGGCGATCGAGGCCACCACGTTCCCGCACGTCACCGGCGGCCTCGATGCTTATGCTCGCCTCGACGCAATCCTCAAGACGCAAGCTGTTGTGCCGCTCGTCCGCCTGCAGGGAAACTATCTCGGCCAGGCCGCCGGCCTCTGCGTCATCCAGTCTCTGGAGGCCGATGAGGAACGCTTGCATCCCTTCGATGGCGTCGGCCGGCAGATCGATGTCACCATCGGCCTGATCATGCTGCCGTCGACCGCCGGCGCCTTCGCCCGCGACAACGTCGGATCCTTTGGAGCATTTCGATGAGCAGCTACTCCGTTCCTTTCGGCGGCGAGCGCCTGGATAGGATCGCTAAGGCGGTGCTTCGAAGCGAGCGCGACGGCGCCGTCGAGGCACTCCTTGCGGTCAATCCCGGCCTTGCCGAAAAGATAGTTGACGGCTTCGTGCCAGCCGGGACGATCATCCGTATCCCCGAGGCGATCTCGACCGAGCCCTCTCCCAAAACCGTGCTCTCCTGGGAGTAGACGATGCGCAAACCTCGCGTTCAAGTGATCGGCCAGAGCGGCCTCGACTTGTTTCCTGGCTGGTCATCCTCGTCGCTCATGTCCGTGACCTACACCGACGTCGACGGCGGCGAGGCCGACGAGCTGGAGTTCTCTTTCTCCGTCTCCCCGCCGTTTCAGGACAGCCCGGCCGAAGGCACGCGCTACCGGTTCCTCTATGGCTGGGAGGGCCAGCCGCTGCGCGATGCCGGCGAGTTCACCTACCAAAGCGATGCGCTTTCAGGCGACGCCGAGGGCGGCTACGTCATGACCATCGTGGCTCGTGCCTCGGATTTCATTGACGCCGACAAGGCGGCCGAGACCGAGCATTTCGATGACATGACCGCCGGTGAAATCTTCCAGTCACTTGCTGGGCGTGCCGGCAAGCAGGCACTCATTCATCCGGACATTGCCTCGGTCCGATTGCCTTATCGACTTCGCTTCAACCAATCGCTTAGCGGCTTTGCCAACGAGCTGGCCGAGGAACTCGGCGGCACGCTGAAGTTCGCCGGCGGCAAGCTGCTCGTGCCAAAACGCAACGGCGGGCAGAACGCGAACGGTCGGCAACTCCCGACGATCACCATCCCCTTCAAAAGCCAGCACGCCTTCGACATCGCCAGCGAAGGGCGGGGCCGGTATCAGCAGGTCGGAACCGGGTTTTTCGACCCTTTAAAGGGCGTTCAAAAACTCTTCAATGCCACGTCGAGCGGCAAGGCTTCGCGTTTCCTCGGCCTTCATCCCGCACGCAGCGAGGACGAAGCCGAGCTGGCCGGCAAGGCGCAGAGCGCAGAGCTGGCACGCGGCAGTATCAGCGGAAGCTTCGATACGGACGGTAGCGATGAGGCGATGGCCGGCGCCCCAGTGCGGCTTTCCGGATTCGGAGCAAGCCGTGACGCACTCGACCTGGTCGCCGCGTCGATCGCGCACACCATTTCCTTTGAAGACGGTGGCGGCTGGACGATGTCCGTCGAAGTCGGAATGCGGGAGGGCAGCAAACAGTAGGAATACCCGCTCAACCGGGCGGCCGGTGCGGATCAACGCACCAACGACGGGGTCAAGTTCGCGGCTCTATCCCGTCCGACAGGTCATCTGCACAACCGTCGCACCCGTACCCTGCAGGGCGGGCTCTCTGTGACTGAGTCGTGAGCTTTTTGAAATGGTATTTATTGAAGATATGAGGGCGGTTTCGCCTACCCTTCCTCCGGCTGCCTGGATCGGCGGCAAGAGGCAACTGGCGAGCCGCCTGGTCGGGATGATCTCGACCATCCAGCACACCACCTATGCCGAGCCGTTCGTCGGCATGGGCGGTGTCTTTTTTCGTCGCACGGCGGCGCCGAAGAGCGAGGTCATCAACGACCGCAACGGCGAGGTGGTGAACCTCTTCCGGATCCTGCAGCGGCACTATCCACAGTTCATGGATACGCTCAAATTCCAGATAACCAGTCGTCGCGAGTTCGAACGCCTGAAGGCGTGCGTTCCGGCAACCCTGACGGACCTGGAGCGAGCGGCTCGCTTCCTCTACCTGCAGAAGCTTGCCTTCGGCGGCAAGGTCAACGGCCAGAACTTTGGTATCAGCCTTGACCGCTCTGCGCGCTTCAACCTGACGCGCTTGGCGCCGATGCTTGAAGACGTTCACGAGCGCCTTGCCGGCGTGATCCTGGAGAACCTCGACTGGTCGGAGTTCCTCGATCGCTACGATCGGCCGGGGACGCTGTCCTACCTCGACCCGCCGTACTTCGGCAGCGAGGACGACTACGGCAAAGCGCTCTTCGGCCGCGACCAGTTTGCCGCCCTGGCAGATCGTTTGAGGCGGCTTCAAGGGCGCTTCATCCTGTCGATAAATGACGTTCCGGAGATTCGGGAAACGTTCGCGGGCTTCACCTTCCACGAGGCGGAGTTGACCTACTCCGTGGGTGGCGGCAAGGGGGTGGCCGCACGTGAACTAATTATCACAGAGAGAGACTGATGGAGAGCAACCTGACCCTTGGCGAACGCGTCGTACGGGAGGCAAGCGACTTCGGGGACTTCCAGGATCACGAAAAACCGAACCTACTGACGATCAACAAGAATGACCTTCAGGCGATCGTCGAAGCACAGCTCGAATGGTGGCTTATCAACGTCTACGACGTCGACGAATGAAAATGGTGCAGCGGCGTTACCTCGCCGCTTCACAACCGGACCGAATCGTCGGCATCCTCTCTGAGGTTAGAAAGAGAGGCGGGACGACAAATGAGTGTCAGTGGTAACGGCGGATCTAGAGAAGCCATCAAGCACACCGCGGTCATCGGAACCGTTCTTCAGATGTGGGAAAAGCTCGCCTGGGACATCGACGTGTTCGAGGAGATCCAACGAGCCTACCCAAAAGAAATGCAGCCTCTTGCCTACGCTGCGATCAACGTTTGCATCGCCGCATCAAGCCTGACCGATTGGGTTTTGATAACCAAGTGCCCAAGCCGGAACAAAGGCGAGTGGGCACTCATCCGAGATCAGCTCGCTCTTCAAGTTCCGGGCCTAACGATGTGTCGAGCCATCGCGAACACGTCGAAACACTATGAATTCGATGAGGGCCTCTGGCACGGAGGCCAAGTCGCACTGGGCTGGGAGGAAGGGGATGAAGACATCCCTTCCACCTTCGTGCTCTACCATGATGATGGACAGAGCACGAAGATGGCTTTCAATTCGTTCCAGGAACTTAAATGGGCCTGGTGGAATACCCTCGTGGCTGAAGGACTTACAGAAGGCCAAAAGCCCAACCCCGAGTGGCACCAAAACAAGATGCAGGCGATTTTCGGAGAGGTGACAAAAAATCTCCCTCCCCACACGCTTCATCCGTTGCCCCAGGGCTTCCAGACCACCAAGACGGTGAAGGAAGAGACCTGATCACCTCGGCTCCTTTGAAGATCCTACCTTCAAAGGCCCTTCAAATACACGTCACGCTGCTTTTTGACAGCGAATCGGAATTTCGGTTTTTCCGGTTTCTCGTGTCAAAATTCCGAAAAATCGCGGCGAGCTACAATCGGCTACCCCACCAAATGTGGGGCAAAAACAGCCAAAAACCTAGCAAAATCAATGTCAATGGGCAGACTGGTGGGCCCGGAGGGACTCGAACCCCCAACCAAGCGGTTATGAGCCGCCGGCTCTAACCATTGAGCTACAGGCCCACGCCGGATCGAAGATCCGGGCATCGCGAACCAATGGCAGTTCGTGATCGGCAATGGCTCTAGCTGAAAACCTTTTTGACGACAAGTCATTGCCGCAATGCCCACACAATCGATAAGCATGAAAGCAGCAGGGACAGAAACAACCGGAGAGACACGACCAATGACTTCCACACGCACTGCCCGCACGCTTTCCATCGTTGCCTTTGCCGCCGCCTTTGCGGGAATTGCCGCTGCCGGCGCACACGCGCAGGATGCCGCCAAGGAGCGCGAAGCGATCATCACCGTTGCCGGCGAAGGTCGCTCGTCGATCGCGCCTGACATGGCGATCCTGCAGCTGAGCGTCGTCAAGGACGCCAAGACCGCGCGCGAGGCGCTCGACGCCAACAACAAGACGATGGCCGAGGTTCTGGCGGCACTCAAGGACGGCGGCATTGCCGAGCGCGACCTGCAGACGAGCGGCTTTTCGGTCAACCCGCAATACAACTACCCGACCAACAATGACGGCGGCAATCGCCCGCCGGAGCTGATCGGCTACCAGGTGGCCAACGGCGTCAGCGTGCGCGTGCGCGACCTCGCCAAGCTCGGCGAGATCGTCGACAAGTCGGTAACGCTCGGCGTCAACCAGGGCGGCGGCATCCAGTTCACCAACGACAAGCCGGAAGGCGCGATCACCGAAGCGCGCAAGGCCGCCGTTGCCGACGCCATCGAGAAAGCCAAGGTGCTGGCGGAGGCTGCCGGCGTCTCGCTCGGCAACATCGTCAACATCACCGAGCAGGGTTTCCGTCCGGAGCCGGTTCCGATGATGCGCGCCGGCATGGCCAAGGAATACGCAGCCGATAGCGTGCCGATGGCAACCGGCGAAAACAGCTACAACGTCACGGTCAACGTCACCTTCGCGATCAAGCAGTAACCGCTTGTGGTCGCGCCCGCCTGCCGACATCGTGGGCGGGCTTTGCGGTACCGGACCTGCCTGACACTGCACTCGGCTCAGACAGGCATTGGACGTACAAAAAGCCCCGCGCGGTTGCAGCCGCGCGGGGCTCTTTTGTGTCCGGCTTACAGCGCCGCGCGTCAAATATGGCGCGCAAAGGACGCTGTAACACTTTAAACTTGCTGCATAGCTCCTCAAATCGATTCCGATTTGAGGAGCTATGCAGCAAAGGCGACCGACGGCAGGGCCGCCTCTTCCCCGTCTCGCGCCGTCTCTCGATACATGTCACCCGCAGTCTTCAGCGACGTCCGCGCAACCGCATGCGGGATGCGGACGTCGACAAGCCGCCAGATACGTTCCTACGCGCCTCATTCAGGCAAAGAAAAACCCCTCACGCCTGGGGCGTGAGGGGTGCATTTCCGCCGGCCGGGGGAGACAGGACGGAAAAGGCTTGGATTACCAGCGGCCGATCGCTTACCAACGACCGATAACGGGGCAACCGCGAACGTTGGCGAAGGCGATCGTCTGGCGGTAGCCGCGGCGGCTGCCTTCAACGACGATGCGGCGGTGCGAGACGTCGGCGACATAGGCGCGGCGCAGGCCATGGTCACGGGCCTTGTCGACGGCCATCCAGGGGGCGCAGCGGCTGCGGCGGCCACCATCCCAGTGGCGATCACGACCGCGGTGGTCACGACCCCAGTCACGCTCGTCGTCGTAACCACGGTCGAAATCGCGATCGTAGTCACGATACTGGACATCGACGCCGCCGCGCGGGCCGAAGCCGAATTCGATCGTTTCTGCCGAAGCGGTGGAGGCGGCACCGACGAGGCCGGTCAAACCGATGACGACGGCGGCGGCAGCGTTGATGAGGATATTCTTCATGGTCATTCTCCGAGGGCTTGAAGGGGTCAATGTGCAATCACCGTCCCAAGCGATTGATCGGACAATAGCGGCGCGAAACTGAACGCTAGCGGAACTGCACATTCATGCAGGGTTCAGGTTGCGGGCACCTGACGAAAACGGGCGCGAGGCAAAAGATTCGTTCGACTTTTGAGAGAGGCGCAGCGGCGCGCGGCCGGCAAGCGCAATGCTGACATTCGACAGCAATATCAGTGAACTAGAGCATGTCGCGCAAAAGTGCGCAGCGGTTTTGCGACAACGACATGCGCAAAAACAAGAGCTTAAAGCGCAACAAGCGAATCCTTAGGATCGCGACGCGCTGTAGCGGATCGGATGGACCACAGGATTGCGGCTCTGAGCGCGACAAGCGGGGGCAGAACCAACACGATTCTTTGGGGCGGCCTTGGTGCGTCGATGTCGCTCAGCCGGAAAGTTCGGCTTCGAAGGCGCGCATGTTGCGATAGTGGCTGATGCGGGTGATCGACTGATCCTCGATCTCGATCACGAAGACGCTCGGGATCGAATAGCTCTGGCCGGAGGCAGCGGGGAACCCTTCCAGCGTCTCGCGGTAAGTGCCGCGCGCCGTCAGGTCGGCAGCGATCCGCTGGCCGAAATTGTCGCGCATCAGCACGACATCCCCGTAGGTTTCGTCGAAATGCCGGAGATAGGTCATGACGCTTGCCCGCAACGGCCCGACGCCGACGGTGCGCTGGCCGGTCACCGAATCAAGCGCCACATCCTCATCGACCAGCCGCGCCAGTGCGTCGAAATCGCGGTCGTTCAATGCGTCGATAAAGCGGCTGGCAATGGTCTGCGCGTCGGTCATATCTGCCTCAGATGCTGATTGCGGGTTCGGCCATGCCTTTCGGACGACGCGCGGGCAAATTCACTTCCGCGCCCCCTCCCCTAACGAATATGGAAGGCAGACCGCGCCCTTCAAGGCGCGGCCGCGATCAAGAGCACAATCGGTGGATGTCAGGGGCCAAGGTGCAGCACGATCTCGCGGCGGTGCGGCCGGTCGCGATGTTCGAAGAGATAGAGCCCTTGCCAGGTGCCGAGCGCCATTCGCCCCGCATTGACCGGGATGCCGATCGATACCTGCGTCAGCGCCGCCTTGATATGGGCCGGCATGTCGTCCGGTCCCTCCTGCGTGTGAACCACCCAGCGCATCGACGGGTCGGAGGATGGCGGCACCAGCCGGCCGAAGAATTCGCTGAGGTCACGCTTCACGTCGGGGTCGGCGTTCTCCTGGATTATCAGCGAGCAGGAGGTATGGCGCACAAACACGGTCAAAAGCCCCTCGCCCGTGCCGTTGGCGCGGACGAACTCGGCTGCCTCGTCGGTGAACTCGTAGAGCCCCTGTCCGCGGGTGGAAATGACGATCGTGGTCTGCGGCATCGGCGTCGCGTCTCCTCGGCTGGCGGCGGCGGCAAAACGCGCACCTCCTCCCCAACGGGTCGGCAAAAGCCGCCCCAAGTCAAGCCCAAGCGCTCTGCCAGGTTCTACGGCTATTTCTCAAGAAAGGCCTCGAAGCCGCCATAGATCATGCGCTTGCCGTCGAACACATTCTTCCAGGCATCGCCCTGCAGCCGCGGATCCGCCATCACCTTGGCGACGATCGCGTCGCGGTCGGCGCGCGACTTGTAGGTGATCCAGGAAAAGACCACGGTCTCGTCTTCCTTGGCCTGCACAGCGCGGGGAAAGGACGTCACCTCGCCATAGGGCACGTCGTCGCCGAGGCATTCCGCATAGGAGAGCGCACCATGCTCCATCCACACGTCGCCCGCCTCCCTCGCCATGTTCTTGTAGGCCTCGATGTTGGCCTTGGGCACGGCAACGATGAAACCATCCACGTAACTCATGTCGATATCCTCCTCGGTTGCTTCAACCACCAAAGGACGAACGGGATGGAAAGGTTCCGACAGTGCCTGCGAATTTTCCGGATGATGCGTGTTGTGGTGCCCTCGCCGCCGTTCCCGGACGGCCCGTCGCGGCAAAAGAGCGCCCCATCGCACGGCTTTGCGAAAAAATCCTGACCGCCTGTCGGCAAGCCCGCCCTCCGTTCGTCCTTGGGACTGACCATCACCCAAAGGAGAAACCGTCATGCAGAAGATCACGCCCTTTCTCTGGTTCGACAACCAGCTCGAAGACGCCATCCACTTCTACACTTCCATCTTCCGCAATGCCCGCGTCACCGACATCAAGAAGGGGCCGGACGGCAAAGCCTTCACCGCCTCGTTCGAACTCGAGGGACAGGCGTTCATGGGGCTCAATGGCGGGCCGCATTTCAAATTTTCCGAAGCCGTCTCGTTCTTCGTGCGCTGCGCCGATCAGGCGGAGGTCGATTATTACTGGGAACGGCTGCTCGACGGCGGCACGCCGCAGCATTGCGGCTGGCTGAAGGACCGTTTCGGCCTTGCCTGGCAGATCATCCCCGATGCGCTGATGCGTCACCTGAGCGATCCCGATCCGGCGCGCGCCGGCCGCGCCCAGCAGGCGATGATGGGTATGGTCAAGATCGACGTCGCCGGGCTTGAAAAGGCAGCCGCCGGCTGAGCGCAGGTTGATATTACATCAGCTGCCGCAACCGTTGAGCTGGCGACGATAGAGCGATGCCATGCCGGCGGCGCGCTTGGCGCCGTTCCTGGCCGTGTCGCTCCAGTTGCCGCGGGCATAGCCGGCTTGGCCGTGATAGTAGGCGATGTAGAGCCGATAGGTGTCGTTGAGGGCGATACCGTTTCGCTGGCCGCTTTCGCGGTGATACCAGGCGATGAAGCGGATGGCGTCGGCGAAATCGGAGCGCCGCGCCGTCCAGCGGCCGGTTTCGCTCTGGTAGCGCGCCCAGGTGCCGTCGAGCGCCTGCGAATAGCCGTAGGCCGACGACACCCGCGTCCAGGGAATGAAGCCGAACAGCTTGGTCCGCGGCGGCTTGGCATTATGGCGGAAGCCGGATTCCGTATAGATCGTCGCCATCAGCACCGGAACGGGCACGCCATATTCGCGCTCCGCCTGATAGGCGGCGCGGCGCCAATTGTTGAAAAGGCCATCTCGCTGCTCGAAAACCGCGCATGCGTTCCGGGTGTCTCTCGGCACCGTTGCGCAACCGGCCAGCAACAGGAGGACGACGACAAAAACGCAACGCATCTTCGAACCTCTCGTTTCCGAGAGATTGATAAAACGTAAACGTTAAGGATCGGTTTTGAATCGAATGCGAGTGATCGCGGGCGTGGCGTGTATCTCTCAAGATTCTGCTATCTGAAGTTTCAGGATTGACCTATTCTCGGCGCGCTGGGGCACGGCAGCCGCGCCGGTATTCCGCAGGTTTTCGAAGGTCACGCGGGAACGCGGGAATGCCGACGGCGGCACGCGCGAAACGAGGAGAGCGAAGAGATGCGATTTCCTGCTTTGACGTTTGCAACCTTTGTCGGGTTGACCGGCTTGGCGCCGGCCGCATGGGCCGACGATTGTGCCAATGCCAGCGACCAGGCAACGATGAACGAATGCGCCGACAAAGCGCTCAAGGCCTCCGACACCGAGCTCAACACCCTTTACAAGCAGATCGAGGCACGCCTGAAGGACGACCAGGACAAGACCAAGCTGCTGGTTGCGGCACAAAAGGCATGGATCGCCTTCCGCGATGCGGAGTGCAGTTTTTCCGGTTCCGGTGTGGCGGACGGCTCTGCCTATCCGATGATCGTCGCTCAATGCCGGGATGGCTTGACGCAGAACCGTGTCAAGGACTTCAAGACCTATCTGAGCTGCGAGGAAGGCGACCTCAGTTGCCCCGTGCCGTCAGCCGACTGAAGCCCGCCAGAAGCAAAATGGCGAGGGCATGCGTCTTCGCCATCGCGCTTGCCGGCGCCTTTCGCGACGCCATGCGCGGTGCGGCCCGCATCCTCTCCGGAAACGGGGCGCCGTAAACGGCAGCCGCCTGTCGCGTCATCGTGACAGGCGGCATGTCGAGCCCGCGCAATAGCGCAGCCCTGGGACCATCGCTTCGGCTTGGCCTACCCGAGCGAGGCGATCAGTTCACGATAGGCCGCTTCGGGAAATGCCTTGAGCGTTTTCGTGCGCACATTGCCGGCCATACCGAGCGTCAACGCGAAACGCGCAGCAACCGCATCATCGGGCGCCTCGCAGATGGCCACCATGTCGTATTCGCCCATGGTCAAAAAGAAATGCTTGAAGGAGCCGCCCATGTCGGAAAGCACCTGCTTTGCCGCGTCGAGCCTCTTTGGAGACTCGCGCACATTCTTCACGCCCTGCTCTGTCCAATTGAGGAGCACGACATAAGTGGTCATCTCACACCTCCAACGAGGCACGCTTCACGCCCGCGGTGCGACTGCTCCCGCGTCCTAGACGGGGTGCCCCAATTGCTCCAAAGGCGCGAGTATAGTCCCGGGTCGAGGGCCTCACAAGAAATCACAAAGGCGTAGGCACAAACGAAAAAGCCGGGCAATCTGCCCGGCCATTTATTCTGCAAGGCTGCCGCCTTAGCTGTCGAGGAAGCTGCGCAGCTTGCGCGAGCGGCTCGGGTGCTTGAGCTTGCGCAGCGCCTTCGCTTCGATCTGACGGATACGTTCGCGGGTAACCGAGAACTGCTGGCCGACTTCTTCGAGCGTATGGTCGGTGTTCATGCCGATGCCGAAGCGCATGCGCAGGACGCGCTCTTCGCGCGGCGTCAGCGAAGCCAGAACACGGGTCGTCGTTTCGCGCAGGTTCGCCTGGATGGCGGCGTCGATCGGCAGAAGCGCGTTCTTGTCCTCGATGAAATCGCCGAGATGCGAATCCTCTTCGTCGCCCACCGGGGTTTCGAGCGAGATCGGCTCCTTGGCGATCTTGAGGACCTTGCGGACCTTTTCGAGCGGCATGGCGAGCTTCTCGGCCAGTTCTTCCGGCGTCGGCTCGCGACCGATTTCGTGCAGCATCTGGCGCGACGTGCGAACGATCTTGTTGATCGTTTCGATCATGTGCACCGGAATGCGGATCGTGCGGGCCTGGTCGGCGATCGAGCGGGTGATCGCCTGACGGATCCACCAGGTCGCATAGGTCGAGAACTTGTAGCCGCGGCGGTATTCGAACTTGTCGACCGCCTTCATCAGGCCGATGTTGCCTTCCTGAATGAGATCGAGGAACTGCAGACCGCGGTTGGTGTACTTCTTGGCGATGGAGATGACGAGGCGCAGGTTGGCTTCGACCATTTCCTTCTTGGCGATGCGCGCTTCGCGCTCGCCCTTCTGCACCATCGAGACGATACGGCGAAACTCGGCGATCGAGATGCCGGTTTCGGTCGCAAGGTTCTGGATTTCCTGACGGATGTCGCGGATCGTCTGGTTTTCGCTCTTGGCGAATTCCTTCCAGCCCTTGCCGGCCAGGTTGCTGATCGACTTCATCCAGTTCGGATCGAGCTCGGCACCGGAATACTGTTCGAGGAAAGAGTCGCGCTTGACGCCGTAGGATTCGGCAAGGCGCAGCAGGCGACCCTCGTTCTGCATCAGGCGCTTGGAGATGTCGTAGAGCTGCTCGACGAGGCTGTCGACGCGGTTCTGGTTGAGCGACAGCGACTTGACCGCCTTGATCAGCTCGTCCTTGAGCTCCTTGTAGCGGCGCTCCTGGGCCGGCGACAGCGTGCCGGTGGCAGCGAGGCGGGCTTCCACCTGCTGGTCCTGCAATTTGCGCAGCTTCTTGTAGGTCTCGGCGATGATGTCGAGGGTTTCCATGACCTGCGGGCGCAGTTCCGCTTCCATGGCGGCGAGCGAGAGGTTCGACTCGTCGTCGTCTTCCTCTTCCTCCTCGGCCGGCATGACGTCGCCGCCGACATTGGTGATGTCGTCGTCGTTGGCGGCGCGAACCTTGCGGGTCTTTTCCTTTTCCTCGGCGGCCTTGCGGTCGGCCTCGATCTTTTCCGGGCTCTGGAACTGCGGAGCAGCCTTTGCCTCGGGACCGGAATAGGTGGTTTCGAGATCGATGATCTCGCGCAGCAGCGTCTGGCCTTCGTTGAGTTCGTCGCGCCAGATGATCAGCGCCTGGAACGTCAACGGGCTCTCACAGAGGCCGGCGATCATCGTCTCGCGGCCAGCTTCGATGCGCTTGGCAATCGCGATTTCGCCTTCGCGCGACAGAAGCTCGACCGAACCCATTTCGCGCAGATACATGCGCACCGGGTCGTCGGTCCTGTCGGTCGGCTCCTTCTTCTTCGTCGCCGCAAGCGCCGTGCCGCCGGAGGTGGCCAGTTCGCCGCCTTCGCCGTCGTTGTCGTCGTCGCTGCTTTCGTCGTCGCTGCTGCCGCCGGCGGCTTCTTCAGCTTCCTCGTCTTCGATGACGTTGATGCCCATGTCGGAGAGCATCGCCATCGTGTCTTCGATCTGCTCGGAGGTGACTTCTTCGGACGGCAGGACGGAGTTCAACTCGTCCATCGTCACATAGCCGCGCTTCTTGGCGGCCTTGATCATCTTCTTGACAGCGTCATCGGAAAGATCGAGAAGCGGGCCGTCCGGAGCGCCTTCGCGTTCAACGTCAGCTTCTTCGTTTTCTTTGACTTTGGTTGCCATTTAGTTCGTCGCTTTCCTTGTCGCAACCGGCGTGAGCCCGGTGCAAATGCCGCTCGAAGGTCCGGGTGCGCCGCGCACCCGCCACCGAATCATTTCCCCTGACGTAACGGGATGATGTTTAATTCCTGATTAACCACGATAGCGATCGTGGCAAAGCGGGCAAGCTTCGACAGTCCTGCCACTGAAGCACTACTGGCATGATATCCTAACCGCCGTGTCATTTCGCCATTTCTTGCTTGGAAATGGTGATTCCCAGAATTTTCGATCCCGTCAAGCATTTCCGCTGAAAAACCGCCCGATTCGACAAAAATCGCCTCAGTTCACGGTTTTTGGTGTTTATCAGCTTCCGCTGAACATGTAGGCGCTGCCCGTAGAAAGACAAGGGTCGATGCTGTTTATCGGCAAGGCCAAATTGCGCCCTCGCGGATCGCGCAACCATAGCTCTACCCTCTACGCCAGTTACACCGATAGCCCGTCGTATTTGACGATCTTCACCGCCTCGATGTCGAACTCCGGCAGGCAGCGCAGGTTGACGGCCGCCATCGGCCCGTTGGGGCCGTCCCCCTCGCCGAAGCGCGCGATGCCGCAATGGGCGCAAAAATGATGCTTGATGACATGCCTGTTGAATTCATAGGTCGAAAGATCGGCCCTCGGTGTCTTCAGGCTCAGGCTGTCACGCGCAACGAAGGCCAGCAATCCGCCGCGCCGGCGGCACATCGAACAATTGCAATCGATCGCCTCGGCGAAGTCTCCCTCGACCTCGAAAGCAATCTTCCCACAATGGCAACTTCCCTCGTAACGCATGCACTGGTTCCTTTGGCCGTCACAACCGTTGATCGCAATCACCCGCGACTGTCGGCAAAGATAGTGCGCAGAAGTCGGCGAACAAGCCGGAGCGGACGCCGGCTGCCAAGACGCAAAACAATTCCTGAAATGCCGGACTTCGCCTGTGAGTTCGCAACATTATTCCGGGTTTTCGCTTGCCTGCGACCCGATCTCGAATGACTTTTTGTCCACGAACGGAGGCCCGGATGAACATCAAGGAAACAGACGCGATGCGCGTCATCGGCGTGACGCGCAGGATCACCCTTGCCGACGTCAGGCATGCGGCCGCCGAGTTGGCGCCGAAGATCGACGCGGAAATCGAACGGGCGGGGCTCAAACCCGCTGGGCCGTGGATCTTTATTGCACAGAACCTGCCCAACAATGCCAACACCCTGTTCGACTGGCGCATCTGCCGCCCGGTGGAAGGCGACGGCGGCTATCGTGGGGCACTGGATATGATCGAGCTCGAGCCGATCATGGTGGCGTCCACCCTGCATCAGGGACCGATGCGCAGCTTGTTCACCCGAGGTTATGGACCGCTGGTAGCAAAGATCGAGATGAGCAGGCACAATTTCTCCGGCGAGAGCCGCGAGATCTATCACCGCTGGGCAGGCCCGGGAGCCCGCTACCACGAGATCGAGATCCAGTTCGGCCTTGCCAACTGACGAAAAAGCCGCGCATCCGTGGAACGCGCGGCCTTGTGGGTTGCGACACCGCGCCGAAGCGCCCGGTCTTACCAGTCCATCACCACCTTGCCGGAGTTGCCGGAGCGCATGGCCTCGAAGCCGTCGCGGAACTCGTCGATGCCGATGCGATGGGTGATGACGGGCGAAAGATCAAGCCCGCCCTGGACGAAGGCGATCATCTTGTACCAGGTTTCGAACATCTCGCGACCGTAGATGCCTTTCAGGTTGAGCATCTTGAAGATGACCTTGTTCCAGTCGATCTCGAAACCGGCAGGCGCAATGCCGAGAATGGCGATCTTCCCGCCATTGTTCATCTTGTCGATCATGTCGCGGAAGGCGGGTGCCGCACCCGACATCTCAAGCCCGACGTCGAAACCCTCGGTCATGCCGATCGATTTCATCACGTCGGCGAGGTTTTCCTTGGAGGCATCGACCACATGGTCGATGCCGACGCTTTTGGCGAGCGCCAGCCGCGTCGGATTGATGTCGGTGATGACCACCTTGCGCGCACCCGAGCGCTTGGCAACGAGCGCGCCCATGATGCCGATCGGTCCGGCGCCGGTCACCAGCACATCCTCGCCGACGAGGTCGAAGGAGAGTGCGGTGTGCACGGCATTGCCGAAGGGATCGAAGATCGCGGCGATCTCGTCCGGCACATCGTCGGGGATCGGCACGACATTGTATTCCGGCAGGCAGACGAATTCGCCGAACGAGCCCGGCCGGTTGACGCCGACGCCGAGCGTGTTGCGGCAAAGGTGGCCGCGGCCGGCGCGACAATTGCGGCATTTGCCGCAAACGATGTGGCCTTCGCCCGAGACGCGCTCGCCGACGTGATACTTGGTGACGGCCGAGCCAACCTCGGCGATCTCGCCCATGAATTCATGGCCGACGACCATCGGCACCGGAATGGTTTTTTGGGCCCATTGGTCCCAGTTCCAGATGTGCACGTCGGTGCCGCAGATGGCCGATTTCTTCACCTTGATCAGAACGTCGTTCGGTCCGACCTCCGGCACCGGCACCCGCTCCATCCAAAGCCCGACCTCGGGCTTCGTCTTGACCAGCGCCTTCATCATGTTCGTCATGGACCCCTCCCTCAGATAACACCGAGGTCGCGGCCGACCTCTTCGAATGCGGCGATCGCGCGGCGCACGTCCTCATCGCTGTGGGCGGCCGACATCTGCGTGCGGATGCGCGCCTGCCCCTTCGGCACCACCGGGAAGGAGAAGCCGATGACGTAGACGCCCTTCTTGAGCATGCGTGCGGCCATCTCCTGCGCCAGCGCCGCATCGCCCAGCATCACCGGGATGATCGGATGGCCTTCGCCGGCAAGCGTGAAGCCGAGCTTCGACATCTCCGTGCGAAACAGCGTCGCGTTCGCCGACAGTCGCGCCCGCAGTGCATCGCCGTTCTCGATAAGGTCGAACACCTTGAGCGAGGCAGCCGCAATCACCGGCGCCAGCGTGTTGGAGAACAGGTAGGGCCGCGAGCGCTGGCGCAGCCAGTCGACGACCTCGGCCTTGCCAGAGGTGTAACCGCCCGAGGCGCCGCCGAGCGCCTTCCCGAGCGTGCCGGTGATAATGTCGACGCGGCCTTCGACACCGCAATGTTCGGCCGAGCCACGGCCGTTTTTGCCGACGAAGCCAACCGCGTGGCTGTCATCGACCATGACCATGGCGCCGTACTTCTCGGCGAGGTCGCACACGCCCTGCAGATTGGCGATGATACCGTCCATCGAGAAGACGCCGTCGGTGGCGATCAGCTTGAAGCGGCTGCCTTCGGCCTTCTTCAGCTCTTCCTCGAGCGCTGCCATGTCGTTGTTGGCATAGCGGAAGCGCTTGGCCTTGGAGAGGCGCACGCCGTCGATGATCGAGGCATGGTTCAGCGCGTCGGAGATGATCGCGTCCTCTTCGCCGAGCAGCGTCTCGAACAGGCCGCCATTGGCATCGAAACAGGAGGAATAGAGGATCGTGTCTTCCATGCCGAGGAAGGAGGAGATGCGCGCCTCGAGCTGCTTGTGCTCTTCCTGGGTGCCGCAGATGAAGCGCACCGACGCCATGCCGTAGCCGTAACGGTCGAGCGCCTTTTTGCCGGCCTCGGCCAGTTCTTCGTTGTCGGCAAGGCCGAGGTAGTTGTTGGCGCAGAAGTTCAGCACCCGTTCGCCAGAGGCAACCTCGATCTCGCCCGCTTGCTTCGACACGATCACCCGCTCCGACTTGTAAAGACCTGATGACTTCAGGCCGCCGAGTTCGGAACGAAGGTGGGACAAGAAGGCTGAGGTCATGGCGGGCCGCTTTCGCTGTGAAAAGGACGTTTCGTGCCAGACGAGTACCACTGTAGGGGGGTGATACCTTTGTCATAGTCGACAACCGCCCACTCGATACCCTCAAAGCCCTGAGAGATAAGGCTCTGAGGCTCTAACGGGGGAGGACGGGGGCGGGGCCAGTTTGCAAAAGTGCACCTAAAACAGCCGATAAAGCGCGCATCCTTTGGCACAGATTCACGCATTCTTCGCGCAATGTTCCGTCAATCGCGTTTACGAGAACGCATACCCGCAATCCTTGCTGCTCTAGGGCATACCGTGTGCGCGGGGAGCGGAAGCCTTCCCGCGCAGACCCGTGACGTGGGGAGCCGGCCCCTGCGGGACGACGTTAATCCCCAATCAAAACTGTCAAATCAGCTGACGGAATGCGAGCTAACTTGACAGTTGAAGCATCATATTGAAATCACGAGCGAAATTTAGAAGCAGGCGAACTCCGGGAAGCCGAGGAAGTGTAAACCGAAAAAAGCGACTTACTCCTGGGGCTTCTCAACGCCGGGCGCTGTCGCCGCTGCCACGAGACTCGCGAGGGCGTCCGATAGAATTGCCATGCCGAAAGACGACGCCTTTACCGTGTAGGCGGGAGAGAGCTTATCAACGTGTCGAAGGAGGAACGGGAGGCCAGAGCGAAGCGATTCAATTTCCCTCACCTGGGGCCGTCTGATCGCCACGCGTATCCCGTCCCGCAGGGGTCGATTTATCCTCTCGGTGACCGAAGCGACGCCGACGTTGAGATCTATGAAGAAGTCTTCGTCGCTACGCACTTTTCCCATTTCGAGGAGTGAGCCTTTCCACTCCGGGTAAATTGAGTCGGGATAAACGATGTGAACCAGCACCCCGTCGAAGCGCTCAACTATGCTTCTAAACCCTCTTATCATTGCATCAAACTGGTCGTCCGCGATCTCCTGTTCCTTCAATTCGTGCTGTCGCCGAAGGATCCCGGTTTGCTCCCCGAGCAGTGTGGTCGATGCGCGCGTCTCTAGAACTTGCTCTTTCATCACCTTGCGAGTTTCATCCAACTCTTCGCGTTGAGCTGCGAGTTCCTGCGACTGTATAAAGACTGCGCCTGCCAGCCAGAGAAAGGCGACGGGAGCGAAGGCGCCCGCCAACGCGTCGCCCAGTTCGTTGACGCCGACGCAGCCCAAGTAGGTGTCAAAGAATCCTTTGAACCAGTGGGGGGAAATTGATGCGTCCGTACACTCCTTCGTCTCGACGAGAAGAAAGTAGTAGATCGCAAAGTAAACCAGCGTGAACGCTGTCAGCACCCAAAAGGCGCGGCCCTTCGTCTTGGTTTCGCTCATAATTTCCCCCTTGCTAGACCCGGCTTTGATTACCAGAGGTTGCCGCGCCCTGGCGATATCCGGCCGTTAGAAAATGTAGAGGAAAGTTGACGTTTAACGCTGCATCGGCGCGACGGTGAAACAGTTGAATTCTTTGTTGCCGCAGCGGCGGCAGAATAGTTTAGTTTCAAGCGGTTTCATTCGCTGAGTGTGACCGAAACGGCGGGCGAGTTCCCAGCGATCGATATAGCCGATGTTGGGGCAGCGGGCGCAGTCTCCATACAAAACCCAGTGTGCGTCGAGGCCGCCAAGGGTGAGCCTGGAATAGCGTTTGCGCTCGTCAACGAAGTTTCTCATCCGCCCATTTTAAATGTGAACGTAGCGAGAACAAACTATTTTGTAGGCGGTCGCGTTGGTTGTAACGATTACGCAACTACCCGCAACTACTGATGCCGCCGTCATCCAGCCTACAATCAACGATTTGACTAACATCAAGCCGAACGTTTGCCGGCGCCGGGCTCGGCTTCAGCTTGTTGAAGCCGCTTTTTCAGTTGGTAGATCAGGAGGGTTGTCGCCGCTTCGACCTCGTCGCTATCCGTGATGTCGTCCACGGTTCGAAGGAGTTCGTTATAGAGCTTCGCGGCTTCTTCGGTCACGCGCCTTTGCGCGGCCTTCTGTTTCACCTGGATAAGCGTCACTTGTACTTTGTCCGCGAGGCGCGTGATTAGGCCAATATCGACCCCAGTGTTGGCCTCCGCCTTGAACTCGGAAATCGGCGAGTCCTGCAGGAACATTTCCCCTTCTCCGGTAATCAGCCAATCCAGATTAACAGAGAAACGCAATTTATACATTGCGAAGAATTCAAGGTCGGGAACCGAATCGCCGCGTTCATAACCGCCCAACGTCTCCGGATTCATCTTCAAAAACTGTGCAAAAGACAGCCGTGAGGGATAGCCAAGCGCTTCTCTAACAGCGGTAAGCCTTTGACCAAGCGGTGTTTTTGCGATCGCTTTTCGCGCCATGCCATAAACAGAGCTTCCCTGTTTTAAAAACAGAGAATCTCTGTTATATCTCCCTCTTAGTGAACCACTGTTGTGGTCCACGAACGTGAACAGAGTTCCAACAAAAAGCGGGTGCGCCAACACCCGCTTTGAGCAGGGAGAAATCCTATGAGCAAAGCTCTCGATTGGGAGGGCATCGTGGCGGAAGTCCATCGTCGGAAGATGACGATGACCAAGCTTGCCACGCTGCACGGTCTCGACCCGTCGACTTGCCGAAAGGTCAAGACGCACACCCACCGAAAAGCCGAGGCAATCATTGCCGAGTTCATCGAGCGCAAGCCCGAAGAACTCTGGCCCGATCGCTACCCCGTTCGGACGTCTCGCATCTTTGATAGCGCAAAACACGCCGCGTTAGAAAGTCAAATCGCGAAGGCACGCGCTGACGTCCGAGTGGCTGCATGAAGGCGCCTATGTCAGCCATTCAGCCGGCCACTGACGTGACGGATCGCGAGATCCGAAACGCTGTCGAGGGCTACACCTCCGAGCAAGCGCTGATCGTACCCGCCGATCTCTCCTTTGACCGATGGTGGGAGCGCAACAGCCGTTGCTGGGTACACCACGCTACCGCCCGGGATTTGTTCCGCGAGGGCTGGCTGTCGATGGCCCGAGAGCTTGGGTACTTGCCGGGCGGCGCATAGCGCCCGGCCATCCGTTTCCTGTTTTCCGCGCTGATCCGGTCTTGCGTCCAGGGCGGAACGAGGCGGGGCCGCCGACCTCCAGCGGCGGCTCCGCGATCCAGATCACCGCACCCTTCGCAGGTACAGCATGACCGTTCATATCGACCTTCCCGAAATCCGCGCAGCAGCGGAGCAAGACATCAAAATCACCGACATCGACATCCCCGAAGATCGCGCCCGGTCGTTCGACCCGGAAGAGGCGGCGGCGCTCGCTGCAATCATCGCTACACAAGGGATGCTCCACCCCGTGCGGGTCCGCATGGTTGGGAACCGCTACAGCCTCGTCGCCGGTCTCCGCCGTTTGGAAGCCGCCCGTTTGAATGGCTGGGAGCGGGTCCGCTCGACAATTTCTAACGCCGCCTCTGACGATGAGGCGAGGTTGGAAGAAGTCATGGAGAACCTCGCCCGCGCCGAATTGAGCGCGCTTGATCGCTGCCACCATCTCTACGACCTCAAGCAAGCTTATGAGCGCTTGCATCCCGACGCGAAGAATGGCGGGGACAGACGGTCGGAAACCAGAACGCAAAAATTGCGGTCTGATCCCGCGGACCATGCCGCGCCCGAAATATTCTCGTTCGCAGCGCATACCGCCGAGAAGATCGGCCTTTCCCGCCGGTCGATCGAAACCGCCGTCAAGATTTGGAAGGATCTGTCGGTCGCATCCCGCGCCCGTTGTGTCGGCACTTGGCTGGCCGGTCACCAGACCAATCTCAGGGCGCTTTCAGAGCAGACCCACCCGATCCAGAAGAACGTTCTGGACTTACTGTTCTCGGATCCACCGAAGGCGAACAACGTTCAAGAAGCGTTGACCGTCATCGAGAACGGGCGCGCACCAACCCACGTCGAAAAGAAATTCAACGGGGTGAACAAGGCGCTTGCCGCTCTGAAGGACGGCGAGTTGGACGCGGTGCTTGCGACCAACCAAGACCGCCTCCTTGAGCGGGTGTCTCGGATGGAGCAGGGCATTGCCACGCTCACGAAAATCTTCGCTGACATGAAGGATGACGAACTGGATCAGATCGTCGCCGCCAAC
The DNA here is from genome assembly GCF_001695865.1 of Ensifer sp. LC384. Lineage (NCBI taxonomy): Bacteria > Pseudomonadati > Pseudomonadota > Alphaproteobacteria > Hyphomicrobiales > Rhizobiaceae > Ensifer > Ensifer sp. LC384. Next base: position 463,248 of record NZ_MBST01000001.1, read on the forward strand.
GAGGCGCGCATAGTCGCCTCCCTGAAGCGCCGGGGCGCGATCTGAGATGACAAAGCGCCGCGACACTCTCACGCTTGATATATTCCGCGACTACCAGCCGGAAGAAGTCGCGGCGCGCTGCGACCCTGAACTGGTCAAGGGCGGAACGCTCGACGTTCAAATCGCCCGCGTCCTGTCTGTGGCCATGCAGAAGTCGGGCAAGACACGCACCGAGATTGCCGACGAGATGACCGAGTACCTCGGTCAGCGTGTCACCGAGAACATGCTTGATGGCTACGCCAGCCCCGCACGCAAAGACCACAAAATCACAGTCGAGCGCTTCATTGCGCTGCTCGACGCGACAGAATGCTACGATCTCCTAGCCTTCATCTGCAAACAGGCCGGTTTCGTCGCCGTGCCGGAACGCTACGCCGACATCATCGAGATTTGGCGCGCCGATCGCGAGATCGAAGAGCTTACCCGTCAGCGCGACGCCCGTATGGGCCGTGTGAGGGGGCTGAAATGACCGCGAGAGCCGACATTCACCCCTGCTTCACGTGCCCGTTGCCCGATTGCGACGACAATTCCGACCTGTGCCCCCTGCGGCAGACCATCCGCGAGTATGCACGGTTGAGCTACCACGGCGCAGAGGTGCCGGACGAACTGCGCCGCCGTTATTCGATCTCTCATTTCGAACTCAACGGCTGGCGGCAGAAGTCGCGCGCCATGGGAGGCGAAGAATGAGCTTCATCGTCTTCCTCAACGCGCAAGAGATTGCCGACGCGGGCAAGCGCCTGAAGCTGAAGGCGATGCCGCATACGAAACAGGGCGTAATCGACCACATCACCCGCAGCGGTTGGGCCGGATTGCCCGACAATCTTCGCCGCAAGCGCGAAGGCCGGGGCGGCGGTTGGGAATACCACGTTTCCCTGTTGCCGGACGCCCTGCAAGCCGCGCTCCAGGCCGAGCACAGCCGGTCTGTGGTGCTGGTCGCACAGCAGAACCAGCAGCGGCGCGAAGTCGCGAGGCGCGAGGCGTTGTCCACATCCGACCTTACGGCGCGGCAGCGCGACGTTATGACCGCGCGTTCCGCTATCCTGTCGGCGATCGAGACCTACCAGATTTCTAACGGTCTCTCGCGGCGACAAGCGATCGACGCCTTCGTTGGCAACCCGCAAGCGCTCAACGTGATGGATCGTATGTTGGTGGCCGCGAACGATCGCCCCAGCCAAGACCGCGACATCAGCATGCGTACCGTCCAGCGCTGGTTCAAAGCGCGCGACGAGCAAGGCGTTGCAGCTCTCGCGCCGCTGCCGACCAAAGAGCAGCAGGATATGCCGTCTTGGTTCTGGCAATTCCTTCGCTTCTACGCGCAACCGCAGAAGCCGTGCCTTACTGACGCATTAGAGCAATTCACCAAGGCGCTGCCCGCGCACATCATGCCGCCGAGCTACGATCAAGTCCGTCGCTTGATGGCGCGGCTCGGCAACGTCGAGAAGCATCGCGGACGCGAAGGCTCGTTGACGCTGAAAAGCCGCCAAGCCTACGTGATGCGGTCAACCGCGGATTTGCTGCCGACTTGCGTCTACACGTCGGACGGCAAGACCTTCGACGCCGAAGTGGCGCACCCGATACACGGCCAGCCTTTCAAGCCGGAAATCACATCGGTCGTCGATGTAGCCACCCGGCGTTGCGTCGGCTTCTCAGTCGGCTTGGCGGAAAATTCGGGCGGCGTCGTCGACGCGCTCCGCCATTCTTGCGAGCGGTCGGGCATCCCCGCGATCTTCTACGTCGACCGTGGGCCGGGCTTTAAGAACGAGATCCTTGACGACCAGTTGACCGGCCTTGTGGAGCGCCTCGGGATCACGAAGCTGCATTCGCTCCCGTACAACTCGCAGGCGCGCGGCATCATCGAGCGGTTCAACGGCTCGGTCTGGAACCCGCTCGCCCAAACCTTCGACACATATGCCGGCGCGCTGATGGACCGACAGGCCAAGCAGCGGGTTTTCAAAGAGACCCGGCGCGACATGAAGCAACTCGGCACAAGCCGGCGCCTGCCGACGTTTCAGGAGTTCATTGACGCCTGCAATGACGCGATTGCGGCCTACAACGCGCGGCCCCATGCGTCCCTGCCGGGCAACATGTCGCCGGATCAGTATTGGGAGTTTCATGTCTCGACCGGCTTTGAGATCGTGCCCGTTCTCGATAGCGAGCGCGATGATCTTTTCCGCCCTTACGTGAAGCGCCGCACGCGTCGCGCAATGGTCGATTTCCTGACCAACAGCTACTTCCACCTCGCCCTGGAAGAGTTTGACGGCGACGACGTTCTGGTCGGTTACGACGTTCACGATGCGTCGAAGGTTTGGGTCCGCGAGATCGATCGGAAGTCCGGCGAAGAGCGCATGGGCCGTTTGATTTGCGTCGCGATCTTTGCCGGCAACGAGGAACGCTACATCCCGCTTACGATGGAGCGGGCCGCTCTCGAAAAGCGCGCCAACGCGCGGGCAAAGCGCCTGCAGGACAAGTTGTCGGTGGTCGAGGCCGAACTGTCGCCCAGCCGCTTTCTCGAAGGGGCCGCTGTCGCGCCGATGCCGGTCATCGATATCGACCCGGAGCCCGCGTTGGTCCCGGCCGGCAATGTCACCCTCATCACCGAACATCAGTCGGCCGAGCAGCCTGCTGATCCACCCCGGAAGCTTACCTTCGCGTCTGATGAAGATTTGGCCGCGTGGGCTCTGAAGAACCCGGACAACCTAACGAGTAACCAAGTTCGCGTCTTGCGGAACTGCCTCCAAAAGCCGGCCGCAATTGAACTCTTCCGCCTGTCAGGCATCGACGTCGATGCCCTTCGAAACGTCATCCGCGCCGCTGCCTGACAGGCTTCTACAACACGAGGAAATACATGAAAAACGCATTTGTCCAAACCAGCAATGTTAAGCGCTTCCTCACGGCGCTCTCCGCGTTGGAAGAGCGCGGCGCTCAAGAGGCCTGCTTGGTCGTCGTTGACGGCCAACCCGGCTTAGGCAAGACGACGACACTGAAGCATTGGGTCGCCCAAAACGGGTGCATCTACCTTCGCGCAAAGAAGGAATGGACCCCCAACTGGTTCATGAATGAGTTGCTGGAAGCGATGCGGGTTAACCCGCCGCACGCCTTCCAGAAGAAGTATGCGACCGCGCTTCAGGAACTGGCTTTCCGCCAGAGCACGGCGATGATGGAACGCAAATCCTTCGGCCTCGTAATCGACGAGGCGGATCACGTTTCCTCGAAGGCTTCGATCCTCGAAACGATCCGCGACATTTCGGACATGATCGAGTTGCCGACAATCCTCGTCGGCATGGGCCGCATCAACGACAATCTGGCACGTTTCCCGCAGGTGGCATCTCGCATCTCGCAGAAGGTTCGCTTTGAGAAAGCAAGCAAGGAGGATGTGCGGGGGCTGATCAAGCAACGGTGCGAAGTCGAAGTCGCTGATTGCCTCGTCGATTTCGTGCTGACCGTTAGCCAGGGCTTCAATCGTGAAACCTTGGAGGCGATCGCCAACATCGAGCGCTTCGGTCTCCGATCCGACGTCGGGCCGACCGGCGTTACTATGCGGGAGATGGCGGGCCAGATCATCATCAACGATCGCCGCACTAACCAGCCGGTCATGGTCCCGGAGGTCCTGTGATGACGGACCACATGGGCAAAGGGGAGATCCCGACCAAGATCCTGTATCACCTCGCCGATGGCGCATGCTGCACGATCGACGAACTGGCAAGCAGCCTTCAGCTTACGCGCCGACAAATCTCGGACGGCGCGTGCAGTTTGATCTTTCGGGATCACGCCGAGCGGGTTGAAAAGGGTTGCTATCAACTCACCGAAACCGGGCTCGCGGCGGTGGCCGCAGGTGACGTCATCAAATCTGGCCCATGGCGGCCATTTACTGGCGAGCGCAAGCCCTACAGGGACACGTTCCGGCAAAGGCTTTGGACGGCCATGCGGATGTCTCCGACGTTCACGGCCGGCGATCTGATAATCGCGGCCGACCGTGGCGGCAAGGACCCCGTGGACAACGCCAACCTCTACATCCGGCACCTGAAATGGGCCGGCTATGTCGCCGAGCTTCCGGTTCGCCAGCGCGGCACGCGGCTCAGGTCTAACGGATTCAAGCGGTTTCGGCTCTTGCGCGACAGCGGTCCGATCGCGCCGGTCTACAGGACCACTCTCGGCGTCGTTCACGACTTCAACACTCGGGAGGATGTGACATGCGACAAGTCGCGCTGATGACGCTTCCCGACGCTGAATGGCTGGGCGTGCTTCGCGCCCAGGCCGAAAAGCCCGGCGTTACGAAGCAGGCGATTGCTGACGAACTCGGCATTTCTCGCACGGCGGTCTCGCTGCTGATCGCGGGCAAGTACACGGCCGGAACGACGAAGGTGGAGCGGAAGATCGCGAACAAGGTCATGGCGCTCTACGCACACCGAGTCTGGTGCCCGCACCTTCACGCTTCCATCACGCCCGACCAGTGCCGCGCCTTCTGCACGGCCCCGATGACAATGAGCGACCCGGCGGGCCTTCGCCATTGGGTCGCCTGTCAGAAATGCCCGGAAAAGAGCGTTAGGGAAAAGGAGGGCGGCGATGCTGTCTGACGCCTTGCACGCGATGCGCGAACGGCTTTCCGCCGGAGCCATCGACGTGGATCCGCATAGCTTCGTCTTGGCGCTGCGAGCGTGGGAGATCGAAGCGCGGAACATGGAGAGCCGAATAGAGGCACTTTGCGGGCGGCCGCACGTAGTTCTGCATGGCGCGCTGCTGGCGGATGATGTCGGGGGGCTCGGGGAATGATCCGGACCTCTGATTATCTAAACAGGTTGAACCTCTCGATTGCCCGTATGGCCTTGGCCGGTGAACCTCTCCCTGCGGACGTTCTCCCGACCTTGAGCGGCATCCTGACCTATTGCGTTCAACAGTGCGCCGAGATGGAGGCCCGCCTCGCGGGCGCGGATCTCGCAGCCCCAGATGCCGTTTCTCACCCCAATGTCATTCCTCTCGCCGCGTGGCTCGACGCGCGGCGCGAAGGCGTAATTCCGCCCGGAAACGGCGCGGCCTAACATCTTGCAACCCAAGGAAAGTCAAATGAAAGCAGCACTGAAAAACAAATCGAAGGCCCTTTCTCGTGTTCCGCAATCTCGCGAAGACGCGGTGTGGGCGATCGGCCGCATCGGCACCCTACGTCGTTTGATCGCGCAACGTAAATCGGAGGCGGACGAAGTCATCCGAAAAGCCGGCGAGGAGTTGGAGACCAATACCGCAGATCTCGTCGCGGAGCTGGGCGAGCATGAAAAGGGGGTGCAGACGTGGTGCGAGGCTAACCGGCTGTCGCTTACGAGCGATGGTAAAGTGAAGTTTCACGAGTTCGGAACCGGGCGAATAAATTGGCGTCAGCGCCCTCCGAAGGTGGCAATCCGTGGGGTCGAGACCGTGATTGAGGCCTGCAAGAAGCTCGGGCTGAAGCGGTTCCTTCGCGTCAAGGAAGAGTTGAACAAGGACGCCATGCTGGCGGACCCTGACAAGGCGCGCCAGATCGCGGGGGTCTCAATTTCATCGGAGGGCGAAGATTTCGTGATCGAACCGGCCGAAATTGAAACTTCGCAGACGGCCGCGTGAGCTTCCCATGGCGAAGAAACCCGTCAAAGCGTTGTCGGAAGGTTGGGCGCTCTGCACGCCCGAAAACACCCTTTTGCCGCATAGCTTTCGCGCCGGCAAAGCGGACGCCATCCGCTCATTGTTCGCAACGGATGAGGCGTGGAGTGAAGCGGAGCAAGCCGGTTGGACGGTCGAACACGTCTACGCCCGGATATTCATGCCGAAGTTCTTTGTCGACGTGATCCCCGAGGAAAGGGATGCAGCATGAACAAGCGTCTAACGGCCGTTCGTATCGACACCCTACGGGACCAGTCGAACTGCCCTGCTTGCGGGGCGGCGGCGAGGGTTCATTCGGGGGATCAAGCCAGCTTTACGGTCTTGTTTCAGTGCGGCTCGGTTTTCGACGTTCGGGGCGGCACGCCGATCTCCTACCTGACGCCTTGCCCCGGCTCGTCAGCGGTCGCCGCCGCCCACCTGGAACGGCAGGCGGAAGCAAAGGCAATAGCCGCCAATTAGGCGGTCTTGACCGCGCCGGCCACACGCTCAACGCGGCCGGCGCGGGTCACATAGAGAAGCACCGCGATCGCGATCGATACGCCGAACCAAACGCCCGCGCCGATCAAGCCAATCATGAGGCGCTCTGACGGTCGCGGCCCGGCTTGTGAGGCGGCCAAGACTACGACCACGACCAGCGCGATGCAGAAGAGGCCGTAAACGAACCGGAGGCCCATTCCGATTACGCCGGGCCGGTCTTCAAGTAGCGGATTTCCGCAATGAATGCAGGTTCTGGCCTTCTCCGAAACGCGGCCATCACAATCGCAGCAAACTACCAACGCCATTTCATTTTCTCCCTGTCGTTGCGGCGGACCTTAGAGACAACCGTAACGGCGCACAAGCGAGGTAAAACCATGAACACGAAGGCAATTATTAACATCGCCCGGCAGCAGCTCGGCCTCGACGACGAAGACTACCGGGCCATGCTTGTCCGGGTCACCGGTCTCGCGTCCGTGCGCGAAATGACAGAGCCGCAGCGCCTCGCCGTGGTCGAAGAAATGAAACGCCTGGGCTTCCGTGTGAAGTCGGGCGGCAAGCGCCTGTCGGCTTCGATTAAGCCGTACGTCCGCCTCGTGCATGCTCTGTGGGCGTCGTGTCACCGGAAGGGCGTTATTGCAGACGGCTCCCGCAATGCATTGCGGTCCTTCGTAAGCGCCCGGACCACGGTCAGCGACCCGGACTTTCTAACGTACGAGCAGGCATCGCCCATCATCGAGACCCTGAAGATGATGGAGAGACGGGGAATGGAGAATGTACCCGAAGAACGGCGCAACGCCGAAAAATAGCGTCAGCATTGACAGCCAGGTCGCCGCACTAGAGTTGGCGATTGGACATGGCGGCCCCGGAATTTTTCGCGAGGGCCACCATGAAATTCACCGCAAGCAGCTTGAGGCAGCGCTTCGCACTTTGCGGTTTGTCCAGCAGAATGAAGCCGCGATCGCGGCAGCAGTCGGAGCGGTCTATCCGTGACGACACAGTCCCAATCTTCTCAAATCGAAGCTCTGCCCGATTCCCTTCGTGATCTCGCCGAGACGCTCGGCTTACGTATCGCCTTAAAGCTCATCAGGCACTTCGGCGGCACTGAGATCAAACCGCCGAAGAAGCCCGCCGCAGATCATCCGATCGTCGTGGCGCTTGGCAACGAGGACGCAAGCGCGCTATGTAGTTTCCTGTCCGGGGGGCTCATGTATGTGCCCCATATGCGGGCACGACGCTCGGCGCGGATGGACGTCTTGAATTTGCAGGCAGACGGGAAGGAGCGCCGCGAGATCGCCCGGATGCTCGGGATCTCGCAACGGCACGTGAGGCGCATGGCGAACAAGCCGGCCCCGCCGCAAAACCAGATCGACCTTTTCGCCGACGAGTAGCCCGGTTACCGGCCGAGACAGGCCGGACCTTTGGGCCGGGCGATAGGTCCGCCCTAAGACGTAGTTTGACCGCAATGCTTCAAGCCATTGCGAGGCCAAATGAACTACCGCTTCCGCGCCCCGAAACGCCCCGTCAGCCGCGTTTTCCTTCACTGCTCCGCATCCGATAACCCGGCCCACGACAACGTCGCCACGATGGACCTGTGGCACAAGCAACGTGGCTGGGCAGGCGTCGGCTACCATTTCTTCATCCGGAAATCTGGGGAGCTTGAAATCGGCCGGGATCTCGAAATCACACCGGCCGCCCAGGAGGGCAACAACAAGGGCACGATTGCCATTTGCCTCCACGGTCTGAAGTCCGAGAACTTCACGGCCGCGCAGTACGCCACGGTTCTGTCGCTTTGCCAGCAGATCAATAATGCCTACGGCGGCGCCGTCACGTTCCACGGCCACTGCGAGGTGGCTCGGAAGGCGTGCCCCGTTTTCGATTATAAGCGCGTCCTCGGGCTGTCGGCCGGCAAGCTACCGCGTGACCCGACCGCGCCGAACCGCGACATTTCCATGCCGAGGATGCCGGGCATCGAGCATCTGGAAGAGCCCAGTGCGGGCCGCACGATGGTGCTGAAACATGGCGACAAGAGCGGCGGCGTCTTCGACGTGCAGAAGCGCTTAAGCGCGCTTGGCTACTTCGTCGGCAAGATCGAAGGCGATTTTGGCGATCGGACACGCGCGGCTGTGCTCGCCTTCCAAGCTGACAATCACCTGATCGCAGACGGCAAGGTCGGCCCGGCTACGCGAGAGGCGATGAAGGACGCCAAGCCGCGTGTGATCGGCGAGCAGCGCGCGGGCGCAACGCTGAAAAGCCTCGCTGCGGAAGGCTCCGCTGCTGCCAAGGCATCGACTAACAATCGCGTGGCCGGCTTCGCACTGGCCGGCGGGGGATTGCTGGGCATGGTCGAGAAATCGACCGGGGCCGTTACCGAGGTCGCCGCCAACATGGGCGTCTTCAGTCACACCATCGAACGGTTCGGCCCGGCTCTCGGCTGGGGTGTTGTCGCCGTTGGCCTCTATGTCGCCTACCAGTCGATCCTGGCCGGCCGCGAGGCCGTGCGTGATCACCGCACCGGCCGTCGCGCATGATTGCCGTCCTACGCGCGCTCGGGCTGGCGACTGTATTGAAGGCCGCCGCCGCTGCCCTGATCGCCACGGCGGGCGCCTATGGGGCCGGCTACATGCACGGTCGTAGCGTCGGAACGGCTGCCCGCGACCAATCGGCCTTGAAGGCACAAAACGAAGGCCTCCAACAAGTCATCGAAACCTACCGAAAGATCTACGGAGCGTCCGCCGAGCGATCCAAGGCCGACGCTGTCGAACTGGCGGACGCGCGCCGAAAGCTTGAGGAGTACCAGCATGAGCTTCAGCCGGACGCTGCTTGCGTTCTCAGCCCTGATGATGCTCGCCAGCTGCGCGACATCCGATGACCGGAAGATCCCGGTGCCGGTGCCTCGCGGCGTGCCGCCCCTGTCGGCACAAGACGAGGAACCTTGCCCCGATCCAGACCCCAAAGCCGGCGCGGACGCGCGCGCCGAGGTCGGCCGTCAAAGGCTGGCTCTGAAAGAGTGCCGGCAACGGCACGGCCGCGTCGTCCAGCAGTATCACGATGTCGAAAAGGAAAACTGGAGCAGATGACCGGCCCCGAAACTGTCTTTGGCCTGAAGGTCGCCACGCTAGCGTCGTCGGCGATCGCAGCTGCATTATCCGTCGCAATCGAGTGGCGAAGCCATGATTGGCTGACGGCCATCGGCTCGGTGGCGGCCGGCATGTTCGTCGCCGCCGTCGCAACCGAGGCGACCCTCGAATTCTTCGCTGCCAGCGGCTCGGGCACGTGGGGCCATGCTGTTGCTGCCGCCTACGGGATCACCGGACGCAATCTGATTATCTGGTTGCGCCGCGTTTCTAATGATCCGCCGGAGTTCCTTCGGTCGCTCCTCGGTATTTGGAAGGGACGCGACGGCTGATGGCGAGCGATCAGGAAACCCGCCGCAAGGCCAGATCCGATTACATTTATCGGCGCATGACCATCGCGACGATCGCGATGACGCTGAGTGTCTCACAGGCGACGATCGGGCGCTGGAAGAAAGCTGCCAAGGAAGCCGGCGACGATTGGGATATCGCGCGATCGGCGAGCATTTTGGCCGGTGAAGGAATCGAGACCGTCGTATCGTCGGTGGTCGAAGACTTCATGATCATGGCGCAGTCGCTCTTGGACGAGATAAAGAACGGCGAATTGGCGCTGGATCAGAAGGTCAAGCACCTCGTCGCGCTTGCCGACGCGATGACGAAGATGACTGCTTCGGCTGGGAAGCTTGCGCCGAAGATCTCGGAGCTTGGCGTCGCCCAGGACGTCATGGGGCAGTTGATCACCTTCGTTCGCGAGAACTTCCCGCAGCACGTCGGCGTCATCCTCGAAATCATTGAACCGTTCGGCGAGCGGCTCGCGAGCATCTACGCATGATTAAGCGCCCGGTTCTGAAGGCCAAGACCAACGCGAAGGACTTCCGTGAAGCGATTGCCGGCATGGCGGAAGACCTTTCGCGCTGGATCGAGCTTTCCGTGTCAGCGTTCCCCGCCGATCCGGCCGCGCGCCGCGATCGACTGGCGAAGGTAGCAGACCCGGAGACCGGGTTTCAGTTCTTCATGGAGACCTACCTCCCGCACTATGTGCGCGGGGATCACAGCCTATTCCATCAGGAGATTTTCAAGCGCTGCCCGCAAATCTTGGCGGTCGTGAAGGGCGTTCGCGACCTCTTTGTCGCGCCCCGCGGATCTTCGAAATCGACACACCTGTCGCTTGGTTTCGCGCTCTATTGCATCGTTAGAAACCTGAAGCGCTACGTCCTCGAAGTCTGCGATGTGTACAGCCAGGCCGCGCTCTTGATCGAGGCTCTGAAGGCCGAGCTAACCACGAACCCGCGCTTGCAGTACGATTTCGCCGAGGTCTTCGGGGAGGGCCGGGTTTGGCGCGAGGGGGAGTTCGTCACCCGGAATAATATTCGCGTTGAAGGTTTGGGCGCGCTGCAAAAGATCCGTGGCCGCAGGCACGGCCCTTACCGCCCGGATCTCATGTTCTTCGACGATCTGGAAAACGACGAGAACGTCAGGTCGCCGGAACAACGCAAGAAGCTCGAAAACTGGATCAACCGCGCCGCCCTCAAAGTCGGTCCCCCTGACGGGTCGATGGACGTCATATGGGTGGGCACCGTTCTGCATTTCGACGCTGTTCTTATCCGGGCGGCGAAGTCGCCCGTTTGGCGCGTCACTGAATTCCAGGCGATCGTCAAATGGCCGGATCGCATGGACCTTTGGGACAAATTCGAGGAGGTCTATCAGAATGACGGCGAAGACGCTGCCCGCGCTTACTACGCGGAGAACAAGCAGGCGATGGACGAAGGCGCGGTGGTCAATTGGCCGTCGGTGCAGCCGCTCATCTTCCTCATGCTTGAACGCGCCGGCTCTCATGACGCCTTCCAGACCGAGTATCAGAACAAACCCATCAGCGAAGGAAATCCCTTCGGCAAACTGATCTTTTGGAACCTGAAGGTTTCGAACCTCATCTTTTTCGGCGCCTGTGATCCGTCTCTCGGCAAACACGGCAAGGGGCGCGATCCGTCCGCTATCCTGATCGGTGGCATGGATCGCCTGACCGGCAAAATGGATCTGGTTGAGGCATCTATCCGCAAGCGGCTCCCTGACATCATCATCTCAGACATCATCACCTTGCAGCGCGAGTACCGCGCGGTGCTGTGGTTCATTGAGGCCGTCCAGTTTCAGGAATTCTTGCGTACGAGCCTCATGTCGCAAGCCGTCAAGCAGGGCGTCCCGCTCTCGGCGGTTCCCGTTGTGCCGAACGCCGACAAGATGCTGCGGATTGAGCGACTTCAGCCGCCAGTCGCGGCCGGGCTCATTCGTTTCCATCCGACCCAGCAAACTATGATCGACCAACTGCAGCAATGGCCGAATGCCGATCACGACGACGGCCCCGATTGCCTCGACATGCTCTGGCAAAACGCCGTCCACTATTCGGGTGGCGCCACGGCCGGCAGCGGCGGCGGGATGCTGATGGCCTCTGGCGGCGGCGATGAAACCCTCGGAGACTACAGACTGTGAGCAAGAGAAGAAAAGGCACGCTGACCGAGGCCGAGCGCAAGAACCTGCCGGCCGATGCCAAGACGCTGATTGCGACCGCCCGCAACGACATCACGATCCCGTTCTATTCGGGCCTCTTGCAGCATGCCGACGATACGCTGATCCAGCGGGGCGGCGGCAAGGGGCTCAAGATCTATGACGAGATCGAGCGCGACGGCCACGCTCACGCCGTGCTCCAAAAACGGCGAAAGCAACTGATCCAGCGCGAGTGGGAGGTTACGGCCGCCTCAGACGCTCCGATCGACGTAGAGGCGGCCGACTTTTGCCGTGAGCGCCTGAAGGCGCTCCCCTTTGATCGCCTTACCGAAGAGATGGTCGGCGGGGCGACGCTGAAGGGCTACGCGGTTCAGGAAGTCGTGTGGAAGCGCGACGGCCGGCATATCGTCCCGGCCGAGATCGTTACGCATGACCAGCGTCGTTTCGGTTTTAACGAAGACTGGCGGCCCCGCCTTCTAACGTTGCACGATATGCGCTTGGGCATGGAATTGCCGGAGCGCAAGTTCATTGTTCACCGGGTCGGCGTTATCGGCAACAACCCTTACGGCCTCGGGCTTGGGACGCGGCTATTTTGGCCAGTGCTGTTCAAGCGGGAAGGTATCGCCTTCTGGCTCCATTTCCTTGACAAGTACGCCGGCCCAACCGTCGTCGGCAAAACGCCCTACGGCAGCCTAAACGACGAACAGAGCAAGTTGTTGAACAACCTTCAGCGGGTCCGCACGAGCTCTGCCCTGATCGTCCCCGTTGGAACGGACGTTGAGTTCTTGGAGGCTTCCCGTTCCGGTTCTGTGAGCTACGAAGGCTTCCTCGCTTACTGGAACAAAGAGATCTCGATCACCGTGACGGGGGAAACCCTGACCACGGATATCGGGTCGGCCGGATCGCGCGCGGCATCGGAAACCCATGAGGGCCAACTGGACAAGCTCGTCGACGGCGACGGAGACCTGTTTTCTGATACCTATCGCGGCCAGTTGTTAACGTGGATCACCGAGTACAACTTTCCCGGCGCGCAGGCACCGTTCCTCTATCGTGTCCGCCCGAGCAACGAGCGCGACAAGGCGGAGACGCGCAAGGCGAAGGCGGAGGCGGCTACCGCTGAAAACTCAGCGCTTCAGGACGTCCTCATGGTCGCCGCGAACTTTGACGACGACACCCACGCCCGCGACTACATCACCCAATCCGGCCTTACGGAGCGGCTGTCGGAGGAGACCGTCAAGAGCCTCGTCGAAGCCCGCTTCAGCTTCATGGAGGGCGGCAAGCGCGGTCGCGACGTACGTCAGGCGGCCCAATCTTCCCCGGCCTTCGCCGCCATGCTTGGCGGGCAAAAAAAAAATTCCATGAATGTGTGAGCTTCGCGGAAGACGACGCCGTCGTTGATGACGTCACTGCTCGCCTCGAGGCGGAAAGCGACGGGCTGATCGGCGCGCGCCTGGACGGGATCGAGGCAGCGCTTGAAGCACCCGATTTTGCGACGGCCGCCGCCAACGTACTCCAGCTCGGCGCGAAATGGTCGTCCAAGCGCCTCGGGCTTCTGGTGGGCGATGCTTTGCTGACTGCCGCATTGCGCGGTCGGGAAGCGGTGTTCCTTGACGCCGAGGAAGCAACCGACTTTGCCGATGGCGATGTCTTCAGCCAGCCGTTCAAGGAGCAAATCGAGTTTTTCACGCAAAAGCGCGTGAAGCCTACCAAGGCTTGGACCGACGCGATGCGAGGCGTTCACGATCGCGCCTTCGTCATTGCGGGCGCGACCGACACGGCCATGTTGACCGACTTCCAGCAGGCAATTGCGAAAGCAATGCGGGAAGGCTCCGGGCTCGATGAGTTCCGCAAGGACTTCGACGAGATCGTTGGGCGCTACGGCTGGCGTTACAAAGGGAAGTACGGCTGGCGAACCCGCGTCATCTTCGAGACCAATATCCGCACTTCGTACATGGCCGGCCGCCTCAAACAGATGCGCGATCCGGACGTCGTGCGGCTGCGGCCGTTTTGGGAGTACCGCCACGGCGAGACACGCCGGCCGCAGGTGCCACGCCGCCTTCATCTGCAATGGCACGGCAAGATTCTTCGCCACGATGACCCGTGGTGGGACCAGCATTTCCCGCCGAACGATTGGTTTTGTTCGTGCGGCGTCCGGACGCTCTCGGAAGCGGACTTGAGGCGGCGCGGCAAGAGCGGCCCCGATCCGGCCCCCGAGGATCTCCGCGCCCCGATGATCGATCCCGTGAGCGGAAACCTAACGGAGCGACCGCAAGGCGTCGGCTTTGGGTGGGACTACCAGCCGGGCCATCTTTGGGAGCAAGGGCTAGTACCATCGTCTTTGATGGAGGCCGGAGCCCCGGCGCTCGAAAATCCGCGCATGGCCGTCGAGATCGATCGCCCGCGTCCGATCGACGAACTGGTGAAGGCCGCGCGGGCATTTTCGGCCGCGCAGCTTCCCGAGGATCTCGCACCCGAAGAATACGTCAGGGCGTTCCTTCGTCCGTTCGGTGCGGATCTCGGCCGCGCCGTTCTCTTCGAGGATGTCACCGGCACGCCGCTGCCGATCTCGGATCAACTGTTCCGCGACCGCAGCGGGGCAATCAAGGTGACCAAGCGCGGGCGGCACACGTTCACGCCGCTGCTCGCAGAGGCGATCCTCGACCCGGACGAAGTATGGCTCGGCGTGGCTCGGAAGGTCGATCCGGCCGACCCCGAAGCTGAAGAGTTGATCGTCGATCGGCGGTACATTCGCGCTGATCCAAAAACTGGCCTCATGGTCGTCTTCGAGATCGGCGAACGATTCTGGAATGCTGTCACGGCTTACGTGACCACGACGAAGACGGGCAAGCCGGATTTCAACGCGCTCGATCGACGTCGCGGTGGCAAGCTGATCTACAGTCGGCCCAAAAAGTAAAAGGCCAGGGTGATCCGGCCTCGTGTCGGGGAGCTACCTGGACCATCACCGGTCATCGCGTGCCCAACGCGGGAATAGTAGGCCAACGGAAAGGAGAAGTCGATGGTGGGCATTACCAAGACGGTAACCGTCGAGGACGCGGAGGCGCGGGCAGCGCTGGAAAAGCTGACCCGGACCATGACGAACCGTGAAGGCTTCTACCGAAATGCCGGCGAGCACCTCATGAACTCGACGGCCGATAACTTCCAAAAGGAAACCGGCCCGGATGGTCAAAAGTGGAAGCCGTTGCTGCCGGCAACGATCGAACGGCGCGCAAAGCGCGGGTTGGTGCCCATCGAGATCCTGCGTGCGCGTGGCCGGCTCGCCGGGTCGATTAACCTGACGGTGACGAATGACGAAGCCCGCCTGGGCACGCCTGTGCCGTATGCGGCCGCTCACCAATTGGGCGCGACGATCGAAAGGAAGGAACGCCGGCAGACCATCTACCAGCACTACGACGCCAAGACCGACACGCTCGATCAGACGTTCCGAAAAAAGTCCCGTTCGAACTTTGCCCGCGACGTGACGGTGAAGGCGCACGAAATCAAGATCCCGGCTCGCCCGTATCTTGGCGTCAAAAAGGAGGACGAAAAGATACTCGTCGAGATCGCAGAGGACTGGCTGAAGTCAGAAAACCCGGCTTTGAAATAGAAGCCCACAGACGCGCGTGGGCGGCTGGCGGCCCCGGACATACGGAAAAAGTCGGCGACCCGCGTTAGACCCCCGTTAGAAATCGACACAAACGGTAAGGCCGCGCGATCGCCGGATGAAAAAGCGACGCGGGCGGCTTGAAGGGCAAAACCACCTGAAGCATTGTCAGGACACCAACCGAACGAGCTAGGCCGGACCTAATGTCTGGCCGCTTTTGTTTTCGGCATGGGCGAGGGTCTTTCCAGATTGATTTGGAAGGACCGGATGAGCAAGCGCACCGCCCGCATTGAAGTGTTCCGCGTCGGCACGTTCACGCCGATGCAGGGCACCGCTATCACCTATACGCCGGCTGATCTGCTGGCCGCCGCTGACGCCTACGACTTTACGACCGCGCCGGCCCCGGCCGTGATCGGTCACCCGACCACCGATGCCCCGGCCTACGGCTGGGCGAAGAGCTTCGAGTTCGACGCGTCGACGGGCAAGCTTTACGCGACGCTCGACGAGATCCAGCCGGCCTTCGCGGAAGCTGTCAAACAGGGCAGCTACAAAAAAGTCTCCATGCAGTTCTTCCGTCCGGACGCGCCGTCCAATCCGGCGCCCGGAACTTGGTATCCCAAACATATCGGCTTCCTCGGCGGCGCAGCTCCGGCGGTACCGGGTCTTGCCAACGTCGAATTTAGCGGGTCGCCGGACGAGACGGTCTCTGTGACCGCCGAGTTCGGCGAACCGGGTTTCGAGCACACGGCCAGCATGTTCCGGGCGCTTCGAGACTTCCTCATTGGGCAGTTCGGGCAGGACGCGGCCGATAAGGCGATCCCTTCCTACGCGATCGAATGGCTCGGCGAGACCGAGATCGACAAGCCCGGCGGCCGCTTGTCCTTTGCCGCCCCCACGCCAGCCCCCACGAAGGAGAGTGACTTGACAAAAACCGACCCGGCTTTCGCCGCTCGCGAAGCCGATCTTACCCAGCGCGAGGCCGCCTTGAAGGCGCGTGAACGCGAGATCGCCAGCGCCGCGAACGTTTCATTCGCAGAGTCCCTGGTCACCGAAGGCAAGCTGCTGCCGGCCTCGAAGGATCAGCTCGTCGCCATCCTCAACGCTTTGCCGGCCGATACCGCCGTCTCCTTCGCCGCAGGTCAGCCGGGCATCGCCGCCGATAAGGCGCTTCGTGACCTTCTGGCCGCGCAGCCGAAGGTCGTGTCGTTCGGCCGCGAAGAAATCCCCGGCGAGGGTGTCGCGGCCGCCGTGTCGTTCGCCTCGGACGGCAAGGAAGTGGACCGTGATCAGCTGGAACTTCACGCGAAGGCCACTGACTATCAGCGCAAACATCCCGGAACCCTCTACCTCGACGCTGTGCGCGCGGTTTCCTAACGGAGCGACACCCCATGCAGTTTTTTCAGGACGTCCTCACGGACACCGTAACCGCCACCACCGTCTTCGACGCTTTTGACCTCGTCGGCTTCGACGACGGAAAGGTCGCTGCCGACGACGCGCCCGTCAAAGGCGTCGCGAAGCACCCGGCAACCGAAATTGGCCTGGACATCGGCGTGATGCTTATCGGCATCACCCGGGTTCGCGCTCGCGGGCCGATCGTGAAGGGAGCCAAGCTGATCTCCGCTGCGGCTGGGGGCGTCAAGGCTGCCGGCGCTACCCCCGCCAACGCCTTCGCTACAGCGCTGACCGCTGCGGCGGACGGCGAGTTTGTTTCGATCCTCGTCCGCTAAGGAACCCCGCCAAATGTCCAAAGTTCTCAATCAGCGGACCTCCGCTGTCGTCGATCCCATCCTGTCGACGCACGCGCGCGGCTACCGCAATTCTACCTTTATCTCCCATGTCCTGTTTCCGCGCGTCACCATTCCGAGCCGCTCGATGCGCGTCATCGCCTTCGGCAAGGAGGCGTTTCGCCTCATGAACACACGGCGCGCTCCGGGGGCCGACAAGAGGCGCGTTCAGTACGGATACGCTTCCGACCCTGTCTCGCTGGTGCAGGACGCCTTGGAAGGCGTCGTGCCCGTTGAACACCAGCAGGAAGCTGAGCAGGTGCCCGGCATCGATCTGGGCGCGGGCGCTGTCAACATGGTGCTCGACGTGGTGGATCTCGGCCACGAGCATGACGCCGCGCAGATCGCCCGTAACGCGGCGCGCTACGACGCCAACCACAAGGTTGCGTTGGCGGGCGCCAGTCGCTGGACCGATCCCAACAGTGATCCGCTTGCCGATATCAACGAGGCCAAGGAAATCATCCGGCGTTCGATCGGGCGATACCCGAACACGCTGACCCTCGGCCCCAACGCCGGCAACGCGCTCAAGAACCACCCGAAGGTGCGGGAGCAGTTCAAGTACACCTCCAAGGACAGCATCACCGTCGAGATGCTCGCCGCCTATTTCGACATCAAGAAGGTCGTTATCGGGGCCGCCGTGTACCTGCCGGAGACGGCCGACGACGCGGCGCTGGCGAATGACGTCTGGGGCGACGATGCCATCTTGGCTTACGTCCCTGAGACCGGCGACAATTTTCAGGTGCCGTCCTACGGCTACACCTACGAACTCGCCGGCTATCCGCAGGTTCAACAGCCGTACTTCGAACGGAAGAACGACAGCTGGATCTATCCAACGACCGTTGAACGACGGCCGATCCTCACGGGCGCGGAGGGGGGCTTCCTCTTCCAAAACGCCGGCTCGCAGCCGTAAGGAGGCAAGACGATGGAAGACAAGAAGTTCCCCGTCACCCTGACCGGCCCTGCAAAGATTGACGGCGTACGCGAAAAGCCCGGGAAGCGGGTTTACGTGACCACGGCCCTCGCGCTCCAACTCGCTGCCAGCGGCGTGATCAACCCGCCGCCCTTCGATGTCGAAGACGACGCGCCCCTCGGGTCGGATTTCGACCAGGCCGTCGCTGCTGCCGCCGCAAAGCTCGCTGCGGAGACGATCGATCGGACGGTTGCAACCATCACCGCCGAGAAGGACGCCGAGCTTACGGCGGCGCATGACGAGGTTCATGGCCTTCAGAAGCAGCTTGTCGATGTCAAGCGCGACGCGGCGGCCAAGCTGGCCGAGGTCGAAAGCCGCGTCGTTTCTGCCGAAAGTCTGGCCGCCACCGCCGAACAACGCGCCGCCGAGGCGGAAAAGAAGGCGGCAGAACTGGAAGCCGTGATCGCTGCCGGCTCGCGCAAGAAATAGACCCGCCTGTTTCTCCCCAGGCTGGTCTACCGGCGGGGCGGCCTCCGGGTCCTTTGGCCGCCCCGCCAACTTCCTTTCCCTAACGAACATCGAGCAACGCCGTGGCCTATGCTGCCCTTGAAGATCTGAACGAACGCGCTGGCGAGGACGAAATCCGCCAGATTGCCGACCGCGATCGGGACGGCGCACCTGACCCGGCTGTGATCGAGGCGGCCGTTACCCACGCCGACAACATCGTCAACGGATACCTTGGCGCGCGCTTCAAGCTGCCGCTGCCGACCATCCCTGATCTTGTCCGTACCTGGGCGGTCTCGATTGCGCGTTACTACCTGCACGGCAACATGCCGCCCGAGTACGTGGCAACGGACTACAAAGACGCGATCACGCAGCTGAAGGACGCCGCGCGCGGCCTGATCTCCCTCCCTGACATCGCCGGCAATGAGCCAGCCAAATCCGGCGGCACATCGCTTGTCGCCGAAGGGCCGGGTTTTTTTAACGACCGCACGATGAGGGGGTGGTGATGTTTCAGGAGATCATCGCCCGCCTGAAGGGGTCGGCTGCGCTTCCGGCCGTCGAGTTCGCCGAGGACATCTCGGCCATTTTCGAGGGCACCGCGCCCCGTAGCGGCGATTGCTTCGTCGTTCCGCACCGTATGCGCGCTTCTCCAAACAAGCTGGTTACCGTGTACCGCCAGCACGGCACGGAACAGTTTCTCGTCGTCACCGTCATCCGGACCCACAACGACCCCACCGGCGTCGGTCGTTCCGCTGAGTTTGAGGCGAAGCGTTCCGCAATCGAATCCCTGCTTGGCGGCTGGCAGCCGCCCTCATGCGCCGAGATCTGCGAGTTGGTCGGGCAGGAAAACACCCGGCTCGACAACAACGTGAGCGTCTACGTCCAGACATGGGAAACGACGCGTTTTGTCCGAGGAGCCTGACACATGAACCAGCCAACCAAGGGCGGCCGCTGGGAGGCCGATCCCAAAACCGGAAATCTCACGCACGTCCAAAAGCCGACCGCTCGAAGCAAGCCGGCCGAGGAAACCGAAGAAGCGCCTGTGAAGGCGGACGAAAAGAAGGAGAAGTAACCGATGAGCGAACGTCGCCAAAGCAAACTCGCCGTTCTCAATAAGATCGAGTCCGTCTATGGCGACGACGCCCTGCCGACGCCGGCAGAGGCGCTTCTCATGACTGACGTTTCGATCACTCCGATCGAGGCCGAGGAAGTCTCGCGTGGGCTTGTTCTGCCGTACATGGGCAACCAGGGCGTCGTTCTGGCCGGCGAGCATGTCAGCGTAGAAGGCTCGTTAGAAGTAGCGGGTTCGGGCGTTAAGGGCACCCCGCCCAAGATCGGCTCCGCGTTGCGCGTGTCGGGCTTTGCCGAGACCGTCACCGTCGGACAGAAGGTTGATTACACGATCGTCGAGGACGATCAGGAATCGTCCAGCCTTCATTTCATTCACGACAAGGTTCGTCATATCGGGCTGGGCGGGCGGTCCAATCTCAGCATCAACCTTACGCCAAAGCAGGTTCCGAAGTTCCAGTGGAGCTACATGGGTCTACTAGGCACGATCGCCGACGATGCCGCTATGCCCGCCGTCACGCAGGCGGGCTGGGTTACGCCGGTCGTTGTTTCCAAGGCGAACACGACAATGAGTCTGCACGGTTGGTCGGCGGTTGCTGAGAGCATATCGATCAATCTCGGCAACCGGCTGACGCCGCGCTTCCTTATTGGCGATGAAAAGGTGCTGATTTCGGATCGAAGCGTTACGGGAACCGTTGTGGTGGAGGCCCGCGCGCTTCAGGAAATCGATTGGTTCGACCGTGCGCGTAAACGCACGCGCGGGCCGCTGAGCATCCTCGTGGGAACGGTCGAAGGCAACATTGTCGAGATCACCGCGCCGGCCGTGGAAATCGGGCGGCCCACCCAAGGCCAGACGGACGGCATCCTCAACTACTCGCTTCCGCTTTCGTTCGTTCCGGTCATCGGCCGCGATGAAATCAAAATCACGTTCCGCTGACGGCGGGCGGCAACCATTCAACGCGCAAAAAAGGATCCATCTCATGAAGTTCAAGCTCGTTTCGACCTATTCTTACTCGTGGCCGGCCACCGCCCGCATTCCGAGCGAAACCCAGCCCGGCAAGATTGAAGAACAGAAGTTCATTCTGCGCTTCGAGGTCGAAGACCGAAACACCGCGATCGCCAGCGCGGAGGCCATCGCGGCGCTGCCGGAAAAGGAACAGATCGCACGCGAGCATGATCTTTTGCGGCGCGTCATCAAGGGCTGGGACGATGTCGAAGACGACGGGAAGCCGGTGACGTTCTCTCCGCAGATGCTTGAAGCGGCGTTGCTGTTTCCTTGGTTCCGCGCGGCGGCTTACCGGGCTTATGCCAACAGCCTCAACGGCGAAGAAGAAGCCCGGCTGGGAAACTAAAAGCGGCCGCGCGCGCCTGGGCGTTCGCGCGTTCCGGCCGAACCGACCCGACGACGGCCGCGACGATCGACGAAGACGTCGCGGCCGATTTCAAGCGGATGGGGTTCGCGGTCGACCCCTCCGACATCAGAAAGGATGACGATGTGTTCTTCGGAATTTGGGAGAAGAACAAAGACAGCTGGAAGGCGTGGATTGCCTGCGAAACGCAGTGGCGGGTCGCTACCACCTTTGCTGCCGTCATCTATCTCGGCCTCGATTATGCCGGCGTTGACGTCGTCCTTCGCCGTCAATCGTTCCCCGACGCCGTGTTCACAGACCTGGCGGAAATGGAAACCGCCGCACTTGAGGCCTTCGGGGAGGCGGCCAAGTGACCTTGAAGTTTTCCATGATCTTCACCGCCGATACATCGGCGGTCAGCAAAGCGGCCGTCCAAGTCGGCAAGGATCTCGATGCCGTCACCGCCGACGTCAAAGACGCCAGCGCGGCTTTTGATAAGCAAGCCGACATTCTCCGCGAGGAGGCGGCCGCCGCGCGCGAGGCGGCGAAGGCGGCGCGCGAGCTTTCGGACGCGGAGAAGGCCGCGCGCGCCGCAGCGAACCGCCCGCAGGGCACCTCGCCCCGCGCTTCTGTCCCGAGTATTCCTCGGCCGACCAGCGGCGGCCCATGGGGCAGCGAAAGCGGCGGGCCTACGGGCCGCGAACTGGATGATCTACGCGCGCGGTATGTCCCCCTTTATGAGGCGCAGCGGACCTATCGGCGCGAGATTGCCGAGATCCAACGTCTGCAAAAACTGGAAGCGTTGTCGGCCGACGAAAGCGCGGCGGCGCTAACGCGGGCGAAGACCGCCTATGATCGCCAGATAGAGGTCATCAAACGCGCGTCGCCGGAACTACGCGAACACGGCCAGCGCATGAAGTTGACGGCCGATGAGGCGCGGAACCTCTCCTATCAGATCAACGACACGGTCCAATCGCTCGCTTTGGGCATGCCGGTGTCACAAGTGATCTTGCAGCAAGGTCCCCAGGCCGTTCAGATCTATGGCGGCGTCGGCAACACACTCAAGGCTATCGGTCAGGCTGCAACGCCGGCACGGCTCGCTATCGGCGGCATTACGGCCGCTGTTGCTACGGGCGCGCTTGCCTGGAATGACTATCTGTTTTCCATCAAGGCTGTCGGCACAGCCGCCTCCGGCCTCGGGCGGTCTACCGCCGGGACGGCTTCCGAGATGGAAGCCGCGGCGCGAGCTGGCGCAGCGGCGGCCGGCATTGGCATCAAGCAAGCGCGCGCGATGGAGGTGCAGTTTCTTCGTACCGGCCGCATCGCTTCCGCCAATTTCGAGGCGATGATTTCGCTCTCGAAAAATTACGCTGCCACGTTAGGAATCACCTCGGATGAAGCCGGCGCGGCCTTGGCCGAGATGTTCGCCGACCCCGCTAAAGCGGCGGCAACGCTCTACCGCCAGTACGGCCTGATCGACGGCGCGACGGCGCAGTATGCGACGCGCCTCGCCAACCAGAACAGATTGGCCGAAGCGCAGAAAGTTATTCTGGACGCTTTACCGGGCCGGCTCGCCCAGGCGACCGAGGCCACCACCGCGCTCGGCCGGGCATGGCAATATGTGTCCACATCGGCCAGCGGGGCATATGATTGGATCGGCCGGGCAATCGACCGCGAATTGTCGGGCCCGTCGCTCGATGAGCGCATTGCCGAGGCGAGAGCCGATTACGAGCGGTTCTCTCGGACTTCTTCGTCGTTCATTCTCGGGACGCTAAACGGCGGCGCAGATCGGGCCGCAGCGGCCAAGGCAGATTTAGACCGGCTTAGCGCGGAGCGACGCCGGCTTGAGGAAGACCGCGCACGTGTTCGCGACCTTGAGCAACGCCGTCAATCGGGCGCGGCTGCTATCGGCTTATCCGAGGCCTCGCCGGCGACATCGGCGCTTCGCCAGCGGCAAGCGTTAGAAGATCAGATCGAAGCGCTCCGTCGTGGTGCGAACGCGCCCGGTCTCAGCGATGAACAGCGGAACGGGATAACACGCGCCCTCGACGCAAAGACGCGGGCGCTGCAGACGCTGATCCCCAGCGAAGAACGAGCGGCGGCCCTGGGCGAACTCGATATCCGCATTCAGAATGAGCGGAACCCGCTTATCCTTGCGAACCTGATCGCCGACCGTGAGCGTTTGCAGCTGGCAGGCGAAGAGATCGAGACCGGCAAGGCGCAGGCTCAGATTTCGGCCGCACGCAATCGCGCGATCAACGAAGAGATCGCGGCTAGCCGGGCGCGTTCGATCCAGACCAACGAAGAAATCGAGATTCGGCGCGCCGTTAACGATGCGGTCAGCGCCGGCACGATGTCGGCCGCCGAGGCCGAGGCATTGCTTCGTCGTGAAATCGAACTTCGGCCCTTGGCTGCTGCGGCGGCGGCCGCGCAAGGCGAGGAACAAAGACGCCTCACAGACGCCCTTAACGGGGCTCGCGAAGCGCAGCAGAGCCTGCTGGCCGAAGAGCGTCGGGCGGGCGCTCTGGCCATGATAACTTCGCAGAACGAAAAGCTCGAGACATTGAAGCTCGAGCGCGAATTGATCGGGGCGACCGAGCGCGATCGGGAGCGGCTAACGGCCGCTCTTGAGGCCGAGCAGGAAATTCGCAGGCGCGGGCTGGACAGCATGAGCGCCGAGGCGGCGCAAATCCGCAGCAATGCGTCCGCGATCGCCGAGCAGACGAGTGAGTTGCAACGGGCTGCCGACGCGTGGGATCAAGTCCGGAGCGCCGGAGAAAGCGCGATCGACGGGCTGTTTGACAAGCTGAGCGACGGCGATTGGAAGGGCGCAGTCGAGGACGCCGCCAAGGAACTGGTGACAGGCTTCCGTAAGCTCGCAGTCGATAACCCGCTTAAGAACCTTGTCCTCGGCACCAACTACGGCACCCTGGATGATGTGGCTTCCCACTTGTTCGGCGGCGGCGACCCGCTGAGCGCAATAACAGGCGGGCTGGGAAAACCTGTCGGGTCCATGTCCGTCATGGCCGGCACCGTCATGATCAACGGCGGGGCTGCCGGCGGGTTCGGCTCGTCGTTCTTTGGTCTTGGGGCGAACGGCAATCGCGCGGCCGGCGGCGACATATCCCTTTTCCGGCAGGCGATCGGCAATATCGAGAGCCGGGGAAGCGGCGGTTATGCTGCCCTAGGCCCGCTGGTGAATGGTGACCGAGCCTATGGCAACTATCAGGTCATGGGCAGCAACATTCCGTCGTGGACGCAATCGGCGCTTGGGAAGTCGCTGACGCCGCAACAGTTCCTCGCGGATCCGCGCGCCCAAGATAGCGTTTTTGACCACTATTTCGGAAAGTCGCTTTCCAAGTACGGCAACCCCCAAGACGCGGCCAGCGTTTGGTTTACCGGTCGCCCATTGGCGCGCGGGGCCAATGCCTCGGATGTCTTCGGTACGACCGGCTCGGCCTATGTGGACAAGTTTAACACGGAGTTGGACCGCCTTTCCGGCGCAGCCGGTAAGGTGACGGGCTCGATTGGCGGCCTAGGCGATGCAACGGGGCAGGCCGCGAAGGGACTGGGCGCGCTTGGAGGCGGCTTCGACAAGTTCGGCCAAAATCTGTCGAAGCTCTCGTTCCCCGCCGCTCCCGGTCTAGGCGGTGGAAGTCTTGGCGGCATCTTCAGCCTGTTTCCAGGCATCGGCGGTTTCTTGGGCTCCAGCCAGCTTACGGGCGCGATTTCACGCGGCTCGTGGGGGCTTTGGGATACAGGCGGCTATACCGGCAATCTCGACCCTAAAGACGTCGCCGGTTTCGTCCACGGCCAAGAGTTCGTCGTCAAAGCTTCGGTGGTCGCTAAGCCCGGCGTGCGGTCGTTCCTTCAGGCTTTGAACGACAACCAGATTCCCGGTTTCGACGTGGGTGGTTACGTCCCGTCCAGGCGCGGTTCGGTTAGCCCGTCGCCGGCATTTTCTTCGCCGATGCGGCAGGCGGCCGCCGGGCAAAGCGCGCTCGCTCAACTGATCAGGCTTGAACTCGCGATCGGCGTCCACCTCATCGGCGGCGAAGATTTCCGCGCCGAGTTGATGAGTTCGGCGCAGTCGGCCGGCGCTGAGGCGAGCGTCCAGGTCGTCGAACGTTACGACGGCCAGCTTCCTGACCGCGTCAGCAACATCATGGAAAACCCGAGGTGGCGGTGATGACGGTACTTCCTCTTTCGGACGTCTTTGATCTTTTACCGATCGCGAGTGTCGTTTGGGACCGCGACGATAACACTGAGACGTCTGGCATGGGCTCCGGCGCGTTTTGGGAAGCCGATCTGGCGCCGTCCCTTTGGACCGGCGACGTGTCCTTCGACCGTGACCGCACGACCAGCCTCAAACAGGTTGCCGCGCTGGTCCGCTGGCTACGGGCGACAAAGCAGCGGTTTATGATGTGCGATCCCGTTTCGCTATATCCGGCCGAAGATCCGGGCGGGGCGATCCTTGGCAACGCCGAAGTCACGTTGCGCGCGATCACCAACCGCTTTGTTGCGCCGTTGCAAGGCTTGCCGGTCGGTTACGTTCTAACGCCGGGCGACAAGTTGCAGGTGCCGTATGCGGACAAGCACGCCTTTGTCGAGGTGGCGCAACGCGCCGTCGCCGACGCTGCCGGCCGAGCCGATATTGCGATCTCGCCGCATCTTCCCCTCCCGATCGTCGACGGGGCTGCCGTCAATCTGAAGCGCCCCGCGTTCGTCGCCGCCGTTGCCCCGAAGAGCCACAACCCCGGAACCGCGCGCCGGCATCTCACCGAGGGCGCTGGCTTCAAGGTCATCGAGAAGAGAAACTGATGCAGAACAAATCCCCGGCCTACATGGGCGCCTGCATCAACGCTGTCGAGCAGGGCCTCGTACCAAGAAAGTTGGTGGTGTTTCGCGTTAAACGCCGGGACAACGGCGCTCCCGTTGTGCGGGCCTTCTGGGATGAAACCGACACGATCGACATTCCCGTCCTCGACGGGTTCGATGGGACGCAGAAAACCTACAGCTTCATCGGCGACGGCTCGCTCCTAGGCGTTTCGGATATCGTCTATGTGTCCGATCTGAGTGTCCAGCCGGTAACCGTCACCCTATCGCAGATCGCGCCCTTCGCGCAGCAGCTCGTCCGCGAATTCGAAGCGCGTCTCGGGCGGCTTGAGATTTGGGAATATCTGCTCGATCCGTTGACGCGGCTCCCGGTCAGCGTCGAATGGCCGGATTTCATCGGGCAGATCAGCAAAGCGCCAATCAAAAACCCGACCAGCGGCGGCGAAGGCTCGATACAAATCACCGCCCATTCCGACGCGATCGCAATGCTCACGCGCAAGAACCCGCGCAAGGCTTCCTACGAGGGGCACAAAGCCGCCCGTGGCGATGAATGGGGCCTTTACCGGGCCGCCATGGAAACCGTTGTCGAAATGCCGTGGGGGACGAAGTGATGTTGGCTCTCACGCGCCGTGACGACTGGCGCAGCCGCCTGGAAGCGGCGATCGACGCGGTGAAGGCGGTTCCGGCCGATTGGGCAAAACAAGCCGATTGTGGCCCGCACCTGACCGGGCGGGCGGTAGAGGCCCTGACCGGTGTCGATGTCGCTGCTGCGTTCCGTGGCCGCTACCAGTCGGCGGCCGGCGCGTTGCGCGTCATGAAGGCGGCCGGCTTTGACAATCTCGGCGACCTGGTCGCGTCGCTGCTGCCGGAGATCCACCCGTCGCAGGCCGGCGTTGGCGATATCGCGGCAATCGCTGATGACAGCCCGTTCGGTTTCGCATTGGGGGTTGTCGACGGCGAACGGGTTTTCGTTATGCGGCCCGATGGCCTGGGAACCGTCGATCTACTTGCCGCTCAAAGGGCGTTTAAGGTCGGCTAATGAAGCTTCGAAACGTCCTTCTCGCCTCTGTTGCTTCTTGGCTGCTCTTCTCGGAGCCGGCCCAGGCCGCGCCAGTCGTTGGCGCTGTCACCGCGATTGCAGGTGCTGTCGTTAAAGGCGGGCTTGCCGCAGCCTTGTTCAAGGGTGCGCTCGCAATCGGCGCGCAAGTCGGCCTCTCTCTTTATCAGAGGGCCAAGGCGAAGAGGGCGCTGAAGAACCAGCAGCCGCGCGGCGTCAATGTCTCGGTCCGAACCGGCGACGACAATTCGATAGAGATACCTGTCGGCAAGTCCGTGACGCCGGGCATTCGGGCCTACGCGGGAACATGGGGGCAAGCGGGAAAGACGCCGAATGCCTTCTTCACCGACGTGCTCGAAATCTCCTATCTGCCCGTACCCGGCCTCGCCGGCATGTGGGCGGGCGATAAGAAATGCACCGTCCTATGGAATGAGCCGCACTCGGACGGCCGCGGTTGCCCGGTCAAAGAGTATCGTTCGGGCGGCAATGACTACATGTGGGTCAAGTTCGTAGATGGCTCGCAGAATGTCGCGGATCCGTTTCTCCGCGCCGCCTTCGGCAGCCACCCGACCCGGCCGTTCAAGGACACAATGATCGGCAGGGGCATCGCGTATGTCATTGTCACGACGCGCTTCAACCAAGATCTCTTTACGGCAGGCAAGCCGGAGTACCTGTTTGAGCCTTCGCCGCCCGTCTTCTATGACCTTCGCAAAGACAGCACCGCCGGAGGAAACGGGTCGCATCGCTGGGACGATCGCTCGACCTGGGAGCCGACCGAAAACAATGCGGTCATCATCTACAACATCGTCCGTGGCATCTATTACGGCACAGAATGGGTTTATGGCGGTCGCAACCTCTCCGCGTTCCGGCTGCCGGCGTCGAACTGGATGGCCGCCGCGAACGAATGCGACCGATTGATCGCGCTTCAGGCCGGCGGGACCGAAAAACAGTTCCGGTGCGGAATGCAGATCCATGGCGACATGGAACCGCTCGAAGCCGTTGAAGAACTGCTTAAAGGCTGCAGCGGCCGGCTCTCCGAGTGCGGCGGTGTTTTCTACCTCCTGATCGGCGCGCCCGGCGCTGCAGTCTATTCCTTCACGGATGACCATGTGGTGGTCACCTCTGAGCGGGAGTTGGACCCGTTCCCCGCGCCGGACGAAATCCACAACGGGATCGAGGCGACCTATCCCGAACCGGCCGAACGTTGGGTAGCGAAAGACGCGCCGGCCCGGTACGACGCGGCGCTTGAAGCAGCCGATGACGGCCACCGCCGAACCGCTTCCGTGCAATTCCGCGCCACGCCCCACGCGGTCACCGTCCAGCGGCTGATGGAGGCGATGCTGAAGGATGGCCGCCGTTTTGCCGTTCATACGCTTAGCCTCCCGCCGGAAACTAAGCCGCTGGTGCCGAATGACGTTATTGCCTGGACGTCGGGCCACAACGGCTACACCAACAAAAAATTCCTGATCGTTAGAAAATCGGGCGCGCAAGGCTTCCGGCAGGTCGTCACCATCAAGGAGATTGACCCGGCCGACCACGGTTGGTCGATCGGCATGGAAGCGCCGACGTCGATCGGTCATGTTGGCCCGGCGCCTGTTCCGCCGCAGCCCATGTCGGGTTGGGCCGTAGAGCCGTCGGAAGTGCAGGACGCAGACGGGATTGCGCGTCGCCCGGCGATCCTCATCCGCTGCGCTCCGGATCTCGATGATGTGGCCCGCGTTCACGTCATCGTCCGCGTCAAGGCAACCGGCTCGGTCGTTTTCGATAGCGACCAGACGCCTTACCCGCGCCCGCACAGCAACGGCTCCTATCAGTGGACGATTTCCGGCGCTTGGTGCCTGCCGAGGACCGAGTTTCAAGCGGCGGGCCGTTATGTGCCGATTTCGAACCGTCTGACCGAGTGGTCCTCGTGGCTCGATGTTCTAACGCGCAACATCTTGGCGACGGACGTCTCGGTCGGCCTCGGTCAGGTGCAAAACGACGTCAATCAGCGCTTCAAGGATTTGCAGGCGGAATTCGATAAAGCCTTCGAGCGGCACGCCCAAACTGTGCTTGATTTCTCACTTGTAAACGCCATCGGCCACCGTCAGCAGATAGAGATGCGCGCCGAAATGGGCAGCGCCATGGCATCGATCTCCGAGGAGCGCCGCGTCAGCGCTTCCGACAAGGAGGCATTGGCGCAGCAGATAACGACCTTCAAGGCGCAATTGGCTGCGGCCAATGCAACGATCACCGAGATCCGGCAGGCGCAAGCGACCGAGAATTCGGCTCTCGCTTCACGGATCAACAATCTGGATGCGAAGGTGGGCGAAGCCCGCGCTCGCATCGAACAGGAAGAGCTCACTCGAGCCAGACAGGACGGCGTGCTGGCAGCGAGCACCCGCATCCTTGACGCCCAGATGGTCACCACTCGGGCGAAGATCGTCCAGACCGAAACCACCCTCGCAGACTCCATCCGCGCCGTCGCCGAGAGCGTTACTGGTGTCAGCGCCGACCTTAACGACCGCTTCGGTGGCGGGCTCATCAAGTTTTCGGCGGCCGTCGACCAGTCGGGCGTCAATGTCCGTCACTCGATCGTCATGCGCGCCAACCTCGGCGACCAGTACAAGGAGACCGGCCAGTACTACGAAATCTACACCGAAAACGGCGTCCTCAAGTCCCGCGCGGCGACGAAGGTCGACCAGTGGGTCGTCACGGACGGCGTCACGCGGAACTACGCCATGGTCTACCAGGGCGGCGTGCTGCGCCTGAACATTGCCGACATCGGCACGGTCTACGCCGGCAAGATGATCCTCGGCGGCGGCAAGCTCGTCATTGACGGCTGGTATGGCACGATCGAGGTTTGGCACTGATGGTTAGAATGCTGATCGGTCCCGACGCGACGGGCTATCCCGGCATCAAGATCACGAATGACGCCGACGATCCGCGCACCACGCCGGATAGTGAGCGCTGGAAGTTCCGTTACAACAGCAAGTACGCGGTCACCATGAACCTCGGTGGCATGCAGCGGATCAACCAGATCACTCGGCCGGGGCTCAATGACAGCGGCGTGCTGCTCTACTACCCGCCCGGATCGAACAACAGCAACTTCGTCTATTGTGAAGTCTCCGGAGGCGGCTCAAGCCATTGGTGCTACAAGAAAGAGTACTTCCCTCGGCTGCGCTATGACGTGCCGCTCTACGACATCAAGGCGAAGAAGGGCGGCGGCAGCAACAGATATAACCAGCACATGGTTTTCTGGCATGACAGCTACGACTACTACAACGGTCAAGGCGGGTCGTGGGTTCAGGGAAACAGTCGGCAGCTTGCGTGGGTGACGGGCACCAATAGCTCGTTCTTCAACAACATCTTCGGCGCCTGGGCATCCGGCATCATCGTCCAGATAACGCGGTTCGACACGATCGACGGCTTCAACCAGTTCCTGTCGCGAGATCGGACGCTGGTCGTTTGGAACCTGCCTGGGAACCGCGTTCCCGTCGACGAGGCCCCGGCGCTGACGCCGAACGGCAGCAAGGTCGTCGTGATCGGGCCGAATGACTTCAAGACCTCAAGGCCCGGCTATCCGGTTGACACGGCAACGCCGGCTCAGACGTCATTCGATGCTGCTGCCAAGCTGCCGGTGAAGGTCATTCGCTCGGGCGACATCGCGCTTCCGGCCGGGGTCAGCTACTTCGACGTCGGCTTCCAGATCCCCGAGATGGTGGCGCTCGATGTGCATTTCTACAACAGCGGCACCATCATGTACCCGTCAAACCCGCAGACGGCGAACTTCGGGGCCGAGTACTGGTTTGACGGCACCCGAATCGGCTTCGACGCTTCGACAAACATGCGCGCCCGCTTCATGCTCTACCTCGCGGACAACAGTCCCCCGACCAGCGGCGTCAACCGGGTGTTTCGGCCGATCAGCGAGGGCGGTCAAAATGCTTTGCAGGTTCTTCGCCCCGGCGCGGCCGACCCGCCGGCATGGCCCGACATTGTCATAGATAGCCGGTGGCCACAGGTCCAAATCCTCAAGGATGGCTGGATCGACGTCGTGGCTGGAAACGGGGTCTACTACGACATCCCGTTTGATGGAGCCGGCATGTTCCCGATGGTCAAGTACCTAACGGAACACGGCGGCGGCCGAGGTGGCAGCGCCGCTCCCGAGGGCCAAAATCAGTTGAACACGACATGGACCAGCGCCTACCGGCTGCCCTTCATCAAACGGCTTCGGTACACGGCGCCCGGTAACCAGCTGCATGCCGGCGAAAGCACCTACTGCGAGCTAACGCAGAACAACGCCCGCTTTTGGACGTTCGCCGGCAACGTCGGTGACTACTACAACCGGCGAGACAGCCCCGGAAGCTGGCGCACCGCTGGTGCCACCCCGCCCATCGCCATCCGCTATTACATCTTCGGCATACCCGCTTAGGAGCAGCCATGACACTTCCGCACACCACGGGCACGATCACCCTCACCAATGGCTCTACGCTCATCACTGGTACGGGCACCGACTGGCAGACAGCGGGCATCGTCGGCGGCATGGTCTTCCCCTTGGCGAACGGCAACGTGCTACCGATCGCGGCGGTTAACAGCAACACCCAGATGGTCGCCGCTGTCCCTTGGACCGGTGCCACGGTTTCGACCCAGTACGCCCTGGTGCGCGATACTGCATACCTGCAGCAGCTCACCGAAAATGCCGCGCTGCTAACGACGGTCATTCGCGAGTTGCGCTATTCGTCGCTGGCGGCTCTGGCTGCTCTCGCGCCGACGATGGCCGTTGACAAGCTTCCGTTTGCGACCAGCGCCAACGCCATGGCTTGGACCCCCTTTACCGCCTACGGCCGGCAGCTTGTGGCAGTGACGACCGACGCGGGTTTCGCATCGGCCGCGAAGGTCGTGCGGCGCACTGGCGGCACGAACATGACGTCCACAAACGATGTTATGGTCGGCTGGCATTCGGCGCTTGGTGGTCTCATCGGGCAAGTAGATGCGGTTTATCTCGGAAACATCTGGACCGACTACTACGCCAGCAACATGGGCGGCGCTGCCGACATTCGATCGCGCATTGGCGCGTTCTCAACCGGCGGCGGAACCATATCAGGAAATGTCACTGTCACCGGGATCGTCAATTCGCAAACCGGCGTGTTTGCGCCGTTTTTCTATAACGTCGGCGCGGCAAACACCGATGGCGCTTTCTATTTCCAGAGTGGCACCGTGGGCGGTGCAACATCCAACAGATGGGCCTGGGTAAGGGCCGGATATGGCGTCGGAGAACCTGGGGGTAACGTCGGTTCTGATATGAAGCTTATGAGATGGAGTGACGCCAATGTGTATCTTGGAACGTCATTCATCGCCGAGCGAAAGACCGGCGCCGTCTATCTTCCCGATACACCGCTGATGTGTACGAGTCTTGGTCCCGACGTTTTTGTTGCGGCAGGGGGCATGATTGGCGTCGCCAATGGTGGGTTTACTTTCAATCGGGGCGGGTTTGCCATAGGTGGCGCGATTAACGGTCGAAACGCCGTTCACGTTCCGCTTGCTGGTTGGTACCTGGTCGACGTGTTCGTTGCTGGCGGCATTGCCGGCGGCGGAGAGATAGCTATCGACCTGTCACGGAACGGAACATCAACTCAGGGCGCATTAGTCATGCGCGGCGGGTATGTTACCGGCTCCCTGTCTGCTTTGGTGAACATGGGCGCAAACGACTGGTTTGCCTACAATATTATGACGTCTGGTTTCACGTTCACTGGATGGAATTCAAGAATAACAGTGCAATGGATGCACCCATAAAAGGAGGCGTACGTGAAAATGATTGTAGAGGTCGATCTCGACGCGATCGACGAAAAGGCATTCAAGCACAAGTTCAGGTCCTCCGTGCACCAGTTCACGATGGAATCTGTTCTTCGAGGCGTGGTCAACGGCGCACGTGATGAGTTCGTAAGGGACGCAAAGGCAGCAGCCCTTGCCGAGGGTGTTTATCTGACAGCGCCTGACGAGGTGATCTTGTCGACCTACGCTTTGCCGGACGCCGACGCAAGACACGCAGAGGCTGCGGCGAAGGCGGCCGCCGAGCAGGCCGAGCGCGAGGCCGCAGCCAAGTACGCCCCGCTTACCGCGCGCCAGCTTCGCCTCGGTTTGGTCAACAATGGCTTCGCTCTTGCCCAAGTCGAGGCAGCGATCGACGCGTTGCCGGATGGCGCTGAAAAGGAAAAGGTTCGGATTGAGTGGCAATATGCCGGCGAATTCAAGCGCGACCACCCGTTGCTGACGACCATCGCCGCGCAACTCGGGATCTCGGCCGCGCAATTCGAAACGATGTGGACCGAGGCGCTGAAGCTTTGATGACCAGCCCTTCAAACGATCCGCTCGAAGAAGCTGAACTCGTTGCGGCAGTAGCTCATACGGCCATGCAGGAGGCGCTGGCAAAGCTCCCGGTGTATCGCGGCCCTGATCCTGTCGAAGCCGCGCCGATCGCGCCGGATGCCTACGAACCGCTTTATGCGGAGTGACACACCCGCCCGGTGAAGACCGGGCGGCCGGTGCGCGTCAACGCACCAACGACGGGTCTAAGTTCGCGGCTCTTTCCCGTCCGACAGCGGCTCTCACAACCGTCGCACCCGTACCCTGCAGGGCGGGACTCATGTGACAGACTCGTGAGCGTTAGAAAATGAGAAATGTACGTTGCGGCTCCTGTTCCGCGCTTTTGTTTAAAGCTGGACCGGGAGCGATCGCGGACGTTATAGAAATCAAGTGCCGCCGTTGCGGCACTCTCAATCACCTGAGGCCGGCAGAGCCCTTACCCGATCGCTTCGAGCGACCGAACGGAGCCACGGCCACACATGCCGAACAAAACTGATATGCCACCCCTGCCGGCGAAAGCCCCCGGCAGGAACAAGTATCGCCATCGTCACCAGCAGGGCGTCATTCTCGTTTGCGAGGATGAGAAGGCGCAGGAACTGCTTTTCGAAGCGCTCAACGCTATCCGGACTTGCAAGATCAAGGTGGTGGTCACATGAGACTGACTATCACCAACACGTGCCCGAGCTTTGAGAGCTACCGGGCGGCGAGGGTCAAATCCCTCTTCAACGTCGAAGACGGCAGTTCGTTTGAAGTCACGGCCGACCTGCCGATCGACGATGGTACCTGGGGGCTCGGTTTGATCGTCGGCCCCTCGGGCTCTGGCAAAACGTCGTTGGGGCGGCGCGTGTTCGCGGAGGATCGCGCGGCCGGCTTTCACTGGCCGGCCGACGAGCCGATTATCGACGTGATCGCCCGCGACGGTGATTTCAACGACGCTACCGCAGCATTGTCATCGGTCGGGCTCGGCTCGGTGCCATCATGGCTCCGGCCCTATGCGGTGCTTTCTAACGGTGAGAAGTTCCGAGCCGATCTGGCCCGCATTATCTGCGATCGGCCTGCCGAGGTGGTGGTTGACGAGTTCACCAGCGTGGTCGACAGGCAGATTGCCAAAGTCGGGGCGCTGGCGTTCGGTAAGGCTTGGCGGCGGACTGGCGGCAAGGCGGTCCTGCTGTCGTGCCACTATGACATCATCGACTGGCTCGATCCGGACTGGGTTTTTGACACGGCAACAGGTGAGTTCACCGGGAGGTATCTTCGGCGACGTCCCCCGATCGCCGTGGACATCCAAGAAACCAATTGGCGATGGTGGCCGTATTTTGAGCCGCATCATTATCTGAAGCTACCGCACATGATCGCCGCCACCTGCTATGTCGCCTTCGTTGACGGCGAGCCGGTGGCGCACTTGGCGGTCTCAACCCGGCCGGGTCTTGTCGAGGCTCGCGCCTGCCGGCTCGTCGTAATGCCGGAATGGCAAGGCGCGGGCGTTGGCATGCGGTTCTTGAACGCGGTCTGCGCCGCGTGGCGTCGGGGCGACAACCGATACGCCCTTCCTATGCCGACGCTCTTTCACACATCTCATCCGGGCCTCGCGGCGGCACTGCGCCGCGACCCACTTTGGACGCAGACATCGGGCGTTCTTTTCGGTGGCAAGAAGGAATGCCGGGCCAAAGGGAAAAGCACCCTGTCGGGCTACGGCGGGCACTTCCGCGCCGTCCAAGGTTTCCGCTACATCGAAGGGGTAGATATCCGCCAATGAAGATAGGCATCATCGGGCAAAAGTGGCTTGCGGCCGCTGTCCTTGACCAACTCCGAGACCATGAAATCGCGTTCGCCGCCGCCCCATCTGCCGGCGATCGTTTCCACGAAGCCGCCCGCGCTGCGGGCGTGCCGACAATCGAATATGCCGGCGTCGGTCTGGGCGGTGCTCTCCGCTACCGCGTCGACCTTTTGATATGCGCTCATGCGTTCGTCTTCGTGCCGGCCGAAGTGAGGGCCATTGCGGATTACGCGATCGGCTATCACCCCTCACTGCTACCTCTGCATCGGGGGCGGAACGCCGTAGACGCCACCATGGCCGCTGGTGATCGGATCGCCGGGGGCAGCGTCTATCACCTCACGGATGAAATGGACGGCGGCCCGATCGCATTCCAAGATTGGTGCTTTGTCCGGGAGGGGGAAACGGCCGCCGATCTTTGGAGGCGCGCCCTCGCGCCGATCGGCGTGGAGTTGTTGGTAAAAGCGGCCGACCATCTTTCGGCTTATGGTTTCATCCCGGCCGACCAACAGGAGCAATTGGCCGCCGCCTAAGGTCAGGCGGCGACCCCAGGGGCGGCTCTGGACCCTATCCGCGCCTCGCGCGTTAATGGCCGATGTCCAAGCCGCCCAACCCCCCCAATGACCCTATGCCGCGCCGGATTGAGCCTTGCTCTCCGGTACTCGAAAAAAAGCCTCCCGAAGGGGCGCAATGGGTTCATGAAATCAAATGGGACGGATACCGCATCCACGTTCACGTCGAGCCCGGCGCAATCCGGATCTTGACGAGCGGCGGTCACGATTGGGCGCGACGTTTCCCGTCGATCTCCGAAGCGGTGAAACAGCTTGGCGCGCGCACTTTGATTTTGGACGGCGAGGCTGTGGTGCTCGACAAGCAGGGGCGCTCTGATTTTAGCCTGTTGCAGCAGGCGTTGGGCGGAAAGGGCGGCACGCGGAATGCCGGCGCTGCCCAACTCGTCGCCTTCGATCTCCTCTATCTCGACGGTCAGGATTTGAGACGACGGCCGCTTGCCGAGCGTCGGCGAATGCTGGAAGCGCTCGTGCAAGACAAGAACGGCGCGATCTTTCTTTCAGAATGGCTGGGAACGGACGGCGGCACATTGTTTCGCATCGCCTGCGAACACGGCCTCGAAGGCATTGTCAGTAAGAAGCTCGATGCCCCTTACCACTCCGGCGACAAACCCCGAGTTTGGGTCAAGGTGAAATGCGAACAGCGGGGCAACTTCATCATCGTGGGTTTCGAACGGTCGACCGCGCTTCCTTCGCACATAAGCCGGTTGATGCTGGCGGCGCGAAAGGAGGGCGGCCTCGTCTATGTCGGAAGCGTCGGCACGGGCTGGTCTGATAAGGAATCTCTCGCGCTGCGTGAACTGCTGGAAATGGTTGAGACGGGGGAGAAGCCGGTCGCCGTTAGCCGGAAAGGCGCGGTCTTTGTCGAGCCGCGCTTTTCAGCGGCGATAACGTTTCGCGCCTGGACCGAGGACAAGAAGTTGCGGCACCCTTCATGGAAGGGGATCGCGGCCGTGGAAGACTGTCCGGAGGTCTACGAGATCGCGGCCGAATCTTAAGCACTTAGGAGCGCGACGGCTTCGGCGGGAGTTACGCTGATCGCGTGGGCGAATTCGACGGTCCTGTTAAGCCGCCGGAAGTTCTTATCGCGGGTCACGAAGAAGTCTCGTTCGTCATTCAAGTGCGACCAGATCGCTTGAACGTCACAAAGCCGGTTACGCCACTTCCAAGCTGGCCGACTGAAAAGGTCCTCTGGGTCTAGTCCGTTTGCCGAAGCATAGGTCGGCCAATCGGAAGGGGTGCCCGGAAAGAGGGCCTCGAAGATCTGCCGCTCTCGCTCAACGGAGGCCTCGTCTCCGATGAGGGCAAAGTCCCAGAACGATAGCCCGTACTTTGCGATCGGTTTCAGCAGAGCAATATCCCCGAGGCCGAGGTCAATCATACGGGCTTGGAAAGCGGCGAAGCTGTCGAGGTGCGCCCCGCCGGGTTGCTGTTCGGACGCGCTAGAGGCAAGGATTGCGACGTCGGCCGCGCCCCGCCTCGCGGCATCAACCAGCGCCAAGACGTCGCCGCCTGCCGGCCGCGCCTCATCAATGTCGATGAGGCAGTTGGTATCCAATGTAAATCGGAGGATTGGCTCGCCCATTGTGACCCTCGGTTATGAACGCGTCCCGCGTAATATCCGACAAGGCGGCCGCGTCGCGCAACGCCAAGATTCTCATTGTGCCAAAGCTAGCGCAAATCTGTGCCAAAGCCGCCGCCGCGCCACAACCACGACAGCTTTCCCGTTGCAGCAAATTCCAGCGGACCGAGGGGCCTCGGCCGCGATCACAAGGGAAAACGACAGGGCATTGCATGGCGAGCCGGCTTTACGGACATTTTCTGTCGCGCGCTCAGCGGTGCGAGACAGATTGCTTCGGCCACTCCAGCTTTTGAGTGGTCGAAGATCGAAGCTCCCATCAAGCACCATCTATCGCGCCGCGTCGGCGGCGCGAGTGACTCAACTTCTTCCGAGAAAGAGCACGCATGACAGCGCAGCGTCTCGGTCAGACGTGCAGACTCACCCCTCCAGATACCCGTCGATCACGGCCAGAAACGCCTCGCCATAGCGCTCGCGTTTGCTTTCGCCGATGCCCGGGATGTCAAGCAGTTCGTCAAAGCCGCGCGGGCGCTCCTTGGCAAGCGCGATCAGCGTTGCGTCCGGGAAGACGACATAGGGCGGCACGTTCAGGTCCTTGGCGATGGTGAAGCGCTCGGCGCGCAGCAGTTC
Organism: Ensifer sp. LC384; assembly: GCF_001695865.1. Lineage (NCBI taxonomy): Bacteria > Pseudomonadati > Pseudomonadota > Alphaproteobacteria > Hyphomicrobiales > Rhizobiaceae > Ensifer > Ensifer sp. LC384. The sequence continues at coordinate 500,962 of NZ_MBST01000001.1, forward strand.
GAACAATTCGAGATCGGAGCCGGCAAGGTCGGCGCGCTCGCGTTGGCTGCCGGATTTTGCCTGCCGCGCCGCCTTGCCCGTCTGCGGGCGATCCTTGCGAAACAGCACCTGGCGCTCGCGCTTGAACACGGCGCGCGCCTCCGGCTCGAGTTTGATTGCGCCGAAGGCCGTATGATCGACGCTGACAAGACCGCCCGCCAGCAACTGCCGAAACACCGATTGCCAGGTGCGGGCCGGCAGATCCTTGCCGGCGCCGAAGACCGGCATGTCGACATGGCCGAAACGCTCGGTCTTTTCGTTGACGGTCCCCATCAGCACATCGACGACATGGCCGGTGCCGAAGCGCTCACCGGTGCGGTAGACGGCGGCAAGCGCCTTGATCGCGGCCTCGGTCCCGTCCCAAGTCTCGACGGGCTTCAGGCAGGTATCACAATGGCCGCATCGGCCGGGGTGCGCCTCGCCGAAATGCGCGAGAATCGCCTGGCGGCGGCAGCCGGCCGTCTCGCAGATCGCCAAAAGCGCGTTGAGCTTGCCGCGCTCGATGCGCTTGATGTCATCCGCCGCTCCGCCCTCGTCGATCATCCGGCGGCGCTGCAGCACATCGGCCATGCCATAGGCCATCCAGACCTCGGACGGCTGACCGTCGCGGCCGGCACGGCCGGTCTCCTGATAGTAGGCCTCGACCGATCCCGGCAGATCGAGATGGGCGACATAGCGCACGTCAGGCTTGTCGATGCCCATGCCGAAGGCGACGGTTGCGACCAGGCAAAGGCTCTCCTCTTTCAGGAAGGCGTCCTGATGGGCGTCGCGCAGCGTCCGGTCCATGCCGGCGTGATAGGCAAGCGCGCGAATGCCCTGCCCGTTCAGCCATTCCGCCGTGTCCTCGACCTTGGCGCGCGACAGGCAATAGACGATGCCGGACGAACCGCGAAAACGGGACAGGAACCGCAGCAACTGCTGGCGCGGCTGGTCGCGCTCGACGATTTCATAGGCGATGTTCGGCCGGTCGAAGCTGGTGGTGAAGACTTGGGCTCCCTGCAGCGACAGCCGCTCGATGATGTCGTCGCGGGTATGCGGGTCGGCCGTTGCCGTCAGCGCGATGCGTGGCACGCCGGGATAGCGCTCGGCGAGCAGGCCGAGCGTGCGATACTCCGGCCGGAAATCATGGCCCCACTGCGAGACGCAATGGGCCTCATCGATGGCGAAAAGCGCAATGCGGGCCTTGCCGATCAGGTCGGCGAAGCCATCGGTGACGATGCGCTCGGGCGTGACGTAGAGCAGATCAAGCGTGCCGTCAGAAATCTGCCGGCGCACGGCAACCGCCTCTTCACGCGTCAGCGACGAATTGAGAGCCGCCGCATTGACGCCGAGCTGCTTCAACGCCTCCACTTGATCGCGCATCAACGCGATCAGCGGCGAAACCACGATGCCAAGGCCGGTGCGGCAGAGTGCGGGGATCTGAAAGCAGAGCGACTTGCCGGCACCGGTTGGAAACAGAACGACGGCGTCACCGCCGGCGGCCACATGCTCGACCACTTCCTGCTGACGGCCCCGAAAGGCGGAATAGCCGTAGACGCGCTTGAGAACATCGAGCGGCGCTCGGCCGGCGTCGTCGAAGAGCTGGCTGGCAGCGCTTCTGTCGGGCTGCGCCCTTTCGACGAACTCCATTACATCTCCTTCGGGGAATCACACATTGCCATCATCGCCAGATACCGCGGCAATGCCATAGCCGTCAGCCTAATTGAAGAGACTGGGTGGACTATCCGGGAGGATCGCCAGCCGTTTTCGCTCGGGGGTTGGTCTTTTCCATAGCCTGGCCTTATTGATATATCGGCAATTCAGAGAATAGACATAACCGGAAGGTCATCATGGCGAACATTCTGGCGGCGAGCGGCGGCGTCAAGCAGGTGGTCTGCATCAACTGGGGTACGAAGTACGGCGCTCCGTTTATCAACCGGCTCTATGCCATGGTGGCGCGTAACATCACTCCACCCTTCACCTTCACCTGCTTTACCGACAATCGCGACGGGCTGCGCAACGAAATTCTCTGCGAGGATCTGCCGCCGCTCGACATTGTGAATATGCCTACGAACACGCCAGGCATCTGGCAGAAATCGCGACTCTGGGGACCGAAGCTCGGCAATCTCAAGGGACCGGTTCTGTTTCTTGATCTGGACATCGTCATTGTCGGATCGCTCGATTGCTTCTTCGAGGTGGAAGGGCCTGACGATGTGGTCCTGGCCAGAAACCAGACGACGCCTTTCGAACGCCTCGGCCAGACCTCGGTTTTCCGCTTCCCCGTGGGCAAGCTCGTATCACTGCAGGAAAAGTTCAGGGGCAACCCGCAGGCAATCGCGGACGAATATCGTTTCGAGCAACGCTTCGTAACACGCAATGCACCGGGTGGCGTGAAGCTCTTTCCGAGACGCTGGGTCCTGCACTTTCGACAGGACTGTCGCCACATCTTTCCTCTGAACTACTTCCTTGCGCCCCGCCTGCCGGCCGATGCGCGCGTGGTGCTCTTCCCCCGCAGCCTTTTGCCGCAACATGCAATCGACGGGCAATATGGCTATCGCGGCCGGATGGACACGCCGCTTGGGCACATTCGCCGGCTGTTTACCGGCGACCATCGTGAAAAGAACCCGATCAGCCACCTGCGCCATTACATCCACCCCGCTCCATGGGTGGCCGAACATTGGCGCGAATAGTCGGAATCCAGCCAAGATCGGACCGGATTTCGGCGTGGCTGAGCGGCTTTTCGGCGGTTACCGGGCCGCCGGTCCCTTCACCCGGCCCGAAAGCACGCCGAAGCCCTCGATGATCGCCTCCTGGTTTTCAAGCCGCGTCACTTCGAGCTGAACCTCCTGCAGCGTGCGCAGGAGCTGCGGCACGGCTTCAAGGTCGCCCTCCTCGGTCGCATGCGCCAGTTCCCGCTCCAGCTCGCGCCGCTGCCAATGCAGCGCCTTGGAGCGCTGGTGCAGCGCCAGCGCCTGCAGATATCCCTCGCGGGCATCCTCGGGCGCGGCAGCGGCCGTCGCCGTCCACAGCCGGGCATAGCGGATCTGCTGGTCGATGGCCGCGATCAGTTGAGCAAAACCTTCGGCGTCGAGCTGTTCCACCAGCCCTTCGCGCGTCAGGCGCGGGCCGTTGGCGGCAGCGGCATTGAGGACCACCGCCCAGCAGCGCTGCAGATCGCGATGGTCGAACTCGATGGTCGAGATCTCGTCATATTCGTCGAACAGCAACTGCGGGTGATTGACGATCGTGAGCGCCAGCACGCTTTCGCGCAGCGACGGCACCGCCTGCTGGCCACTGACCAGCGACGAGCGCGCCAGCCGGTCCGAGATCGCCGTCGGGCCGGAGGTGTTCGGCTGGCGTGCACCGGGTCCGCCGCGCTGCCCGCCGCCCTGGCGGCCGCCACGCTCGAATTGCCGCCGCTCGCCGCCGCGACCGGGGCTGGAGGCTTGCAGAAACGCGTGCAGCCGATCGCGCATGTCCTGGCCATAGTGGCGCCGCACGCTTTCGTCGGCGATGACGGCGGTGACCTGCTTCAACCTGGCTTCGAGCTCGGCGCGTTTTTCCGGCGTGTCGAACGAGCCGCCCTGGATTTCGCGCTGCCAGACCATCTCGGCCAGCGAGCGGGCATTGGCAAGCACCTGGTCGAAGGGCGCCCGCCCCTCCTGACGCACGAGATCATCGGGGTCCTTGCCATCGGGCAGCATGGCAAACCGCACCGAGCGGCCGGGCTTCAGATGCGGCAGCGCCAGATCGACGCCACGGTTGGCGGCGCGAATGCCGGCGCCGTCGCCGTCGAAGCAGAGCACCGGTTGCGATGTCATCTTCCAGAGCAGGTCGAGCTGGTTTTCGGTGAGCGCGGTTCCAAGCGGCGCCACTGCATTCTCGACACCCGCCTGATGCAGCGCGATCACGTCCATGTAGCCTTCGACCGCAATGATCGTCGCCGCAGCATTTTCGTTTTGTCCGGCGTCGCCGGTACGGCTGCCCCCTGACATCGCCCGCCGTGCCCGGGCAAAATTGTAGAGCACGTTGCCCTTGTGGAAGAGCTCGGTCTCGTTGGAGTTGAGATATTTGGCCGGCGCGTCCGGCGACATGGCGCGGCCGCCAAACGCGATGACCTTTTCGCGCGACGACAGGATCGGAAACGTGATGCGGTCGCGGAAGCGATCGTAGGAAACCGGCACATCGGGGCCATGCACCACGAGGCCGCAGGCCTCGATCTGCTCCTTGCCGATGCCCTTGCCGGCCAGGAATTCCTTGAGCGCATTGCGGCTGTCGGGCGCAAAGCCCAGGCGGAAGGTCTCGATCGTGCGGCCCGTCAGCCCGCGCTCGCGCAGATAGGCGCGCGCCTTGGCGCCATTGGCGGTCTGCAGCTGGTCCTCGAAAAACCGGGTCGCCAGCTCCATCACGTCGAGCAGGCTGGTGCGTTCCTTCTCGCGCCGCTCGGCCTGCGGATCCGGCTGCGGCATGGCCACACCGGCCATGTCGGCGATCTGCTGCACCGCCTCGGGGAAGCTCAGGCCTTCCAGGTCGGTGAGAAAGCGGAAGTGGTCGCCAGTAACGCCGCACCCGAAGCAATGGTAGCGGCCCTTGCGGTCCTCGCAATGAAAGCTCGGGGATTTCTCGCCGTGGAACGGGCAGCAGGCCCAATAGTCGCCGCGCGAGACATTGGTCTTGCGCCGATCCCAGGTGACGCGTTTGGCGATCACGTCCGAAATCGGCACGCGGTCGCGTATCTCGTCAAGAAAGGACTGTGAAAAGCGCATGGATACCTCTGGTCGATCCTCCATATAGGCGGCGAAACCGCCGGACGCCACAGCGCTGACCGGCCGTGCCCGCAATTCACAGGCTATCACGAAGCAATCGCGAACCCGGCTTGCTGGAGGCGCCCCATCAATACACGCCTGACGCGAATATATTTCGACACGCAGGCGGTGCTCAGCAAGGCGACGGAGTTTGGGAGCATGGGATGGAATGGCCCGCCGGGCCGCGACGGCCTCTGGCTGTCGCAGGGTTTCATCCGGGAGTATTGGGATTATCAGGCGGAGAAATTCGCACCGATCAATCGGGCCCACGAAAGGCTCGCCGGCACATTCAGTGCCGCAACGGCGCCCGCTGCAGATGAGCGGGCGCAGTCGGTTACTTCAGCAGGTCCTTGACCAGGCCCGAAGCCTTGGCGAAGTCCATCTGGCCAGGATAACGCTCCTTGAGCGCATTCATGCACTTGCCCATGTCGCGCAGCCCCTGCGCGCCGGTTTCCTGGATCACCGATGCACAGAGTTCCCTAACCTTGTCTTCCGACAGCTGGACCGGCAGGAACTGGTTGATGATGACGATTTCCTGCCGCTCCTGCTCTGCAAGCTCCGGCCGGCCGCCCTGGTCATAGATTCGGGCCGATTCCTCGCGCTGCTTGATCATCTTGGCGAGGATCTGCAGGATCTCGTCGTCGCCGACCGGATCCTTGCCCAGGCCACGGTTGGCGATATCACGATCCTTGATCGCAGCCTGAATCAGCCGCACGGTCGAGGTGCGCCGCGTGTCCTTGGCCTTCAGGGCTTCTTTCAGTACCTCAGCGAACTGGTCGCGCATGTCTTTCTCCATGTCGAAGCCGGCCCGCGGTGCTCTTGCCCGGAACCGGTTCGCTGCGTCAATGTTGCCGTCGTCTTAAACCAGTGTGGCAGGTGCAATCAAACGGATTGCACAACCGCTTGAATTAAAAGGAATTTTATTTCCAGACAATTCACAGCGGCTGGTTGACCGGGCTTTGCGCTTTGGCTATTTTCCCGCACCTGCACGACATCGGCATGTGAGCACTTTTCGCGGGGATTCCGCGCGTCCATGCCTGAGCACATGAAATGGCGATCAGCCGCCGGGCTTTCAAGCCCCGCGCTCCACGCCGCAACGGGATAGGAACGATGACCGCGACACCCGCATGGACCACTGAAAAACCCACCGCTTTGCTCGTTCTTGCCGACGGCACCGTAATCGAAGGCAAGGGCATCGGCGCAACCGGCAAGGTGCAGGCGGAAGTCTGCTTCAACACCGCATTGACCGGCTACCAGGAAATCCTGACGGACCCTTCCTATCTCAGCCAGATCGTCACCTTCACCTTCCCCCACATCGGCAATATCGGCGCCAATGACGAAGACATCGAAGACCTGACGCCGGCAGCCCGCCACGGCGCGGTCGGCGTGATCTTCAAGGCCGACATCACCGAACCGTCGAACTATCGGACTGTCAAGCACCTCGACGCCTGGCTGAAGGCACGCGGCATCATCGGCCTTTGCGGCATCGACACCCGGGCGCTCACCGCCTGGATCCGCGAAAACGGCATGCCCAACGCCGTCATCGCTCACGACCCCTCCGGCGTCTTCGATATCGAGACGCTGAAGAAGGAAGCCAAGGCCTGGAGCGGGCTTGAAGGCCTCGACCTTGCCAAGGTTGCCACCTCCGGCCAGTCGTCGCAGTGGACCGAGAAGCCCTGGGTCTGGGACGAAGGCCATTCGACGCTCGGCGATGCCGAGGCCGACTATCACGTCGTCGCCCTCGACTACGGCGTCAAGCGCAACATCCTGCGCCTCTTCACCGGCCTCAACGCCCGCGTCACCGTGATGCCGGCAACGACAAGCGCCGACGAAGTGCTTGCGCAGAAGCCGGACGGCATCTTCCTCTCCAACGGCCCGGGCGACCCGGCGGCAACCGGCGAATACGCCGTGCCGGTGATCCAGGACCTCTTGAAGAGCGACATTCCGGTGTTCGGCATCTGCCTCGGTCACCAGATGCTGGCGCTGGCGCTCGGCGGCAAGACCGAGAAGATGCACCAGGGTCACCATGGCGCCAACCATCCGGTCAAGGACCACACCACAGGCAAGGTCGAGATCGTCTCGATGAACCACGGCTTCGCGGTCGATTCGAAGTCGCTGCCGGAAGGCGTTGAAGAGACTCACATTTCGCTGTTCGACGGCACCAATTGCGGCCTGCGGGTCGCCGGCAAGCCGGTCTTCTCGGTGCAGCATCACCCGGAAGCCTCGCCGGGTCCGCAGGACAGCCACTACCTCTTCCGCCGGTTCATGAACCTCGTGCGCGAGAAGAAGGGCGAACCGGCGCTTGCCGAGCGCTAGGAGCGACCACGAACAGAGATAGACCTCCAGAAAAATGGAGGTCTATGATCCTGCGTTCGAACGACCTGACGTGGTTTCTGCAGAAATGGCACCGATGCGACCGGTGCGCTTCGCTTTCGCCCAATTGGGCTTTCGCACCGGCTTTGGCTGCGATGTCGTGACATTTCGGCCCGATGCAGATCATGCTTCCCGGGAGTTTGATCCATTTTCCAGCAAGCTGGAGATCAGATCGGAGTATTCGCACGCAAGGTCGAAGGCGGTGTTGACCGGAACATTCTGGACGACCAACATGCCCGCAAACAGGACCACAGCATCGCTGTCGCTGATGGGCTCATCAAGCTTCGCGACGGCGACGTTGTACTTCACCTGATCCATCGCCCGTTTCAGTTGCTCTCCGTATGGCCCTGAAAAAAGTCCCACGTCCGCTCTCCTTTGGGTTCTTCCACATGCTACAGCGCAGCGCGTCAAATATGACGCGCAAAGGACGCTGTAACGCTTTAAACTTGCTGCATAATTTCCTCCTTAAATCGATTCCGATTTAAGGAATTATGCGGTAGGCCGTTGATCTTTCCTGTAAGATCGACCACTCGCTTTTGGGCCGCACAAGTAGCCCTCGCCCCACCGCTCACGCGCCAGGCAGATGCTCGGCGATGAAGCCGACCACCGCGCGCACCGATGGCAATTGCCCGCGTCGATGCGGCATCAGCAAGGTCGTGGTGACGCTGCCGGCCTCCCATTCGGGCAGGACACGAACGAGGCTGCCCTCGTCGATCTCCGCCCGGCAGAGCTTGCGCGGCAGCGCCGTGATGCCGAGGCCGGACAGTGCGGCCGCGCGAAGCACATGGGATTCGTCGGCGAGGAAACGCGGCTCGGGACGGACCCGGACGACCACGCCTGCGTCGTTGCGCATCATCCATCCCTCTGCCGTCAAGGATACCAGAAGACCGTCATGACGCGAAAGGTCGCTCGGCTCGATCGGCGCCCCGCGACTTTCCAGATAGGCGGGTGCAGCGACGAGCCAGATGACCTCCGCGCCGACATGCCGTTGCACGAGCCCCGAATCCGGCAGCGGCGCGAAGTGGTCGCGCACCGCAATGTCGAAGCCCTCCTGGACGACATCGACGAAACGATCGGTCGCATGCAGCATCACCCGCATCTTGGGATAGGCAAGCGCCAGTGGCGGCAGGAGGCCAGCCAGCATCATCTGGGCCGTCGGCACCGAGGCGGTAATCCGCACCGTGCCGCTTGGCTCGGCGAGCCGGCCCTTGACTATGGCTTCCGCCGCTTCCGCCTCGATCAGCATCGCCGCGGCGTGCCGATAGAAATCCTCGCCGACCTCGGTGACGGTGAAGCGGCGCGACGTGCGATTGATCAACCGCACGCCAAGCGTCTTTTCCAGTTCGGCCACGCGTTTGCTCAGCGTCGATTTCGGCACGTTGAGCGCCCGCGCCGCCGGCGCAAACCCCTTGTGATCGACCACATGGGCAAAGACGATGAAGTCGTTGAGATTGCGCATCGCAAATTCCAATGTCTACATATGTAGACGATACATCCACAACTGCCAGACTTTCGCAATGTCGTCCATGATTTTATCTCTTCTCCATCGAAACCGAACATCGAAGGAAGAGAACATGGGTGGCTATCAGGACAAGAAAGCCGTCGTCATCGGCGGCACGCATGGCATGGGCCTGGCAACCGTCGAACGTCTTGTCAACGGCGGCGCCGAGGTGCTGCTGACCGGCAACAACGAGGCGAACCTCGCCAAGGTCCAGGAGCGCTTCGGACCGCGCGTGCATGCGGTAAAGTCCGACATTTCCGACCTTGGCGAGATCGCCGTGCTCGGGGCGACGGTCGGGCAGAAGCTGGGTTCGATCGACCTCCTGCACGTCAACGCCGGCACATCGCTGCTCGAGCCTTTCGACCAGGTGACCGAGGCCTCCTACGATCGCCAGTTCACGATCAACACCAAGGGCGCCTTCTTCACCGTCCAGCGCCTCGCGCCGCTGATCCGCGACGGCGGCTCGATCGTCTTCACCTCGTCGGTTGCCGATGTCGGCGGCCATGCGGGCATGGCTGTCTATAGCGGCAGCAAGGCGGCGCTGATCTCGTTTGCCTCCGTCTTTGCCGCCGAGCTCTTGCCACGCGGCATCCGGGTGAATTCGGTCAGCCCCGGCTTCATCGATACGCCGACCAAGGGCGTTGCCGGCATCACCGATGCGGAACGTGCCGAGTTCAAGGCGCTGGGCGATGCGATCACGCCGATGGGCCGCAACGGCACCGCCGACGAAGTGGCCCGCGCCGTGCTGTTCCTCGCCTTCGACGCGACCTTCACCACCGGCGCAAGACTGACGGTCGACGGCGGTCTCGGCCAGCAATTGTCGCCTGCGGCCTGAAACGAACGGGAACGGAGAAACCAGATGTCCAATACAATCTCGGTCATCGGCCTCGGCGCGATGGGCACGGCACTCGCCAACGCCCTCATCGACGCGGGCAACGTAACAACCGTCTGGAACCGCACATCGGCGCGGGCTGACGCTCTCGTTGCCCGCGGTGCCCGCCGGGCCGAAACGGTCACCGAAGCCATCGCAGCGAGCGATCTGATCGTGCTGTGCCTCACCGACTACGCTGCCGTCGAAGCCACGTTTCATCACGTCGGTCCCGGCCTGTCCGGCAAGACCGTCGTTAACCTGACCAATGGTCGTCCGAATCAAGTCCGGGCGATCGCCGACCGCCTTGGCGGATATGGCGCGCTCTATCTCGACGGTGGCATCATGGCGACGCCACCGATGATCGGCTCGCAGCACGCCTTCATTCTCTATAGCGGCAGCGCCGATGCCTTCGCATCGGCCAAAGATCGCCTCGTGGCCTTCGGCCGGAGCCAATATCTCGGCGAAGATCCGATCCTCGCCGCGGTCAACGACCTCGCCTTGCTTTCGGCGATGTACGGTCTCTTCGGCGGCTATCTGCACGCAACAGCACTTGCCGGCAGCGTCGGCGTCTCGGCGACGGCGTTCCTGTCCCTGGTCGAGCCCTGGCTTGCGGCAATGATGACAGCCCTGCCCGACTATGCCGAACGGATCGACAGCGGCGATCACGCCCGCGACGTGATGTCGAACCTTGCCATGCAAGCGGTGGCGATCACCAATATCGTCGCTGCAAGCCGCAGCCAGGGCATCGATCCGGCTTTCATGGAGCCGATGGAGAGGTTGGCGCAACAGCGCCTCGCCGGCGGCTTCGGCACGGACGAGATTTCCGGCATCATAGAGGCGATGCGAGCAAAATAGGGTTCCTTCTGCAGCGGGTGGCAGATACCGGCGAGGACCAATCCAGCCCTTTGCTGAAGCATCGTCCAACGCTCCCGACGCAAGCAACGCCCCGCGGTCGAAAGGTCGCGGGGGCGTTGCTTGCGGTTGACCCGTCGCCGGGCTTCACGCATCCTCTCTGCAACTGGAGGTGATGATGATTACAGGTTCACAGTGCCGCGCCGCCCGGGCGCTGATCGAAATTTCACGCGAGATGCTGGCGAGCTTTTCGGGCGTCGACGAAGAAACGATCCTCAAGTTCGAGCACAAGCTGGAGGCGCCCGGCGACGAAATCATCCTGTCGCTGAGGAACGCGCTTGAAAATGCCGGCGCCGTGTTTCTGCCGGAGGGCGAGCGCGGCATCGGCGTTCGCCTGAAGTTCACCCGCTCCGAGGCACGCCGCCTGTCCATCCTCGAAAGCGAGGGTGGCGTCGTCGGCGACGACGAGGTTCCGGGCGCTTGAAGTTCGAATCTGATTTCAACGCGTTAGCCGGCCCGATTGAATCAGATTGACCGCTTCTTGAATCGTTTTGCCAACAAAAAAGCCCGCCATTACCAGCGGGCTTTTCCATTGGGTGTAATACCTGAACTTACTTGCAGGCGGCGCAGAAGCGCTGGATGCGACGGCACGCTTCTTCGAGCTGCGCTTCCGACGTCGCATAGGAGATGCGGAAGTTCGGGCCGAGACCAAAGGCCGAGCCGTGCACGACGGCAACGCCTTCGGATTCGAGCAGTTCGGAGACGAAGTCTTCGTCCGTCTCGATGACCTTGCCCGACGGCGCGGTCTTGCCGATGAGGCCGGCGCAGGACGGGTAGACGTAGAAGGCGCCTTCCGGCGTCGGGCACGCAATGCCCTTGGCCTGGTTCAGCATCGACACCACGAGGTCACGGCGACCTTCGAAGATCTTCTTGTTCTCGGGGATGAAGTCCTGCGTGCCGTTGAGCGCCTCGACGGCAGCCCACTGCGCGATCGAGGTTGCGCCCGAGGTCTGCTGGCCCTGGATCATGTCCATCGCCTTGATCAGGTGCAGCGGACCGGCTGCATAGCCGATGCGCCAGCCGGTCATGGCATAGGCCTTGGAGACGCCGTTCATGGTCAGCGTGCGGTCGTAGAGGCCGGGCTCGACTTCGACAGGGGTTGCGAACTTGAAGTCGCCATAGGTCAGGTGCTCGTACATGTCGTCGGTCAGCACCCAGACATGCGGGTGCTTCATCAACACGTCGGTCAGCGCCTTCAGCTCGGCGTGGCTGTAGGCGGCGCCCGACGGGTTGGACGGCGAGTTGAAGACAAACCACTTGGTCTTCGGCGTGATCGCCTTGTCGAGGTCTTCCGCCCTAAGCTTGAAGTTGTTCTCCTGGGTAGTCGAGACGAAAACGGGCGTGCCGCCGCACAGCGCCACCATCTCCGGGTAGGAGACCCAGTAGGGCGCCGGGATGACGACTTCATCGCCCGCGTTCAGGGTCGCCATGAAGGCGTTGAAAAGAATCTGCTTTCCGCCGGTGCCGACGATCGTCTGGGCGGCGGTGTAGTCGAGGTTGTTCTCGCGCTTGAACTTCTTGGCGATCGCTTCGCGCAGTTCCGGAATGCCCGAAACCGGCGTGTACTTCGTCTCGCCGCGGTTGATCGCGTCGATCGCAGCCTTCTTGATATTGTCCGGCGTGTCGAAATCCGGCTCCCCTGCACCAAGGCCGATCACGTCGCGTCCCTTCGCTTTCAGCTCGCGGGCTTTCTGCGAAACGGCGATGGTGGCGGAAGGCTTTACACGGGAAAGGGCATCGGCAAGGAAGGCCATGATGAAAGGTCCTGATCGTTTCGAGACGCGGTGAGCGCTACGGAACGAAAAAGACAGGCTCCATAGCGGTTAGGTCTATGTCGAAAGACGCCCGGTCTTGCAAGCGCCAGAGCCTGAAAAACCGCCGGGAATGCGGGCAAAATGCGTCACCATGACAAACTTTCATGAGTGCGATCAGCGATGACGATCGCCGATCGATACCCGATCGGCGCCTGTCGGCAACCGCAACGGGATGCATGTGTTGCGCACTCGCTACCGAACATCGTCTCCAGCTAGCACCCCTGGGACATGAACAGCATCGGTCAAGAACGTCCGGGGGCGTGAATTTATTCAGAAGAATCAGCGGAATTCGGCTTTTTCCGAAAAGCCTTATTTTGGTCACAACAACTGTCGCGGAACGCCGCAATTCCGTCCTGCAACAGCCGGTTTCCCGGCCTTTCCTGCCATGATCCGAACGCATCGCATCACGGGGGTGGGCAATGTTTCTCGACGACGAAATCGCTGAATCACGGACACGTCAGAACGAAGCGCGATGGGGCATGGTTCTGGCGCTCGCAGCGCTCGCCGCCTGCATCGTCATGATCCTCGGGCTGATGACCCAGGCCGCGGCCCAGACGGCAAACCCCAGGCCGGAGCAGATGGCCGGCTATGTCAGGCCCAACGACATGGGCACCGGCGCCCTGCTCTTCCCCTCCAAGGAGCCCGGCTATTTCGTCGAGGCGCCGCGACTGGCGACCGACGTCCAGATCGACGTCAACGGACCGATCATGCGGACCCGCGTGACGCAGCGGTTCCAGAACCCGAGCAAGGGATGGGTCGAAGGCACCTATGTCTTCCCGCTTCCCGATGATTCCGCCGTCGATACCCTGAAGATGCAGATCGGCGACCGCTTCATCGAAGGTCAGATCAAGCCGCGCCAGGCAGCCAAGGAAATCTACGAGCAGGCAAAGGCCGAGGGCAAGAAGGCGGCGCTGCTTGAACAGCAGCGCCCCAACCTCTTCACCAATCAGGTCGCCAATATCGGCCCCGGCGAAACGGTGGTCGTGCAGATCGAATATCAAAGCGGCGTGCGCCAGTCGAACGACGCCTTCACCTTCCGTTTCCCGATGGTGGTGGCGCCTCGCTACAATCCGCAGCCGGTCGTCCAGACCGTCGATCTCGACAGCCGCACCGGCTATGCCGTCAGCGACCCGGTTCCCAATCGCGAAAAGATCGATCCGCCGGTGCTCGACCCGCGCGAAAACGCCAGGATCAACCCGGTGACACTGACGATCAACCTGAAGGCGGGCTTCCCGATCGGCGAGGTGACGTCGGCCTATCACGAGATCGAAACGTCCACGCTCGACCAGTTGACCCGCCGGATCACGCTGAAGGTCGGAAGCGTTCCTGCCGACAAGGATTTCGAACTCAGCTGGAAGGCGATCGAAGGAAAGAGCCCCTATGCCGGCCTCTTTCGCGAGACCGTCGGCGATAAGACCTACCTCCTGTCCTTCGTCACCCCGCCGGTGACGGCAATGGAGACCGACAAGCCGCTCAGGCGCGAGGTCGTTTTCGTCATCGACAATTCCGGCTCGATGGCCGGCCCATCCATGGAACAGGCAAAGGAAAGCCTGGCGCTGGCGATCTCGCGGCTGAAGCCGGAAGACCGGTTCAACGTCATCCGCTTCGACGACACGATGACCGTGCACTTCCCTGATCTCGTCGAGGCGACGCCTGATAAACGCGAGGATGCGATCGCTTTCGTGCGCGACCTGACCGCCGATGGCGGCACGGAAATGCTGCCGGCGCTGGAAGCGGCCCTGCGCACTCAGGGGCCGGTTGCATCAGGTGCCCTTCGCCAGGTGGTCTTCCTTACCGACGGCGCCATCGGCAATGAAGGCCAGCTTTTCCAGGAGATCCAGAACAACCGTGGCGACGCCCGCGTCTTCACCGTCGGCATCGGTTCGGCGCCCAACAGCCACTTCATGACCAAGGCCGCCGAATACGGTCGCGGCACCTTCACGCTGATCGGTTCCGAAAGCCAGGTGGCCGCCCGCATGGGCGAGCTCTTCACCAAGCTGGAGAGCCCGGCCATGACGGACATTTCAGCAACCTTCGAAGGCGCCGCCTCCGGCGACATCACCCCTAACCCGATGCCCGATCTCTACCGCGGCGAGCCGGTCGTGCTGACGGTCGAACTCGACGGCGCCACACCGGAAGGAAAGCTTCGCATCGTCGGCAAGGCCGGCGACCAGCCCTGGCGCGTCGAGATGGACATCGCCAAGTCTGCAACCGGTGAAGGCATCGCCAAGCTCTGGGCCCGTCGCAAGATCGATGATCTCGAAGCAAGCGCGTCAGCGATCGCCGACCCCGCAACGCTCGACAGACAGATCGAAACCGTCGCGCTGACCCATCACCTCGTCTCGCGCGTCACCAGCCTTGTCGCCGTCGATGCGACGCCGTCACGCCCGGCCGGCGAGAACCTGACGGAAACCAATGTGCCGCTCAACCTGCCGGCCGGCTGGGACTTCGGCAAGGTCTTCGGCGAGAAGCCCGAAACAACAGGTACGGTCGATGAGCGCGAGGCTTCGGCCGAAAGCCAGACGAAGCTGGCCATGGTCACGGCCGACCGCATGCTGGCGGCACCGACGGCGCGTGCAGCGGGCCTCATTGCCGAAGCCAACAACCAGGTAAACCTGCCGCAGACGGCGACCGAGGCGGACAAGCAGATCCTCATCGGGCTGATGCTGCTCGCCTTTGCGCTTGTTGCTGGCAGCACTTTCATCTTCTGGCGCGGCCAGATCGCCGCTCTCGTCACCTCAGGGGTTCGACGCCATGGCCGCTGACGAAGACCTGCCCGGGCCACGCCCGGGCTTCCTCGCCCGTCTCTCGGCGATCGAGACCATCGTGGTCGCGATCATTGCCCTGATCGCCCTTGCCGGCCTGATGCTGGTCGGCAAGGGATTTTACCTGAAGGCCAAGGCCGAGGTCTCTCAAGTGCTGCTGAGGAAGAGCTTCGAGGCGCAGTTGCACGGCGAGGCGGGCGGCAAACCCTGGCCCTGGGCCGACTTCGAAACCACCGCGGAAATCATCGCGCCGCGCATCAATCGCTCGGCGATCGTGCTTCAGGGCGCAAGCGGCCAGGCGCTCGCCTTCGGGCCTGCCTGGCTCACCAACACCCCTCTTCCCGGCGACGAAGGCACCTCCGTCATCGCCGCCCACCGCGACACACATTTCCGCTGGCTGAAGGACGTTTCCTCGGGCGATCTGCTGGTGCTGACCCGCAAGGACGGGCGGCGCTTTCTTTTTCGGGCCGGCGAGGGCCGCGTCGCGCGCTGGGACGAAAGCGGCATCAACGCCGCAGCCAGTGGCCACAAGCTGGCGCTCGCCACCTGCTGGCCCTTCGATGCGATCGAGCCCGGACCGATGCGCTACATCGTGACGGCCGAACTGGTCCGCGAGCAGCATCCGGTGCCGCTGACGACAGGCTCCGTTTCGAAATAAAGCCTTTTTGATCCGATTTGACTTGAACGAACCGGACGACCGCTCCAGCTTGCCAGGAGACGGCATCAACGGATCGGAGATATCGAATGCGGCAGGCGCAGGCATCAAGGCTGGAAACCACCCGGAGGGCGCGGACAGTTCGCGCGATACCCCTCTTTGCCGGTCTGACATTGTTTGCTGCCCCTTTTGCTGCCCATACGCAGGAAACGCGCGAGTTCCCCTCTCAACACGGCGACGTGCTGGTCGAGACGCTGGCGAGCGGGCTCGAACACCCCTGGTCCGTCGAGGTTCTGCCGGACGGCAGCTACATCGTCAGCGAGCGCGCCGGCCGGCTGCGCATCATTCGCGACGGCAAGGCCTCGGCGCCGCTCTCCGGCGTGCCTGAGGTGGTCGAACAGGGCCAGGGTGGCCTGCTCGACATTGCGCTTACCCCCGACTTTGCCACCAGCCGCACGCTCTACCTGACGCTCGCTGCCAATGGCGGCGGCGGCTTCGGAACCGTGCTGGTGCGGGCGACATTGTCGGCCGACAACAACGGCCTGAGCGATGTCAAGGAACTGTTCCGCATGAACAAGCTGACCCGCAAGGGCCAGCATTTCGGCTCGCGCATCGCCATCGCACCGGACGGCAGCCTGTTCTTCGGCATCGGCGACCGAGGCGAGCCCGAGCGCGCCCAGGATCTGCACGACCATGCCGGTGCCATCCTGCATATCAACGCCGACGGCAGCATTCCCGCCACCAACCCCTATCGGGGCGGCACGGAGGGCTTGCCGGAAATCTGGTCGAAGGGGCACCGCAACCCGCAGGGCATTGTCATCGATCCGAAGGATGGCACGCTTCTGACCGTTGAGCACGGCGCGCGCGGCGGCGACGAGGTCAACAACCCGCAGCCGGGCCACAACTACGGCTGGCCGGTGATCACCTATGGCAAGGATTATTCGGGCGCGGAGATCGGCGAAGGCACGGCAAAGGATGGCCTCGACCAGCCGCTCTACTACTGGGATCCCTCGATTGCGCCCGGAGCGCTCGCCGTCTATCGCGGCAAGATGTTTCCGGAGTGGGACGGCAACCTGCTGGTGGCGGCGCTGAAATATCAGCTCCTCGCCCGGCTGGAGCGGGACGACACCGGCGCGATCACCTCCGAAGAGCGGCTGTTCGAAGGTGAGTTCGGCCGCATCCGCGATGTCGTGGAGGCGCCGGACGGCGCACTGCTGATGGTGACGGACGAAGAGGATGGCGCGCTGCTGAGAGTCTCCAAGGCTCCGGCGCAATAGGTCGATATCAGCGCAGGTTGGTATAAATCCTCAATCGGGATCAGAGGCCGGCGCGAACGTCCTTCCGGAACATGAACTTCAATCCGGACCAGACCGCATCGACGGCGCAGACCTTGGTGTCGACGACACCAAGCGGCAGGAAGATTTCGCGCAATGCGTCTTCCGTCAGCGTGGTTGCAACCTTCGATGCGCGCTTGGGCCATGAGATCCACATCATGCCGTCGGCCTTCAGGCTTGCCGCAAGCCGCGGCGCCAACACCTCAAGCTCTGCCCTCGCAATCGCGAAGACGTGGATGTAATCGTGCCGGCGTGACGCCGGGCCGTCGGCGGAGGTTTCGCAACTGGCGAACCCGGGAAAGCTGGTGATGTCGGTCAGATCGCCGGGAACACCAAGCAGCAGCGCTGACTGGCCGTCCCTCAAGCCGAGCTTGCGGACAAGCGGCGTTCCGGAATAACCGCTCTCGCCCATCTCCACCTCCCCATCACCACCATGGCAACCGTCACCGGTACGTCAGGCGGACTGCGTCTGCGGCCGACGATGAGCCTTGCCCGCGAAAATCGCAACTGCTAGACGGCGATGCATCTGAGGAGAGCAATGATGACCCGCGTCCAGGCCAATCTATTCCTGCTGTTTTCCGGCGCCATCTGGGGTGCTGGCTTCGTCGCCCAGTCGACGGCAATGCAGGCGATCGGCCCGCTCTGGTTCATCACGCTTCGTTTTGCCATCGCAACGCTGGTCGCGCTGCCGCTCGCCGTCGTCGAAACCAGGCGGGCGCCGCAGCCTTTGACCGGCAAGACCATTCGCAATTTCGTGCTTGTCGGGCTTGCGCTTTTTGCCGGCGCCGTCACGCAGCAATACGGGTTGCTGACCACCAGCGTCACCAATTCCGGTTTCCTCACCGGACTTTACGTCGTTTTCGTCCCGGTGCTGACGGTCGTTTTCCTCCGGCGCAAGCCGCACTGGATCATCTGGCCCGGTGCGCTGATGGCACTGCTCGGCATCTTCCTCTTGAGCGGCGGCGCGCTGTCGAGCCTGACCGGTGGTGATTATCTGACTGTTGTCTGCGCCCTGTTCTGGGCGCTGCAGTTGATGCTCGTCGGCATCTTCGCACCGAGCAGTGGGCGGCCGATGCTGCTGTCGATGACGCAGTTTGCCGTTTGCGCCGTGCTCGGCTGCCTCGTTGCTTCGGCTCTCGAACCATTGAGCATGGCGGCGGTGAAGGGCGCGCTGCCTGAAATCCTTTATGCCGGCATCTTCTCCAGCGGCGTGGCCTTCATCTGCCAGGTCGTCGGGCAGCGCTACACCACGGCGCCGCAGGCGGCGATCTTCCTGTCGAGCGAGGCGTTGTTTGCCGCGCTCTTCGGCGTTCTGCTACTAGGGGAGATCATCACGCCCATCGGCTATATCGGCTGCGCCATCATCTTTGCGGCCATGCTCGTCGTCGAGATCGTGCCCGAAATCACGAAAGGCGCCCGGAAGGAAGCCGCAGCCTGAGGCGGAATCGGCGTGCCTGAGAGGGCCGGCAGAACTATAACCCTTGATTTCGGCGGGTACTGAACTGCTGCGTTACTTGTTACTACGCCGACCCGCAAAGCTATTGCTTCACTTTAAAACGCCTCGATGCAACCTGGCCGCTTTCGGTTATTACTTGCAGGATTTCTGCAAGGCGGGTTGACGCAGCGCCCCACGCCATTGCCTTGGAGAGAAGCTTCAAACATATCAGTCGCTTGCCAAATGAATGGACCTCCTTGGTCGCCATGACGGCCTCACCGATTGCGGCGAAAAATGGCGCAAAGCACTCAACTTATCGGTACATTCGTTCAAAAACCTGTGATTTCAACAGCTTGCGATGCATCTTCAATATCACCCGAATATTCCGCAACTGGGCGAATTTTGAGCAATGGCAAGACGCAATACAACTTCTAAAAAGTTTTGCTTGCCAATTCAAAATAAACCCATCAATCTTACTCTGTTCGGGCAATCTACGAGCACGGGAAGATCTTGAAATAAAAGCGGGCCGGAGACGCAAAAACTCCGGGTGGCCAGACTGGGGGGACGCTTGTTTGCAACCTTTCCGATGGCTGGCTGCGGTAACAGGAACCTTTCCTCAAATATCGAGAACTGCCTGCCCAACGCCCAACCGGGCAAACTGCAATGCTACCCGTCCGTCAAACGGGTGGAGAGAAAAGGACCTGACGCATGGCCGAAACTGGCACTGTAAAATTCTTCAACACCGACAAGGGCTTTGGTTTCATCAAGCCTGACAACGGTGGTGCGGATATCTTCGTACACATTTCCGCTGTCCAGGCTTCCGGCCTGAACGGCCTGTCGGAAAATCAGAAGGTAAGCTTCGACACCGAACCGGATCGCCGCGGCAAAGGCCCGAAGGCGGTCAACCTGCAGATCTCCGGCTAACACCGGTTCTGCTGAAAGATTCAAGTTGAAGCCCGGCAGTGATGCCGGGTTTTTTTGTTCAGGCTCCGTTCAGTTTGGCACGGTTAACCTTCTTTCATCATGAAGGCCGGAACCGGATCCGGGCCATGCATAGGATTGAAGCCAATGAACAAGTTCATCAAAGCGGCGGTTCTCTCGATCATCGCAGCCACCTCGGTTCTCCCGACCCTCAGCACCGCTGAGGCCGGTGACTGGGACCGCCGGAATGATCACAGCGACGCATGGGCGGCAGGCGCAGCAGGCCTGGTCGCGGGCACGCTCATCGGCGGCGCGATCGCCTCGCAGCCGCGTTACAGCGAGCGCGTCTATATCGATCCGGAACCTGATTATTACGAGCCGCGCCCGGTCTACCGTCCGCGCCCCGTCTATCGCCCGCGCCCGGTTGTCATTGACAACTATGGCGGCGGCTACGGTTCGCTCGAGCCCTGGACCCCGTCCTGGTACCGTTATTGCTCGCAGCGTTACCGCTCGTTCAACCCGGACAACGGCACGTTCCGCGGCTACGACGGCCGCAGCTACTTCTGCGACGCAGGCTGATACAAACCCCGTCACGCGGGCAAAAAAAGCGCATGCCTCCCCGGGGGCATGCGTTTTTTCATTGCTGTCGACCGATATCCTGCAAGCAGAATGCCGGACGTGACTGCGCCGCGCGCCTGTTCAGGCGCGCAAAGGTCGCTGTAAAACTTTGATTTTCTGCATAATTTTGTCCCCAAATCGATTCCGATTTAAGGAATTATGCAGGAGGGGTCAGAGACCCCGCAAATAGGGATTGGTGCGCCGCTCCTCGCCGATCTGACCGCCAGGACCGTGCCCGCAGATGAAACCGACCTGATCACCAAGCGGCAGGATCTTGTCGCGTATGGAATCGAGCAGTTGCTGGTGGTTGCCGCCGGGAAGATCGGTTCGGCCAATCGAGCCGTGAAACAGCACGTCGCCGACATGGGCGAAATTCTGCGCCCGGTTGAAATAGACCACATGGCCAGGCGCATGGCCGGGGCAATGCAGGACTTCGAACACATGGTTGCCGAAGGCGACGGTATCGCCGTCTTCCAGCCACTGGTCGGGCACGACGTTTTCGACCTTCATCGCCAGCCCGAATTTCTCTGCCTGCTCTTCGAGCCGCGACAGCAGCGGCAGATCGTCCTTGTGCGGACCGATGATCGAAAGCCCGAGCGCTTCCTTCAGTTCCTTGGCGCCGCCGGCATGGTCGATGTGGCCGTGCGTCAGCCAGATCGCCTTCAGCGTGATGCCGTTCTCCTGGATGGTCTGCAGGATCACGTCAACGTCGCCGCCGGGATCGACAATCACGCCTTCCTTGGTTTCAGCGTCGAAGAGAACCGTGCAGTTCTGCTGGAAATGAGTAACCGGGATAATGCCCGCCTGTAGCATGCCGTCTGTGCCTCACTCAGATGTCGTTGGCACACCTATAGCGCCAAACGGCATCAGACACAGCGCGAATTAACGCAGGCTTGCAATTTCCGCAGAGGGGGGCTGGGGTGTCGGGAATTGTACAGTGGCGAGCAACAGGGCCGAGACAAGCAACTCGGCGGCAACGACGATGGCCACCACCGGGCGCAATGCGTTGACGGCGGGGTTTATCGGATTAACAGCTGAATTCGACATTGAACCTCCCTCTCCTGCCTGCGCTCGCCTTCTTCGCGCGGGCATACCGCTGATCGTTTGCCGCAAGCGCCCTGCCCGACATAGACAGGAAGAGCACCTCGATCGCGAAACGGTTCCCTTAGGCTAACGCCGGGTTGAACCGCTGCAGTTTGAGTATGTCGCATCTTCACATTTCGTGACGTTACCGGGGGAACATCCCCACCATCGCCGCGTTTGCCCCTCAGCCATAAAGAAGGAGCATGATGATGAAGAACCTTACCAGCCCCCTGTTGCGAACTGCCGCGGCTGCAGGTTTCGTACTCGTAGCTGGCACTTCGGCAGCCTTCGCAGCCATGACCGCCACAACCGTCACTGACCTCAATGTCCGCGCCGGCCCGGGCCCGCAATATCCGACCGTTGGTTTGGCCACACGTGGCAGCATTGCGGTCCTTGATGGCTGCATCGAAGGCAGCAAGTGGTGCCGCATCGACGTCAACGGCCTTCGCGGCTGGGTCTATGCCCAATATCTGACAACCGATTTCGACGGCTCGGCCGTCGTCGTTCAGGATCGACGCTCCGACCTTGCAGTCCCGGTCGTGACCTATGAGGCGCAAGCTGGCGATCCGCCACTGCCGGCACCGGGCGACGAGTTGCTTGGCCCTGTGGAAGACGTCGAGCCCATCGTACCGCCGGACACCGTACGGACCTATATCACCACCAACCCTGGCAAAACCATCTATCTCGACGGCGAAGTCGTTGTCGGCGCCGAACTGCCGCAAGCGGTCGAAGTGCGCCGGGTGCCGGACTACGACTACGATTATGTCAGCATCAACGGCCAGCCTGTTCTGGTCGAGCCGGCAACGCGCCGTATCGTTTACGTCTATCGCTAAACGCCGCGCCCAATCAGAGGCAAAACGCCCAACCAGCTCCAGCGGACCTTGGCCGCTGGAGTTCTCGTTTGCACTGCAGCGAATCAGTGGTTGCACACCCAGCTCGGCGAAAACAGTGTCCGAACGTTGTAGTAATTCTGTCGTCTTCTGCCTTTTAGAGCTCGATAATTGCCGTTTTCGGCATGAAACGGCAACATTTTAGCGAGCAAAGCCTTCCTGCGCCGCCGCCGTCACTTCGCCAAATTGACAAGAGTCCAGATTCGGTCTCAACCTATCCTTGCCGGATCATCGGCATTTGGCGGCTCGTCTTCGGCGGGCCTTGATACGGAGGGATCAATGGAAGCATTAATGCCAATCATTACCCAATTGATCGCGGGGGCGGCCGGCGGAAACGCAGCCAGCGCAGTCTTGAAGCAAGGGGCATTCAGTGTCGTCGCACGCACGATCGTCGGCGCTATCGGCGGCCTCGGCGGAGGATTCCTGATCCAGATGCTCGGCGGCGAAACAGCCGCGACTGGTCTTGCCATGCAGGCGCTTGGCGGGCTCGTCGGCGGCGGCGTGTTGAGCGGCATCGTCGGTCAGTTCCTCGGCAAGCAAGCCTGACGCCTTCCGGACGATATCCGTAGCAAGACAAAAGGCGGCCCATGGCCGCCTTTTCTGCATTCTACTGCATAATTCCTTAAATCGGGATCGATTTACAGCGCCGCGCGTCTATTTAGACGCGCGGCGCCGTAGCGAGGCGGATTATTCGGCCGCCGCAGCAACCGGATAGACTTCCTTCATATAGTCGTTCATCAGCGTTTCGCAGATGGTTGCCGGCGTGAAGCGATAGGGGCCGATCTCGGAAACCGGCGTGACCTCGGCGGCGGAACCGGTGAGGAAGCACTCGCTGAAATCAGACAGTTCTTCCGGCATGATCACCCGTTCGACCACCTGGTAGCCGCGGCGCTTGGCAAGCTCGATCACCGTGCGCCGTGTGATGCCGTCGAGGAAGCAGTCCGGAACCGGCGTGTGGATCACGCCGTCCTTGACGAAGAAGATGTTGGCGCCGGTCGCTTCCGCCACCTGACCGCGATAGTCGAGCATCATCGCGTCGGCATAGCCCTTGGCTTCCGCCGCATGCTTGGAAATGGTGCAGATCATGTAGAGGCCGGCAGCCTTCGACTTCGACGGCGCCGTCTTCGGATCCGGGCGGCGCCATTCGGCGATATCGAGACGAATGCCCTTGAGCTTTTCGGCCGGGTTGAAATAGCTGCCCCATTGCCAGATGGCGATCGCCACGTTGATGCGGTTGCTCTGGGCCGAAACACCCATCATCTCGCTGCCGCGCCAGGCGATCGGCCGGGCATAGGCTTCGGAAAAGCCCTGGCGCTTCAAAAGCTCGACGCTTGCCGCATCCAGTTCTTCGACCGTATAGGGAATCTTGAAGCCGAGGATTTCGGCGGAGTTGTGAAGGCGCTGGTTGTGCTCGGTGAGCTTGAAGATGCGCCCGCCATAGGCGCGTTCGCCTTCGAATACCGCACTTGCGTAGTGCAGACCGTGGGTCAGCACATGGATCTTGGCGTCTTTCCACGCGACGAACTCGCCATTGAACCAGATCTCGCCGTCCAACTGATCAAAAGGAACCGCTGCCATGATGTCGTCCTCCGGCGCTTGTGCGCCATTCTTGCTGTTGATTATCTTCCCGCTTTCAGTTTATCGGCAAACTGATTGTGGGAAAATTCAATTTCGAGATTTTGGATTTGCGATCAGTGCGGCGCGGCATATCCTCCCGAGGTGTTACCGCCGCCAAATGTCTCGCTTACCGAGCATGGACGCTACCAACGCGGTAAAAATATGTCAATAAAGCTGACATATTTTTCCGATTGTTTCGTAAGTTGCAACTTGGCTGAAAGGAAATGACCGCGTGGCCGGCCAATCCAAAGAAGACAACCGATATGTGGCCGACACGGTCGCGCATGACGATGATACGATCGACTTCGAAATCATCGAGCTGCTTTTCTTCGCCTATCGCGACTTCACCTCCGATCCGGATGCGATCCTCGAAAAGAGCGGCTTCGGCCGCGCGCATCATCGCGTCGTGCATTTCGTCGACCGCGAGCCGGGCATGACCGTGGCAGACCTGCTCGACACGCTCAAGATCACCAAGCAGAGCCTTGCCCGCGTGCTCAAGCAACTGATCGATTCCGGTTATATCCGGCAAGTTACAGGGCCCGAGGACCGGCGCCAGCGCATGCTCTACACCACCGAGGAAGGTCAGGCGCTGGCACGCGCGCTTGCCGAGCCACAGTCCCGCCGCATAGCCGATGCATTGGCAAAGACGGGTCCCGGCGCACGCGACACCGTCAAGCGCTTCCTTGCCTGCATGAAGAACGGCGCCGGGGACTGAAATGTCGAAAGCCCGCGATCGGCGGGCGACGGGGGAAAGCTAGGCATGACAACAAAAGCGACAGTCTCCGACGATGCCGCCCATCTTCTGGTCGTCGACGACGACAGGCGCATCCGCGATCTGCTCAATCGCTATCTGGTCGAACAGGGTTTTCGCGTCACGACCGCCGCCGACGCCGATGAAGCGCGACGCAAGCTCGTCGGTCTCGATTTCGACCTCTTGATCGTCGATGTGATGATGCCCGGCGAAAGCGGCATTTCCCTGACGCAGAGCCTGCGCCAGATCAAGACAGTGCCGATCCTGATGCTGACGGCGCTGGCGGAATCGAATTCCCGCATCGAAGGCCTTGAAGCCGGCGCCGACGATTATCTCTCCAAGCCCTTCGAGCCACGCGAACTGGTGCTGCGCATCAGCAATATCCTGCGGCGCAACCAGCCCGCGCAGGCGCCCAAGGTTGACCAGGTGATCTTCGGTCCCTACACCTTCTCCGTGGTGCGCAAGGAGCTTCGCCGCGGCGCCGATCACATCCGCCTCACCGACCGTGAGCAGGAAATCATGACACTGTTCTCGCAACGCGCCGGCGAGACGATCCCCCGGCACGAACTGATCGGCGACGACGCCGAGGTCGGCGAGCGTACCATCGACGTCCAGATCAATCGCCTGAGGCGCAAGATCGAGGACGATCCTTCCAATCCCGTTTGGCTGCAGACGGTCCGCGGCATCGGCTACAGGCTGAGCGTGGACTAGAGCATGTCGCGCAAAAGTGCGCAGCGGTTTTGCGATAACGACATGCGCAGATACAAGAAATTAAAGCGCAAGGAGCGAATCGAAGAGATCGCGACGCGCTTCAGAGTGGCGATCCTTTCGATGAGCGCAGCGGAAACCGATGGCAAGCTTTGACAGCATCCGGCGCGAGGCGGCAAACGCGACCGACAACCCGTGGAAGCGCTTCACCCGCTGGCTGCGCCGGCGATTGCCGATGGGGCTTTATGCCCGCTCGCTGCTTATCGTCATCATCCCGATGGTGCTGCTGCAGTCGGTTGTCGCCTTCGTCTTCATGGAGCGACACTGGCAATTGGTGACGCAGCGCCTCTCGGCCGCCGTCACCGGCGACGTCGCTGCGATCGTCGATCTGATCGCCACCTTCCCCGCCGATCGCGATATCTCCGAAATCGTCCGCATCGCCCGCGACCAGCTCGATCTCAGCATCTCGGTCGAACCGGGCGGCGAACTGCCGCCGCCGCGGCCAAAGCCGTTCTTCGAAATCCTCGATCAGATTCTTAGCGAGGAGATTTCCAGTCAGATCCGCCGCCCCTTCTGGATCGACACGGTCGGCAATTCCAACCTTGTCGAAATCCGCATCAAGCTCGACGACGGCCGCATGCTCCGGGTCTATGCCCGACGCAACCAGGCCTACGCCTCCAACACGCATATCTTCATCGTCTGGATGGTCGGCACCTCGCTCGTGCTGCTGTCGATCGCCATCCTGTTCCTGCGCGGACAGATCCGGCCGATCCTGGCTTTGACCAAAGCGGCAGAGAGTTTCGGCAAAGGCCAGAAGATCGACGACTTCGCGCCGCGCGGCGCCGATGAAATTCGCCGCGCCGGCCTCGCCTTCATCCAGATGCGCGAGCGCATCGAGCGCCAGATCGAGCAGCGCACGGCCATGCTCACCGGCGTCAGCCACGACCTTCGAACCATCCTGACCCGCTTCAGGCTGCAACTGGCGCTGGCCGGCAACAACCCGGACCTCGAGAGCCTCAATCAGGATGTCGACGACATGCAGAACATGCTCGAAGGCTACCTCGCCTTCGCCCGTGGCGAGGCGGAGGAAGACGTCGGGCAATTGAAGCTCAGCGACCTGATGACGCGCCTTGCCGCCGAGGCCGAACTGCACGGCAAGACTCTGACCACCTCGATCGAGGGCGAGGATGAGGTCCGCGTCCGACCGAACGCCTTCACGCGCCTCGTCGCAAACCTCGCATCCAACGCCTACCGCTACGCCAACCGGGTCAACATCGACGCACGCCACAGCGCCAAATGGGTGACGATCACCGTCGACGACGACGGCCCCGGCATCCCGGAGCGCTCGCGCGAGGATGTGTTCAAGCCGTTCTTCCGCCTGGACGAGGCGCGCAACCTCGACAGTTCAGGAACCGGTCTCGGCCTGGCGATCGCCCGCGACATCGCCCGTAGCCACGGCGGCAACGTCACGCTCGGCGACAGCCCGCTTGGCGGTCTGCGGGCAACCGTGCGCGTGCCGGCGTGATCGTGGCAAGCCGGTCAATGCTGCAAATACGGAGGTGCCTGATATGTCCGACACGCTAGACTGGGACGATTGGGAACAGCGACTGGCTCTGCACTGGGCCGATTTCGGCCATATGGACGCGGGAGCGTTCGTCGAGCAACTGGAAGCGCTGGCGGCAGAGTTGCCGGACGGCGATCCGATCGGCCTTTTCGAACGGGCATCGGCTCAGGATTCCCTCGGCAATGAGGCAAACGCCGCACCCTTGTACCGTCAGGCGCTTGCCAGCGGCCTGTCCGGCACGCGCCGCCGCCGCGCCACCATCCAGCTTGCGAGCACGCTTCGTAATCTCGGGCAGATCGGCGAGAGCATTGCCTTGCTCGAGGCCGAGCGCACGATGCCATCAGACGAACTGGATGACGCGGTCGCCGCCTTTCTGGCGCTCTCGCTCGTCGATGCCGGAAGGGCACGGGAAGCGGCGGGCCTGGCGCTCGGCAGGCTGGCACGCCATCTGCCCCGCTACAACGGCTCGCTCAAGCGTTATGCCGACGCCCTGCTGCCCGATGCGTGAGCATACCGACACAGGTCGTTTCCCCGAAAGCGCTGCACACTTTCGGGGAACAGGCTTTAGCGGGTGTAGATGGAAATCAGGCCGCGTCGCTCATTGAAGCGGTGCCAGGCATCGATGCGGCGCGGATGGCGGGCACGCATGGCGTCGAGCGGCGCCAGCAGCCGGCCTTCACGACCGAGCGACGCATCGAGGATCTCGATGATCCGGCGGTTCGGCCAGGGCTTTCTGGTGATCGTCAGCAGCGCCCGGAAAGCCTCGTCCTCGCGGCCGGCACCGAGCTGGTGGGCGATCAGCCCATAGGCAAAGGCGGTCGATCGGCTGACGCCGGCGTGGCAATGCACCAGAATGCGGCTCGACGTTTCCTCGGCGGCGGGACGCATCGCTTCGAACACATCAAGCACAAGGTCCGGGAAGTGTTGCGTCGCGACGGCGTTTTCCTGGTCGCGCATGCGCACGACGCGGTGGCTCGCATCGGCGATCACGGGCACGTCGGTATCGGGCAGTTCCGGGTCGAGCAGCGAGAGAACGTGGCTGGCACGCCAGTCGCGCGCCGCATCGGCCGCGCGCCAAAGGCAGGAAACCTTCACGCGCTCGGGTATCAGATCAACATGGATTGTCATCGGGTCACATCAGCTTCCGGCCGTTGGGGATCGGCTTGTCGATAGCAGCCAACACGATCGCGCCGGCCTCGTCTTCAAAGCCCAGCGTCAGAACTTCGGAACGGACCGGACCGATCTGGCGTGGCGGGAAATTGACCACGGCCATGATCTGCCGCCCGACGAGATCCTCAGGCTGGTAGTGAACCGTGACCTGCGCTGATGACTTTTTTATGCCGATCTCAGGGCCGAAATCGATCTTCAGCTTGTAGGCCGGTTT
The DNA here is from genome assembly GCF_001695865.1 of Ensifer sp. LC384. NCBI lineage: Bacteria > Pseudomonadati > Pseudomonadota > Alphaproteobacteria > Hyphomicrobiales > Rhizobiaceae > Ensifer > Ensifer sp. LC384. The sequence goes on from NZ_MBST01000001.1 coordinate 528,981, forward strand.
GCGTGCCTCGGGGAAAACCTCGGCTTCGATGATGGTACCGACACGAATATTGACGCGTTCGAAATCTGCGAAAGTAATCGTTTCCGACATGACAATGCTCTTGAATTAACCGGCCAGTTCCTCGGCGCGCTGGCGGGCAGCGGCGATGGCCTTGTCGAAAAGTGGCTGCATCCCGTCATCGGCCATCAGCACCGCGAGCGCGGCGGCGGTCGTGCCGCCCGGCGACGTTACGTTCTGGCGCAGCCTTGAAGCATCGTCGGGGGACTGATGAAGGAGTTCACCAGCCCCCGCGACGGTTTCCCGCGCGAGCCGCATGGCGAGGTCCGCCTTGAGACCGGCCTTGCGCCCGGCCTCCGCCATGCACTCGACGAGGTAGAAGACATAGGCCGGACCGCTGCCGGAAACGGCGGTGACGGCATCGATATCGGCTTCGGTCTCGACCCATTCGACCGGGCCGCTGACCTTCAGAAGATCATGCACCTGGCCGTGCTGCGCGTCGCTGACGCGGGCATTGGCAAAGGCACCGGTGACACCGCGCCCGATCATCGCCGGCGTGTTGGGCATGGCGCGCACGGTGGCGGCAGCGCCTAGATGGCTTTCGATGAAGGCAAGCGTCTTGCCGGCGGCAACCGAAACGATGACCGTGCCCGGACCGACAAGCGTCTTCAGCGGCGGCAGCACCGCCTCCATCACCTGCGGCTTGACGGCAATGAAGACCACCGCAGCCTCAACACCGTCAGGAGCCGAAGTTGCGTGGCTGACGCCATTGTCGGCGATCAGCTTTGCCATGGTCGGCTGCGGACCGGGATCGATCACGAGAATATCGGCGCCCTTGACGCCGCTCTTCAGCCAGCCGCTGAGCATGGCGCCGCCCATGTTGCCGGCGCCGACAAGAACGATGGGACCGGAAGCGACGGCAGCCATATCAGGCCTCCCCGACCGTTTCGAACAGGACCGCGTCGACGGCGCGCTGCGCATCCATGCCCGACCAGACGACGAACTGGAACGCCTGGAAATAGGACTCGCAGGCGTCAAGCGCGCTCGAAAGCAGAACCTCGACCTGCTGGTTGGTGGGCTCGGCGCCGCCGGCGAGCAGCAGCGACTGGCGGAAGATCACCACCTCTTCCTGGCGCCAAAGATCGAAATGCCCCATGAGCACCTGACCGTTGATGTGCGACAGAAGACGGATGACTTCGTTGACGCGGCTATCGGGAACCTTGATGTCGAAGGCGCAGGCAAGATGCAGCGCCTCGAACTCTTCCATCCACGAGAAGGAAACGTGGTAGTCCGCCCACTTGCCTTCGACGGTCATGGCGATCTCGTCCTCGCCCGACCGTTCGAATGACCAGTCATTGGTGGCGGCCACAAACTCGATCATATCGACCGGATTGGACTGACGCTCGATTTCCATTTCCAAAAGGCTCATGCATCACCCTAGTAGGCGCGACACAGGCGCGCGTTATCACGTTCACAAGACGCAACTCTGCAAACCCGGCACTGAATAAGAACACACTATGATTGCTGAACTCACATCCATCCTGGCTGACTTACCCTGCCTGGAGCTTGCGTGGTCCGTTTCGAATCATCATTTAAAATCAGTGTATAATGGCGGAGTCAGGCTGCCAGCCCCCCGGCCGAAAAATAGCCGGGTACAACCGCCTCGGCGTTGCCATTTCCATTCAGCGCGGGTGGTTAAACGACTCTGGCATAAGGGTTTTTTGCCAGTGTCCACAGGTGGAAAACTTTTCAGGTTTTATTAACCACCATATGCGGCGTTTCACACCGCCAAGGAATAGCGACAGCAAAACGCCCGCAGAATCGATCCGCGGGCGAAGTAGAAACGTTGAAAAGCCGTTATTTGGCAGGAATCGCGTTACTTGCCGCTTTTGGCGAGGCGCGCTTCCAAAGCCTCGATGCGCGCCAGAAGCGCATCGTTTTCGTCGCGCGCCTTGATCGCCATTTCCCTCACGGCTTCGAACTCCTCGCGCTTGACGACATCAAGCGAATTCATCGCGCGCTCGGCCTGGGCGCGAAAGGCGGTCTCGACCTCGCGACGCACGCCCTGGGCCGCCCCTGCAGCATCGGTCATCAGCTTGGCAAAATCGTCCATGATGCGGTTGGCGCCTGTGCTCATCGTCCTGATCTCCATGTTCAGCCGCCGCTTCGCATTGCGATGCGGTCCTGGTTTTCAGGTAGGGTCAGGCGCGAACGGATGCAAGAAAAATCACCAAATTGTGGCCGGCCACCGGCGGCAAACGGCCTTGACCCCGCCGGATTCGATCGCCATGTTCCGGCAAAACAACCGGTCCGGAACGAGAAGACATTTTGGAAACCATTGCGACCCGCCTCGCCATTCTCCCCTTCCCTCAAATCGACCCCGTGATCTTCCAGATCGGTCCGCTTGCCGTCCATTGGTATGGCCTTGCCTATGTCGCCGGCATCCTCATTGGCTGGTACTACGCCCGTCGCCTCGTGCAGAATACGTCGCTCTGGCGCAACGGCGAGCCGGCCGCCACGCTGGCGCAGCTCGACGACTTCCTGCTCTGGGCAGCCGGCGGCATCGTGCTTGGCGGCCGCATCGGCTACATCCTCTTCTATGATCTCGGCTCCGTTCTCGAAAATCCGATCCGAGCGCTCGAAATCTGGAATGGCGGCATGTCGTTCCACGGCGGCTTCCTCGGCACGACGATCGCCATGATCATCTTTGCGCGCCGCAACGGCATCGCCATCTGGAGCATGTTCGACATCGTCGCAGCCGTAGTGCCGATCGGCCTGTTCTTCGGCCGCATCGCCAACTTCATCAATGGCGAACTCTGGGGCCGTCTGTCGTCCATGTCCTGGGCAATGGTGTTTCCGACCGGTGGCCCCTTTGCCCGCCACCCGAGCCAGCTCTACGAGGCAGCGCTCGAGGGCCTCGTGCTGCTTGCGGTCATCGCCTGGTTCATCTATCGCCGCCATGCGCTGAAATCGCCGGGCCTTGTCACCGGCATCTTCGTGCTCGGTTATGCCGCAAGCCGCATTTTCGTCGAATTCTTCCGCGAACCGGACGCGCAGATCGGCTATCTCGCCGGCGGTTGGCTGACGATGGGCATGCTGCTTTCGCTGCCGATGGCGCTTGCCGGCATCTGGGCCATCGCCCGGGCACGCCGGGCCGCCGTCGCCGCCGCATAACTGGACGGACGCATGACGACACCACTCGCGGACAAGATAAAGACGCTGATCAGAACCAACGGACCGATCAGCGTCACCGACTATTTCTCGCTCTGCCTCGCGGATCCGGAATACGGATACTACCGCGTCCGCGAACCCTTCGGCAAAGCGGGCGACTTCACCACGGCCCCGGAAATCAGCCAGCTTTTCGGCGAGATGATCGGCATCTTCCTCGTTCATGCCTGGCAGCAGCATGGCACGCCGAAGCAGACCATGATCGTCGAGATCGGTCCCGGCCGCGGTACGATGATGTCGGACGTCCTGCGGGTCGTCAGGCGCCTTTCCCCCGAACTTTATGCCGCCGCCAGCGTCCATCTCGTCGAAACGAGCGAGCGCCTGCGCAAGGTGCAGGCGGAAACGCTGGTTGCGCATGGCGAGAAGGTGGAATGGCACACCAGTTTCGAAACGCTGCCGGAAGGCTTCCTGCTCCTGGCGGCCAACGAGCTTTTCGATGCCATCCCGATCCGCCAGTTCGTCCGAACGCCGCAAGGGTTTCGCGAACGCATGGTCGGGCTTAACGCTGACGACGAGCTGACATTTGCCGCGGGGGTCGCCGGCATCGACCCGACGCTGCTGCCGACGCCTGCACAGGCGGTTCCCGAAGGCACGATCTTCGAGATCGCCCCTGCCCGCGACGCCGTCATGGCCGCCCTTTGCGAACGGTTGAAGATCGGAGGCGGCACCGCGGTCATCATCGACTATGGGCACCTGGCGACCAATTACGGCGATACGCTGCAGGCATTGCTCGGCCATCATTACGACCCGCCGCTTGCCAATCCCGGCCGCGCCGACCTGACCAGCCATGTCGACTTCGAGCAGCTCGCACGACGCGCAAAGAGCGATGGCCTGCAGATCAACGGGCTTGCCCACCAGGGCGACTTCCTGCTCGGCCTTGGCCTTCTCGAACGCGCCGCAGCACTGGGCCGCGAGAAGGATGCAGCGACCCAGGAAGGCATCCGCGAGGATGTCGACAGGCTTGCCGGATCCGGCGAAGGCAAGATGGGCGAACTCTTCAAGGTGCTCGCCGTCAGCAGCCCGCCGATCGCGCTTCCGCCGTTCCGCAAACCGAAGGCATAATTGCTTCGACGATAACGTCCCCAGGGTGAAAATCATGCGAGTGATTGAGGGTGCTGCAGCGCCCTTTGAACGTTGCCTTTGGTACCTCGCGCCATCGCTCGAGAGCCACCGCCGGACGGCCCCCTGTCGTTCGGCAATTGACAGCCCCGCCGGCGCGGGTCAACATCGCGCTGGCAAATCAGCCGCCAGCCACCGGGCCGCACTGCCCCCAACCTCATTGAAACTCACGTCAAAGCAAAGGGCGAAAACACCGATGCAGCACGATGCCGCGCTTTCCCCCGTGCAAAGCTCGCTCTTCAGCGACAAGGCCGGTCCGGCGATCGCACATGGTTATTTCACCCGCCAGGGCGGCGTTTCCGAAGGCATCTATCGCGGGTTGAATGTCGGCCTTGGCTCGAACGACGACAAGCACCGGGTCGGCGAGAACCGCGCCCGTGTCAGCCGGTGGTTCGGTGCCGACCCGGAGCAGCTTGCCACCGTCCACCAGGTCCATTCTCCCGATGCGGTCGTCGTCGACGGCAGCTATGATGGCAACCGGCCAGATGCCGACGCGCTGGTGACGGCGACGCCGGGCATCGTGCTCGGCGTGCTTTCGGCCGATTGCGGGCCGATCCTGTTTGCCGACGCGGATGCCGGTGTCATCGGCGCTGCCCATGCCGGCTGGAAGGGCGCGCTTGGCGGCGTGCTCGAAAGCACCATCGAGGCCATGCTGACGCTCGGCGCCAGTCGCGAGCGCATCGTTGCCTGCCTCGGTCCGTCGATCAGCCGGCGCAATTACGAAGTCGGCGCCGAGTTTGTCGACCGGTTCCTCGCAACCGACGACAGCTATGCGCAATTCTTCGACCCATCCGAACGCGACGGGCATGCCATGTTCGACCTGCCGGGCCTGACCATCGCGCGCCTCACCGCAGCCGGCATCACTGCCGAGAACCTCGACATCTGCACCTATGCCGACGAGGACCGCTTCTTTTCCTACCGCCGCACCACGCATCGGCAGGAAGCGGACTACGGCCGGCAGATATCCGCAATTTGCATACGGGAGACCTGACATGGCGCTGCAATTTGCCCAGGAGGAATATGCCGCCCGCCTTGAGCGGCTGACCGCGAAGATGCGCGAAGACAAGCTCGACGCGGTTCTGCTGTTTGCGCAGGAAAGCATGTACTGGCTGACGGGCTACGACACCTTCGGCTACTGCTTCTTCCAGACGCTGGTGGTCAAAAAGGACGGCTCAATGGTGCTGCTCACGCGCTCGGCCGACCTGCGCCAGGCCCGTCACACCTCCAACATCGAGCGCATCGAGATCTGGGTCGACCGCGTCAACGCCGACCCGACGATGGATCTGAAGAACCTCTTGAGCGAAATGGACCTGCTCGGCAACCGCATCGGCGTCGAATACGACACCCATGGCATGACCGGCCGCACAGCGCGGCTCGTCGACCACCAGCTTTCGACCTTCGGCGAGCTTGTCGATGCCTCGCTGCTCGTCAGCCGCCTGCGCCTGATCAAGAGCCCGGCGGAAATCGCCCATGTGGAAAGGGCCGCGAGCCTTGCCGACGACGCGCTCGACGCAGCACTTCCGCTGATCGGCCCCGGCGCAAACGAAGCCGATATCCTTGCCGCGATGCAGGGCGCGATCCTAGCCGGCGGCGGCGACTACCCCGCCAACGAGTTCATCATCGGCTCCGGCGCCGACGCGCTGCTCTGCCGTTACAAGGCAGGCCGTCGGCTGCTCGACAGCCAGGATCAGCTGACGCTCGAATGGGCAGGCGTCAGCGCCCATTATCACGCCGCCATGATGCGCACCGTCGTTGTCGGCGAACCGACCAACCGCCACCGCGAGCTTTACAGCGCCTGCCGCGAGACCATCCAGGCGATCGAGATGGTGCTGCGCCCCGGCAACACCTTCGGCACCGTCTTCGACATGCATGCCAAGATCATGGACGAACGCGGCCTTGCCCGGCATCGGCTGAACGCCTGCGGCTATTCGCTCGGCGCACGCTTCTCGCCCTCCTGGATGGAGCACCAGATGTTCCACGCCGGCAACCCGCAGGAGATCGAGCCGGACATGTCGCTGTTCGTGCACATGATCATCATGGATTCCGACAGCGGCACCGCGATGACGCTCGGCCAGACCTACATCACAACCACCGATACGCCGCGTGCTCTATCCCGTTATGGGCTGGACTTCATTTCTGCTTAGGGAAATCCGCCTACACTCATGCGCAAATGGCAGACAACAGGAGCTGACTTCACAGAACTGCCGCGAAAGAGAGACGGACGGTTTGAACGATGCGAAAGCTTATCACGCCCATTGCAAGCCTTGGTCTTGTTGCCGCGCTGGCAGGTTGCAACAGCACGGACGCGCTGATACCGCAGGTCGACGTCGGCGGCGGAACGTTCCGCTCGCCACCGGTGACGCAATCCGATCTGGAGTCGATGTCGACGCAGACGGCCGTCGTTCCGGTGCAAAGCTCGCCGGTGCAACGGACCCAGGCCTTCGCCTCCCAGCCGGCCCCAGTCAGCATGCCGACGCAATATGCGACCGGCGACAGCACCTACACCGACCCCGCCGGCTCGCTTGAGGCGCAGGCAAGCCGGCTCGCTTCCGGTGCCGAACCGGTGCAAAACACCATAACGCTTGCCGAACCGGCGCCCGTTGAAACGTCTGAGGCGGCTACAGAAGCGGTTGAGGAGCAGCCGGCCGTCGCCTCCGTTCCTTCCGCAAGCACGGCAACAAGCGGGACGATCCGCTTCCTGCCGATCATCGGTGCGCCAGTGGCCGCCGTCGCACCGCTTTCCAAACAGCTCGGCGCCGAGGCGCGCAGCCATGGCCTGACGATCAAGGGTTCGGCCGATGCCAGCAGCGAGCACATCCTCAAGGGCTACTTCTCGGCATTGAAGGACAACGGCAAGACCACGATCGTCTATGTCTGGGATGTACTCGACGGCAGCGGCAACCGACTGCACCGCATCCAGGGGCAGGACTCGGTTGCTGCAGTCGGCGCCGATCTCTGGGAGGGCGTTCCGGCCGAAACCATGCAGGCAATCGCCACCAAAACCATCAGTTCCTACCTCGAATGGCGGCAATCCAGGCCCGGTTGATGCAAAGTTTTTAGGATAATGCGCTTCGCGGCGCAGCATTCCCCTTGCATTCAAGTTCAGTGTCGCTAAAAAGCGGCCGATCAGCTCTGAACGGCGGCCATCCGCAAAGAATGTCCGCGATTGGAATGGCTCTCGGAATCTGCGCGGAAAATGCCGCTCCCGGATGAACCCGGACGGTAGCCGCGCCAGCTCAAGGCGGTCCGTCAATGAAGGTTTTCGCAGGCAACTCGAACCGGCTGCTGGCCGAAGCGATCTGCAACTATCTCAACCTGCCTCTTGGAAAAGCGACCGTAAGGCGGTTTGCCGATCAGGAGATTTTCGTCGAGATCGGCGAAAACGTGCGCGGCGAGGATGTCTTCATCATCCAGTCGACCTCGTTCCCCACCAACGATCACCTGATGGAACTGCTCATCATGATCGACGCGGTGCGCCGCTCCTCGGCTCGCCGCATCACCGCGGTGCTCCCCTATTTCGGCTATGCCCGCCAGGACCGTAAGCCCGGTCCGCGCACGCCGATCTCGGCCAAGCTCGTGTCCAACCTGATCACCGAAGCCGGCGCCGACCGCGTGCTGACCCTCGATCTTCACGCCGGACAGATCCAGGGCTTCTTCGACATCCCGACCGATAATCTCTACGCGATCCCGATCCTCGCCCGCGACGTGAAGGAAAACTACGACCTGAAGAACGTCATGGTCGTTTCGCCCGACGTCGGCGGCGTGGTGCGCGCCCGCGCTTTGGCCAAGCGACTCGACTGTCTGCTGGCGATCGTCGACAAGCGCCGTGACCGCCCGGGTGAATCGGAAGTCATGAACGTCATCGGCGACGTGAAGGGCAAGGACTGCCTGCTGATCGACGACATCGTTGATTCCGGCGGCACGCTCTGCAACGCCGCCGAAGCGCTTTTGAAGCACGGCGCGACCAGCGTCACCGCCTACATCACCCACGGCGTGCTTTCCGGCGGCGCGGTTGCCCGCGTCACCTCGTCGATGCTGAAGGAGCTGGTGATCACCGACTCGATCCAGCCGACGACGGCGGTCCAGTCCGCGCACAACATCCGCGTCATCACCACGGCAACCCTGCTCGGCGAAGCGATCAACCGGACCAGCCAGGAAGAATCGGTTTCGAGCCTCTTCGACTGAGATAGGCTCGGCCGCCCACAAAAGTACCCGTCTTCGTCAGGCGGGATTTGGCGTCCATTTTACGTCGTCCCTGAAGAGCGCGTTGCGTTCAAGCAGCCTTATGCAACGCGCTTCAACTGCTCGATTTCACGCATGTCGTCGTCGCAAAACGGCTGCGCACTTTTGTGCGACATGTCTTCCGGCACAATTTCATCGTTAAATCGGAATCGATTTAACGATGAAATTGTGCAACAAATCAAAGTGCTACAGTGATCTTTGCGCGCCTGGTTAGACGGCGCGGCGCTTTATTGCCCACCCCAAGAGTTGTCATCTTCCATCCGCGGGGGTAACATTTGCCCGCTGCAGCTGGCGTCTTCCTCTGCAGACTGCATTGTTCATCGATAAGGTACTTCTCGAACAGAAGACCTTTTGACACTTCGAAGCACATCTTCGGAACGTTACTTCCATGCAGTGCCACTTAGGTGGCGGCTCCACGATCTATCCTGATCACGCACGGATAATTTGGAGGAAAAGATGAATAACCGTACGCTAATCCTCATTTTTGTAGGCGGCCTCGCCTTGTCTGGCTGCCAATCTGCTGCGAGTTCCGGGACGAGCACCGGCGATTTCGGCTGCCTTGCCGGAACCGTCAGCGGCGCAATCCTTGGCGGGTTCGCCGGCTCGGCCATCGGCGCAGGCAGCGGTCAGCTCTGGGCTGTCGGCGGCGGCGCCACGCTTGGCGGTGCGGCCGGTAGTGCCTTGACTTGCCGCTGATTGCGAAAGGCTACGAAATGCGAAAAGTGGCTCTGGTTGTGGCATCCGTGCTTTGCCAGCTCGCTCCGGTCGCCGCACAGGATAAGCCTGCGGCGATGTATCAGGGGCAAATGGATCGGCTCGACCGCGACGGAGACGGCGCGATCAGCCGGTCCGAATATCAGGCATTCATGACAACGGCTTTCGCAAATCTGGACAAGAACAAGGACGGCACTCTGAGCTCCGACGAGGTAGCGCCTGTCCTGAACGCGCAACAGTTTGCCGCCATCAACGTGAACCGCGACAGCAAGATCACCCAGAGCGAGTTCCTGAACAGTGTGATGGCCGATTTCAAGGCCGCCGACCGCGGCGGCGACGGTAGTCTGCAGTAGAACACGCGCGGATCGGACGAAAAGCGGTCGCGAATGCCGCGAGACAGAGGACACGGCCGTCAGGTCACGCTGACGGAAGGAGCGGTCATGCGCCGGCGCTTGTCGTTGTGGTCGCCAGCGGGCAGGCTTCCGCGCCGTCAAATAGGCGCGAGCGCGTTAGAAACCGTCTCTCGCGGCCATTGTCGAGCGAGAACATCCCACCCCTGCCCGGCACCACGTCGATGATCAGTTGCGTGTGCTTCCAGACTTCGAACTGGCTGGCGCTGATATAGACCGGAACGCCGCCGATCTCGCCGAGCTTCACATCATGGTCGCCGACGATGTAGTCGTCGGCGGGATAACACATCGGCGACGAGCCGTCGCAGCAGCCACCCGACTGGTGAAACAGGATGTCCGGATGGTCGCGCCGGATTTCGGCGATGAAATCTAGCGCCGCGTCGGTCGCCAGCACGCGCAGTTCGGTGGCGGCCATGTCCAACCTCCTTGCGCAGGCCCTGCGCATTGCGGTTTCAAAGAGAGGGTGGACCGAGGGCGAGAGCTGGAAAAGAGCCCTCGGCCGCACCCGGGAGGCCCTCTCCGCCAAAAGCGAAGAGGGAAACGTGCAATGGCTCAGAAGAAGCCGAGCGCCTTCGGGCTGTAGCTGACCAGCATGTTCTTGGTCTGCTGGTAGTGGTCGAGCATCATCTTGTGGGTCTCGCGGCCGATACCCGATTGCTTGTAGCCGCCAAAGGCCGCATGGGCCGGATAGGCATGATAGCAATTGGTCCACACGCGCCCTGCCTGGATCTCGCGACCGAAGCGGTAGCAACGATTGGCATCACGGCTCCAGACACCGGCGCCGAGGCCGTAGAGCGTATCGTTGGCGATCTCCAACGCTTCGGCTTCCGTCTTGAACGTGGTCACGGACACCACCGGCCCGAAGATCTCCTCCTGGAACACCCGCATCTTGTTGTGCCCGCGGAAGACGGTCGGCTTGACGTAGAAGCCTTCCGCCAGCTCGCCTTCAAGCACGTTGCGGCCGCCGCCGGTCAACACTTCAGCGCCCTCCTGCCTGCCGATGTCGATATAGGAGAGGATCTTTTCGAGCTGCTCACTCGACGCCTGCGCACCGATCATCGTGGCGCTGTCGAGCGGATTGCCCTGGCGGATCGCTTCGACCCGCTTCAGCGCCCGTTCCATGAAGCGGTCATAGATGCTTTCCTGAACAAGGGCCCGGCTCGGGCAGGTGCAGACTTCGCCCTGGTTGAGCGCGAACATCGCGAACCCTTCGAGCGCCTTGTCGAAATAGTCGTCATCCTCGGCAAGCACGTCGGCAAAGAAGATGTTCGGCGACTTGCCGCCAAGCTCGAGCGTCACGGGAATGAGGTTCTGGCTGGCATATTGCATGATCAGCCGCCCGGTCGTCGTTTCGCCGGTAAAGGCGATCTTGGCGATGCGCGGGCTTGTGGCCAGCGGCTTGCCGGCCTCAAGACCGAAACCATTGACGATGTTGAGCACGCCGGCCGGCAGCAGGTCGCCGACGAGGTCCGCCCAGACCAGGATCGAGGCCGGTGTCTGTTCGGCCGGCTTCAGCACCACGCAGTTGCCGGCGGCAAGCGCCGGGGCAAGTTTCCACGCGGCCATCAGGATCGGAAAGTTCCAGGGGATGATCTGGCCGACGACGCCGAGCGGCTCGTGGAAGTGATAGGCGACCGTGTCATGGTCGATCTCGCCGATCGAGCCCTCCTGAGCGCGGATGCAGGCGGCGAAATAGCGGAAATGGTCGATCGCCAGCGGAATGTCGGCGGCCATGGTTTCGCGGATCGGCTTGCCGTTGTCGAAGGTCTCGGCCCGCGCCAGAAGCTCCAGATTGTCTTCCATGCGGCTGGCGATCTTCATCAGGATGTTCGACCGCTCGGCAGCCGAGGTGCGCGCCCATTTTTCCCTGACCGCATGGGCAGCATCAAGCGCAAGCTCGATATCGGCCGCATCGGAGCGCGCAACCTGGCAAAGCACGCCGCCGGTCACCGGGGTCGTATTGTCGAAGTAGCGCCCAGCCACCGGCTCGCGCCATTCGCCGCCGATGAAGTTGCCATATTTCTGCCTGAACGGGCTCTCGACGATCTTCTGATGCAACATGCTCATTCCTCCCTGTAAACCAGCAACCAAAGCTGTGGGAGGAAGGTGATGGCGAACGTGCGTCTTCGAAAGTGAGGCGCGGTCGCCTGCGACGCGATCTGTTTCATTATTGAGACAGCTGGGCTCAGGTCTCCGTGCTGCAATGCAGCAAGGAGAGGAACGCGTGATCGTTTGTCCGGTATCCGCCCCTCATCCGCCTGCCGGCACCTTCTCCCCGTAAGCAGGGAGAAGGCAGTCACGGCACTATCCCGTTCCCATTTCAAGCTCCGACCCGTGGTCGCCGCCGCCGGGCACGTCCCCTCGCCCCGCCTGCGGGGAGAGGGTTAGGGTGAGGGGCAGCCTTCAGATGACGTTGAAAGATCAGTTGACCGAAAGCCGTTTCATCTTGCGATAGAGCGTCGCGCGGCTGATGCCGAGCAGTTCGGCCGCCATCGATACATTGCCATTGGCGCGCGACAGTACCCGCCGAAGGGCTGCCCGCTCGGCATCGGGAAGCTCGCTTCCGTCTCCAGACGGGTCCTCCCGAAGAAGGTCCGATGCCGGAATGCCCGACGCGATGCGTTTGTCGTCAAGCCCCAGCCATTGGCGCGCCGCCCGCGTCGCGCCCTGCACGAGATCGTCGCGATCGACCGCCAAGAGCGCCGGCCCAGCCCGGTTGACCGGCACGAGCACGATCCGCGATCCGGCAAAGGCGCGGCGGAAGAGCCCCGCCTCGATGCGTGCGGCGGCATCGCGCACTGCCTGTGACAGCAGCGAGATGGTGATTTCCGACGCGTCGTCGCGGCAGGTGGAGATATCGATCGCGGCCGCCAACCGGCCGCGATGATCGCGGATCGGTGCGGTGGTGCAGCTGAGCCCAATATTGCTGCTGAGAAAATGCTGGTCGCGCTGGATGATGACGGCGCGCTCGTCGGCGATCGCCGTGCCGATGCCGTTGGTGCCGACACTCGCCTCGCTCCACACGGTTCCCGACCACAGGCCGACGCCTCGGAAATCCGCATCGTCACCGACAGCACCACGCCGCTCGAGCGCCACGCCCTTGTCGTCGGTCAGAAGCAGGCAGCAGCCAGCCTTGCCGACGGTCGCGAACAACCGGTCGAGTTCGCCGCCTGCTTCCGCGATCAACTCTGCCGATCTCTGACGGGCCAGTCGGAACTCGCTTTCGGAAAGTCGAAGCGGCGTGCGCCTGTCCTCAGGCGCCAGGCCATGGAGCGTCATGCAACGACGCCAGGAAGCAGCAACGGGCGAACTTGCAGCCGCCGACGACTGGTGCGCGACCTGATAGACATATTCCGTGTGATCCCTGACGGCAGGCATCGGCTTCCTCCCTGCAAGCGACGTCCGGCAACCGCAGGTCACGACCGCTCTCCCAAACGGCGGCCTGCTTTGGCCGCACTATAGGCATCGTTTACGGAAGAGGTCCAGCAAGACGAAGGTCCACGTTGAAGTGCGCATCAGCGCGTTTGATGCGTTCATCACGCTACTGCACAATTCCTTAAATCGGAATCGATTTAAGGAGAAAATTATGCAGCAAGTTTAAAGCCTTACAGCGTCCTTTGCGCGTCATATTTGACGCGCGGCGCTGTAGCGGTATCGACAGGCCGGCGGAATGTGATAGGCGAGTTCGAGCATCATCCGACGCGCATTCACAACAACCGGTTGCCAGCCATGCTTCGTGACTTCTCGCTCCAGAGCCTGTTCATGGGCCTCTTGATCGCCTTTGTCGGCTTCGCCAGCTCCTTCGCCGTCGTCCTTCACGGCCTTGGCGGCGTCGGCGCGGCGGAAGCACAGGCTGCGTCCGGGCTAATGGCGCTGTCGATCTCGATGGGCGTCTGCGCCGTCATCCTCAGCGCCGTCACGCGGCTGCCGGTCAGCATCGCCTGGTCGACGCCCGGCGCCGCCCTTCTCGCCAGCTCCGGTGTTGTCGAGGGCGGCTTCAACGCTGCCGTCGGCGCCTTCCTTGTCTGCGGCCTGCTCATCGTCGTTGCCGGCCTCTGGAAGCCGCTCGGCCGTATGGTCTCCTCCATTCCGGCCGCACTCGCAAATGCCATGCTGGCCGGCGTCCTGCTCAGTCTCTGCTTTGCCCCGGTCAAGGCGATCGGCTTCAATCCGCTCTTCGGCCTGCCGATCCTCTTGGCCTGGGCGATCGTCGGCAGCGTCAACAAGCTCTATGCCGTGCCGGCGGCCTTGCTCGCCTTCGTGCTCGTCATCGCCTTTGGCGTCGAAATGCCGGCCGATGCGTTTGCCGAACTGTCTTCGGCGCTGGTGCCGCGGCCGGAGTTCGTCATGCCGTCCTTCACGACCGCGGCGATGATCAGCATCGCGCTGCCGCTGTTCATCGTCACCATGGCGTCGCAGAACATTCCCGGCATCGCCGTGATGAAGGTCAACGACTATAATCCCACCCCCGGCCCGCTGTTTGCGACGACCGGCCTGTTTTCGATGCTGAGTGCCCCCTTCGGCGGCCATGCCGTCAATCTTGCGGCCATCACCGCCGCCATGGGGGCTGGTGCCGACAGTCACCCGGACCCAGCCAGGCGTTATTGGTCGACGATCAATGCCGGTATCTTCTATGTCATCTTCGGCCTGCTTGCCGGCGCCGTCACCACCTTCGTCAGTCTCGCGCCGTCGGTGCTGATCGAGGCGGTCGCCGGTCTCGCCCTCGTCGGTGCCTTCGCCGGTTCCACCATGGCAGCCTTCACCGACGCCAGGACGCGCGAGGCGGCCGCAATCACCTTCCTGGTGACCGCCTCAGGCGTCAGTTTCGGCGGCGTCTCGGGTGCCTTCTGGGGCCTGATCGCCGGCGGCCTGATGCTGGCGCTTGCGCGCTTCACACGCAAAAAGGCCTGAGCCCGCCGCGCCCGCGACGCGGCATCGCTATTTGATTTCGCGCATGTCGTTATCGCAAAACCGCTGTGCACTTTTGCGCGACATGCTTTAAAACCGCGGCAAAGCTTGCATTTGCGGGTGATCTCGTCTATGCACCGCCCGTCCGCGTAGACACCCTTGGAGGCAACGCGGATGAAGCCCATGCGGCTTCGGTTTTTCCGCCATTGCGGATGAACTCTCCAGAATTAGACATAGAAAGGTCTACCCATGAGCCACGCAACTTATGAGCTCAAGGCCGAGACGCGCGAACGGGTTGGTAAGGGGTCCTCCCGTGAACTTCGTCGCAACGGTCTTATCCCGGCTGTCATCTACGGTGACAAGCAGGCCCCCATCTCGATCGCGCTGTCCACCAAGGACGTGACGATGAAGATCCACGCCGGCGGTTTCATGACCACCGTCGCGGTCATCGAAGTCAACGGCGAAAAGATCCGCGTCCTGCCGAAGGACTACCAGCTGGATCCGGTCCGCGACTTCACCATGCACGTTGACTTCCTGCGCGTCTCCAAGGACAGCAAGGTCACCGTCCAGGTTCCGGTTCACTTCGTCAACGAAGAGAAGTCCCCGGGCCTCAAGGCTGGCGGCGTTCTCAACATCGTTCGCCACGACGTCGAACTGGCCGTTGCTGCCGACGACATTCCGGAATTCCTGACTGTTGACCTGTCCGGTCACAAGGTCGGCGACGCGATCCACATCTCCGACATCAAGCTGCCGAAGGGCGCGACCCCGGTTATCACCGACCGCGACTTCACGGTTGCGACGATCGCTGCTCCGGCTGGCGGTCTGAAGGAAGAAGCCGAAGGCGAAGCAGAAGCCTGATTCACCTCAAGGTGAAGCGGCAATCCGGCAGCTGCCGGATACCCTGCAATACCCATTGAAAGGCCCGCCCCGTCAAACGGGCGGGCCTTTTGCGTTGAACGCGTCCGTTGCCGTGCTGTCACTCCCGGATAATCGAGCCAGCCCCTCACCAATTGTCATGTAGCAATTTCAGCAACATTTAAGGTTTTGATGATGTTCTTGCGGCGGGGAAATTGTAGGCAAGCGTCTTAAGAGAATCCGAAATGACAAGAGTGGCAACGCCTGGGGGATGCGTCCAATGATGCATTCCGTCGAGAACCGATTTATTGCGATTGTCTGCGGTGCAATGCTGGTTTTCGTTGCCCCTCTCTTCGTGCTCTTCCTCAGCATTTCCAGCGAACGCATCGCACGCGAGCGTCTGCACAACATCGAGCTTCTGATGGGTGCCAGCGCTGAAGCGCTGGGCAAGCCGATCTGGGATTTCGACAGCGACGGCATCAAGCGCATCGCCCGCTCGCTGATGAACGACACCGATATTCTCGCAGTCACGATCCGCGACACCTCCGGCTCGATCCTCGCGCAGATGCCCTCCGGCGGTCTCGGCATCGACAGCGACAGCCGTACGCTGAAAACGCCCATTTCCTTCGACTCGATCGACGGCCTCAAGGCAATCGGCAGCCTCGAAGTGCACGCGCCGACACCCGGCCTGCTGTCGCAGTTCAGCAAGGACGAGCTGGCGATCCTCGCCATCCTGCTGATCGCCGTCGCCACCGTCTTTGCCGCCGCGCTCATCGGCAACCGCTTCACCGTCATCCGCCCGCTGATGCGCCTGACGGCCGCCATCGAGGCGACGCGGCGCTTAGGCTCGCGCCACCGGGTCGACTGGACAGCCGACGACGAAATGGGCGCGCTGGCCGCCAATTTCAACGAGATGCAGGACCGGCTCGAGCGCGAGTCGATGGAACTGAAGAGCGCGCATGAGCGCGCCACCGACATCTACAACCTGACCCCGGCGATGCTGTTTTCGCTCGATACCGACAACCGTCTCTGCGCCGTCAGCGACTATTGGCTGCTGGCAACCGGCTATGCCCGCGAACAGGTGATCGGCGAAAACTTCACCGACTTCATCGATCCGCACTGGCACGAGACCTATCGCAGCCACGCCAAGGCGATCGCCGTCGGCGACCACAACATCTGCGAGGTTACCGTCCCCTTCCGCAAGGCCGACGGCGAGTTCATGACCGTGCTGATCCTCGAGACGGAAACGACGGGGGACGGCGACCTGTCGCTGTCCGTCATGACCGACGTCACTGCGTTGAAGCAGGCCGAAAGCCGCAACCACGCCCAGGCGATCACCGATCACCTGACCGGCCTTCTCAACCGCCAGGGTTTCGAGGCGGCTCTCGACGAGGCGATCATTACCGCCGATGCCTGCGGCATCCAGGTGGGCTGCCTGTTCATCGACCTCGACCGCTTCAAGTGGATCAACGACAATTTCGGCCATGCTGCCGGCGACGAGGTTCTGCGCCACACGGTCGAGCTGATCCGCGCCACCCTGCGTCCTGACGATGTCATGGCCCGGCTCGGCGGCGACGAGTTCGCGATCCTGGTTTCGGACTTGGATGTCGCGACGCTTGCGTCCGAAATCGGCGAGCGCATCGTCAATACTCTGCGCGAGCCCATGCACATTGCCGGCAACGAGCTTTTCGTCAGCGCCAGCGTCGGCATCTCGGTTTATCCCGAGCACGCCGAAAACGCGTCTGACCTGTTGCTCAAGGCCGATATGGCGATGTATGCCCGCAAGCGCGACGGCAAGAACGGCCTGCAGGTGTTCGACGCCAGCATGCTCGACACCGCCCGCGAGCGCCACGAGATCGAACAATGCATCGAAGCGGCCCTCAAGGACGATCACTTCGAGGCCTGGCTGCAGCCGATCGTCAGCCTCAGTGACGGCCAGATCGCCGGCTTCGAGGCGCTGATGCGCCTCAACCATCCGGAAAAGGGCGTGATGCCGCCCGGCAAGATCATCGGCATTGCCGAGGAAACGGGAACGATCGCCCGCATCGGCGACTGCATCCTCGAAAAGGCAATCCGGCATCTGGCTGATATCTCCGCCCTCGACGGCACGCAGAACACCTATCTCGCGGTGAATTTCTCGCCGCTGCAGTTCGAGCTGACGCTGCCGCACAAGCTCGCAGCACTTCTCCTCAAGCACCATATTTCGCCGAACCGGATCGTCATCGAAATCACCGAAGCGGTGCTGATGCTCGACAATCCGGAAGTGCATGCGGTGCTGAAGCAGCTCAACGAATTCGGCTGCCGGATTGCGCTCGACGACTTCGGAACCGGCTACTCCTCGCTGAGCTACCTCAACCGTTTCCCGGTCGATATCGTCAAGGTCGACCAGTCCTTCACCCGTTCGCTCAGCTCCGGCACCGCCGATATCCGCCGCAAGAGCCGGATGCTGATCAAGGGCATCCGTACGATCTCGCATCAGATGGGCTGCACCGTGGTCGCCGAGGGCATCGAGACGAAGGAGCAATGGCAACTCCTGCGCAAGCTTGGTGTGGATTGTGGGCAGGGTTATCTCTTCAGCCGCCCCATGCCGATCGGCAAGATGCTGGCCATGTTGGAGAGCGACTCCGAAGTCAAGGCAAACACTCAAGGATAGCGGCCAGACACTGGCGCGAAGGAGCAAGGCGTGAAAGAGCTGATCCTGGCATTCTTCCTCGGCCTTTCCACCGCCGCCGAAGCCCAGACGATCAAATTCGTCACCGAGGATTATCCGCCCTACAACTTCTCGACCCCGAGCGGTGCGAGCGGTTCCTCGGTCGAGCAGGTGAGCGCGATCATGGAGGGGCTGAAGCTTCCCTATACGATCGAGGTTCTGCCCTGGGCGCGGGCCTTCATGCTGGCCGAAACCGACGCGTCCTATTGCGTTTTCACCACCGGCCGCAACGCCGAGCGCGACAAGCTGTTCCAATGGGTGCAGCCGCTACTTGTCGACCATATGATCATGGTCCGCCGCAAGGGATCGGACATCGCCCCGAGTACCATCGATGCGGCAAAACGGTTCACGATCGGTACCCAACGGGAAGATTTTTCCGCCACCTACCTCATGGAACATGGCTTTCAGAAGATCGACTACGCGACCAACCTGGACTCGACCCTGAAGAAGCTGATCGCCGGCCGCATCGACCTGATGATGACGTCGGAGAAGACCTTCGAAAGCATGCGGGCCGAGGGCAAGCCCGTCGAGGCGGCGCTGATGCTGGAAGGAAAGTACTACGGCATCGCCTGCCACCGCGACATGGACAGGGAAACGGTCGAGAAGATGCAGCGCCAACTCGACCGCCTGATCGGCAACGGCACCCAGGATGCAATCTTCGAACGCTACGGCGTCCGGCCGAGCGGAAGCGTGCAGGCAACGAAATAAGGATTGACTCTGGTGGCGTTTCGCGCTCGTGAAGCGGGGAAAGCCCGACGGAGCGTAACGACATGCAGATCATCGCAGGACTTGGCAATCCAGGTTCGAAATATGCCTCAAACCGCCACAACATCGGTTTCATGGCTGTCGACGTCATCCATCGCCGCCACGGCTTTTCCGCCTGGTCGAAGAAGTTCAAGTCCGAGATCGCCGAAGGCGAAATCGGCGGTGAGCGCGTTCTCCTGATGAAGCCGCAGACCTTCATGAACCTCTCAGGCGAGGCGGTCGGGGAGGCCATGCGCTTCTACAAGCTGCACCCGAAGGACATCACCGTCATCTATGACGAGCTGGACCTGCCGGCGGCAAAGGCGCGCATCAAGGTCGGCGGCGGCCACGGCGGGCACAACGGCATCAAATCGATCGACGCCCATTGCGGCAAGGAATATCGGCGCATGCGGCTCGGCATCGGCCATCCCGGCGTCAAGGATCTCGTCCACGCCCATGTGCTCGGCGATTTCGCCAAGGCGGACCAGGCCTGGCTGGTGCCGCTGCTCGACGCCATCGCCGACAATGCCGACATGCTGGTGCGTGGCGAGGATTCGCAGATCCTCAACAAGATCGCGCTTGCGACCGGCGGCAAGCCGGACGAGGACAAGCCCCAGGCGCCAAAAAAGCAGGGCGCTCAATCTCATATCCATCAGGCCCGCAATTCCGCACAGCCCAAGAAGCTGCCGACGAGCGGCCCGATGGCCGACATGCTGAAAAAACTGTTCGGCCCGAAAGGAGACTGAGGCGTGTCACCCTCGCCCTTCGCCATTCGCGCCGCATCGGCAGGCGACCTGCCCGGACTTCTTGCGCTTTATGGCGAACTGAACCCGGACGACCCGGCGCTCGACGCCGCACTGGCCGCCGATCGTTTTTCGACGATCCTTGCTCAGCCCGGCATGACGATTTTCATTGGCCTTGCCGGCGACATCGCGGCCGCATCGGTCACATCCGTCGTCGTGCCGAACCTGACGCGGAGCGGCGCACCCTATGCCCTCATCGAAAACGTCGTCACGTCAGCTGCCTTTCGCCGACGGGGCTTTGCCGGCGCACTGATCAGCCACGCGATTGCCGAAGCCTGGGCCGCCGGCTGCTACAAGGTAATGTTGCTGACGGGATCGAAGGATCCCGCGACACTGCGCTTCTATGAGAATTGCGGCTTCCGGCAGGACAAGACCGGCTATCAGATCCGGCGTCCCTGACCGTCACTCCTCCGGCTCGGTCATGAACATCAGAGGGAAGCCGGCGTCCTTGGCGAGATCGGTCGCCTCCTTGGCCTTGGTCTCGGCGATATCGCGCACGCAGACGACGACGACGGAAACCCCGAGCTTGTGCGCCGTCATCATCACCCGGTAGCCTGCCTCCTCGCTCATGTGGAACACCGCCTTCAGCACCGTGACGACGAAGTCGCGCGGCGTGTAGTCGTCGTTGACGAGAATGACCTTGTAGAGTTTCGGCCGCTCCAGCTTCGGTTTCGGCTTCAGCTTCGGTTTTGCGGCAAGATCGTCGTCACTCATCGGAAATCCACCCGTTGATGACAGGAAAGCGATCACGGTCGCCAGCCGCCACACTATCCTATGCGGACGCGCTGCGATCAAGAAAAAGCCGGGCGTCGGGCATCGAAGCCGCTCGGCAAGCCCATACGGCGCACTCCATTTGCCATGGCCGCATTTGCCATCGCCGCGTTCGGCCTGCGATGCGCATTACCTGCCACTTTGATAACCGACGAACATTTTTGCCGCCTCATCATAGCCGCGAGCCCGATCCAGTGCCGCCACAGGCGTCTGCCGCCGCGCGAGCAGCGCGTGGAAGAAGCAATGCACGAACAGCGGCGCGTCCGCGCCCTCGGGCGAACCGTCCGGACCGACATAAAGAGCCGCGCGCCCACGCCCGACGAACGCATCGCCGAAAACCCTGCCGCCGGTTTCGCAGGCGGTGCTGAGGATCACCTTGCCGTCAAGCCGGGCGTGTTCGGCAATGACCGAAGGCGGCATACTGTCTTCGACCAGCATCGACGTATCGATGCCCTCGCAATACTCACCGAAGACGAAGCCATTGTCGTCACCGTGGCCGCAGATAACGACGTATTGGTGCACGAGGTCGCCAGCGCCGATCAAGGTGAGAAAATCCTGCGGCGTGCCCGGCAAATGCAGGGTGACGACGGCACCGAGACTTTCCAATGTCGCGCGGATGAGCAAGGCCTCTAGCGCATCGCCGATATCGACGACGGCTACCGGCACCCGCGGGAACATGAATTTCTGATCGATCAATTCCGTCACCCCCTCAGGCATGTCCTCAGCGCCGCGGAAAAGTCAGCGGTCTTCGAAGCGGATATGCGGCTCGACGCTCGTGGGTTCAACGGCCAAGACCCCTTATTTACCGTGAACAGGGCGTGCGCCCTTGACCAACCAGCGCCCTTCCCGCATAGGCACGCCAACGGAATTCAAGGATACGGACGAGACCCCATGGGCTTTAAATGCGGTATTGTCGGGCTGCCGAACGTCGGCAAGTCCACTCTCTTCAACGCGCTTACCAAGACGGCGGCGGCTCAGGCTGCCAACTATCCGTTCTGCACGATCGAGCCGAACACCGGCGAAGTCGCGGTTCCCGATCCGCGCATGCGCAAGCTGGCCGACATCGCCAAGTCGAAGGAAATCATCCCGACGCGCATCTCCTTCGTCGATATCGCCGGCCTGGTGCGCGGCGCGTCGAAGGGCGAAGGCCTCGGCAACCAGTTCCTCGCCAACATCCGCGAAGTGGATGCCGTCGTGCACGTGCTGCGCTGCTTCGAGGATGACGACATCACCCACGTCGAGGGCCGCATCCACCCGGTCGCCGATGCCGAGACGATCGAGACCGAGCTGATGCTCGCCGACCTCGACAGCCTCGAGCGCCGCACCGAGCAGACCCGCAAGCGCGCCGGCGGCAAGGACAAGGACTCCATGGCGCAGTTGCCGATCATGGAAGCCTCGCTGAAGCTGCTGCAGGACGGCAAGCCGGTACGCACGCTGCTTGAAAAGCTCGATGCCGAAGAACTGCGCATTCTGCAGGGCCTCAACCTCCTGACCGCTCATCCGGTGCTCTATGTCTGCAACGTCGCGGAAAGCGATGCCGGCGACGGCAACGAACACACCCGCGCGGTTGCCGAAATGGCTAAGGCGCAAGGCGCCGAAAGCGTCGTGATCTCGGCGGCGATCGAATCCGAAGTGGCACAGCTGCCGGAAGAGGAAGCCAAGGAGTTCCTGAGCGCGCTCGGCCTGGAAGAAGCCGGTCTCGACCGCCTGATCCGCGCCGGCTACAAGCTGCTCGACCTCATCACCTATTTCACCGTCGGCCCGAAGGAAACGCGCGCCTGGACGATCCAGCGCGGCACCAAGGCACCGCAGGCCGCCGGCGTCATCCACACCGACTTCGAACGCGGCTTCATCCGCGCCAACACCATCGCCTTCGACGACTACATCGCGCTCGGCGGCGAAGTCGGTGCCAAGGAAGCTGGCAAGGCCCGCGACGAAGGCAAGGAATACGTCGTCCAGGACGGCGACGTCATCCACTTCCGCTTCAACACGTAAGACATGAAATCACGACGCGGCATGCAGCCGCGTCGTGATCCCGGCCGGCAGAAGGTTCATCACCACGCGGCGCAGCCTCTGCCAGAAAATGCCGATGAACAGCACGGTAACGCCGACCACCGCGAAGGTGACGAAGACGTAGCTGTCCAGCGACGCACCGCTCTTGCTGAGCATCGTCCAGACCGCGCCGCCCAGCGACAACAGCCCTGAGGTGACGAAGGCGCGGCGGTCAATGACCAGCCCGGCCAGCATGAACAGGGCAACAATCAGAATGGCGGCCACCGCCTGACCGAAGCTGGCCTGCCCGTCCCACCATGTTCCGCCGCTGTTCGGCATGAAGACCAGCCCCATCATCGAGTAGAGCAGCGCCGGCGCCGCTGTGAGATGCAGCCAGAAAGCCGTGTCGGATCGCGACGTCACGCGCTGTGGATCGGAGACGTCGTAGCGCATGGCAACCGCGAACACCCCCAATGCTCCAATGAGCAGGATGGGCGGCAGGAGCGAGATATAGTCGTCGCTAGCAACATTGATGCCGAACCCGCTGTCGAGCGCGGATACGACAGACATCACCGCGATAGATGCGATCGACAGCACCAGGCCGGCCAGGGCCAGCGGAACGCGGTAGCGCCAGTAAAACAACGCCAGGGGTATCGGGAAAGCCGCGAGATACGTCAGTGCAAGGGTTTGAGGATGCCATTCATCCCGGTGTCCGCTCAACATGGCGTACATCGCCATCGCAACCCAATGCACGAGCGCCAGTGTCAGCGCCACGGAGGGCAGCGCCAGCCGCTGGCGCCGCACCAGGACTTCCGCAAGCACGACAATCACCGGCAGCGTTGCGAACGGACCGCCCAGGCCCCAGAGGCCAATCAGGACCACCACGACGCCGATCGTGATCAGGATATCGTGAAATCCCCTGACGAACCGCGGCTGCTCGCTGTCTTCGGCCGCACGTGCATCGAGAGCAACATCGTCCCGGTCTGCGGCATCCGCTGCCACCGGCCCGAAGCTGATGCCGCGGTCGACGAGATAGGCTTCGAGATCGCTCACCTGATGCGCGGAGATAATCCCTTTTTCGGCCGCTCCTGCGAGCGCCCTGTTCAGTTCGGTCACGAGCATTCCTCAATCAAAAGCCGGTCGATACCCACAAAACAGGTGGTTGCATGAACGACCGGCATGCGCAACCTGGAAATTCCTCGATACGGTCGTATCAACTGATGCGAGAGCGCCACCCGTCAAACGTAACGCATGAGGGACGCTGTAACGCCTGAAAGCCACTGCTCAATTTCCCGCTCAAATCGATTCCGATTTGAGAAATTATGCAGTACGTAAAGCGGCAGCAAATCAGACGGGACAACTCAGCATGCTGTATTTCGAGGATTTTTCGCAACGGCGGCGCTTCGACTACAAACCAGTCGAAATGAAGCCCGCGGACATGATTGCCTTTGCCCGCGAATTCGACCCGCAGCCGATGCACCTCGACGAGGAAGCCGGCAAGCGCAGCATCCTCGGTGGGCTCTCGGCCTCGGGCTGGCACACCAGCGCCGTTGGCATGCGCATGATGCTCGACGCCTTCATGGGCCAGTCCTCGTCTCAAGGTTCGCCCGGCATCGACTTCATGGACTGGAAGAAGCCGGTGATCGCGGGCGACGTTCTAACTGGCTTCAGCCAGGTGCTCGAAGCGCGCCGCTCGCAGTCCAAGCCGAGCCTCGGCATCGTCAGGTTTCGCAACGAAATCGTCAACCAGGCCGGTGAGCCGGTGGCGGTTTCGGAATGTTCCGTGCTCTTCCGTTGCCGCGACCAGGGTCAGAACTGATGATGACGATGGAGGAGTTTTACGCCACCGGCCGCAGGACCATCATCGGCAGCCTGACATTTACCGCTGACGACATCGTCCGTTTCGCCCGCGACTTCGATCCGCAGCCCTTTCATCTCGACGCCGAAGAAGCCCGGCATTCGCTCTTTGGCGGCCTGTGCGCGTCCGGCTGGCATACCTCCGCTGGATGGATGCAGTGTTTCGTCCGGTTCTGGAAGGATGAGCAACGGCGGCTTGCCGCCGAAGGCCTGCAGGCACCAAGGCTTGGCCCTTCGCCCGGTTTCCGCGATCTGAGATGGCTGACGCCGGTCTATGCCGGCGACACCGTGACCTATGCCGTGACGTTCCTCGAAAGCCGCACGCTTGCGTCGCGGCCGGGCTGGCGGATCAACAGCATCCTGTGCGAAGGCGAAAACCAGCACGGCGAAGCGGTGATCC
Source organism: Ensifer sp. LC384 (assembly GCF_001695865.1). NCBI lineage: Bacteria > Pseudomonadati > Pseudomonadota > Alphaproteobacteria > Hyphomicrobiales > Rhizobiaceae > Ensifer > Ensifer sp. LC384. Next base: position 553,731 of record NZ_MBST01000001.1, read on the forward strand.
GTTTCGAAAGCAAGGTGATCGAGTTCGTATAGAGCACTTCCCGGAAAAGGGCGAAGCGATTTTCCGTCCGGAAATGTGTAAAAACAAGGAGCTAGCGCGTTTCCGTGACGCTATCTAACGCGGAAACGCTCCAGAGCGTGAACGACCGTCGCCCATCCCAGAAGATGCGCGCTGCGGTTATTCCTTAAGTCGGGAACGATTTGGGCGTAAAATCCGTTCGGACTTTCAAAGCTCCACGCCAGTGGCCGGCAGGCCAACGCGCAGGCGAGCTTCGACAGGAGGAACGGAGAATTATCGATGGAAAAGACCCATGTTCGTGAACTGGCGGATGAGTATCTTCGCCTTGGAGGCCATCGCCGCGTGGCGATCGACGATAATGAAACCTCGATCAGAAGCTGGGAAAGCGAACCGCCGGAAGCCGACGCATTCTGGCGGAACAATGTGGAAACGCTTTCGCCGGCAACGCAGCGCGAGGTGCAGCTGATGCTGCCGACGATCAACCGGGCCTGAGCCCTTAGTGACCTTCGAATTCGATCAGCGTGCGGACGTTGACGCCGAGCGCTTCGAGCTTCTTGCGCCCGCCGAGTTCCGGCAGGTCGATCACGAAGCAGGCCGCGACGATATCGGCGCCCATCTGCTTCAACAGCTTGACGGCCGCCTCGGCCGTGCCGCCGGTCGCGATCAGGTCGTCGACCAGAATGACCTTCTCGCCAGGGCTGATCGCATCCTTGTGCATCTCCATCTCGTCGACGCCGTATTCGAGGCTATAGGCGATGCGCACCGTGTCGTGCGGCAGCTTGCCCTTCTTGCGGATCGGCACGAAGCCGGAGGAAAGCTGGTGCGCGATCGCGCCGCCGAGAATGAAACCGCGCGCCTCGATGCCGGCGATCTTGTCGATCTTGGTACCGGCATAGGGATGCACCAGCTCGTCGATCGCACGGCGGAACGCACGTGGATTTCCAAGCAGGGTGGTGATGTCGCGGAACATGACGCCCGGCTTCGGATAATCCGGAATGTTGCGGATGGCGGCGATCAGTTCCGATTGAACGGTGGTGGTCATGGGCAAAGAAGGCCTTTGTGTCTCTTGTTACCGCAAACCCATAACACCATCGACCCGCATGTCTATAACGGTTTCTTGCCCCGCGCCTACAGCGCCGCGCGTCAAGTATGACGCGCTAAGGACGCTGTAGCACTCCAAACTTGCTGCATAATTTTCTCCTTAAATCGATTCCGATTTAAGGACTTATGCAGTCGCTGGAACAATTTGGCCGCTCCGGGGGTTGATGCTACGCTGGTGCCCACGGCACGCGGAGGAGATGAGCGTGCCGCCTGCCTCGCTTTGAGCTCACATCGGAAGGAGGAACATCATGCGCCTGTTTGAATGCGGTTCTCTTGTCCCGGGTTGCGAATGGCACACCCGCGCCGATAACGACGCCGAAATCGTCCGCCGCGTGGTGGAACACATGCGCCAGGCCCACGGCGAAACGATGATCCGCGAAAACATGATCGACAACATCAAGGCCCGCATCGTCGAGGAGACCGAGGCCGCCTGACGCAGCCACATGCCGTCTGAACGCGCGGGTTTCGCGATCATAGCGCACCCGGAGCGCATCTCATTGCCTTGCCGCCCGATGATGGTGCGGGGTGCCGAACCGGTGCGAGGCACCAACGCCATCGCGGCTACTGCATAATTCCTTAAATCGGAATCGATTTAAGGACAAAATTATGCAGCAACTCAAAGTGTTACAGCGACCTTTGCGCGTCTAAATAGACGCGCGGCGCTGTAAACCGCCCGATCTGGATTTTAGGAAAGGGTGTTGACCGATTCCGTCATCCAGTTCTGGAACTGGCGGCACACAGCGCTGCCTTCGGCGGTCCCATGCGCAGTGGCAATGGCGTGAACGGAGATTTGACCCGCGCGGTACTCACGCTCTATAGCCATTCAATCAGCACGTGGCCTGCAGTCCTCATGGTGATCTCTTGCGTTTGCCGGCGGCCTGCGCGAACGTCCCATGCCCTGCATCTTTTTTGAACTGGCATTCGAAACCAATGAACGACAAAGTTTTTGAAACGTTGACCGGCATGTACTTCACGGTCGACGACCCCGATGGAAGTTATGGCACCGGTCAAGTTATTCGTCTCGCTGCCGAAGGGATCTATTTCATTCGCTTCGATGGCAACGAGGTGACACTGCCTCTGGAGCTCGTATCCATCGGCGAGATGTTGCAGACCACCGAGGAAGAGTACAAGCTCTGGCGGTTCTTCGACACGATCGAGGAAAGGGACAAGTGGATCGAATGGCTAGACGCACCGTCGAAGCCGCGGGTCGTCTCGCTCGTGAAGCCGGCCAAGTAACGGCTGTCGGCTAGTATCGCAGAAGCCGACAGCTTGTACCTGGCAGAAGGTCTTATGGCGACACTTTCAAGGCTGCATGGTCAATCTTGGGGGCTGCCCATGAGGGGTATTTTTACTGCCATGTTGCTGACACGACGCCAGAGTGCTTTCCGCGCGCTTTACGCGCGCGGCACCATGGCTTCGAGCCGGGCGACAAGGTTCGCCCGGTCGACGCTGAAGTTGCGCTCGACCCACAGGGTTTCCAGTTCACCCAGCACCTCGCCGACGCGCGGCCCGGCCGGAATGCCGGCCTTCAGCACATCGGCGCCCGTCAGCGGGAAGCTTGGACGCTTCCATGTCTCGGCGCGCTTCAGCAGGCGCTGGAACGCCGCCGTCTCGGCAAGCAATGTCGGATCGTTCTCGGACTTGCGTCTGGCCGAGGCGAGCGCCAGCCGCAGCCGGGCCGAAATCCCCTCTGCACCGTGGCGATAGAGCAACCGGTCGAGCGCCGCATCGACCGTCGTTGCCGGGATTGCGGGCGCACTCGCCCAGCGCGCGAAGTAGCCGGCCTCCGCCTTCGACAGGCGCAGCCGTCCAGCCATGGCTTCGAGCCGCTCTTCATCCGGTGGCACGATCGCGGCAAGGCGCAGCAGCGGATCCGGCGCCCACGAGAATGCCCGCTCGGCGGCAACCAGTTCCGGAATGGCGTCGATGCCCCATTTCTCCGTCTCGGGCAGGATTTCGGTCAACACGCCGGCCTGGCGCATCCAGAGCAGCGCTCGGCCCGGGTCCTCGGCCGAAAGCAGCTTCTTCGTCTCGGCCCAGACCCGCTCTGCCGAAAGCGTCGACAGCTTCGAGCGCGCCTGGGCGCAGGCCCTCAGGCCGTCGGCATCGGGACGACCGTTGCCGTAATGGGCGAAGAAGCGGAAAAACCGCAGGATGCGAAGATAGTCCTCGGCCACCCGCTCGGCCGCATTGCCGATGAAGCGCAAGGTGCGAGCCTCGATATCGGCAAGGCCGCCGACGTCGTCGATTACCTTGCCGCTGTCGTCGGCGTAGAGCGCGTTGATGGTGAAGTCGCGTCGGCCGGCATCCGCTTTCCAGTCGGTGCCGAAGGCCACTTCCGCGCGGCGCCCGTCGGTCGCAACATCGCGGCGCAGCGTCGTCACCTCATAGGGCGTGCCGTCGATCACCAGCGTCACTGTGCCGTGGTCGATGCCTGTTGGTACCACCTTGATACCGGCGGCCTTGGCGCGGGCGACAACCTCGTCGGGATGCCAGGTGGTGGCCATGTCGACATCGCCTGCCGGCACGCCCATAAGGCTGTTGCGCACGGCGCCGCCGACGACGCGCACCTCCCCTCCTTCCCCATTCAGGAGGTCGAAAACGCGGCGAAGGGATGGAGCCGAAAACCAGCTCTCACCGGCAACCGAGGTCATGCATAAAGCCTTTCATAGAGCATTCGAACGATGCCGGCGGTGATACCCCAGATATTCCTGTCGCCATAGGGCATGCGATAGAAATGCCGGTCCTCGCCCTGCCAATGGCCGCTTCCGCGCCCATGGTTTCCGGGGTTCATCAGGAACGACAACGGCACTTCGAAGACACTTTCGACCTCGTCCGGATTGGGCACCAGCTCGAAGCCGGGCTGCACCACCGCCAGAACCGGCGTAATCTTGAAGCCGGACAGCGCCATGTAGTGCGGCAGTCGTCCGATGGTTTCGACGAAACGTGGATCGAGACCGATCTCCTCCTGCGCCTCGCGAAGGGCGGCAAACTCGATCGAGCGGTCCTCCGGGTCGACGGCGCCGCCGGGGAACGCCACCTGGCCGGAATGCTTACGCAGGCTTGCGGTCCGCTGGGTGAAGATGACATGCGCATCCTCGCCGTCGTCGACCACCGGCACCAGCACGGCGGCATCCTTCAGATGCAGGGTCTCAAGATGCGGCACGATGCCGGGATTGAGGAGGAAATCGCCGTGCTCCCGCCACGCGCTTTCCACCGGCCCGCCCATCTGGGTCAGTGCCCGGCGGCGAAATTCGTTGGCGGAATAGGGATGCACATTCATCGCGACAGCGCTTCCAGTTCAGCGGCTGGCATGATCGGGAAGACGGAACCACCCGAGCGCACGCAGAACATCTCGATGCCGTCGACGACCACGGTCTCGCCGAGTTCGACAATATCGTACATGACGGGCCGCGAAACCAGCGCTTCAAGCCGGCCACGCACATGCAGATAGGGCTTCAGTTCGCGGTTCTCGCCGTGGATGACAAAACGCAAGACATGTTCCGGCCCGGCCTCGACAACGTCGCCGACATTGGTGCGAAAGGTCAGCACCTGCACGCCATCCGTCTGCGTCACGCTCATTTCGACGGCAACGAAGGGCGCGTCGACGATGCGGATCGCCACCTTTTCCACAGGCGTCACCAGATAGGTAACGCCGTCGTCGTCCTTGCGCAAAACTGTGGAGAACAGCCGCACCAACGGCTGGCGGCCGATCGGCGTGCCGAGATAGAACCAGGTGCCGTCGGCGCGGATTTCCATGTCGATATCGCCGCAGAACGGCGGATTCCAGCGCTCCACGGGCGGCAGGCCGCGGTTGCCGTCACCCGTCTGGCCGGCCGCGCGCGAGATCAGCGCCGCCAGTCCGGCTGCGTCCCCGGTTCGCTGAATTTCGGCTTCTGCCATCGTTCCGTCCCGATTGGCCCCGATTTTGCACCGGAGGCGTGTATGCGGTCGCGAGATGCGACGTGTACGCTGTCACGAGATAGTGCGTCTGCGGCGACTTGTCAGCCGTCAGCCAGGGTCTAAATTGGAATAAGGCAACTGAAATCCCCGGCGGGGCGATTCGGTTCAACAACGGGCGACCGGGGAGTACGACCATGAGTGTGATGAAGGGCGCCACGGACGCGACCGACGAAAAGGCGATCGTTGCCGCGGCGGAAAACGCGCTCGCGGAGATCGCGCTCGTGCGGTCCGAAGTCGGCAAGGTCATCTTCGGTCAGGAGAACGTGGTCGAGCAGACCCTGCTTGCGGTGCTGTCCGGCGGTCACGCCCTGCTCGTCGGCGTTCCCGGCCTTGCCAAGACCAAGCTGGTGGCGACGCTCGGCACTGTTCTCGGGCTCGCTTCCAGCCGCGTGCAGTTCACGCCCGACCTGATGCCGTCGGATATTCTCGGCTCCGAAGTCATGGACCAGGATGGTGCCGGTCATCGCTCCTTCCGCTTCATCCCCGGTCCGATCTTCACGCAGCTGCTGATGGCCGACGAGATCAACCGTGCCTCGCCGCGCACGCAGTCCGCATTGCTGCAGGCGATGCAGGAGTATCACATCACCGTTGCCGGCGCCCGCAAGGACCTGCCGCAGCCATTCCACGTGCTCGCTACCCAGAACCCGCTGGAGCAGGAAGGCACCTATCCCCTGCCCGAGGCCCAGCTCGACCGCTTCCTGATGCAGGTCGATGTCGGCTATCCCGAGCTTGCGGCCGAACGGCAGATCCTGCTGGAAACCACCGGCGTCGGCGAGAGTTTTGCCCGGCCGGTGATCGACGCCGCCCGCCTGCAGCAGATCCAGAACCTCATCCGCCAGATGCCGGTCGGCGAGAAGGTGGTCGACGCCATCCTGGCGCTGGTGCGCTCGGCCCGTCCCGGCAACGGCAATGCCGCCACCGACAAGAACGTCGCCTGGGGCCCCGGCCCGCGCGCGGGCCAGGCACTGATGCTGTGCGCCCGCGCCCGCGCGCTCTATGACGGACGTCTCGCGCCGTCGATCGACGATATTCTGGCGCTTGCCGAGCCCGTTCTCCAGCACCGCATGGCACTGACCTTCGCCGCCCGTGCCGAAGGCATGACCGTGCGCGACGTGATCGCCGGGCTGGTGAAACAAGCCAAGGGATAAAGAATGGCGTCCATCGGGCACATTGTTGCGCGTACCCCCGCTGGTGAGGTTCTTTCCCGTGCGCAGCAGCGCGCGATGCTCGTTCCTGACTGCCTGGTCGAAGCCCGCCGGATCGCCAATACGGTGATCTCCGGCTGGCATGGCCGGCGCAAGCGCGGGATCGGCGAGAATTTCTGGCAGTTCCGCCCCTATAGCGACGGCGAGAGCCTGTCGCGTATCGACTGGCGCCGCTCCGCCCGCGACGATCATACCTATGTGCGCGACCGCGAATGGGAAGCGGCCCACACCATCTGGCTCTGGGCCGACCTGTCGCCGTCGATGATGTACAAGTCGACGCTCGGTTCGGTGTCGAAGGAAAGCCGGGCGTTGGTGCTGATGCTTGCGCTCGCCGAGATCCTCGCGCGCTCGGGCGAACGCATCGGATGCCCCGGGGTGATGGAGCCCGTCTCTGCCCGCAACGCCGCCGAACGGCTGGCAACCGCGATCATGCTGAGCCCGCTTGCCGAAGGGCTTCCGGACACGGGCATGATCCGCAGCGCCAGCGATCTCGTGCTGATCGGCGACTTTCTCGATCCGACCGACAGGATCATGGAGCGGCTGGGTCCCCTCGCCCGCCGCGGCCTGCGCGGCCATGTCGTCGAGATTGCCGATCCTGCGGAGGAAGTTTTCCCCTATGCCGGGCGGACCGAATTCAGCGATCCGGAAACCGGCCAGAAGCTGACGGCTGGCCGCGCCGAGATCCTGCGCGAGGACTACCAGCGCGCCTATCTCGCCCGCCGTGAGAGCCTCGGCGTGACGTTGCGCCATCTCGGCTGGACCTTTACGCCGCATAGAACCGACCGGCCGGCCTCCGAGGCGCTGGTTGCCGTCCACATGTATCTCTCCGGCATGCCGGGACGCGCCACCCATGGGGGCCAGCTATGACCGGCCTTCCATTCCTCTTTGCCAATCCTGCGCTGCTTGCGGCCCTCATCGCTCTGCCGGTGATCTGGTGGCTGTTGCGCATGACGCCGCCGAAGCCGGCGGCCGAAGTGTTTCCGCCGCTGCGCATTCTCGCCTCTGTGCTCAAGCGCGAGGAGACACCATCGAAAAGCCCGTGGTGGCTCACGCTTTTGCGCATGCTGATGGCGGCCGCGGTCATTCTCGCGATCGCCGATCCCGTCGTGAACCCGCGGCAGAACACGCTTGCGACCGGCGGCCCACTCGCGATCGTCGTCGACAACAGCTGGGCCACTGCCACCGATTGGGAACAGCGCGTCGATGCCGTCAGCACGCTGATCGATGATGCGGAGGCGCGCGACCTTGCTGTCGCGATCGCCTTCACCGGCGATCGCCAGCACGATGCCACGCCGGGCTCGGCCGCGACCGCGCGCAACAGGCTTGCCGCTGCCGCCCCCATCCCGCTTGCCGTCGATCGCGGCCTGGCGATAGCCGCGCTGAAAACCGCATTTGAGGATACGAAGCTCGGCACGCTCGCCTTCGTGAGCGATGGCATCGAGGCTGCAGACCAGAAGACGACGGCGGCGCTTGCTGAGGTTGGTGCGGCCGAATTGCGGCTGATCGAGGCCGATGGCAGCCGCACCGTGGCGCTGACCGATACCAGCAACGGTTCAACCGGCATGTCGGTGACGGCAACGCGCCTGCGCAAGGACGGTGCGCTGACCCTGCCGATCGTCGCCTATGATACACGCGGCCGCGCCATCGCCGACGGACAGATCGCCTTTGCCGCCGGTGATGGCGTTGCGAAAGGCAGCATCGAAGCGCCCTTCGAACTGCGCAACGACTTTGCCCGCATCGGCATCGAGAATGCCGCGACCGCCGGCAGCGTGCATCTGCTCGACGATGGCTTTCGCCGTCGCCGCGTCGCCCTTTTGAGCGGCGACTCCCGCGACCTGTCGCAACCGCTTCTGTCGCCGCTCTACTATATCAACCGTGCGCTCGCCCCCTATGCCGATCTCGTCGAACCGCACGAGACCGATCTGGGCGTCGCCATTCCGGAATTGCTGGAACAGAAGCCATCCGTGCTGATCATGGCCGATATCGGCCGGCTGCCGGAGGAGATCTATCCGAAGCTGTCGAAGTGGATCGACAATGGCGGCATGCTCATCCGCTTCGCCGGCCCGCGGCTTGCCGCTGCCCCCGCCGACGATCCGCTGGTGCCGGTGACGCTGCGCCAGGGCGAGCGGGCGCTCGGTGGCGCGCTTTCCTGGTCCGAACCGCAGCCGCTGGCCGACTATCCGGGCAACAGCCCATTTGCCGGCATGGCACGCCCGAACGACATTCTCGTCAAGCGGCAGGTGCTGGCCGAGCCGACTGCCGATCTTGCCGAGCGCACCTGGGCAAGCCTTGCCGACGGCACGCCGCTGGTGACGACGTCAGCCCGCGGCGCCGGTCGCATCATCCTCTTCCATGCCAGCGCCGAAGCCACCTGGTCGAACCTGCCGATCTCAGGTGACTTCGTCGAGATGCTTCGCCGCAGCGTCCAGCTTTCGCGCGGCGGCGGCGTTGCCAACGAGGGCAAGGTCCAGCAGCAGACGCTCGCGCCCTATCGCCTGCTCAATGCCGACGGCGTACTGGTGGCCGAGACCGGCAACGCCCGGCCGCTTGACGTCGTCCCCGGCAAGGTGCCGGTTGCGACGCCGGACAACCCGCCGGGTCTCTATGGTTCGGAAGACGGTTTCACCGCGCTCAACCTGCTGCCGCGCGACGCCGAACTGCAGCCGATCGACATGACGGCCGCCGGCGCTCACACCGTGCAGCAACTGGCCGGCTCCGAGAGCTGGTCGCTGAAGCCGGCCCTGTTCACGCTGGCGCTGCTGCTGCTGCTGGTCGACGCGCTGATCGTGCTGTTCATGGGCGGCGCCCTCTCGCGGCCGCGCGCAGCAAAGTCAATGACCGCGGCCGTGCTGCTGGCAGCAAGCGCCTTCCTCGTTTCGCCGCTGGACGGTCTGGCCGACGACAGCCGACCGGAAGACGCGGCCATCCTCGAGCGCCTCGACACCACGCATCTGGCCTATGTCGTGACCGGTGAAAGCGAAGTCGACCGCCTTTCCGAACGGGGCCTGATGGGGCTGACCGACTTCCTCACCTATCGCACGACGCTTGAACCCGGCACGCCCGTCGGCCTCGACATCGCCAAGGACGAACTCTCCTTCTACCCGATCATCTACTGGCCGGTCTCCGCATCGGCGCCGATGCCGAGCCCGCAGGCCGTCAGCCGCATCGATGCCTATATGCGCGCCGGCGGCACCGTACTGTTCGACACGCGAGACCAGTTCTCCTCGCTCGGCGCAACTTCCGGCGGCACCAGCCCCAACACCGAGAGGCTGCAGGCGATCCTCGCCAACCTCGACATCCCGCCGCTGGAGCCGGTTCCGACCGATCATGTGCTGACCAAGGCATTCTACCTCCTGTCCAATTTCCCCGGCCGCTATGCCGGTAGTCCGCTCTGGATCGAGGCGCAGCTTGACAATCGCGAAGAGGCAAGCAATCGCCCGGCCCGCTCGGGCGACGGCGTGACGCCGATCATGATCACCGGCAACGACTTTGCCAGCGCCTGGGCGGTGGACGCCAATGGCGTCGCGCTCTTGCCGACGGTGCCGCCGGACGAGATGCAGCGCGAATACGCCTTCCGCTCCGGCGTCAACATCATGATGTATATGCTGACCGGCAACTACAAGGCCGACCAGGTGCACGTGCCGGCCCTGCTCGAACGGCTCGGACAGTGAGGGCCGATCGATGACCGCCGACTTCTCGCCTTTCATCCCCTGGCCCTATCTTGCGATGCTTGCCATTGCAGCCGCGGTTCTCGCCGCGCTCGGCATCTGGCGCGGTGTGCGCGGGGCCTGGGTTCGTGCCGCAGCCCTTGCCGCCTTCTGCCTGGCGCTTGCCAATCCGATCCTGTTTCAGGAGGAGCGCGAGCCGCTGTCGACCATCGTTGCTGTTGTCGTCGACCGCAGCCAAAGCCAGGACTATGCCGGCCGGCGCGAGCAGACCGACAAGGCGCTTGCCGACCTCAAGGACCGGCTCGCCCGCTTCCCGCAGATCGAGACCCGCATCGTCGAAGCTGCCGACAGCGAGGACAGCGAAGCACCATCGACGCGGCTCTTCTCCGCGTTGACATCCGTGCTTGCCGATGTGCCGCCGGCGCGGGTCGGCGGTGCGATCTTCATCACCGACGGCCAGATCCACGACGTCCCTGATATCAATCAGAAGCTCGGCTTCGACGCGCCGGTCCATGGGCTGATCAGCGGCAGACCGGACGAGTTCGATCGCCGCATCGAGATTGTCAGCGCACCGCGTTTCGGCATCGTCGGCGAACAGCAGAAACTGTCCTTCCGCGTCGTCGATGACGGTGCGGCACCGGGCGGAACCGCCGAGGTGACCATCCGCCTCAACGGCAACGAGATTGCCACCGAGGTCGCCGAGCCCGGCACCGACGTGCCTTTCAGCTTCACCGTGCCGCGCGGCGGCAACAACATTCTCGAATTCGCCGTGAACGGCGTCCCCGGCGAAGTCACCGAAACCAACAATCGCGCCGTCCATGTGCTCGACGGCATCCGCGAGAACCTGCGCGTCCTGCTCGTCTCGGGCGAGCCGCATGCAGGCGAGCGCGCCTGGCGCAATCTTTTGAAATCCGATGCCGCCGTCGACCTCGTGCACTTCACCATTCTGCGGCCGCCGGAAAAGCAGGACGGAACCCCGATCAACGAATTGTCGCTGATCGCCTTTCCGACGCGCGAGCTGTTCGTCGACAAGATCAGCGAATTCGACCTGATCATCTTCGACCGCTACCAGCACCGCGGCGTTCTGCCGATCCTCTACTACGACAACATCGCCCAATATGTGCAGAACGGCGGCGCGCTTCTGATCGCCGCCGGGCCTGAGCATGCCGGCAACGATTCCATTGCAGCCACGCCCCTGTCAGCCGTGCTGCCGGCAAACCCCACCGGCGTGATGAATGAAAAAGGCTTCTACCCGCGCCTCTCGGACGAGGGAAAGAAGCATCCGGTCACCCGCGGCCTCGAAGGTGCCGCAAGCGAGCCGCCGCAATGGGGCCGTTGGTTCCGCACCGTCGATGTCGATCGGCCGCTCGGTCAGACCGTGATGGAGGCCGCTGACGGCAAACCGCTGCTGGTGCTGAACCGCGTCGGCAAGGGACGGGTCGCCATGCTCCTGTCCGACCAGGGCTGGCTCTGGGCCCGCGGGTTCGAGGGCGGTGGTCCGCACGTCTCGCTCTATCGCCGCACCGCCCACTGGCTGATGCAGGAGCCGGCGCTGGAAGAGGAAGCGCTGACAGCACGCGCGGCCGGCCGCACGCTGGAAATCACCCGCCAGACGATCGAAGGCGATCCCGGCCCGGCGACCCTCAGCTATCCCTCTGGAAAGACCGAGGAACTGACGCTGACCCAGCGCGAGCCCGGCCTCTACAGCGCCGAAGTCAAAACCACGGAGACCGGGCTGTTCGAAGTCGCCAACGACGAACTGACGACGCTTGTGCATGTCGGCAATGTCGACGCTCCGGAGTTCAGGGCGGCGATCTCGACGGAGGACAAGCTGCGCCCCTGGGCTGAAAAGACCAAGGGGCTGGTGCGCCGGCTGGCTAGCGCCGACGGCGCCATCGACCTGCCGTCGATCCTGCCGGTGCGCGGCGCTATCCGTGTCGCCGACGACCAGCGGCTGTCGCTGCGCATGACCGACGAGACGGTGCTGCGGGGCATCAACTCGCTGTCGCTGTTTACCGGTCTCTTCGGCCTTGCCGCCCTGCTCTTCCTGATATCGGCGACCTGGTACCGCGAGGGCCGATGACCGATCCGAGCATCGCCATCAGCAACCTGCGCGACGTACCGTGTTTCGCGGATGATATTGCCGACCGCGTCTGGCGGGCCTGGTGGGAACCGCGCGGCTTTCCGCTCGGCCATATCGCCGGGCTGGTTGCCGGCAGCCTCGGCGACGATCACATTCCGTTTGCCATCGTCGCCCACCGCGGCGCGACCTTCATCGGCACCGCATCGGTGATCGAATCCGATCTCGACGAGCGGCCGGCGCTTGGCCCCTGGGTCGCGGCGGTCTGGGTAGAGCCTACATTTCGTGGGCTGGGCATTGGGGCAAGCATCGTTCGCCATGCGGCGGAAGCGGCTTTGGCCATCGGCGTCGACAGCGTTTATCTCTGCGCCTTGCCGCAGAAGCGCGCGTTCTACCAACGCGGCGGCTGGCAGCTCGACGAAAAGGATGTGGGTGAAAGCCGGCTCGACGTCTTCAGCATGCGCCGTTCCCGATTTAGGCCACAATGACTGTCGACATCGCAGGGACAATTTTTGGAGCCCTGTAGATGCGTTTGATAGCCTCCTCCCTCCTCGCCCTTGCCTTAGCCGGTCCTGTCATCGCCGGGCCCGCCCACGCCGCCGATCTCATCGGTTTCTGGGACAAGCCGCAGCATGGCGGCAATAGCTTCAACCGGCTGCCGCCGGACGAGGCCTATTTCAAGGCACTGTCCGGCTACGGCGCCACCTGGGTTCGCCTGTCCTACGACAAGTGGAAGCCGGCCAAGCGCGACTATCTGATTGGCGACGCCGACAAGTACGAGGGCATTCCCGCCGCCGACCTGAAGACGCTGAAGGAAACGCTCGACCGGGCCGACAGGGCCGGATTGAAGATCGTCATCACCCCCTTGTCGCTGCCCGGCATGCGCTGGTCGCAGAACAACGGCAACAAGTTCGACGGCCGCATCTGGCAGGACAGGGCCTGGTGGGCTCAAGCCGCAAGCTTCTGGCGCGATCTTGCGCGCGAGCTTAGGGATCATCCTGGTGTTGCGGCCTACAACATCATCAACGAACCGGCCCCTGAAAAGCAGAATGGCCTGGCCGAACATGCCGACAACAAGGCGATGCTCGACTGGTATGCGGAAAAGAAGGACGGGGCCTCCGACCTCGTCGCCTTCTACGAAACGATCATCGCCGCCATCCGCGAGGTCGATCCAGCCACCCCGATCATGGCCGACGCCGGCTGGTATGCCGCAGCCGACGGTTTCAACTATTGGCCGTCCGGCCTCAGCGACCAAAAGGTGCTCTACAGCTTCCACATGTACGAGCCCTATGCGGCGACGAGCGCGCCCAACATGAAGCGCGAAAAGCCCTACGCCTATCCCGGCAAGGTACCCTTCGGCGAAGGAGAAGAGAACTGGGACAAGGCGCGGGTTGCGTCCTACCTCGACCAGCCAGTGCAATGGGCGAAAGACAAGGGCATTCCGCTCAACCGCGTCGTTGCCGGCGAGTTCGGCTGCATGCGGCGCTGGACCGGCTGCAAGGCCTATCTCGAAGACGTTCTGACGACGCTCGACAAGGACAGCCTGCACTGGGCCTTCTATAGCTTCCGCGAAGACAGCTGGGACGGCATGGACTACGAGCTGGGATCGAAGAAGGTCCACTGGAAATACTGGGACGCGATCGACGCCGGCGCGCCGGACCCGGTCAAGCGCACGGCGACACCGGAATTCGAGCCGATAGCCAAGCGGCTGGCGAAATAGGAGCGCCCAACCTGCGCGGACGGGGTCTGGCGGGAAAGCTGCTGGCAGCGGCCGAGGTAGAGGCGGTCCGCCGCGGCTGCTAAGGCGCCTGGATCGACACCGTCAACCTGCAGGCGCTGCGCCTACAAGCGCCAGGGCTACGAGACGTTCTGCGAGCTACCCGACTTCCCGCCGGGCCGCAGCCGTGTCTTCCTGAAGAAACGGCTGGCTTAGAGGCTACAGCGCCGCGCGTCTTATCAGACGTGCAAAGGTCGCTGTAGCACTTTGAACCGCTGCATGTTTCTATCCTTAAATCGGATACGATTTAAGGAAACATGCAGTAGCGGCCGCGGCGTTATCAGACGGCAAGCGCCAGTTCGATATCAGCCTCCGATGCAGTTGCACCGTGGGCCGCCGCATCATCCCGCCAGCCGATGACACCGGAAAGGCCGGCGTGCACACCCTCGGCCATCGGCACCGCCAGCACCCGCGCCGGATCGACCGGGCCCGGAAACTCCAACGCGGCGTAACGGACTTTTTCGAATCCGAGCGGCTGATAATAGGGCGGATCGCCGACGAGGATAACGGCCTCAGACCCCTTCCGCCGCGCCGCCTCCACGGCGATGCGCACGAGTTCCCGGCCGATGCCCATGTTCTTGTGCGACGGCCTGACGGCAAGCGGCCCAAGCAGGTGGCCCTTGATCGAACCGGCCATGACAGGCGTCATCCGCACCGAGGCGATCGTCTCGCCATTGTCGGCGCAGACGAATGACAGCGACCGGTCATGCGGCCCCTGCTCACGGATGCGCGCTGCCGCCCGGGCAAACCGGCCGGGGCCAAAGGCTTCTTCGTTGATGATTTCGATGGCTGCGTCATGGGACGCGTCTTCGGTCAGGTAGACGAGGTCGTGCTTTTTCATGGGATCAGGAACCAGGCATACGAACGGACATGGGATGGCTTCGCCCGAAGGGGCGTTGGCAGCATCAGCGTCGTCGCAGGTTTCCCGAGAAGGTCATGAGTACGGTTCGTTCCGGACACAGAGAAATTTTCTGAAATCGCCGATAGCAGAAAATTGCCCGATGTCAAAGCCCAAAACGCACTGTTCAGAAATCGATACCTACCGCAGGCCGACAAAGCGGCTATCTATGAACGACGAAAACCCGAAGGAGATCGCCCATGGGCAGGCTTGTAGACGGCGTCTGGCAGGACGTCTGGTATGACACGGCGGCGACGAAAGGCCATTTCAAGCGCAGCGAATCCCAATTCCGCAACTGGATCACCGCCGATGGTTCGCCGGGCCCATCCGGCGAAGGCGGCTTCAGGGCCGAGGCCGGGCGTTATCATCTCTACGTCTCGCTTGCCTGCCCCTGGGCGCATCGCACGCTGATCTTCCGCAAGTTGAAGAAGCTCGAAGACCTGATTTCGGTCTCGATCGTCGATCCGCTGATGCTGTCGAAGGGTTGGGAGTTCAAGGGCAAGGATGGCGGCACCGTCGATCACCTCTTCGGCTTCGACGCCCTCTGGCAGGTCTATGTCCGTGCCGATCCCAGCTATTCCGGCCGGGTAACCGTACCGGTGCTGTGGGACAAGCAGCAAAACACCATCGTCTCCAACGAATCCGCCGAAATCATCCGCATGTTCAACTCCGCCTTCAACGGACTGACGGGCTCGAAGGACGATTTCTATCCGGAGGACCTGCGCACCGAAGTCGACGAACTGAACGGCCGCATCTATGGGGCGGTCAACAACGGCGTCTACAAGGCAGGTTTCGCCACGAGCCAGGAGGCCTACGAGCAAGGCGTCACCCCACTGTTCGATATGCTCGACGAACTGGAAGAACGGCTCGCCACTCGACGCTACCTGACCGGCAGCAAGCTCACCGAAGCCGACTGGCGGCTATTCACGACGCTGGTGCGCTTCGACCCTGTCTATGTCGGTCACTTCAAGTGCAACATCCGCCGGATCGCTGAATACAAGAACCTGCAGGGCTACCTGCGCGACCTCTACCAGGTGCCGGGTGTGGCCGAGACGGTCAACATGCATCACATCAAGGACCATTACTACCGCAGTCACACGATGATCAATCCGACCGGCGTCGTACCCGTCGGCCCGATCCTGGATCTGGATGCGCCGCATGAGCGGGAAACCATTTAGGCCTTTGCCCTTTAAGGCGTCCCCGCGCGTTCAGGCGCGCGGGGACGGGCAGCCGACCTACCAGTAAGTGTCGAAAGCAGTGCCACCCGCCAGCTCGGCAAGCCGGCGACGCGTTGCCGGAGTGGCATCGTCCGGCAGCGCATCAAGCGCGAAGAAACCGCTCGCCGCGATCTCCAGATCCGGCTCTTTCGGTAACGTCTGGCGCACGCCGTCGCAACGGTAGAAGACCACATGATCACGACGGCTCGTGCGCCTGTTGTAATAGACCTGCACCAGCGTCGGCGGGATCGTCGTCTCCAGATTGCCCTCTTCCCGCAACTCCCGCAGCAGGCCCTCAAGCGCAGTCTCGTCGCGGTCGAGCCCACCGCCCGGCAGGTGCCAGCCGGGAAGATAGGAATGCCGCACCAGGAAGACGCGCCCTTCGCCGTCGAAACAAGCGGCGCGCACGCCGATCGTCATGCCACGCGACAACGCGTAATAGCCATGGGCCAGACGCATCAGGACGCGGAGATACCAGCGCCGCATCTCCGGTGGCCGCTGCTGTTCCAGATGCCGTTCCTCCCGCATTTACTGCCAGGCCGGATTAATCCGGCGACATGATTCCCCTCAACCGGAATATGCGCTAGACGGGGATGATGTTCAAACTCGCCCATATCTCCGATGTCCATCTCGGCCCTCTGCCCGACCTCTCCTTGAGGGAGCTTGCCTCCAAGCGCATCACCGGCTTCGTCAACTGGCACCGGAACCGTAGACGGCACCTGTTCACGGGCACGCTCGACTGCCTGATGGCCGATATCGAGAAGCGCGATCCCGACCACATGGCGATCACCGGAGACCTGGTGAACCTCGCCTCGTCGCGGGAGATCACGGCGGTCACCGATTGGCTCGAGGACGCCGGCGATCCCGCCAACATCTCGATCGTCCCGGGCAACCACGATGCCTATGTGCCCGGCGCCTACGAAAAGACGACGCGCGCCTGGTATCCCTATATGCGCGCCGATGGCGCACCGGCCAATTGGCACGAGAGCCACCGTTGTTTCCCCTATATGCGGGTGCGCGGCCCGGTGGCGCTGATCGGCTGCTCGACCGCAGTGGCGACACCGCCCTTTGCCGCCAGCGGATATTTCGGCCAGAGGCAGGCGCGGGCCACCGTCAACCTGCTGCGCCAGGCGGGCGATGCCGGGCTCTTCCGCGTGGTGATGATCCACCATCCGCCAATCCGCGGCGCCACCTCGCTGCACAAGCGCATGCTCGGCATCCGCCGGTTTGCAGCGACGATCTCGTCCGGCGGTGCCGAACTGGTGATCCACGGCCACACGCACCTGAACACCGTCTATTCGCTCAAGGGCCCGAACGGCCCCGTGCCGGTCGTCGGCATCTCCTCCGCGTCGCAGGGGCCGGGCGGCCACAAGCCGCAGGCCGCCTACAACCTGTTCACGATTGCCGGCGAGGCCGGTAACTGGCACCTCACCCGCGAGCGCTACGCGCTCAACGCCGATGCAACCGGCGCGACGCTGGTCGAAACCACCCGCTTCTAGGTCATGTCGCGCAAAAGTGCGCAGCGGTTTTGCGATAACGACATGCGAGGGAACACGAGCTTAAAGCGCAACAAGCGGATCTGAAAGATCGCGGCGCGCTTTAGGCCCCTCGCCCGAAGGCCGCTTGAACGAGCAGACCGGCCTGTTTTTCGCCGGAGCCTCGTCGCCGGGCGAATAAATGCGTCTGTTCGTGCGTCACACTCCCGTTCGGGTTCCCACAACCGGCAGAGCGATCTATTCTCTGTGCCGAAAATGGTGTGCTCGGCGCCATTGCAGATGATGGGAGATCGGCATGATGTACCGCAAGACCATTCTATGTGCCCTGTTTGCCGCCAGCGCGGCTGCCTTTGCAGCGCAGACGGCCATGGCCGCCGGCGAGGACACCAGCGAGCCGCCGAAGAAAACCAAGACGAGCAGCGAATGCACCAATGGCAAGATCTGGGATGCCAAGAAGAACGCCTGCGTCAACGCCAAGAAGAGCGATCTGAGCGACGACATCCTGTTTGAGGCCGCCCGCGAGCTTGCCTACGCCGGTCAGTATGAGAACTCCATCAAGGTTCTCGGCGCCGTCAAGGATCAAAAAAGCGCCCGCGTGCTGAACTATCTCGGTTATGCCAACCGCAAGGCCGGCCGCATGGAACTCGGCATGCAGTATTACAAGCGCGCGCTTCAGGCCGACGAGAACTATATCCTCGCCCGCTCCTACATGGGCCAGGCCCTGATCGAGCAGGGTCAGATCGAGGATGCCCGCGTACAATTGGTCGAGATCCGTGATCGCGGCGGCGAGGACAGCTGGGCCTATCGCTCGCTGCTGCAGTCGCTCGGCGGCGTCAGACAATATTGACGCATGCCCTCTGCCTTCCCGAACATGGGAAGGCAGCCGCGGCATCGACCCAAGAAGCCTTTCCTCAGGTGCGCTTCTTCTCGGTCCATTCCGGCGGCAGGCCCAGCGCGCCGCCGACGATGCCCGTCACGCCCGAGCCACGCCCGAAGACAGCGCAATCGGGATCGGTCGACTTGCCGGTAACGGCATAGGAGACGCTGTTCGAGACGTTCTTCATTGACGGCAGTTCGAAGCCGGACTTCATCGGGTCGTTCGATTTTGCCAGCAACGCACTGAAATCGTCGGAAAAATCGCCGGCCAGTTCGAACGCGTCCGCAGCGGTCGACGCGCGCGAACCGTTGGTCAGGATGTTGGCTCCGCGCGCCCATGTCAGCCCGGCGATCTGCTTGCCCTTTGCATCGAAGGCCTCCGCCTCGACGGCGAGACTGCCAAGGCCGATCGGAATGCGCGGAACCGGCACGGGGGAAACCGCCGTGGTGACAGTCGACACGCCGGCGACGACGGCGTTCGTTGCCTTGACCTTGCTGACCACGGAGCGCACGGCCATATCCGCCGGCTTCGATACCGGTACCACATCGAAATGTGCACTGAGTGCCTCGCACAGCGACCGGTCGATGGCCGTTGCCACCAGCTTCTTCTGCGGGTCGCCGAGCGTGCCGACATCGGCATTGGCGGCGAAGGTCGTGGGGATCAGATGCACCGTCTTCACCGTCTTGGTCGAAGCGGAATCCACCCGATATTTCGTCTTGGTCACCATGCCGTCGCTGGCGACGAAATCCTTGTAGGACGACAGCGAACCGGTTTCGCTGAGGGACGCGCTCTGGCAGGCCGCAAGGCCTGTCAGCAACGCGGTCAGCCCGGCAATCCGGATGCAGGCCCGCGCCGGCCGTAACCGATCAGGACGCGATCGCTCCGTGGATCGCCGACCGTCACGTCTTCCGCTACCGCATTCTTGTTTGTTCATTGACACTTCCCCCGACAACGACCTGCAGTTGTGCGGATGAGTACCGATCAGATTCGGGCCGAACTTTGACGCAATGCCGGCCAGCCCTTGCAGTTTACGGTAACGAAAGCGCCGCGAGATGGAACGCCGATGCGCGAAGGTTTTTGGGATAATGGCGCGCGAAAGAACAGATTTCGCTTTCCGATCCGTGACTTCCCTTGCAGACTGAGGACCAAATGTTTCATATCATTCGCTGTGGATATTACTTGGCGAATAAAGACACGATCCCGCACGTTTCATTTGGAAGAGCAATGCGCCCAGCGGCAGAAACGAAGGACTTCAGACGCGACTTGGTCAGCCTGCTGCCCAAATTGCGCCGCTTCGCGATGACATTGACGCGCAATGCACATGATGCCGATGACCTTGTCCAGGAAGCTTGCGAAAGAGCGATTACGCGCAGTCACCTCTGGAACGGCGAAGGCCGCCTCGAAAGCTGGATCTACGCCATGACGCGCAATCTTTGGGTCGACGAGATCCGCAAGAGGAAGGTCCGAACCGGCAGCGGTACGATCGATGTGTCCGACCAGGATGAACTGAGCGTCGAGGCCTCCGCCGAGAAAGCCGTCTACGCCAATCAACTGCAGAAGATGATCCTCTCTATGCCCGAGGGCCTGGCAAGCACCTTCCTTCTGGTCAATGTCGAAGGCCACAGCTACCGCGAAACGGCCGATATCCTCGGCATTCCCATCGGCACGGTGATGAGCAGGCTGTCGACGGCGCGCCTGAGGCTCGCCGCGATGATTTCCGAGAACACCGAAAGGAGGGCATGACCGTTGCAGCAGACGAAAGGTCACGCGCTCGAAATCCGGTTGTGCGCCTATATCGACGGCGAACTCGGCGAGGCAGAAAAGACTGAACTCGAGACACTCCTCGCCCATGACGAGGACGCCAAGGCGTTGTTTGAAAAGCTGAAGGCGGGCAGCGCCTTCGGCGACACGGCTTTCGAGGATTTCCTTCACGATCCCGTTCCGCTGGCTCTGGTGCGTCAGATCAAGCAGGGCTCCGGCATCAATCCCAAGGCGGAACGCGTAACCATAGCGGCCGCCAATGTGCGCAGTGCACGCATCTGGCCACGTGTCATGGCGGCATCCGTGGCGCTGGTGTTGGTCGGTGGCGCCACCGGCTTTATCATCGGCACGGCCAACAACGTCGCCGAGCCGACGAAGCTCGCGTCGGCACGCACCTGGCTTGACGACATCGCCGACTACCACCGCATCTATTCGCGACAGAAGGAACGCCTCGTCGAGGTTCCGGCCTCCGACGCGCCGAAGATCGAGACATGGCTCGCCTCCAGCGTCGGTGTCCCGTTCACCATTCCCAACCTGACCGGCAAGGGCCTGAACTTCGAAGGTGCGCGCCTGCTCGTCGCCAACAGCAAACCCGTCGCGCAACTCATCTATCGCAATGCCGATGGCGATGTGTTTGCGATCTGTTTCCTCAAGGAAAGCGACAGCCCGCAGTCCGACAAGTTCTCCGAAAGCATCCGCGACGATCTCGGCATGGTTTCGTGGCAGCGCGGCGGCGCGTCCTTCGTGGTCGTCGGTCCGTCTGCCACCGTCGGCCTGCACGATCTCGCCGAAGCGGTCGCAACGACGATCTGAGTCCACGCCTTGAAAGCGTAGCTGCGCCGCGACCTCCGCGAAAGTTCGGGAACGGACTCATCGCAGCGCCTGTTGCCGGGGCGGATCTCGCGGCCGATGCAAGGACAGCGCTTCTTCAAGCCGACCGCGCGGCAAAGGAAGCCGCAGAACGACCCAGCTCGCCCGAGCGTCAGGCGGTCGCGGCGGCCCGCGAGGAGTGGCGCATCAATCGCGAACGGGTAAAAATCGAGGAGCGCGAGCGCGCGCCGGCCGAGCGCAGGGCCGACCGTGATCGGCGTCACGCCGATCGCAAGGCGCGGCAGGCCCGGCAGGCTCCTTGCGACCGACAGGCCGGCATGACGCCAGCGTCAGTGCCAGACCGTGATTGAGAGTTGCGTCAAGTATCGATCGAAAACGCCACGCGTCCGTTTCGGGCGCGCGGCGTTTTGGTGATCAGCCGCGCTTCATTTCCAAGACGCGGTTTGCCGCCGAGACGATCGCTTCCAGCGAGGCGGCCACGATGTTCGTGTTGATACCGGCGCCGAACAGCTTGCCGCCCGGGTGCTCCATCTCGACGTAGGCGATGGCGGCGGCGTTCGAGCCGTGCTGCAGCGAATGCTCGGAGTAGTCGGCGACCGAGAGATCGACGCCGAGATAGATCGACAGCGCGTTGATGAAGCCGTCGATCGGACCGGTGCCCTTGCCCTCGATGCGCTTGATCTCGCCGTTGTCGGTGATCTCGGCCGAAACCACGCGCACACCCTTGTGTTCGCCCACCGGATAGGTGTGGTGATCGACGAACTTGATGCGCGCGCCCGGCTGCTCGACATAACGCTCGATGAAACGCTCGTGGATGCGCTTGGAGGGTAGCTCCTTGCCTTCCTCGTCAGTGATGCGTTGGATGTCCTCGCGGAACTCGACCTGCAGGTTGCGCGGCAGGTTGATGCCGTAGTCTTCCTGCAGGATATAGGCGATCCCGCCCTTGCCCGACTGCGAATTGATGCGAATGATCGCCTCATAGGAGCGACCGACGTCACGCGGATCGATCGGCAGGTACGGCACTTCCCACAATGGCTTGTTGGCGGTCTTGATCGCCTTCATGCCCTTGTTGATCGCATCCTGGTGCGAGCCGGAGAATGCCGTATAGACCAGCTCGCCAACGTAAGGGTGGCGCTCCGGAATGACCATCTGGTTGGAATACTCGTAGACTTCCTTGATCCGCTCGATATCGGAGCAGTCCAGCTTCGGGTCCACGCCCTGGGTGAACATGTTCAACGCCAGCGTCACGACGTCGACGTTGCCCGTGCGCTCGCCATTGCCGAAAAGTGTACCTTCGACGCGGTCGGCGCCGGCCATCAGGCCGAGCTCGGTCGCCGCGATGCCCGTGCCGCGGTCATTGTGCGGATGCAACGAAATGATCAGGCTCTCGCGATTGTCGAGGTTGCGGCACATCCATTCGATCTGGTCGGCATAGATGTTCGGCGTCGCCATCTCGACGGTCGACGGCAGGTTGAGGATCAGCTTGTTGTCCGGGGTCGGCTTGACGATCTCGGTTACGGCGTTGCAGATCTCCAGCGCCACTTCCAGCTCGGTGCCGGTGAAGCTCTCCGGCGAATACTCGAAGCGATAGCCGCCGCCGGCCTTGGCCGCCATGTCGGTGATCATCTTGGCCGCGTCGGTCGCGATCTGCTTGATGCCGGCGACATCCTTGGCAAACACCACCCGGCGCTGCAGTTCACTCGTGGAATTGTAGAAATGCACGATCGGCTTGTGGGCGCCCTGAAGCGCCTCGAAGGTCCGCGTGATCAGCTCCGGCCGGCACTGCACCAGCACCTGCAGGGACACGTCTTCGGCGACGTTGCCCTCCTCGATGCACCAGCGGGCGAAGTCGAAGTCCGTCTGCGAGGCCGAGGGGAAGCCGATCTCGATTTCCTTGAAGCCCATGTCCAGCAGCAGCTGGAACATGCGCGCCTTGCGGTCATGGCCCATCGGGTCGACGAGCGACTGATTGCCGTCACGCAGATCGACCGAGCACCAGATCGGCGCCTGGGTGATCGTCTTCGACGGCCAGGTACGTTCGGCAAGCGCGATCTGCGGGTAAGGCTGATACTTCACCGCCGCTTCCGGCATGCCGTTCTTGATGGAATGGGATTTCTGGATCATTGCAGCTTCTCTTCATCACTGAGCGCTCTAGCCGCTTTGCCATAACCGATCGGGGATCGGATTGCGATGGCAAATGCCGCGGCGGGCGCGCCTTTGTCCTAAAACTCTATCGGATTCGAGGAGCATCTGCCGGCGTGGCTTTTCGGCCGCCGGGCGCTCCTCAGCGAACCCGGCAACCGCGAGTAAGGCCGAGAAGAAGAAGCGAGGCGAAGGCGCGCAACGGCGCACGATTGTCATCGTGTGCGGCAGAGATCGTAGCGATCCGATATGCGTCGGCCTTGGTCATGCCAAAGCCTATACACGGCTTGCCGAAACGGAGCAAGGCTCCCGGGAGCCGAAACATGAAGCGGGCGGCCGCCACCCCTCTCGCGCGATGCTCGGCAAAGCAAAAGGGCACCGGCGCTACCGCCGATGCCCTTTGCGATCTCAACGTCGTTGCCGACGGAATGCGGGTCTCAGATATCAGAAACCGAGGTGATGATGCGCGAGACGAGACCGTAGTTCTTGGCCTCTTCAGCCGACAGCCAATAATCGCGTTCCGTATCCTTGGCGATCTTTTCGACCGACTGGCCAGTCGCTTCGGAGAAGATCCTGTTCAGGCGCTCGTTCATCTTGATGATTTCGCGTGCCTGGATCTCGATGTCAGAAGCCATGCCGCGGGTGCCGCCCGACGGTTGGTGAAGCAGGAAGCGGGTGTTCGGCAGGCAGACGCGACGCTCCTTGGGCACGCCGACATAGACCAGCGCGCCGGCCGATGCGACCCAGCCGGTGCCGATCGTCCAAACCTTCGGCTTCACGAACTTGATCATGTCGTGAATGCTGTCGCCGGATTCGACGTGGCCGCCCGGCGAGCTGACGAAGAGGCGAATGTCGTCATCGCTGGCGGACGCAAGTGCCACGAGCTGCGAGCACACCTTCTGCGCCAGTTCCTGCGTGATCGTGCCGTAGATGAAAATCGAGCGCGACTTGAAAAGGTTCGCCTCCGTTTCCTTGCCCAAGGGCAGTTCGGTGTTCTTGTCTTCCTCGTCGTTGTCGTTCATCCGTGATTCTCCGGCGTCTCATGAATTTCTCTGTCAAAGTCAGATAATGCGACTCGACCGCGAAGACAATGCAACAAACCGAAGGGGCGACAAAGCGGCAATCCGGACTGTGCCTATGGTAAACGCTGCCACCGTCAAATGCCGTATGGACAGAGACCCAAAGCCCAATAAGATCGATCCCGTCAAAACGCAGCAAAGGCGGGGCTGTCCTCCCAGGCCCTGTCGATCCATGGGGACAGATATGAACAGACGCATCCTGATTGCGGCGGCGGCGCTGATGGCATCCGCAGCACCCGCCTTCGCACATCTCAACCCGGACGAGCACGGCTCGTTTGCGGCCGGCTTCTCGCATCCGCTCTTCGGCCTCGACCATATTCTGGTCATGGTCGCCGTCGGTCTCTGGGCAGCGCAGATCGGCGGTCGGGCACTATGGATCGTGCCGACGGCCTTCGTTTCGATGATGGCCGTCGGCTTCGCGCTGGCAACCGCCGGCATCGAGCTTCCCTTTGTCGAGCCCGCGATCCTCGCCTCGGTCGTCGCACTGGGGTTGCTGGTGGCCATGGTCGTGCGCCTCGATACTGCCGCGTCGGCAGCGATCATCGGCCTCTTCGCGCTCTTCCACGGTCATGCGCATGGCGGCGAACTCGGCAGCGCCGGCGCGCTTCCCTTCGCCGTCGGCTTCCTGATTGCAACCGCCGCCCTTCACGCGGCCGGCATCGGCCTTGGCATGATGCTCGGTCGCCTCTCAGGCGGCGGTGCGCTGGCGCGCGTTTTCGGCGGCATCACCGCACTTGCCGGCGCAGCCTTGATCTTCGGCTGACGGTCGTAACAAGGCGCAAAACGAAAATGGCGGGCTACAGCGCCGCGCGCCAAATATGACGTGCGGCGCTGTAGCGCTTTAAACTTGCTGCATAATTTCGTCCTTAAATCGGACCCGATTTAAGGAATTATGCAGTAGGCCCGCCATTTTCTATCCGCGTCCGCGATAGGCGGGAACGCCCTGGTCGGGCAACCAGAGCCCTTCCGGCGGCTTGCCGGTCTGCCAGAAGACATCGATCGGAATGCCGCCGCGCGGATACCAGTAGGCGCCGATGCGCAGCCATCGTGGCGACAAAAGCGTCACCAGCCGCCTTGCAATGTCGATGGTGCAATCCTCGTGGAAGGCGCCGTGATTGCGGAAGGAATGCAGGAACAGCTTCAGCGACTTCGATTCCACCAGCCATTCATCCGGCACGTAGTCGATGACGATGTGGGCGAAGTCAGGCTGGCCGGTCATCGGGCAGAGCGAAGTGAACTCCGGCGCGGTGAACCGCACCAGGAAGTCCGCGCCCTGGTTGCCACTCGGCACGCGCTCAAGCACCGCTTCGTCGGGGCTCTGCGGCAGGTCGACCTTCGCGCCCAATTGCGACAGGCCGGATACGTCAGTCTTGCTCATTTTCGTGGTGCTCCACTCACTTTTACGCGCACGCCGTGCGCCTTTTCACCTTCCGGCTCGACATGGATCGCGATCTTGGCGCCGGGATGAACGGCGCGGATCGCGTCTTCGATCCGATCGCAGATATCATGCGCCTCGCCCACCGGCATCATTTCGGGCACGACCATGTGGAAATCCACAAAGATCACCGGACCTGCCTGGCGGGTCTTGAGGTCATGCACCCCGAGCGATCCCTTGGCATTGGCGGCAATCGCCGTCTTGATCGCCTCCTCCTCCTCGGCCGGCACCGCCCGATCCATCAACCCGTCGATCGACCGCGAGATCACCATCCAGCCCTGGAACAGGATGTTGCAGGCGACAATGACGGCGAGCAAGGGATCAAGGATCGCGTAGCCCGTGGCAATGGCAAGAACAAGGCCAATCAAAACACCGATCGAGGTGACGACATCCGACAGGATGTGGTGGCCGTCGGCGCTAAGAGCCGGCGAGCGATGCTTCCGACCGGCGCTGATCAGCACATAGGCCCAGATGGCGTTGACGACGCCCGCTGCAAAGTTGATCGCCAGGCCGAGCGCCGGCGCTTCCAGCACCACCGGCGCCATCATCGCCGGCACCGCTTCCCAGACGATCAGCAGAGCGGCAACGACGATCAGTACACCCTCGACAACCGCGGAAAAATACTCCGCCTTGTGGTGCCCGAAGGGATGGCCGGCATCCGCCGGTTTCGCCGCATAGCCGATCATCAGATAGGCGATCACCGCCGCGATCACATTGACCGTGGACTCGAGGCCATCGGACAGAAGGGCCACCGAGCCCGTTACCCACCAGGCGAGAAGCTTCAGCCCCAGCACGGCCAGAGAAAGCGGAATGCCCCAGAAGGCAAGCCGCAGGACGGTTCGGTTATCGGATCGAGACATCTTCTTCATTCCTCATGCAGATGCAAACGAGTTGCAAACGCAAGCCCATTGAAACGCAAAACCGCCCGCGCGAATTTCGCGCAGGCGGTTACTGGAAAACATATGTGCCAACGATGCCGGATTGTCAAAGGGGTGATCGGCTCACTCCCGCTTTCATTCCTGCTACGCCAAACGTCCCATGAAGACGCCTACAAGCCCAACAACGAAAAGCGCCGCCCCTTGGTACGGAGGCGGCGCCTGACTGTCTGCAAATACTTTCCTTAAGCGGCCTTGACCTTCGCCCGCTTGGCGAGATGCGCGACCACGTTTTCGATCATGCGCATGCCGGCATCACCACCGAGCGTCATGATCGATTCCGGATGGAACTGCACGGCGGCCACGGGCTCCTTGGTGTGCTCGATGCCCATGATCGTGCCGTCTTCGCTTTCGGCGGTGATCATGAAATCGCGCGGCAGGCTGGACGGATCGGCAAAGATCGAGTGGTAGCGACCGACGGTCACCTCCTTGCCGAGGCCGGAGAAGACGATGCCGGGTTCCAGCACGCGGATGCGCGACGGCTTGCCGTGCATCGGGATCGCCAGTTGCCTGAGGTCGCCGCCATAGGCCTCGGCAAGTGCCTGCAGCCCGAGGCAGACGCCGAAGATCGGCAGGTCGCGGGCGCGCGCCTTCTTGATCGTCGCCTTGCAGTCGAAATCCTTCGGATTGCCGGGTCCGGGCGAAAGCACGACGAGATCCGGCTTCACTCGATCGAAGATCTCCTCGGCCACCGGCGTGCGCACCGTCGTCACCGTCGCCCCCGTCTGGCGGAAATAGTTCGCCAGCGTGTGCACGAAGCTGTCCTCGTGATCGACAAGCAGGATGTTGACGCCCGCGCCGACGGCAGCGACGTCGCGGCCAGCCTTGCCGGCGTTGGCGGATTTCGCGTCACGAATGGCTGCGATCATGGCAGAGGCCTTCAGTTCCGTCTCGGCTTCTTCTTCTTCCGGGTTCGAATCGTAGAGCAGCGTCGCGCCCGCCCTCACCTCGGCAATGCCGTCCTTGATGCGGATGGTGCGCAGCGTCAGCCCGGTGTTCATGTCGCCGTTGAAGCCTACCATGCCGATGGCGCCACCATACCATGCGCGCGGGCTCTTCTCGTGGCTTTCGATGAAGCGCATCGCCCAGAGTTTCGGCGCGCCGGTCACGGTCACCGCCCAGGCGTGGCTGAGGAAGCCGTCGAAGGCGTCCATGTCGTCGCGCAGGCGCCCCTCGATGTGGTCGACCGTATGGATCAGGCGCGAGTACATCTCGATCTGCCGGCGACCGATGACCTTGACCGAACCCGGCACGCAGACACGGCTCTTGTCGTTGCGGTCGACGTCCGAGCACATGGTCAGCTCGGATTCGTCCTTCTTGGAGTTCAGGAGCTTGAGGATCTGCTCGCTGTCGGCGATCGGGTCGTCGCCACGCTTGATCGTGCCCGAGATCGGGCAGGTCTCGATCCGGCGGCCGGACACGCGCACGAACATCTCCGGCGAGGCGCCGACCAGATATTCCTGGTTTCCGAGATTGATGAAGAAGGAATAGGGCGACGGGTTGATCGCCTTCAACCGGTTGGAGATCTCCGACGGCTTGCTGTCGCAGCGCTCGAAGAACTTCTGGCCGGGGACGACTTCGAACAGGTCACCGCGGCGGAAGCTCTCCTTGGCCTTGACGACCAGCTCGGCATATTCACCGGGACGATGGTCGCCATGCGGCGGAATGCTGTCGACGGTCTGGAAGGGTTCGCTGGCGATCTCTTCCGTCTTGCCTTCGGTCGAAAGCCCGTCCTTGGCGAAGTCGTAGCGGTCGATCCAGGCCTTGGCGGCATAGTGGTCGACGACGAGAATCTCGTCGGGCAGGAACAGCACCATGTCGCGCTGGTCGTCCGGGCGCTTCAGCTTCAGGTCGATGGCGTCGAACTGGAAGGCGAGATCGTAACCGAAGGCGCCGTAGAGGCCGAGGCTCGCATCCTCGGCCGAATGGAAGAGATTGGTGACGGCCCGAAGCACGGTGAAGACCGTCGGCATCTTCGAACGCTCTTCCTCGGTGAAGACGCGGTCGGGCGCGTTGATCGTCAGGTCGAGACGGGTCGCCGTCGAGGCGCCGAGCGTGATGTCGGCGACCGACTTCAGGTGATCAGCGATGATCGACAGCAGCACTTCGCCGCGGCCGTTATAAGCTTCGATCCAGAGCGAGCGGCCGAAGGAGGAGATGCCGAGCGGCGGATCGACGACGGCGGTGTCCCAGCGGGTGTAGCGGCCAGGATATTCGTAGTTGGACGAAAACACCGCGCCGCGCCGCTCGTCCAGCCTGTCGACATAGCTTGAAATCGCATCCGCATAAGAGGCTTCGCGCCGCCTGCGGGTGACGACGATGCCGCCCCTGGTGGTATAGCTCTCCGCGCCGTCCTCGAGAATTACCGTTGCCATTCATCTCGCTCCGTAAAAGCCCGGTTTTCCCACGCGGCCAGAATACGAAAAAGCCGCCTCGAAATCTCCGGGCGGCTTCATGTCTCAATCACGCATGACTGGTCAAGGCCGCCTCAGCGAGCCCACCACCAGATCGAAATGTTGCGTGCGCTTGTCATGGGCGAAAGTGTTAGCGCGGGTTGGTGCCTTGCGCAAGCGGGAAAAGCGGTGCCGTGAGGGCAAAAGAGAAGGCGGCCACAAGGACCGCCTTTTCGACTGGAGCTCGTCTGCAAGAGCTCAGAATTTGGCCTTCGCCGTGACGAGGAAGGTTCGGCCGCGGCCGGTGTCGATCGAGCTGCCGGCAATGGTGCTCGACGACGGAGTGTAGGTCTTGTCGAACAGGTTCGTCACTGTCGCCGTCACTTCGAAGCCGTTCTCGAACTTGTAGTTCGCGAACATATCGACCAGGCCGTAACCCGGAACGGTCGGCGGTGTGCGGTTGATCGCGCCGACGTCGGCACTCGATACGGCGTAGAAGCGCGTTCCGACAGTCAGGCGCTGGTCTTCGAGGAAGCGGGCACCGAGCGTGGCGCTGACAATATTGTCCGGCAGATAGCTCTGCACGCCGAAACCGTTGATCTGTGACGGCAGCTTGCTGTCGGTATACGTATAGGCGAGGTCACCGAAAACATAACCGGCATCATAGGCCGCCTGCAGCTCGAAGCCCTGAACCGTCGAGGTGCCGGGATTGTTGACGAAGAAGATCTGACGGCCGCCATTGAGCAGGGCTGCGGTGATGTAGTTGTCGATCTTGTTGTGGAAGTAGTTCGCCTTCACACGCAGGCTGTCGCTTGAGTCGAGCAGGCCGTCGAAGGTGAAGTTGGCGCCGACTTCCCAGCCCTTGGAAGTTTCAGGCTCCAGGAACGGATTGGGGAAGAAGGACTGGCCGCTGGAACCCGGATGCGTGCCGCCGGCAAACGTCTCGTTCACGGTCGGCGAACGCGAGGTCTCGGCGTAAGTCACATAGGGCTGGAACCAGTCGGTCGGGTTGAGCGCAAGCGTGATGCTCGGGTTGAGGCGGCCGTCCGACTTGTCGACCGTATAAGGGCCCGCCGGAAGACCGATCGGGTTGCCGGCAACGACAGCGCCCGAGCCGTCGAGGCTGAAGTGGTCCCACCGCAGGCCGGCCGTCAGGTCGACGATGCCATAGGTGAAGGTCGTGTTGCCGAAGACGCCCGTCGTGGCATTGGTGCCACTGCCGTTGACGCCGGCGCCCGGCCGCGCCGTGCTGTTGATGACGTCGTAGTCGTCGCGGAAATATTCGACGCCGTAGTTGGCCCTGACCGCGACTTCGCCGAGATCGAACAACGAGGTGTTAGAGATATCGAAGCCCTTGCCGGTGTCGGTGATCTGACGGCCGGCGGCAGTACCACCACCTCTGACATCGGTGTCGTACTTCATCTTCAGCCGATTCCAATAGGCATTGGCGCGAAAATCGATGAGTTCGTTATCAGGCGTATAGGAATAGCTTGCAGCCAGCGTCTGGTTCTTCACGTTCTGGAAGTAGGAGTTGGCGAAGAAGTCGTTGTCATAGGTGATGCCGCTGAACTTGAAGGTATGATCCTCATCCGGCGTCACCTCGAACTTCAACATGCCCGACAGCAAATCTTCTTCGGTGTAGGGAACCTGAACGCCATTGCCGTTGTCGTAGTTGCCGGGGTCGGCCTTGCTGATGCCCCCCAGCACCGAGAAAACGTCGTTGAAGCGGTACGCGCCGATCAGTGATTCCGACCAGCCGGCGCCGTTGGTGCCGTAGGTGGCGGAGGCGATGCCGCCGTAGTTCTTGCCGTCCTGGATCAGGTCTTCGATGTCATAGGTCCTGAAGTTGACCGAACCGGCCAGCGCGCCGCCGCCGACGCCGTTGACGGCGCCGCGGGTCACGTCGATCTCGGACAGGAACGCCGGATCGAAGTAGGCAAGACCTTGCGCTTCGTGACCGGTGAAGCGGAAATTCTGACGCACGCCGTCGATCATCATGTTGACGCGGCCGGAACCTTCGAAGCCGCGAATGTTGACGGCCACGCCCGGGTTCTGCGGGTTGTTCGCCGTCGATGTGCCGGGCACGCCGCGCAGCAGCTCGTCGGTTTCAAGCCCGGACTGGAGGTCGATCTGGTCGGTCGTTACCACGCTGACCGGGCCGGCCTTGGCATAGGGATCGCCAGTGCGCGCACCCTTGACGACGATCGGCGAAAGGAAGGTCTCGCCTTTCTTGGTGGCCTCGGCGTTCTGCTCGTTTGCCTTTGGCTCGTTCGTCGCGGTCTGCGCGAAAGCACCAGTGGCAGCGGAAAGAGCAAGTGTAGTCGTGCAAGCCAAGAGAGCCAGGCGACGGTGCCGGTTAAGCATGGACCAATCCTTTGAAATCATGGGCCGGGCTTGCTGTTGAGCGGCGAACTCAAGGGGCTGGCTGGGCGTGGGTTCGAATACGTTGCGACATTGCGTCGCCTCATTTATGCCGCATAAAAAACATGACTATTATTGTCAACATAGAAACGCCTCCCCCACAATTTATGGGATCGCCCCAATTCGGAGCGTTGCCGAACTGCAACGCCCCTTGCCATCAGGTCGATGAAACCAGATGGCTTCCCATGCGTTCCTCCCCTCGGGGCCTGCCCTCGCGGACACGTGAAAGGAAATGCATGCGTTGTCATATCCCCCTGATATTCCTGTCGACATTGCTCCTCACAGGCGCGAGCCTTCCCAAAACCGGCCCCCTTCCCTCCAGCAAACCACCTGCCGACGCGCAGGCGGAGGCACCGATACCCGCTCCGGAAAAGAAGCCGGAGACGCCGGTGAAGGAAGGGGACGAAAACAAGAACCAGCCGCCGCCAGGCGGAGAACAGGACGGCCAAGCGCCGACGCCTGAACCGAAGCCGACGGAAGGCACAGAAGGCGAAAAGGCTGGTGACAACGGAGCAGACGGGATGAAGGACGACGACGCCGAAGAGGAAAAGAACAAGGACAAGTCGGCGGACGACAAGGCGGACCAAGCGCCTGTCACCTACCCGCCTGTCGAAAACGAGAACCCGGCCGAATACGCCAAGTGCCTGTCCGAGCTGAAAGCGCTGGGCGCCGTCTTCGCCGAAGCCAGGCGGATCGACGACGGCAAGGGCTGCGGCATCGACAAGCCGCTCGATGTCGAGAGCGTGTTGCCCGAGGTCAAGCTGGCGCCGAAAGGGCTGATGCGCTGCGAGGCGGCATTGGCATTGGCGCGCTGGACGAAAGAAACGGTGCAGCCGGCCGCCGACGTCGCGTTTGCCAAGGGCACGACCGTCAAGACGTTGAACCAGGCCTCCACCTATATCTGCCGCCTGCGCAACAATGGCGCGACAGGCAAGATCTCGGAGCATGCCCACGGCAACGCCGTCGACATCGCCTCGTTTACCCTCAGCGACGGCAAGACCATCGAGATCCAGCCCCGCGACGAAGACGGCACCATGACCGGCGCCTTCCAGCGCGCGATCACTGCCTCGGCCTGCCTCTACTTCAAGACCGTGCTCGATCCGGGCAGCGACGCGGTGCATGAGACGCACCTGCATCTCGATGTGATCGAGCGCGGGAACGGATACCGCTACTGCCGATAGAGCCTTTCCGCCTTAGACGGCGTCGCAGAAACGCTCTATCAATTTGTTTTTTTACGCATTTCCCGACGGAAAACCGCTTCGCGCTTTTCCTGGAAATGCTCTAATCCGCACCATGCCCCAGGGCGACGAACTCGCCTTCGAAACGCCCGGCAAGGTCGCCGCCATCGAGCAGCTCGGCGGTAACGACGATGCGTGCCCTGCCCCGGCGGTGAAGCATGCGCAGAAAGCCCGGCCATTGCCCCGTGTCCGCCAGGGTTGACCGGGCGGAGAATGCGCCGGCAACCGGCTTCAGATACTCCATCCGGTTGCTCTGGATAACGAGGCGGGCCGCAACGCCGGCGCGGCTCAAGCGCACGTGCAGCAGCGCCCAGGCGGAAAGGATCGACAGCGCCGAGGCGCTGCCGCCGAACACGGTTTCACGGTGATTGATGTTGGGAGCGAGCGGCGCAGAAAGCTGCACATGCTCCTCCGTCGCCTCGTCGACATGAACCTGCATCGCTGCGGAAAGCGGGATATGGTTGTGAAGATAGGCTTCAAGGTTGAGTGGAGTCATGGAGGCACATATCCATTTCGAGCTTAAGACGTGTTCGTCAGCGGGCAATCACAACATGAACATAGAGGCGGCGATGCAGACAATACCCACCACCTTTCGTCGCCAGCCCGCGAACAATCCGTAAGGTTCGCACGGCATCAAAGATGGCGCCGGCGCCTTGCAGGATCAAGTTTCGTTTCCCAGATAGCAGTCCAGGAATATCACCTTCCCCAAGCCCGAGGAAACGTCCCATGGCCCTCACAATGTACAGGCTCTCCGTCCCCACTTTCGTTCATGGCTTCAATGTCCTCGGCAAGCTGCTCGACAAGGCCGAGGCCCATGCCGGCGAAACCGGCCTTTCGCTCGATGAACTGGTCAACGCCCGGCTGGTCGCGGATATGCTGCCGCTCTCAGGCCAGGTGCAGCGCGCCAGCGACACGTCAAAGGGCACCATCGCCCGGCTGACCGCACTTCAGGTGCCGAGCTTTCCCGATGAGGAGAAAACGTTCGGTGAGCTG
Organism: Ensifer sp. LC384; assembly: GCF_001695865.1. Lineage (NCBI taxonomy): Bacteria > Pseudomonadati > Pseudomonadota > Alphaproteobacteria > Hyphomicrobiales > Rhizobiaceae > Ensifer > Ensifer sp. LC384. Next base: position 587,259 of record NZ_MBST01000001.1, read on the forward strand.
CGCGAGCGCATCGGCAAGACCGTCACCTTCCTGGAAACGGTTCGGCCGGCCGATCTCGAGGGCAGCGAGACCCGCGAGGTCACATTGAACTTCACCAAGCTGAAGATGACGCTGAGCGGCGAGGACTATCTCTTAAAATTCGTGTTGCCCAACTTCTACTTCCATCTGACCACCGCCTACGACATTCTCCGCCACAAAGGCGTTCCGGTCGGCAAGGCGGACTTCATCAACCTCAGCTGAGGCAGCGCATAAAACAGCACGCGGTAGAGCTTGAAGATCACGCCGCAACGCCTCAAATTGATTCCGTTTTGAGGCGCTGTGGATAGCCGCAACCGGCTAGAACAGGCCCTCGATATAACCCTGCTGGTTGAGATAGATCTTCTCCGACGATGGCGCCTTCGGTAGGCCCGGCATCGTCATGATCTCGCCGGTAATGACGACGATGAAGCCGGCGCCGGCGGCGAGCCGCACTTCGCGGATCGGCACCGTGTGGTCGGTCGGCGCGCCACGCAGGTTGGGATCGGTCGAAAACGAATACTGCGTCTTGGCCATGCAGATCGGCAGGTGGCCGTAACCCTGATCCTCCCAGGTCCGCAGTTGATCGCGCACCGACTTGTCGGCGATCACTTCGCCGGCGTGGTAGATATCCTTGGCGATCGTCTCGATCTTGTGGAACAGCGACATCTCGTCGGGGTAAAGCGGTGAAAACTGCGAGTGACCGCCTTCGGCCAGCTCGGCTACCTTTCGCGCCAGTTCCTCGATGCCGGCCGAGCCTTCGGCCCAGTGGCGGCAGAGCACGGCTTCGGCCCCGAGCGTCGCGACATAGTCCTTGATCGCCTGAACCTCCGCCGGCGTATCCGAGGTAAAATGATTGATCGCGACGACCGCCGGCACACCGAATTTCTTGACGTTCTGAACATGGCGGCCAAGGTTGGCGCAACCCTTGCGCAGCGCCTCCAGGTTCTCCTTGCCGAGATCGTCCTTCTTGACCCCGCCATTCATCTTGATGGCGCGCACTGTTGCGACAACGACGGCCGCATCGGGTTTAAGCCCAGCCTTGCGGCACTTGATGTCGAAGAACTTTTCCGCACCGAGATCGGCGCCGAAACCGGCTTCGGTCACCACGTAATCCGCAAGTTTCAGCGCCGTCGTCGTCGCGATTACCGAATTGCAGCCATGGGCGATGTTGGCAAACGGACCACCATGCACGAAGGCCGGATTGTTCTCCAGCGTCTGCACCAGGTTCGGCTGCATCGCATCCTTCAAAAGCACGGTCATGGCGCCATCGGCCTTGATGTCGCGGGCAAAGACCGGGCTCTTGTCGCGCCGGTAACCGATGATGATGTTGCCGAGGCGCTTTTCGAGATCCCTAAGGTCGGTTGCCAGGCACAGGATCGCCATGACTTCCGAGGCGACGGTGATGTCGAAACCGGTCTCGCGCGGATAACCATTGGCGACACCGCCGAGCGGCCCGACAATGCTGCGCAGTGCCCGATCATTCATGTCCATCACGCGGCGCCAGGCGATGCGGCGGATGTCGACGTTCTGCTCGTTGCCCCAATAGATATGGTTGTCGAGCAATGCCGCAAGCAGATTGTGCGCCGAAGTGACGGCGTGGAAATCGCCGGTGAAATGGAGGTTCATGTCCTCCATCGGCACCACCTGTGCGTAGCCCCCGCCGGCGGCCCCACCCTTGATGCCGAAGCAGGGGCCGAGCGACGCCTCGCGGATGCAGACGATCGCCCTCTTGCCGATACGATTGAGCCCGTCGCCAAGACCGACCGTCGTCGTCGTCTTGCCCTCACCCGCCGGCGTTGGGTTGATCGCCGTCACCAGGATCAGGTGGCCGTTCTTCCGGTCTTTCTGGGCGGCGATGAAGTCGGCGCCGATCTTTGCCTTGTCGTGACCGTAGGGCAGCAAATGCTCCGGCGGAATGCCGAGCTTTGCGCCGATCTCCATGATCGGTTTCTTCTTCGCGGCGCGCGCGATTTCGATATCGGACTTGACCTCCGCCATGGGTTTTCCCCTCCCCCCAAGCTGCATTCTTGTACCTCATCCCTTATGGGATGATGCGTTTCGTTCAGCTTCGCCGTGGCGGGCAGCTCCGGACTGGAGCCACCGCCAACAGGGGCTGATTTCTATCGTGCGAGGATGTCGCGCATCTCGACGATGTTGGAGCGCACCCGCAGGATATAGAAGCCCAAGGTCGCCAGATGCGTCGGCATGATCCAGCCGGCCTCCTCGCCGTTGGAGATGATCAGCGGCTGGATGCGAAGTGCCGCGCGCAACTGCTTGATCGTTTCCGTCCAGATCGGCGTCAGACCGCGCTGGACAACGACGTTGTCGAAGTCGGCGCCGGCAGCGGAGAGAATACCGTAGTAACCATAGAGCTGGCCGTAGGCGAACCAGAAACGGTCGTCGGCACGCGTATCGAACCAACCGCCATTGTGGTTTTCCGAGCGCTCCCGAATGATCGCCGAGGTATTGCCGAGATCGTTGGCGATGCGGTCGAGGAATTCGACCAGGTTGTCCGCGCGGCCGTCAAAGATCGCCTCGCACTTGGCAAGCGAGGTGTTGAAGCTGCGCATGTCCTTCATCGCCGCGCGATAGAAGCTCGGCGTCGGGGTCTTCGGGCCAAACGGATTGAGGCCGAAGTACCAGGTCTCCTCATCAAACTGGATGTTGCCGCGCGCGCGCTGCAGATCGTTGTTGATGCCCGACGTGCCGCGAACGCGACCGAGCGAATCGACCAGCTCCACCGAGGTACGGCGAACCGCCTGGTTGATGCCGCGCTGGAACGACGCCTTGTTGTCGAGCCAGGGCGTATCGTCCCAATCGAGACCGAAGAAGCCGACCTTGTAGAGCAGCATCGACGAAATCCAGGCATTCTCGTTGACGTTGAAATCGATGAGGTCGGCCGCAACATCGACGATCGCCGAGGTCTGGCACTGGGTTCCGGCCGGCAATTGCACGGCGGCGAGCGCCTCAGGCGTGACTTCGGCCGGCGGGGTTGCTGCCGCCGCCTGGTTCGCGGCCGGTGCGCCGGTCGTCGTTTGTCCCGTCGTCGCACCCGGCCCGCTCACCGGAGAACCGGCCGGCGCCTTGCGCTCGGCGAGCTTGTAGCGATCGACATAATCGGCATCGAAATTCGTCCAGGCCTGGGTCTGCCAGATGAAATAGCCATAGAAGAAGATCAGACCGAGCAGGATGATGCCGATCGGCCCCTTGATGATCCAGCTGCGCGCGCGATACCAGTTTCCAAGTGCAACGAACGGCCACAGCAGCCAGGCAACGGCCAGGCCGATGCCGCGACCGATCGCGGTAAAGACACGCTGGAAAAACGCGACGATCGGATCAAACATGTCCTATTCCTCTCTGAGGCCGTAAAGCTTGCGGCGGAAGGCCGCCTTGTCCTTGAGATATGTGCCGGTCAGTGTCGCCACAACATATTCCCTGAACTTTTCGCTGTAACGCTCATAGGCGTCATAAAATCCCTGCTTGTCGAAGACGAAGCGGGAAACGAAATCGCGGGGAACGAGCTGGGCGATCAAGCGGTTGACCAGCCACTGATCGGGATGCGTCGGCGAGGCCCTGACCAGCATGAAGCGGTTTGCCGGCGCGACATCCTGCATCCTGATGCTGCCTGTCGTCTGCACGGTGCGCAGCATTTCCTGCAGGAAGGGATAGGCCCCGTCGCTCGCGACAAGCGCGGCATTGCGGTGCATCCAGGTCTGCAGCCAGATGCGGTCGGCACGGGCAAGATCCGTCGTCGGATCGGCGTCATTGATCAAGCCGCGTACCACCATGTCGGCACGATGCTGGTAGAGCCCGGAGTCCTCGACCCAGGACGCCTGCGGCAGCTGCAGCCGCTTCGTCGAGGCGAGAAAGTCGTAGATGCGGGCATGATCGTCGATCGCGATATAGCTGACCTGCCAGGGCCGCGATCGGCGAAACCCGGGAACCGACGGATCGCAGATAACCGTCGTCGTCTTTTCGTCGAGGAAGACATAGACACCGCCGAAATGATTGGCCCAGAAGGCATCGTGGCGGAAAACCAGCTGATCGGGCACCAGCGCGTTCTGGCGGATGTCGCCCGTCACCTTCGCCAGCTCGACCATGCGGTTCAGCATGTCATCGTCCGTCCACGCCGTCGGCACCTTCTTCAGCCGGTCGACGAGGGCCCTGAGTTCGGCCGCCTTGCCGAGCATGTCTTCGGCCGAGAGCACCCGGAAACGCACCTCGTTGATCGACAGCAGATCGTCGATGTCGTCGACGATGGAAACCGAATCCTCGATCTCGCCGTAGAGCGCATCCTTGATCGTCACCGCGTTGATCGCGCGACTGTTGGCGTTGAAGAACTCGTGCATCAGCGCCGCCGTGTTGGAAAAGCTCGTATGCACGACCGGCAGTTCCGCCTGATCCGGCGTCATGATGATGAAGCGACGGTTGACGCGGTTCGGATCGAGATAGTCGCGGTCGCCGAGCTCGTCGGCGATCTCCGGCGAGAACCCGGTCATGTCAATGCTGAAGCGCGTCAACGCCGTAGGACGCAGACCGAACCCCTGCAGCGCCTTGTTGTAGCGCGCGATCAGATGCGGCTCGGCGATGTCGAGCAGCCGTCCATAGATAAGCTCGGCTTCGAGCAGACGTTTCATAGGTCAGCGCTCCCCGCCATCAGCCCTGCCACCGGCCGTCGCGTTTCATCGCCTCGATCTCGCGGATCGCCTTCTCACGCTGGCGCTCGCGGCGGATGATGTCGGTGACGGCGGCATCGTCCGACTTGTCGGTGTAGCGGAATTCGCTGTCGGCGTAGCGGTTGATTTCCTGCAGCACCATCTCGATGGTGATCGGGCCGCGAAGCGCCTCGATCATCGCTTTCTTCTCGTCGTAACCCTTGTGCATGAACGAGCCGGCATCCCTGAACCAGTCGTCGGGCAATTCGACGTCCATCGCCCTGAGCTTGACTGCGTCGGTGATGTTCTTGATCGCCCGGCCGGTAAAGCGTGGTTCGGCTTCCTTGATCATGTGCAGATAGGCGCCGACATCGGCGAGCGTGGCAAGCGCCCCCTTCTCCTTCTGATAACGCTCCCAGACGGAAACGAGGCCCTCCTCCTGCGGTCGCGAATGCGCCTCGTAGGACTGCGACACGGCGCGGTTGATCTCCTGTCCTTCGAACAACGCGTGCTCGCCGAGCGGGATCTTGTGGTTCTTGCCGACCAGCAGCGCGAAGATGTCGACATAGTCGTCTTCCGTCTGCGGTCCGTCGACCAGCCAGCGGGCGCCGGCGCGCTGGCGCAGCGCATCGTCGACATTCTCAGGATAGTTGGAGAACATGCCGAAGGTGCAGTTGCCGCGCACCACCGTCGAGGCACCGGCAAAGCTCTCCATCAGCACCGCCGTCACCTCGTGCTGGCCGGCGGACGCCCGGTCGTCGGAACGCTTGGCCGCGACCTGGTCGACGTCGTCGATGGTGCCGAAGCCGATCGCCCGCGGGTTGACGACGTTGTTGACGAACTCCTTGCAGTTCTGGCCGGACTTGCCCTGATAGGACGAGATCTGGTCGACGCCGAAATTCTCGTAGTGGAAGGCGTAGCCGGCGATCTCGCAATATTCGTTGAGCATGCCGGCGAGCATCTGGATCAGGATCGTCTTGCCGGTGCCCGGCATGCCGTCGCCGATGAAGGTAAAGAGGAAGCCGCCAAGCTCGACGAACGGGTTCATCTGCCGGTCGAAGTCGTAGGCCATCAGCATCTTGGCAAGCTTCAGCGCCTGGTACTTGGCGATATGGTTGCCGATGATCTCTTCCGGCTTCTTGAAGGTCATCACCAGCGGCTTTCGCTTCTGGCCCGGCGCGACATCGAAGCCGTTGAGCGTGAAGTCGTCCTGGTCGAGACGGATATGCACGTTCTCGAAACTCTGCAGGCCGGTAAAGCGGCCCTTGCGCGCAATCAGCCCTTCGATGGCGACGCGCGAAAGCGCACGGGCGCGCGCCGTCAACGCCAGATCGTCGGCCGCCCCGGCAATGCTCCGGTCGAGTGCGGCGATCAGTCCTTTGAGCGCATCCTGCGGCGTGTCGAACAGGAAGTCCGGCTCGACCGCATCGTCCACCGGCTCGCCCTCGCCCGACAGCGTCGAGCCGAGATAGGCGGCCAGCGTGAAGGCGCAGATGTAGGCAGAGGCGTTGAGCAGCGCCTTGAACTGGTTGGCGTCCTCACCGGCAAGCGGCGCGGTCGTATTGCGGGCCTGCAACTGTTCAAGGCTCGTCTGGCGCGCAAAGACGTCGGCCACGGCCAGCGCCACCTGAATACCGCGGCGGGTCCTGTAGAGGACGGCGTGCTGCGCCGGCGACAGCATCGGGTCGCCCTGCCGCACCGCCTGGATGGTCTTAACAAGCTCGACCTCGCGCGTGCGGCGTTGGCCGCCGGTCGAAACCGTCGAGACGAACCGCCGCCCGGTGCCGGCGAGCGGCGCGCCGACTGAGCCCTCGTCCCGCTCGAGGATCACCAGCTTGGTCACCAGCCCCTGCGCGATCGCCTGGTGCTTGGCAATCTCGTCCTCGTGCAGCGTCGTCAGTCCGGTATTGAGTGTCATGCTTAAACCTCGCTCACGACCTGGTTTCCGGAGATGACATGCACCTTGTAGTCGCCGAAGACCTGGGCCGCCTCGCCGGATGCATAGAGCGCCTGATAGGCGTCGTGCGGCACCAGCGCATGCTTCTCGTAGGACGACACGCCCATGCGCGTGGCCTCCAGATTGTCGGTGTCGATGTGGAACTCCTCCTGTGCCGGCGTCGTCGACCAGAAGCCGCGCTTTGCGGCGCGTTCGGCCTTGGAAAACACCTCCTGCACGGTCCAGGTCAGGAGCCAGGCATTTTCGGGCTTGCGCACCTTGGACAGGATCTCGTTGATTTTCTCGTTGTTCTCGGTGATCCCGGCCGAATAGAACGGACCAAGCACGATGCGCCGCAACTGCTTGGGGTGCAGTTCGGGGAAATCCTTGTCCATGTTGGTGGCGATCGTCACCGGTGTCAGCGAATAGGTGCTGTTCTTCGAGGCGAAATCGTCGAAGCGGCTGGCAAGTTCCGGATTGAGCAGGCCGCCCACCGGCAGCGGAATATCGATCTGCGGATTGAGCTTGCCATCCTCGGTGACGAGCATCTCGACGATCTTCTCGGAGGAATCCTCGATCGTCGCCATGTAGACCATCGGCAGGGTCTGGGTGCCGTCGAAGGCGCCCCAGCTCACCACATAATAGGGTCGCATGGTCTTCGGGTTGACGGCGACGCGGATCGTTTCCGGCAGGATGAACGGCGAGAAGATCTCGCCCTTGCCGATCTGTTCGAGATAGAGGCGCTCGGCCATGCGCGACTGAAGCGCTTCGGGAAAAGCCTTCTGCCGCAGGATGAAATCGGCCATCTCCTCGCGCAGCGCATCGGCCGAGGGAATATCCGCAAGCCGCTTGCCCGCCGCCTGGCGATCGTTTTCCAGTTCGAGCACGTTCTGGAAAACCGGAAAGCCGCTTTCCGCCCGGGAGATCCTGAACTGATCGACGAAGCCGATGCGGTTCTCCCAGCAGGCGATCGACGCCTTCAGCCGGGCGAGGTAGGGAACGATCACCTCGCCGACCACCGTGTTTCGATAGAGCGGCGAATTGCGGTCGCCGAGAAACAGCTCGAGCCCGGCCAGCGCCGAATGGATCGAGGTAAAATACTGCGTGACGGCAGAAGATGCTGCGACTTTCATGCCGTTCCTCCCGGCGCGTGCCGCAAGGCAAACTCGAACCGTATCATGCGCTGGCGCCGATCACTGCTGCACGTAGTTGGCGGTGTTGTGCTTGTCCATCACCGCCTGGAACCGGCGGGCAAAGGCGTCGTCGGCCAGCTTCTTGCGGCGCTGGATGTCCTGCGTCGACAGCATGTTCTTCTCGTGCATTTCAAGAAGGTCGCCGATGTGCCGCTGGGCCGCCGCGCCGATGCCGGCCATCGTCTCTTCGGCTGCCGTATCGACCTGGCTTCCGAGCGTATTGATCTTGTGGGCGACGTCCTGCTGGGCCGCCGTCTTCAACGAGTCTTCCAGTGCCTTGTAGAGCACGATGCGCTGTTCGGTATCGATCGTCAGCTTGTTGATCAGCGTGTTCTGCGCTGCGATCTGGTTGTTGAGCGAATCGACGAAGGTCTGGAACATCGAGGTGTAGCGCTCGAGCGTCTGGCTTTCGGCCAGCAGTTCCTGCTCTTTCGCCTGCTTCTCGTTGTATTCCGTCGCCAGTGCCGAGCGCTCGCCTTCAAGCTCGGTGCGCACCTTCTGCTCGGTCGACGCGGCGATGCGGTTCTCGATATCGAGTAGCAGCGGGTTCAGCTCCTCGATGCGCTTCTGCACCGCTTCGAGATTGGACATCGTGCCCTTGCGGCGCTCGATCACCTGGATCAGGCTCTGCTCCGAGGTCTTGTAGCGCTGGTCGAGGATCGACTTCTGGTCCTTGAGGATGCCGACGATGGTGTCGGATTTCGACAGCAGCTCCTGCAGGTTGCCGGCAAGCGACATGTTGCGCACCCGGTCGGTGCGCATGCGCTGCATCTTCTGCTTGGAGAAGATGCCGATGAACTTTTCGTAGCCGGTGTAGTTCTTCATGCTCTCGAACTCGGAGCCGAAGATGTTGGTCGCATCTTCCAGTCCGATGATCAGGTCGGCGATGTTGGCCTCCATCACCTTCTGCTGGCTGATCACGTCCTGGATGCGGGCGTTCTCGATATCGAAATTGACATCGCCGAGCTTGGTCTCGGCCTTGGCGAATTGCTCCAGCACGACGCCGGATTGCTCGAGCTTGCCGCGCATCTGCTCGACAACGCTTTTCGTCTTCTCGATTTCCGCGTCAAAATTCTGAAGAGTCGCCATATCATCCCCCTGGATCGGTTGAGGCAACAGGTGCCATCCGGGCCAAATTACTCAGCCTTCGATTGCAGTTATATAAAGGGTGTTTATCGAAAGAGAACAAGTCTCGACCGCCGGCTTTTTTGGTCAACCGTCCCGTCGAAGTGCTTGAGATATCGATGGCATTGCCTATTTGGCGGCCGACGGGTCCCTCAGATAGGCAATGACGTCGGCAATGTCCTGCGGCTTCTTCAGCCCGGCAAAGCTCATCTTGGTGCCGCCCACCATCGCCTTGGGGCTCAAGAGATACTCGCTCAGCGTCGCCTCATCCCAGACATGCCCCTCGGAACCGAAGGCCTTCATGGCCTCGGAATAGCTGTAGTAGGGGACCGAGGCGGCCGGGCGGCCGATGACGCCCATCAGGCTCGGCCCCACCCTGTTGTTGGGCTCGGTCGCCGTGTGGCAGGCGCCGCATTTGCGGAAGACGGCAGCGCCCGCCTTGGCATCGCCGCCGGCATGGCCCGGCGTGGCCCCGAGACAGAGACAGAGCAGGAGAGACGGAAGCAGACGCAGCATTGCGAACCTCATCGGGGGAAACGGGGACCAGCATGGCATCCCGACCGCGTGGCTATCAAGACACCACGCCGTCGCGTGCCCAATAGAATAAGCAAAGGATGCTGTAGCGCTCCAAACTCGCCGCATAACGCCTTGAATCGAATCCGGTTTAAGGCGTCAGGCAGGGTCGCAGCGCATCTTGTCTTCCCAATGGCGCCGGCAATAGGAGACATATTTCTCGTTGCCGCCGACCTCGACCTGGGCACCCTCGCGAACGACATTGCCCTGCCCGTCGAGGCGCACGACCATGGTCGCCTTGCGGCCGCAGTCGCAGATCGTGCGCACTTCGCGCAGCTCGTCGGCAATTGCCAGCAGCGCCATCGAGCCCGGAAAGAGCTTGCCCTGGAAATCGGTGCGCAACCCGTAGGCCATGACGGGAATGCCGATCCGGTCGGCGACCCGCGCCAGCTGCCAGACCTGCTCCTCATCGAGAAACTGCGCTTCATCGACGAAGACACAGGCAATCTGACCGGCGCCATCGGTGTTGAGCTTTTCGATCAGCGCGTAAAGATCGTCGCCGCCATGGAAGGGAATGGCATCCGCATCGAGGCCGATGCGGGACGAAATACGCCCGGTGCCTGCCCGGTCATCGAACGCCGCAATCAGCATGACGACGCGCATGCCGCGTTCCTGATAGTTGTAGGATGCCTGCAACAGCAACGTGCTCTTGCCCGCATTCATCGTCGCATAGCTGAAATAGAGTTTGGCCATATCCTGCCGTTTCCGGAAATCGTCTTGCCGGTACATGACGAGGCTTCGCCCCGAAGGCCAGTGCCTGTTTGCGCGACCCACAGTTTTTCGCCCGGCTTGACCATTTCGTGGGCATTGCGACATTCAGCGTCGCATCGTGCATCCCGTCCGCGTATTGACGCAATACACTTCCTTCGACATCAAAGCGCTTGAATTCGCTATCCAATGGTGTTTGGCTAAAACGCCAATGGTGTTTGGCTAAAACAATAATAGAGGCAGGGGAACGACAACTATGAACAAAGCACTCTCTCTCAAATTCATGCTCGCGGGCGCCGTTTCGGTGGCTGCCCTCGTTGCAGGAAACGCCGCGGCAGCCGAGCCGGAAAGCTGTGGCACCGTCCGGTTCTCCGATGTCGGATGGACGGATATCACCGCCACCACCGCCACGGTTTCCGCTGTCCTCAAGGGGCTCGGCTACGAGACCGACATCAAGGTTCTCTCCGTTCCGGTCACCTACACCTCGCTCAAGAACAAGGACATCGACGTCTTCCTCGGCAACTGGATGCCGACCCAGGAAAACGACGTGCGCCCTTATCTTGACGACAAGTCGGTGGAATCCTTCGGGCCTAACCTCGAAGGCGCGAAGTACACGCTGGCGACCAACGCCAAGGGTGCTGAACTCGGCATCAAGGACTTCAAGGACATCGCCGCCCAGAAGGACGCGCTCGAGGGCAAGATCTACGGCATCGAGCCGGGCAATGACGGCAACCGCCTGATCATCGACATGGTCGACAAGGACACTTTCGGCCTCAAGGGCTTCGAAGTCGTCGAATCCTCCGAACAGGGCATGCTGGCGCAGGTCGCCCGCTCCGAAAAGGACGGTGCGCCGATCGTATTCCTCGGCTGGGAACCGCACCCGATGAACGCCAATTTCAAGCTCACCTATCTCTCCGGCGGCGACGATATCTTCGGCCCCAACTTCGGCGGCGCCACCATCTTCACGAACGTGCGTGCCGGCTATACCACCGAATGCCCGAATGTCGGCAAGCTGCTCACGAACCTCAAGTTCTCGCTGCAGATGGAAAATGAGATCATGGGCAAGATCCTCAACGACGGCAAGGAACCGGACGCCGCCGCCAAGGAATGGCTGAAGGCCAACCCGACGGCGATCGAACCGTGGCTTGCCGGCGTCACAACCAAGGATGGCGGCGAAGGCCTCGCCGCGGCGAAGACCGCGCTCGGGCTCTGACCGGTAGCAAGGCGGGGCAAGTCCCCGCCTTTTTTCACCGCATCGCGCGATATTTTTGATCTGACGAGACGGATTCACTCCTGTGGAATTTCTGACCGAAAACCGCATCCCCATCGGCGGCTGGGCCAAGGCATTCGTCGACTGGCTGACGACGAACTTCGAGCTGTTCTTCGACCAGCTTGCTCGCTTCCTGTCGGGCGTCGTCGGCGTTCTGCTCTATATCCTGCAGACGCCGCACCCGATGATCGTCGTTGCCGTGATCACGGCGCTCGCCTGGTGGTTCCGCCGTTCGCTCGGCGTGACGCTTTTCACCGGCCTCGGACTGCTGCTGATCATCAACCAGGGCTACTGGAAGGAAACGACGGAGACGCTGGCGCTGGTGCTGGCCGCGAGCGTCGTCAGCATGGCCGTCGGCGTTCCACTCGGAATTGCCGCCGCGCGCCGGGCCTGGGTCTATGCCGTCATGCGGCCGATCCTCGATCTGATGCAGACGATCCCGACCTTCGTCTACCTGATCCCGGCGCTGATCCTCTTTGGTCTCGGTATGGTGCCTGGCCTGATCGCAACCGTGATCTTCGCCATTCCCGCACCCATCCGCCTGACCCGCCTCGGCATCATCTCGACGCCGCCCTCGCTGGTCGAAGCGGCACAGGCCTTCGGCGCAACGCCCGGCCAGGTGCTGCGCAAGGTCGAGCTTCCCTTCGCCATGCCGCAGATCATGGCGGGCCTTACCCAGACGATCATGCTCTCCCTGTCGATGGTGGTCATCGCCGCGCTCGTCGGCGCCAACGGCCTCGGCGTTCCCGTGCTTCGGGCGCTTAACTCGGTCAATGTCGCCAAGGGGTTCGAGGCCGGTCTCTGCATCGTTATCCTCGCCATCATCCTCGACCGCCTGTTCCGCTCGTCCGACGAAGGAGAGGGTGCATGACCGACGCCGTCGTTTTCAAGAATGTCGACATCATCTTCGGCAACAATCCGCAGACAGCACTGCAGATGGTCGACCAGGGCAAGACCCGCGACGAAATCGGCGCCGCCACCGGGCTGGTGCTCGGCGTCGCCGGCGCATCGCTGGCGATCAACGAGGGCGAGATCCTCGTTTTGATGGGCCTCTCCGGCTCCGGCAAGTCGACCCTGCTTCGCGCCGTCAACGGCCTTGCGCCCGTCGTTCGCGGCGAGGTCGAGGTCAAGACGGCAAACGGGCCGCTCAACCCCTATCGCACCAACGCCAAGTCGCTGCGCGACTTCCGCATGCACACTGTGTCCATGGTGTTCCAGCAGTTCGCGCTCTTGCCCTGGCGCACTGTCGCCGACAATGTCGGCTTCGGTCTCGAGCTTGCCGGCATGCCGGACGCCGAACGCAAGGCCCGCGTCGGCGAGCAGCTTGAACTCGTCAACCTGACGAAGTGGGCAGATCGCAAGGTCAACGAGCTTTCGGGCGGCATGCAGCAGCGTGTCGGCCTTGCCCGCGCCTTTGCGACCGGCGCGCCGATCCTGTTGATGGACGAGCCGTTCTCGGCCCTCGATCCGCTGATCCGCACCCGGCTTCAGGACGAGCTGCTTGAATTCCAGCGGCGCCTGAAGAAGACGATCGTGTTCGTCAGCCACGATCTGGATGAGGCGTTCCGCATCGGCAACCGCATTGCCATCATGGAAGGCGGCCGCATCATCCAGTGCGGAACCCCGCAGGACATCGTCAGAAACCCGGCGAACCAGTATGTCGCCGATTTCGTCCAGCATATGAACCCGATCAGCATGCTGACGGCCAAGGACGTGATGCAAACCGGCGTCGAGCGTGGAGCGACCGTTGCCGGCGTAACGGCGACCGCCAAGCCGACGACGCCGCTCGTCGACATCCTCGATGCCATGTCCCGCCAGCCGGGCAGCGTCGGCGTGGTCGACAACGGCTCCGTCGTTGGCACGATCAACGCGCAAAACATCGTCGACGGCCTGACGCGACATCGCAGCAGAAGTTGACGAACGCACACAAGAAGCCAATAAAAGCCCGGGACCCGTTCCGGGCTTTTTCGTCTGGAGCTGGGCTGAAATTCAGGAAGGACTGACGAATGAGCGACAAACCGAATGTGTTGCGCGAAACCGATGACGAGGCCCGCACGCTGGCGCATACGCTGTTGCGTGGCGCGCGCAGCGGCTCGCTTGCGGCAATCGAACCGGAGAGCGGCGGTTTCCCCTTCGTCAGTCGTGTGCTCGTCGGCATGGACGTCGACGGCGTACCGGTGATCCTGATCTCCAAGTTGTCGACCCATACCAAGGCGCTGCTTGCCGACGCGCGCGCCTCGCTGCTGACCGGAGAGCCCGGCAAGGGCGACCCCCTCGCCCATCCCAGGCTCACTGTGCAGTGCGAGGCCGAAGCGGTCTCGCACGATTCGGAAGCCCATGCGCGCATCCGCGAGCGATTCGTTCGTCGTCATCCGAAATCGAAGCTCTATGTCGACTTTCCCGATTTCGGCTTCTTCCGCCTGAACCCGTTACGCGCCAGCCTTAACGGTGGCTTCGGCCGCGCCTATGTCCTGACGGCGCACGATCTGGTGATTGAATCACCGGCGACGACATCGCTCGCCGCCATGGAAGCCGGGGCTATCGAACATATGAATGCCGATCACGCCGACGCGGTCAGATTTTACGCTGAGAAACTCTGCGGTGCTCCTGCGGGCGACTGGAAAGTCGTCGGAATCGACGCTGCCGGGCTCGATCTCGCCCTTGGCGACCAATTGAAGCGGCTCGAGTTCCCTGCGCCAATGCGGGACAGTTCGGAGTTACGGCCACTTTTGCGCGAACTTTACGGTTAATCGCTCGCCAGCTACCCCCATTTCTTGCAGTAGGTAGTTGCCCTTTTATGCATCACGACTAATTATCGTCCTTCGTCAACCATAACTACGTGTGATGTAATTTTCGCATGGAGCACGCAATGCAGCCACTTTCGCCTGAAAAACACGATGAAGCCGAGATAGCAGCCGGCTTCCTCTCGGCCATGGCAAACCCTAAGCGCCTTCTCATTCTCGATTCCCTTGTCAAGGAAGAGATGGCAGTCGGCGCATTGGCCAATAAAGTGGGGCTGAGCCAGTCCGCTCTGTCCCAGCACCTGTCCAAGCTGCGAGCCCAGAATCTGGTCAGCACTCGGCGCGACGCTCAGACGATCTACTATTCCAGCTCGTCCGACGCCGTCATGAGAATTTTGGGTACGCTCTCCGATATCTACGGCGTTGCAGCAAATGCCGTGGAAGAAAAGACATTGGTCCGCCGCTCGGCCTGACCTTCTCAGTCCGCAACAGGGATCATGCCCTGAAGTAGCCCCACACGAGAAATCGCGCGGGGCTTATTTTTTCTGGAAGATCGGCAGACGGGGCAAGCCATTGCCCGGCCGAAGCGCCCCGCTACCCTGATAACATCGGCCGCCAATGTTGCTCGGAGCTTGCTGCCGCTGTTTACGCGGCCTTGAGGTTTCCGGGTCAGGATGCGCCCGGACATTACGGCGCCGCGCGTCAAATATGACGCGCAAAGGACGCTGTACGCTTTAAACCTGCTGCAGGATTTTATCCCTAAATCGGATCGATTTAAGGAATTATGCAGTAGCAGCCGGGACATCGGGTTTCACGCCATGCAAGACAAGGTCCGTTGGGGCATCGCTGGTACTGGCGCCATCGCGAACAGCTTCGCGTCCGACATCCGGTTTACCGACAATGCCGTGCTGGCCGCCGCCTATTCCCGCAGTCAGGAAAAGGCTGATGCCTTCGCCGCCCGTTTCGGCGGCATCGCCAGCCATTCCAGCATCGAGGCCTTCGCCGCCGATCCGGGTATCGACGCGGTCTACGTCGCCTCGCCGAACGCCGTCCACCTGGAGCACGCCATCGTCTTCCTGTCGGCGAACAAGGCCGTGCTGGTCGAAAAGCCGCTGGCGACTTCGTTCGACGACGCGCGTTCGCTCGCCGCCTTGGCCGCAGCCAAAAGCCTGTTCGCCATGGAGGGCATGTGGTCCTGTTTCCTGCCGGCGATCACAAAGGCGCGCGCCCTGCTCGATGGAGAAGCGCTGGGTCGCATCCGGCATGTCAAAGCCGAGCTTGCCTATGAGAAGCCGTTCGATCCCACGAGCCGCTTCTTCGACGCCAGGCTCGGTGGTGGATCGCTGCTCGACCTAGGCATCTACCCGCTGTCCGTGTGCCTTAACCTGTTCGGGCACCCGCAAGCCGTCGACGGCCACTGGCAAAGCGCACCCACGGGCGTCGACCTCTCGGCGGGCATACGCCTTGCCTATACCGGCTTCGAGGCTCATCTTTCCTGCGGTTTCGACCGTGACGGCGACAATCGCTTCATTATCGACGGAGACCGCGGTACGCTCGTCATCGACGCGCCGTTTCTGAAGGCGAACCGGCTGTTCCTCGGCAGCAACGGCCTGGTGCGCAAGGTTATCGCACCAAAGGGCCAGGGCCTGTGGGCAAAGGCACTGACGCGAATTGCCAGGCGTACCTCGCTGCCCGGCCTTCAGCGCTTCGATCTGCCCTTCCCCGGCAACGGATTGCAATTCGAGATCGAAGCGGCAAGTGCGGCGATCCTGGAGGGCTGGCACGAGCATATCCTGATGCCGATGTCGCGCAGCACCCAGGCGGTCGAAATCATCGAGAAGATCCGCGCCCTGCCGCCGTCATAGATCGAGCGGGCGATAGCCCTGGCGGCCGTTGTTGAGGGCAAGCACGATCTCGGTGAGGTGGCGCGCCGTCGTTCCGGAAAAGAACGGCGCCTCCCCACGCGCGATCGCATCGGCCTGAGCAGCAATGCCACTGACAAAATCGATCTTTGAGGGA
Organism: Ensifer sp. LC384; assembly: GCF_001695865.1. Classification (NCBI taxonomy): domain Bacteria; kingdom Pseudomonadati; phylum Pseudomonadota; class Alphaproteobacteria; order Hyphomicrobiales; family Rhizobiaceae; genus Ensifer; species Ensifer sp. LC384. The sequence continues at coordinate 603,497 of NZ_MBST01000001.1, forward strand.
TAGGCGGGCAAGACCGACGCCTTGGCCCTGGTCGGATAGCGCACCTTGTTGCCGGCGTAGAGCCGGACAGGCAGCTTGCGACCGGTCTTCCACTCGACCCAGTCGAGGATGCGGTGCTGCAGCGAACGCTTGGCACCGAAAGCTTCGACATGAATGGGAGAGCGGTTGTCCCAGAGATCACGTACGACGATGGTGCCCTTGTCGCCGATAACTGTCAGCGAACGGTCGCGCGGGGCCGCAAGCCCGCAGGTTACGCGCGCCGTCACGCCTGAACGGAAGGAAAGGCAACCGACGGAAAAATCCGGGCCGAGGTGCAGCCGTTCCGTGCCCGGTCCCTTGTCCGGGAAGGTCAAGGCAGAAACGGCGCTGACCTCGGCAACCGGTCCGAAAAGCGAAACAAGCCAGCTTGCCGCATAGCCCGCATGCTCCAGCGTGCAGCCGACTTCGAACTCATGCACGCCGGGCCAGCGGGCGCCGGAACGGCTGCGCCATTCGCGCCAGTTCGCTCTAAACACCGGGCCGTCTTCCATTTCCGCATAGACGAGGCGCGGCTTGCCTATGGCGCCGGCCGCAAGCAGCGAGGCACAGAGCGCCTGCGCTTCGCTGAGTGCATTGGCCGGGGCGCCACCAAGCACCAGCGCCCGCTCTCGCGCCAGCTCTACGAGTTCACTCGCCTCCTCGACGCCCATTGCCAGCGGCTTTTCACAATAGACGTGCTTGCCGGCGAGAAGCGCTGCGCGGTTTACCGTATAGTGGCTCTCCGGCGTCGTCAGGTTGACGACGATCGCCACCGCCGGATCCGCTAGCACCTCGTCCAGCGTCGCGTAACGGTTGACCTTCCAGTAGGCGGCAAACTCCGTCAGGCGTGTTTCGTCTCGATCCCAGACGCCGGTGAGCCGCAGCTGCGGATGGTTGGCAAGCGTCGTCATGTAATAGTCGGCAACGAAACCCGTTCCGACAAAGGCTATCCCGGTCATCACTGCAGCCCCCTAGCGTGCGTCGGCAAGGAACGACGCGACATAGACCAGCGGCGCATTCCAGTTGATGGTGATTTCATTGGAGCCATAGGCTTCGATATCGTCGACATAACAGGTCTGGGGCGCGCAGCCCTGCAGCCGCTGTTTTGCGATGGCATCCACCGGCGTCGAATTCGGCCCGCCGGCAAGCGAGCCGACCGGCGGATTGGGCAGCGTCGGGTCGACCTGATGCGCGTACCAGCGGCTGTGCTGGTTCTCGGGCGAGCGCGCGCCGTAACCGCTGATGTAGGCGAGCGCCATGGCGTTGCGGCCAAGGATATAGTCCATGCTTTCGCGCGCCGCATTGAGGAAGACCTTGTCGCCCGAAAGGTCGAAGGCCGCCGACAGGACGATGATGTTTTGCAGGATCAGCTGGTTCGAACCCCAGTCGTATTGGTGGTTTTTCGGGCGATAGATCTGCCCGAACGGCTCGGCCGCCTGCAGCGACAGGAATGCCCGCGCCGCCGTCAGAACCGAACTTCGCACCATGTCGAGATCGGCTTTGGGCAGGGCTTCACCGTAAAGCGCCAGCTGCAGCCGGGCGAAACCTGCAACATTTCGCCAGTGGAAAGCGCCGGTCGGCGGCAGCACCTCGCCTGACCAATGCGGAGAAGCGCGCAAGGCATCGATATACTTCGCCTCTCCGGTGGTCAAAAACAATTCTGCCGCGGCCCAATAGAGCTCGTCGGAAACATCGTCGTCGTCATAGTCGCCACCGCCTGAGAGGCCGTCCGATTTCGGCGCGAACAGGGCCGGATTGGCATTGGCCGCCACCCACGCCTTGCGCGCGGCCGCAAGCAGCCTTGCGGCGAAGGTCGGATTGTCCTTGGCAAAGAGCCGCGAGGCCTGCGCGGCAACCGCCGCCACGTCGAAGGTCGCGGCCGTCGAAGGCCGGTGAAGCGCCCGCGGCTTCGGGTCCTCGCTCGGCAGCATCGGTGGCGACGTCCAGGCCGTGTCGTGGATCTTGTGGTGCACCATCCCGGCAAGCGGCTCGCCGTCCGGCACCATCATCGAAAGCAGAAATTGCAGCTCCCACCGCGCCTCGTCGAGCAGATCGGGGATGCCGTTGCCGCTCTCGGGAATGCGCGAAAGCCGATCGCTAAGGACAGGCGAAGCGGCACCGCCGAAAACACGGCCACGCTCGAACGTGGCCAGCAACTGCGCGACCGAGATCGCACCGTTGACGGCGTACTTGCCGTGATCGCCGGCATCGTACCAGCCGCCGGAAACGTCGAGACGATAGGAGCAGGACCAGTCGCCGTAGAGCGCGGCGGCCCCAGCGCCAGTGAAGCAGCCGACGGATTTGTCGCCCTCGTTCGGTGCGACACCGACATGGCCGGCCGGCCGCGCATAGGCCTTTCCGGCGATATCGCCCCGGATTTTGATACCGCTGCGCTGCGGGTAGAACCAGGAGAGTGCATCGACGGTGAGGCGGCCATAGAGATCGTCGGAGATCGAGAAGCGATCGCTGGTCCAGTCGCCGGAGACCAGCCGGTAACCGTCGCCGGGAGCGGCATAGGCGGAAAAGTCCGCCACATGCGTCCTGACCCCGGCGGACGGATCGAAGCCGCTCGGCCGTGTTGTCCCCTCGCCGACGACGACATCGCCTGCATCGACCAGCTGGAAGGAAATGGGGCGGCGCGCCTCCGAGATCACCGTCGCCCGCTTCGGACCATCGGTGAAATAGCCGAGCTGGTTAACGCGGATGACCGGCCCCTGGTCCGCGCGGTTGGCCGCAGCAGGCGGTGCGGCAATCTCGACCAGCGACAGGTTGTCGATACAGAAGCGCCAGGCGTTCTCGGCACCACCGAGCGGGAAAACCAGCTGGGCCTCTTCCTCTTCCGACGCCATGAAATCGGCTGAAAACAGCACGCGCTCGGCCGAGCCGCCGACGCTGAACTCGCCCTGCACCGTCCAGGGCTCGGCACCGCGCTGGATGCGGGCCGATACCGCACGGGCGGGATCGGCCATGGCCGACAACGAAAGCCTGTAATGAAGTCCCGGCTCGAGTTTCAACCCGTTGACGCCGATGAGCCTGTCCCAGGTGTCGCCGCCTGCCGAAACCCCGGCGCACAGCTGCCCGCCATCCCGCGTCAGCACCACGCCTTTTCCGGCCCAGAACGTATCTTGCCCGTGTTCGAAGCGGCCGTCGACGATGAGGTCGGCGCCCGCTGCCATGCCGGGCAGAATGAGGACGGCAATGGCCGCCTGCGCGATCCCCAACCTCGACACCGTCTCGCCACTCCGCTTCTTTGCCACCGGATCGCGCCGTCAGACGACGGCGAGAAACACGGCCATGGATCCGGCGATACACGGCGCGGCAGCGTTGACGCAAACAGGTTAAACTTGAGAAAACGTCCGGGCCCACGACGAAAATTCCCCGGTACAGCCTCGACCCGACCACATGATTTTCGCCACGGATCATGCTCCTCCGCGAAATCGGACGCGAGCCTTGAACCATCGCACGCGGCGCGCGAGGCTTGACCCGAACCGGCGCCCTGATAGTTTGACCAAAGGGTAAAAGAATCCAAGCGGGCACCGCGACCCGACACAGGACCATGCCGAGGAGAACTGGAATGTCGAACCGTCTGAATACCACGCCGAACGACCTGCGCGCCTTCTGGATGCCGTTCACCGCCAACCGGCAGTTCAAGAAGGAGCCGCGCCTCTTCGTCGGCGCCAAGGACATGTACTACACGACCCATGACGGTCGCACGGTCCTCGACGGCACGGCAGGTCTCTGGTGCGTCAATGCCGGCCATTGTCGCCCGAAAATCACTGAGGCGATCCGCGAACAGGCGGGCGAACTCGATTATGCGCCGGCCTTCCAGCTCGGCCATCCCAAGGCCTTCGAACTGGCGAACCGCCTGGTCGATATCGCGCCAGAGGGCATGAACCACGTTCTCTACACCAATTCCGGTTCGGAATCGGTCGACACTGCGCTGAAGGTGGTGCTGGCCTATCACCGCGCCAAGGGCGACGGCTCGCGCTTCCGCCTGATCGGTCGCGAGCGCGGCTATCATGGCGTCAATTTTGGCGGCATCTCCGTCGGCGGCATCGTCTCCAACCGCAAGATGTTCGGCACGCTTCTGACCGGCGTCGACCACATGCCGCACACCCACCTGCCGGCCCAGAACGCGTTTACCCGCGGCGAGCCCGAGCATGGCGGTGATCTCGCGACCGAGCTTGAGCGCATCGTCACCCTGCACGACGCCTCGACGATCGCCGCCGTCATCGTCGAGCCGGTTGCGGGTTCGACCGGGGTGCTGATCCCGCCGAAGGGCTATCTCAAGAAGCTCCGCGATATCTGCACCAAGCACGGCATCCTGTTGATCTTCGATGAGGTCATCACCGGTTTCGGTCGCCTCGGCACGCCGTTCGCCGCGCAATATTTCGACGTGACGCCGGATATCATCACCACGGCGAAGGGGCTGACCAACGGCGTGATCCCGATGGGCGCCGTGTTCGTGACCTCGGAAATCCACGATGCCTTCATGAACGGTCCGGAACACCTGATCGAGTTCTTCCACGGCTACACCTATTCCGGCAATCCGATCGCCTCGGCCGCAGCGCTTGGCACCCTCGACACCTACAAGGAGGAGGGCCTTTTGACACGCGCTGCCGAGCTTGCCTCCTATTGGGAGGACGGGCTGCATTCGCTGAAGGATTGCCCGAATGTCATCGACATCCGCAATGTCGGTCTGATCGGCGCGATCGAGTTGCAGCCGATCGCCGGCGAGCCGACCAAGCGTGCCTTCTCCGCCTTCCTGAAGGCCTATGAGAAGGGCCTTCTGATCCGCACCACCGGCGACATCATCGCGCTCTCGCCGCCGCTGATCATCTCCAAGGCGGAGATCGACGAGCTGTTCGGCAAGCTTCGCGACGTGCTCGTCAACAATATCTGATTGCGTCGTCCATCGACGAATACGACCCTTTCCTCGGCAACGGGGAGAGGGTTAATCTTATTTACAGCGCCGCGCGTCAAATATGACGCGCTAAGGACGCTGTAGCACTTTAAACTTGCTGCATAATTTTATCCTTAAATCGGATCCGATTTAAGGAATTATGCAGTAGAGGCCGAAAATGAGGGGTGCAGTGATGTCCGCGGCGTTGGAACGAATGATCGACCAGGGCGTCGGCCGAGAGCCGGCCGACATCGTGCTCAAGGGCGGGCGCTTCTTCGATCTGGTGACGGGTGAGCTGATTGCCTCCGACATCGCCATATCGGGGGGCCGCGTCGTCGGCACCTATGGCGACTATGAGGGGCGCGAGGAGATCGATATCTCCGGCCGCATCGTCGTGCCCGGTTTCATCGATACACATCTGCACATCGAATCCTCGCTCGTCACGCCGCATGAGTTCGACCGCTGCGTGCTGCCGCTCGGCATCACCACCGTCATCTGTGACCCGCACGAGATCGCCAACGTGCTCGGCACCGAGGGCATCCAGTTCTTTCTCGATTCCGCCCTTGAGACCATCATGGATATCCGCGTGCAGCTGTCGTCCTGCGTGCCGGCAACGCATCTGGAGACATCAGGCGCCGACCTGCCGATCGAAAGGCTGCTGCCCTTCCGCGACCATCCGAATGTGATCGGTCTTGCCGAATTCATGAACTTCCCCGGCGTCATCCATAAGGATCCGGTATGCCTCGCCAAGCTCGAGGCGTTCCAGGGCGGCCACATCGACGGCCACGCGCCTCTGCTGCGTGGAAAGGACCTCAACGGCTACCTCTCGGCCGGCATCCGCACGGAGCATGAATGCACCACCGCGCAAGAGGCGATGGAGAAGATCCGCAAGGGCATGCACATCCTGGTGCGTGAAGGCTCCGTCTCCAAGGACCTGCACGCGCTGATGCCGATCATTACCGAACGGCTTTCGCCCTATCTTGCGCTCTGCACCGACGACCGCAATCCACTCGACATCGCCGAGCAGGGCCACCTCGACTACATGATCCGCACCGCGATCGCCGCGGGCGTCGAGCCGCTGGCGATCTATCGCGCCGCCTCGATCTCGGCCGCGCGTGCCTTCGGCCTTCGCGACCGTGGGCTGGTGGCGCCCGGCTGGCGCGCCGATCTCGTCGTGCTCGACAGCCTCGAAAGCTGCCGGGCGCAGATGGTGTTTTCCGGCGGCCGCCGTGTCACCGACGCGCTGTTTGCCACCCGCAAGCCGGTTGCCCCCGTCGGGCTCGACAGCGTCAAGGCCGGCCATGTCAATGCAAGCGACTTCGGCGTGCCCTATTCCGACAGCGAGACGTCGGTCATCGGCGTCTTGCCGGGCAAGATCATCACCGAGCACCGCCGTTACCGCCTGCCGGCTGATGGCAACGAGACCGGCGTCGACCTCGGTCGCGACATCATCAAGGTGGCGGTGATCGAGCGGCATGGGGTCAACGGCAACCACGCCAACGGCTTCGTGCAGGGCTTCGGTCTCAAGAAGGGCGCGATCGCCTCGACGGTCGGCCATGACAGCCACAACATCTGCGTCGTCGGCGTCAACGTCGAGGACATGGCGACCGCCGCCAATCGTCTTGGCCAGATCAAAGGCGGCTTCGTCGTCGTCGAGGATGGCAAGGTTACCGGCGAGATCGCATTGCCGGTGGCGGGCTTGATGAGCCTGCAGCCGCACGAATCCGTGCGCGACACCCTGCATCACCTGCGTCAGGCGGCCTTCGCACTTGGCGCAACGTTGGAGGAGCCGTTCCTGCAGCTCGCCTTCCTGCCGCTACCGGTGATCCCGCACCTGAAGATTTCCGACCGCGGACTTGTCGATGTCGACAAGTTCATGCTGATCGGCTGAACGAGATCGGCTCGCTCAGTTGTCGGTGAACGACGCCGACAGCTCCTTGCGAAAATAGACGACCCGCTCGGTTTCCTCGAAACCGAGCGCGGTGTGCAGGCTCTGGCTTTCCAGGTTGTCAGTGTCGGTGTCGGAGGCAAGCTCCCGGCAGCCGCGGCTGACCGCCCAGCGCTCGGCAGCCGTGATCAGCGCCCGCGCCACGCCATGGCGCCGGTAGCGGGGAAGCACGTAGATGCCCTCAAGAAAGGCAACCGGGGACGTCTCGCAGCCATTGACGTAATCGGTGCGCAACGACACCTCGGCAAAGCCGGCAGCGACACCGGCATCGTCTTCGCAAAGGAAAGCGGCCTGCCGCTCCCCGGCGGCGAGACAGGTCTCTATCTCACCGCGGTGGATGCCAGCCGGCGTATCGGACCAGAGCGCCAGCCGCATTTCCAGCCAGCGTCCAACCATTTCTGCATTCATCGACAACACGCGCATCAAAGTTTCCCGCAATAGGCAGTCAGACCATTGAGTTTGAGCACGCCGCCCGCGACCTGCGCCGATTGACCCGGCAAGGGCATGGCTTCCACGACCGTATCGGAGACGAGGAATTCCTGCGGCTCTCGCGTCAGGTTGAAGACGAAGAGCAACCGCTCGCCATCCTTCTCGCGGATGAACGCCAGAAGGTCGCGGTTGCTCTCGACGAACGACATGTCACCGTCGTGCAGGATCGCATGCGATTTGCGAAAGGCCAGCATGGCGCGATAATGGTTCAGCACCGTGACAGCGCCGGCCTCCTGCGTATCGACCGCCAGCCGCGCCTGTTCAACCGGCACCGGCAGCCACGGTTTTCCGGCAGAGAAACCAGCATTCTCGGCGGTCACCTCCCACACCATCGGCGTGCGGCAGCCGTCCCGCCCCTTGAAGGACGGCCAGAAGCGAATGCCATAGGGGTCGCGCAGATCCTCGAAGGCGAGATCCGCCTCAGGTAGGCCAAGCTCCTCACCCTGGTAGAGACAGACCGAGCCGCGCAGGCTTGCGAGCAAGGTGATCGCCAGCTTGGCGACCACGTCCCGTTCCGCCTCGCTCTCGGCAAAGCGGCTGACATGGCGCATGACGTCGTGGTTGGAAAAGGCCCAGCACACCCAGCCGTCGGTGACGGCCTTCTGGAAATTGTCGACGCAGCGGCGGGTATGGCCGGCGGTGAAATCCGGACCGAGCAGATCGAAGGTGTAGCACATGTGCAGCTTGTCGCCGCCGCTGGTGTAGGCCGCCACCGTCTTCAGCGACCGCGCCCCGTCTCCCACCTCGCCCACCGTCGTGCGTCCGCCATAGCCATCGAGCAAGGCCCGGAACCGCTGGAGAAAGGCAACGTTCTCCGGCTGGCTCTTGTCGTAGAGATGGTCCTGCATGCCGTAGGGATTGACGTCGGGCGCATCGTTGCTGGTCGCATCCGGATCCGGCACGAGCGGCGGATTGTCCCTGAGATGGCGATCGTGGAAATAGAAGTTGACGGTATCCAGCCGGAAGCCGTCGACGCCGCGGTCGAGCCAGAAGCGCGCGGCATCAAGCACTGCGTCCTGAACTTCCGGGTTATGGAAATTGAGATCCGGCTGCGAAGCGAGGAAGTTGTGCATGTAATATTGCTTGCGCACCCCGTCCCATTCCCAGGCCGGCCCGCCGAAGATCGAAAGCCAGTTGTTGGGCGCATTCCCGTCCGGCTTCGGGTCGGCCCAGACATACCAGTCTGCCTTCGGGCTCTCGCGACTGGCGCGGCTTTCGACAAACCAGGGATGACGATCGGACGAATGCGAAATCACCTGGTCGATGATCACCTTGAGGCCAAGGTGGTGCGCCTCCGCCAGCATCGCATCGAAATCGGCGAGTGTGCCGAACATCGGATCGACATCGCAATAATCAGAGACGTCATAGCCCATGTCTGCCTGCGGCGAGGTAAAGAACGGCGACAGCCAGATGGCGTCGACGCCGAGCGAGGCGATGTGGCCGAGCCGCCGCGTGACGCCCGTCAAGTCGCCGATGCCGTCGTCATCGGTATCCTGAAACGAGCGCGGATAGACTTGGTAGATCACCGCGCCCCGCCACCAATCGTCACCCGAACCCTGCTGAGACGCCATGCCCTGCCCCCGTGAAGCCGATCTGTGCGCCCAAGATGTAGCCTCGCCCGGCGCGCGAGTAAACGCCGGACTGCGGTCGCGTCACCGCCCAAATCGGCAACGTCGGAAAACAATCTCTTGCCGAGACCGGCCTTGAACCTTATCCCGTCAGCACGGGAAAAACCAAAGGGAGAGAAGACGTTGGCCGGAACGATGCTTTCGATCGGGGAGTGCATGGTCGAACTGATGCAGGCCGAGGGCGGTCTGTTGCGCAAGGGCTATGCCGGCGACACTTTCAACGCTGCCTATTACGCGCGGCTGTTCATGCCGAGCGACTGGACGGTCGGCTATTGCTCGGCCGTCGGCATCGACACCGTTTCCGACGAAATGCTCGCCTTCATGGCCGAAAAGGGCATCGGCACCACGCCCGTTCGCAAGGTCGAAGGCCGCACGCCGGGCCTCTACATGATCCACCTGAAGGACGGCGAGCGCAGCTTCTCCTATTGGCGCTCGGCTTCCGCCGCGCGGCTTCTCGCCGACGATCCCGACCATCTGCGCCGCGCCATCGAAGGCTCCGATCTCATCCTGTTTTCCGGCATCACCCTTGCGATCCTGGCGCCCGAGGCGGTGGAAACGCTGCTTGCCGAACTGCGCCGCGCCAAGGCCGCGGGTAAACGCGTCGTCTTCGACCCCAACATCCGCCCTCGCCTCTGGGACGACGCCGAGCGCATGCGCCAGACGCTCACGGATGGCGCCCGCGCCGCCAGCCTGGTGATGCCGAGCTTCGACGACGAAGTCACGCATTTCGGAGACGGCTCGATCAAGGCGACGATCGAGCGCTACAAGGCGCTGGGTGTCGCGGATGTGGTCGTCAAGGACGGTGAAAAGGGTGTGACACTGGCTTTTGCGGGCGCCGAGGTCGACCATGTCCCGGCAACGCCGGTCGAGCATGTGGTCGACACCACCAGCGCCGGCGACAGCTTCAACGGCGCTTTCCTCTCGCGCCTCGTCGCGGGCGACACGCCGAGCGAGGCTGCAGCCTTCGCGGCCCGCATCGCCGCCGGCGTCATCGGCCATCACGGCGCACTCGTCGACAAGAGCAAGCTCGTCGGCTGAGGTTCCCCCCAACCGCGATCTGCGGCGGCGAGCGCTGATGCCGACGGCTCAGCGCTTCTTGCGGGCCTTGTTCTCGAACGGATTGTCCGACGCGCGATAATGGATGCGGATCGGCACGCCGGGCAGGTCGAAATCGTTGCGCAGCCCGTTGATCAGGTAACGGGTATAGGATTCCGGCAGCGCGTCGGGGCGCGTGCACGAGATCATAAAGCCCGGCGGGCGGGCCTTCACCTGCGTCATGTACTTCAGTTTCAGGCGGCGGCCGGAAACGGCCGGCGGCGGATGCTGCACCTGCTGCGAATCGAGCCAGCGGTTGAGACGCGCGGTCGAGATGCGACGGTTCCAGGTCTTGTCGGTGTCGATGATCGCCTGCATCAGGCGGTCGAGGCCGTAACCGGTATGGCCGGAAATCGGTATGGCGCGAATGCCGCGCGCCTGCGGCAACAGCCGCTCGGTCTTTTCGCGAAGGTCGGCAAGTACCGCCTGCCAATCTTCCACCAGATCCCATTTGTTGAAGGCGAGCACGGCGGCCCGGCCTTCGCGAATGATGAGATCGACGATCTGCAGGTCCTGTTTTTCGAACGGAATGGTCGCGTCGAAGACGATCACCACCGTTTCGGCAAACCGGATGGCGCGCAGCGCATCGGCGACCGAGAGCTTTTCCAGCTTCTCCTGCACCTTCGCCTTGCGGCGCATGCCGGCGGTATCGAACATCTTGATGGTGCGGCCGCGCCAGTCCCATTCGACCGAGATCGAATCGCGGGTAATGCCGGCTTCCGGTCCGGTCAAAAGCCGGTCTTCGCCAAGGAAACGGTTGATCAGCGTCGACTTGCCGGCATTCGGCCGGCCAACGATCGCCACGCGAAGCGGCTTGGTTTCGTCATAGGCCGGCTCGACCTCATCCTCTTCCGCCGCCTCACCGGTGGTCGGGCGCAGGTCGATGTCAGTCTCGGCCACGTCGTCTTCCGGCGGGTAGGCACGGTCTTCACCGATCGCCGCGACGATCGCGTCGCGCAGATCGAGCATGCCCTGGCCATGCTCGGCAGAAATCGGGCAAGGATCGCCAAGCCCCAGCGTAAAGGCGTCATAGAAGCCGCCGTCCGAACCGCGCGCCTCGGACTTGTTGGCAACCAGCACGACCGGCTTACCGCGCCGACGCAGCATTTCCGCCAGCGTCTTGTCGGCCGGCGTCAGGCCTGCCTTGGCATCGACCACGAACAGCGACAGGTCGGCTTCGTCGATCGCGGCCTCGGTCTGTGCCCACATGCGGCCCTGAAGGCTGGAGGGTGCTGACTGCTCGAGACCAGCGGTGTCGACGATGCGGAAGCGCAGGTCGATGAGCTTGGCATCGCCCGGACGGCGGTCACGGGTAACACCCGGGGTATCGTCGACGAGCGCCAGCTTCTTGCCAACCAGGCGGTTGAACAAGGTGGACTTGCCGACATTGGGGCGCCCGATGATGGCGACGGTGAAACTCATGAACGTATCCGTTTCCGTCTGAAAGCGCTGCGCGTCATCAGGACACGCAGCGCTCCAACACTTTGAAAATCAACATATCCTTTCCAAAGACCGGTCCCGGTCTTCAGGGATATGCGCTTAGGCTTTGCCGCTCGCGGCGATCACGTCGAGCAGCATCTGCGCCCGGCCTGCGACATTGCGCGGGCTCTGGGCGTCATCGACGATCTGCTGGAACCAGCTCTTCGCCTTGGCGACGTCGCCGGCCTTGTAGGCAGACAGGCCAAGCGCCTCGCGGGCCGAATGGCGCATAGTGTTCTGCGGCACCGCCAGTTGCTCGACTTCGGCAGAGACTTGGTCATAGGTGCCGTGATCGACCAGCAGGTAAGCAGCACGCAGCCGGGCGGCATCGCGAAGCGCCTCAGGCAGGCTTGTATCCTTGCCGATATCCGAAAACGCCTTGATGGCGGCATCGGTCTCGCCCTTCTCGGCCTGAAGCGTCGCCGCGCGAAGACGGGCGAGCACCGGATAGGCGCCGTAACCGTCCTTCTGCAGGTTGTTCAGAGCGGCCAGCGCTTCATCGGCCTTGTTTTCCTTGGCAAGGTTCAGCGCCTGGAGGAATTCGTCGCCGGATTTCGAGGACGCGTTGTCGCGCCAGTAGTCGTAGCCGACCTTGCCGACGGTTCCCAGAACGATAAGCACGGCGATCGCCACGATGACGCTGCCGAAACGGTCCCAGATGTTCTTCATCCGGTCCGAACGCAGTTCTTCATTCACCTCGCGGATAAAGCTGTCGTCTTGGTTCGCCATCGATTGCCCCGGCCTCTCGGCCTTCCCTGCACGCTATTAGGATTTTGCGCCTTCTACCCGATTTTGTGGCAGTTGTAAGGGGGCGTGCGTCATTTAGCCGACAACCATCGGAGAAACACCGATCACCAGTTCGTGCAACTTCCATACAATCATCCCGTAAAGGGCAAGCCCGAGTACCAGGGCGATGAGGTCGTAGCGGTAGGAAACGAACGCCGGATAGGTGATTTCACCGGCGCGCCAGCGCTTTTTCATCGAAATTCGCAGGATGACCGCCCAGGCGAGGAAGGCGCCGAAGAGCAGCACCGACGACGTCTCGCCATTGGCAAGGAGATGGGCGAGTGCCCAGATCTTGATAGCAAGGATCGCCGGATGTTTGGTGACCGCCCTGATCTTGCCCGGGGGCAGATAGGCGGCCACGAGACAGATGCTGGCGATCAGCATCAGTGTCAGCGCGATGTGCGCGAAAAAGACCGGGGGCGTGTAGAGCATGCCGGTGGTGGCACGCGCCTGGTCGAAGCCATAGGCTATCAGGCCGAGGCCGACCAGCGCACAAATGCCGTGGATCGCATGCCAGGCACCGGTGCCGTTGCTCGATATCACCGATGCGCGCAGGCCGGGCGCGAAGCTGCGAACGAGGTGGATGCCCAGGAAGATCACGATACCCAATATCAGCAACGCCATGTCGTCACCCGTCCTTCATTGTTGTTCTGTCCACTCATACCAAGTCTCGATGATAGGTTCCTATCATCGAGACTTGGTATCAGGCATAGCCGGAGTGCTGAGAAATTTCCAGACAGATCAAAGGATTGCCGCATTCCTGGATAAAGGGACCGCATACGCAAATCGTCGCAGATATCATGATCCGAACATTTATTGCCCTTTCTCTCGCCCTTTGCCCTTCCCTCGCCGCGGCTGCCGAACCCACGTTCGACAGGGTTGCACCGGCTGTTCCTGCGAAGGACAAACAGCTCGTCATCGTTTCCTTCGACGGCGCACATGACAACGCGCTGTGGGAGAAGAGCCTGGCGATGGCCAGGCGCACCAATGCGCATTTCACCTATTTCCTCTCCTGCACGTTCCTGATGACACGGGCCGACGGCAAGCAGATCTACAAGCCGCCGGGGCTGAAACCGGGTCGCTCCAATGTCGGCTTTGCCCAGAGCCGCGAAGAAATCTCCGCCCGCGCCGGCCACATCTGGCAGGCCCATCTCGACGGCCACGACATCGCCAGCCACGCCTGCGGCCATTTCGATGGCAAGGACTGGACGAAGGCTGACTGGCAAAGTGAATTCTCGACCTTCGACACGGCGCTACGCGATGCCTGGAAGAAGGCAGACAAGCCCGAAGCCGAGCCAGAAGGCTGGGCTGAATTTGCCCGGACCGGCATCAAGGGTTTCCGTGCCCCCTACCTTTCGCTGAGCGATGGCCTGCTTCCCGCCTTGAAGGCATCCGGCTTCACCTATGACGCGAGCCTGGTGACCAAGGGGCCGGGCTGGCCGATGGAGAAAGACGGCCTGCCGCGCTTCGGTCTGCCGCTGATCCCCGAAGGGCCGTCCAAGCGCCCCGTGATCGGCATGGACTACAATCTGTTCGTACGCCATTCGATGGGCGTCGAAAACAAGAAGGACAGCGCCGCCTTCGAGGCCCGCACATACGAGGCCTACAGGAAGGCCTTCGACAGGGAGTATGCTGGCGACCGGATCCCACTGCAGCTCGGCTTCCATTTCGTCGAAATGAACGGTGGCGCCTACTGGCGCGCGCTCGACCGACTGCTGACCGAGGTCTGCACCAAACCCGATGTCGCCTGCGTCAGCTACGCCCAGGCGCTGCCGATGATCGAGCAGGCAGAAAAGAAGGCGGATCGCTCCGCCTTCTGAATACTGCAGTCAAAGCGCCAATTCTTCCTTCCCGCCGACTTTGATGAACTGCTGATCGATCTCCGGCAGCGGCTTTTCGTAAAGCACAGATTCGAAGGCGCGCAGGCGCTTATGGATGGACAACAATTCTATTATCGTTGTCCACGAGTTGACGAGATATTGGAAAGAACTACTGACCTGCCCGAATGCAGTCAGAATCTGCTGCAAAATACCCATAGTAATCGTACCGGCAACAAACGTCGGAACCAAAAAGAAGTATACAAACACACTGTCTGCCTGACCATAAATCGATCTTACCATATTGAAATAAAGGTAATGGAAGTACATCCTGAAATAATTTCGACGTACATTGTTGAACAGATCAGCGACAGTTGGCGGAGTAGCGCACGATTCATCGTCTTCACCGTAAACCAATTCTTTACGATACGCAGCCTCCACGCGCTGATTTCTAAAAGCGATTCCAGGAAGCTTAACGCCCACAACCGCCAACAGGACAGTTCCAAACACGGACCAGGCCAAGGCGAGCCAGAACAGCGAATACGGGACCGCACCCAAGACAGGAAGGTCAGGAACATGCTTCGAAAGCGACAGAAGGAGAGGCAAGAACGCAACCAGTGTCATGACTGCGTCAATCAGATTTACCCCCAAACCTTCCGAGATGTCAGCAAAACGCATCGTGTCTTCCTGAACGCGCTGAGAAGCGCCTTCGATATGGCGAAGCTTGCTCCATTGCGACATGTAGAATTCGTTCATTGCAGTTCGCCAACGAAATACGTAGTGACTGATAAAAAATCGCGTAGCAACAAAAACGAAGACCGCAATCGCTCCGATTTCCGAGAATTTTATCAGAAGAGTGTAGAAATCACCGGCAGTAACTCCCGGCTTATGCTCCAGAGCTGCTTGCAAAAGGTCAAAGAAGGGACGGCGCCAATTGTTGACTGCCAACGAAACTAAAACGCCGAAGTAAGTAGAAAATATTATAAATAGACTTCCCCAAATGGACCAATTGAACCAGCGATGCTCGCGATCGTAGATTCTCCAGGCCGCGCCAAATATGCCGCCGCACAAAAGAAAATAGAGATAGAAATACAACTTGTCCGGCGTCACAAAGTAGGCGGCGCCGATCGGTTCGGTCCCTTCCGCCATCGGCCCTGCACCGAATGAGACGCCCAAATTGGCTCCGACGGTGTACCAGAATGCGATTGTGACAATCGTCCAGATTATCGCGGACGTAAAGAAGGATTTAGGTTGCGGGAAGAAGGATTGGAACAAGGGACGGCACTCACGTTTCTTGGGAGGACAACGACTTGCCTCCTGATGCGGCCGAAACTAGGGCAAATTGCGTGTGGCAACAATTACGCAATCTGAATGTTACTGATATTTCATGAGGCTCCGCGCGGAAAACGCCGTCCGGGGCGCCCGAAAATCGCTGGGCTTCACCGACCCAATGCGGCCCTGATCCTGCGCAGTTCCAGCACCACCACCATGCCACAGACGAACAGCACCGCCGCCGCAATCAGGGTGGGCGCTGAAAAACTGCCGGTGCGCTGCGCGAGCCACCCGGCAACCACAGGACCGATGATCTGGCCGATGCCGAAGGCCGCCGTCATCAGGGCAAGCGCCTTGCGCGGGCTTTCCGGCGCCAGGTGCCGGCCGATCTGCAGGCCGTAGGCGGTGATCATCATGAAGGTGGCGCCCAGCATCAGCCCGCCGGCAAGCGGCGCATAGGGCAGCGGCAGGCTGACGGTCAGGACAAGGCCGACGGCCTCAACCAGCAAACCGATCGCGTAGACGCCGGCAAGCCCGAAACGCGGCACGGCCGAGCGCCAGAGATAGACCGACAGCGCCGCACTTAAGCCCGTCAACAGCCAGGCCAGGAACTCGATGCTGTGGCCGCCGCTCGCATCGCGGGCCATGGCGACGAGGAACGTCGCGGTAATCACGTAGCCGAACCCAAAGAAGCCGTAGGTCAGCGTCACCACGGTCAGGGGTCGCGTCCAGGTGAGCGGCTTTTCACGCGCGGCGCCATTGCCGGAGACGGGACCGGCCGGCAGCATGAGCGCGACAACGATCGTGCCGACCAGGCCGACAAGAGCGCCGGTGAACCAGTCGGTTTGCGACGCGGAAAGCCCGGCGACACCGGCGAGAGGCGCCAACCAGACGCAAAGTGAGGAGAAGGCGATACCAAGCCCGACGCCGCCGAAATGCACCGCCGGCACATGTTCGGACCGCGCCAGCAGCCCGTGACCAAGAACGATGCCGGAGATGAAGATCATCGAAAAGGCGCTCGCAAGACCGGCAAGAAAGCGGATGAGACTGAGCACGAACACCGAGGATGAAAGCCCCATCGCTGCGAGCAGCAGCGTGGTTGCCGCCAGCGAGGCAAGCCCGATCCTGCGCTCATGCCCGTGCGCCCAGCCGTAAGCGCCCAGCACGGCGCCGGCGAGATAGCCGACGAAGTTTGCCGAGGCGATAAGACCGGCATCCGACGGCGACAGACCGAGGTCCGCCATCATCGCCGGCAGGATCGGCGTGTAGGAGAAGCGGCCGAAGCCCATGGCGACCGCCATGGCGATGGCGCCGGCTGTGGCGGTCGAGGCGAGGCTTGCGTGATGTGGTCTGTCGAACGTGGTCATGGCAGTTTATTGCACTGCAAAACGAACACCACAAATCACTATAATTGAACGACCTATTGAAGGAATCGAACGATGCCCGTCAGCCGGGCAGCGTCACCACCAGCGGGCCACCGCGCGTGACGACGACCGTGTGCTCGTACTGCACGGTCGGTGCCCGCGGTTCGCTATAGAGCGTCCAGTCATCCTTGTCGCCGCTCTCGGCCCAATCCGCTCCCATCGACAGGAACGGTTCGACGGTAAAGACCATACCGTCGGTCATGCGCCGCCGCTCGCTCGGATCCGGCCAGGTGGCGATTTCCTTCGGCTCCTCGTGCAGGGAGCGGCCGATGCCGTGGCTGGCAAGGTTGGTGACCAGCGAATAGCGGTTCTTGCGGGCAAAATCGCCGATGGCGTTGCCGATCGCGGCAAGCGACTGGTCGGGACGCACCTGTTTGAGGCCGACCCACATCGCCCGCTTGCCGTCGCGGCAGAGCCTGTCGATCGCGGCCGTCACCGGCGGCACCGGGAAGGAAGCGCCGGTATCGGCGAAGATGCCGTCCTTTTCAGCGGAGACGTCGATATTGACGAGATCGCCGGCGCGGATGATGCGGCTGCCGGGAATGCCGTGGGCGATTTCCTCGTTGACGCTGATGCAGGTGGCACCGGGAAACTGGTAGCAGAGTTCTGGCGCGGACCGCGCGCCGGCATCTTCCAGCACCTTGCGGCCGATGGCATCCAGTTCCGCCGTGGTGATGCCGGGCTCCAGAGCTTCGCCCATCGCCTGCAGCGCATTGGCGCAGATGCGGCCGATTTCCTTCAGCCGCAGCAGATCTTCTTCGTTGTTGAGGGTCATCCGTGTCTCGCTTTCGCGCTCACATGTAACCCGTCGGCACCGGATTTTCCAGCGCCGACAGTCGATAGATGACGGGCCTGCGATGGCTCAGGCCGAAGCGGCCAGTCCGGCCCGCTCCTCCGCCAGCGCCTTGCGCACCAGCGGCGCGACCTTGGTGCCGTAGAGTTCGATGCCGCGCATGATCTGCGCATGCGGCATCGGGCCGATCGCCATCTGCAGCAGGAAGCGGTCGTTACGGAAGAGCTTCCAGTTCTCGACGATCTTCTCGGCCACAGTTTCCGGATCGCCGAGGAAGAGGTTGCCGGCGGGGCTACGCGCCTGGTCGAAATGCGCGCGGTTCGTCGGCCCCCAGCCACGCTCGCGGCCGATGCGGTTCATCACCTCCGCCTGCGGGCCATAAAACTGGTCGGCGGCAAGATCGGTCGTATCGGCGATGAAGCCGTGAACGTTGATGCTGGTCTTCAGCTTCGCCGGATCCTGGCCGGCGCGGCGGGCGGCCTCGCGATAAAGGTCAAACAGCGGCGCGAACCGGCGCGGCTCGCCGCCGATGATGGCGAGCGCCACCGGCAGGCCGAGGGCACCGGCGCGGGCAACCGACTGCGGCGTACCGCCCACCGCGATCCATAGCGGCAGCATCTCCTGCAGCGGACGCGGATAGACGCCGCGATCGCTGATCGCCGCGCGCATCTCGCCCGCCCAGGAGACCTTCTCTGTTTCGCGCAACGCCATCAGCAGGTCGAGCTTTTCGGCAAAGAGTTGGTCGTAATCGTCGAGCGACTGGCCGAAGAGCGGGAAGGATTCGATGAACGAGCCGCGCCCGGCCATGATTTCGGCCCGACCGTTGGAGAGAAGGTCGAGCGTGGAAAACTGCTGGAACACGCGCACCGGGTCGTCTGAACTCAGAACGGTCACGGCACTCGTCAGCCTGATAGTCTTCGTCCTGGCCGCGGCTGCGGCAAGGATCACGGCTGGCGCCGAGGCCGCATAATCGGGCCGGTGATGTTCGCCTAGGCCGAAGACGTCGAGCCCAACCTGATCGGCCAGTTCGATCTCCTCGAGCAGATTGGCAAGCCGACGCTGGCCTTCCCGGCCCTTGTCGGCAGCATTCGGATCGACATCCGCAAATGTGTAAAGCCCGAGTTCCATGGTGCCCATCCTATCGTTGTTTTACCGACAGATAATTGGCTCCGGCGCGGGCAGCAAATGCGCATCCGGGAAACACTGTGTTTCCCGGATGGTGCCAAACGGTGCTTAGATCAGGCCAAGGGTCAGGACCTAGCTCAGTGTGCGCTTGACTGCATTGCGCCAGCCCTTGAGCTTCGCCTTGCGTGTCGTCTCGTCCATCGCGGGCTCGAAACGGCGATCACGGGCCCAGGATTTGGCAAAATCTTCCTGCTTCGGCCAGACGCCGGCGCGGCTGCCGGCGAGCCAGGCAACGCCGAGCGCCGTCGTCTCGAGGATGGTCGGCCGGTCGACCGGCGCATCGAGAAGGTCGGAAAGCCGCTGCATCGTCCAGTCCGAGGCGACCATGCCGCCGTCGACGCGCAAGACCGTTTCCTTGCCGTGGTTGCGCCAGTCCTTGTGCATGGCCTCGAGCAGGTCGCGCGTCTGGTAGCAGACCGCCTCGAGCGCAGCACGCGCGAACTCGGCGGGCCCTGTATTGCGGGTCATGCCGAAGATCGCGCCGCGGGCATCGGGATCCCAGTGCGGCGCGCCGAGACCGGTAAAGGCCGGAACCAGATAGACCTCCTGCGACGGGTCGGCACTTTCGGCAAGCGTGCCGGTGTCGGGTGCCGCCTTGATCACCTTCAGGCCATCGCGCAGCCACTGCACCGCCGCGCCGGCAACGAAGATCGAGCCTTCGAGCGCATAGATGGTTTCGCCATCCAGCCGATAGGCGATGGTGGTGAGCAGCCGGTTCTTCGACCGCACCATGTCTTTGCCGGTGTTGAGCAGCGCGAAGCAGCCCGTGCCGTAGGTCGATTTCAGCATGCCCGGCTTGAAGCAGGCCTGGCCGATGGTGGCGGCCTGCTGGTCGCCGGCAACGCCGAGGATCGGGATCGCAGCACCAAAGAGCGCCTTGTCGGTGACGCCGAAATCGGCGGCGCAGTCCTTCACCTCCGGCAGCATGGCGCGGGGCACGCGCAGGATGTCGAGCAACTCGTCATCCCAGGCATTGTCGGCGATGTTGTAGATCAGCGTGCGCGAGGCGTTGGTCGCATCCGTGACGAAGGACTTCCCGCCAGTCAGCCGCCAGATCAGGAAAGTATCGATGGTGCCGAAGCAAAGCTCACCCTTGGCGGCTCTGGCCTGGGCGCCCTTTACGTTCGACAGCAGCCAGCTGAGCTTGGTGCCGGAGAAATAGGGATCGAGCAGCAGGCCGGTCTTCTTGGTGAAGGTCTTTTCCAGACCCTGCTTCTTCAGCTTGTCGCAGTAGGCCGCGGTGCGGCGGTCCTGCCAGACGATGGCGTTGTGGATCGGCTTGCCGGTCTGGCGATCCCAGACGACGACGGTTTCGCGCTGGTTGGTGATGCCGATGCCGGCGATATCGCTTGCCGAGATCCCCGCCTTCTTGATCGCCTCGTTGACGGTGACGACGACCGTCTCCCAGATTTCCTCCGGATCGTGCTCGACCCAGCCGGATTTCGGAAAGTGCTGCTTGAATTCCTTCTGGCCGGCGCCCGCCACCTGCTGCTTGCCATCGAAGACGATCGCCCGGCTCGACGTCGTGCCCTGATCGATCGCGAGAATATATCCGCCCATATGCCCCTCCCCGGCCTGCATCACGTGTTACGACGCCCTTCCCAAGGGGCGCGGCGTCCATTTCGAAAAACTTCAATACGATGGCAAAACGAATGTCAAACGAAAACAAAACGCAAGAAATCGCCGCGAAGCCTCCGGCCGCAAACTCTGCGTCGGCGGCCTGAAAAACACAATTGTCACCTCAGCGGTTTTACGCGTAGGTTGACGCTGTTGCGTCGCAAAAACCGGGCAGGATCGGTGGCGCTGCAAAGGGAGAGATCAGGAATGACGAGAACTGCGGTCATCACCGGTTCGACGAGCGGCATCGGCCTTGCCATTGCCAAGGCATTCGCCAAGGGCGGCGCCAACATTGTCTTGAACGGCTTCGGCGCACCGGACGAAATCAAGGCCGCGACGGACGAAGTCGGCGCGCTCACCACCGGAACGGTCATCTATCACCCGGCCGACATGACGAAGCCGAACGAGATCGCCGATCTGATGGCGACGGCTGAAAAGCGCTTCGGCAGCGTCGACATCCTGGTCAACAATGCCGGCGTTCAATATGTCGAGAAGGTCGAGGATTTCCCGGTCGAGCAGTGGGACCGCATCATCGCCATCAACCTCTCCTCCTCCTTCCATACCATTCGCGCCGCCCTTCCCGGCATGAAAGCAAAGGGCTGGGGCCGCATCGTCAACATCGCCTCGGCCCACGGGCTCGTCGCCTCGCCGTTCAAATCCGCCTATGTCGCTGCCAAGCATGGCATCATGGGGCTGACGAAGACCGTCGCGCTCGAAGTTGCGGAAAACGGCATCACCGCCAACTCGATCTGCCCGGGTTATGTGCTGACCCCGCTTGTCGAAAAGCAGATCCCGGATCAGGCCCGCACCCGCGGCATCACCGAAGAACAGGTGATCAACGACGTGATGCTCAAGGGCCAGCCGACCAAGAAGTTCATCACGGTCGAACAGGTGGCGTCATTGGCCGTCTACCTCGCCGGCGACGATGCGGCGCAAATCACCGGCACGCATGTTTCCATGGACGGCGGCTGGACCGCGCAATAGAGCGCGCCCGTCCATTGAGACAAGGCGGATGACGCCCTAACTCTATGAAAATGCGCATGGTCCGCTGCCGGGAACGATTCCGGTTTTTGCGGCCAAGCATCAGCAGGAATGAATGGCATGCCCAAGCACAGGGAACGCAAGGACGACGACAGCATTCGCTTCATCCTCAATGACAAGGAGGTGGCGCTGTCCGATGTCGCGTCGACAGCGACGCTGCTCGATTATCTCAGGCTCGAGCGCCGGCTGACCGGCACCAAGGAAGGCTGCGCAGAGGGCGATTGCGGCGCCTGCACCGTGCTCGTCGGCCGCCTTGCCGGCGACGCGCTGGTCTATGAAAGCGTCAATGCCTGCATCCGCTTCGTCGGATCGTTGCATGCGACCCATGTGGTGACGGTCGAGCATCTCGCGGCCAAGGACGGAACACTGCATCCGGTGCAGCAGGCAATGGTCGATTTCCATGGTTCGCAATGCGGCTTCTGCACCCCCGGCTTCGTCATGTCGCTTTATTGCCTGTGGCTGTCGAACGATGATCCCAGCCGCGCCGACATCGAAAAGGCGCTGCAAGGCAACCTCTGCCGCTGCACCGGCTACGAGCCGATCGTAAAAGCGGCCGAAGCCGCCGCCAAGGCGCGACCCTCCGCCGTCTTCGATCCGATCACCGCGGCGCGCGAGGCGACCATTACCCGCCTCAAGGCGCTGCAACCGGAAAAGACGATCACCATCCGCCATGGTGAAAGCTGTCTGATCGTGCCGGCCGATGCCGCCGGCCTCGCTGACGCTCTTGCCGAACACAAGGGCGCGACGGTGGTCGCCGGCGCGACCGATGTCGGCCTCTGGGTCACCAAACAGATGCGACCGATCGATCCCGCCATCTTCATCAACGGCATCTCGGAGCTGCAGCGCATCGAGGAAAGCGCCGCCGGCCTGACCATTGGTGCCGGCGTCAGCTACACCGCCGCCTTTGCAGCCCTCAGCAAGGCCTACCCGGCCTTCGGCCGGCTGATCGACCGTATCGGCGGCGAACAGGTGCGCAACATGGGCACGATCGGCGGCAACATCGCCAACGGCTCGCCGATCGGCGACAGCCCGCCGCCGCTGATCGCGCTCGAAGCAACCGTCACGCTGCGCTCGACGGAAGGGGTGCGCACCCTGCCGCTGGAAGATTTCTTCATCGCCTACGGCAAGCAGGACCGCAAAGCCGGCGAATTCGTCGAGAGCGTCTTCGTACCCAGGCTGCCGGCGGATGAGCTGTTTGCGGCCTACAAGATCTCCAAGCGCCGCGACGAGGACATTTCCGCATTGCTCGGTGCCTTCCGCATTTCCCTCGACGGCAACAGGGTGAAGTCTGCCCGCATCGCCTTCGGCGGCATGGCCGGTACGCCGAAGCGCGCCGCAACCGTGGAATCAGCGCTCATCGGCAAGCCCTGGACCGAGGAAACGGTGCGCGCCGCTCAAGCAGCCTTCGAAGCGGACTACCAGCCCTTGAGCGATTGGCGCGCCACCAGCACCTATCGCATGCTGGCTGCAAAAAACCTGCTGATGCGCTTCCTGCTGGAAACCAGCGGTCAGCCGGCGGAGCTCGTGCGCTATGCGGCGGGAGAGAGGTGATCATGGACAAGTCGACCTTCGAGGAACGCAAGGCGATCCGCGGCGAAATGCATGCGCCGCAGCGCCACGACAGCGCCCACAAGCATGTGGCCGGCACCGCTGACTATATCGACGACATGCCGGAACCAGCGGGCACCCTGCATGGCGCGCTGGGGATGACCGATCGCGCCCATGCCGAAATTACCGAGATGGATCTCTCGGCCGTGGTCGCGGCGCCCGGCGTCGTCTGCGTGCTGACCGCCAGCGACATGCCCCATTCCAACGACATCAGCCCCAGCCACCTGCATGACGAGCCGGTGCTTGCCGACGGCATCGTGCAGTTCCACGGCCAGCCGGCCTTTGCCGTCATCGCCGAGACGCGCGACATTGCCCGCCGTGCTGCCCAGCTGGCGAAGATCAGCTATCGCGACCTGCCGTATTTCACCGATATTACCGACGCCGTCGCCCATGGCGGCGAACTCGTCACCCAGCCCCTCACCCTGCAGCGCGGCGATGCCGACGCCGAACTGGAAAAGGCGCCGCGCCGGCTGAAGGGCCGGATGCGCATCGGCGGCCAGGAGCATTTTTACCTCGAAGGCCACATCGCCCTTGCCATTCCCGGCGAGGACGACGAGGTCACCGTCTGGTCGTCCACCCAGCACCCGAGCGAAATCCAGCACATGGTCTCGCACGTGCTCGGCGTTCCCTCCAATGCAGTGACCGTCAATGTGCGCCGCATGGGCGGCGGCTTCGGCGGCAAGGAAACGCAGGGCAACCAGTTCGCAGCGCTTGCGGCTGTGGCGGCGAAGAAGCTCGGCCGCGCCGTGAAGTTTCGCCCGGACCGCGACGACGACATGACGGCGACCGGCAAACGTCACGACTTCCTCGTCGACTATGACGTCGGCTTCGACGACGACGGCCGCATCCGGGCTGTGCATGCCAATTACGCGGCGCGCTGCGGTTATTCCTCCGATCTCTCCGGACCGGTGACCGACCGCGCCCTGTTCCATGCGGACAGCTCCTATTTCTACCCGCATGTAAGGCTGACGTCGCAGCCGCTGAGGACGAACACGGTCTCCAACACCGCCTATCGCGGCTTCGGTGGTCCGCAGGGCATGATCGGCGGCGAGCGCATCATCGAAGAGATCGCCTACCAGCTCAGCAAGGATCCGCTCGAAATCCGCAAGCTGAATTTCTATGGCGAGAAGGGCTCCGGCCGGGACATCACGCCCTACCACCAGCACGTCGAAGACAACATCATCGCGCGCATCGTCGCCGAGCTTGAAGCCGACGCCGACTACCAGGAGCGTCGCAAGACCATCGTCGAGTTCAACCGCACTAGCCGCATCATTCGCAAGGGCATCGCACTGACGCCGGTGAAATTCGGCATCTCCTTCACCATGACCGCCTTCAACCAGGCGGGTGCCCTGGTGCACATCTATCAGGATGGCTCGATCCACCTGAACCATGGCGGCACCGAAATGGGCCAGGGCCTCTATGTGAAGGTCGCCCAGGTGATCGCCGACAGCTTCCAGGTCGATCTCGACCGCGTCAGGATTACCGCGACCACGACGGGCAAGGTGCCCAACACATCGGCAACCGCCGCATCCTCCGGCTCCGATCTCAACGGCATGGCCGCCTTCGATGCGGCACGCCAGATCAAGGAACGGCTCGTCGCCTTTGCCTGCGAGCGCTGGCAGACCAAGGCGGAAAACGTCACCTTCGTACCCGATCACGTGAAGATCGGCGAAGAGCTGGTACCTTTCCCGGAATTCATCAAGCTCGCCTATATGGCGCGCGTGCAGCTTTCGGCCGCCGGCTTCTACAAGACCCCGAAGATCCATTGGGACCGCGCGACCGGCCGGGGAACGCCCTTCTACTACTTCGCCTATGGCGCCGCGGTGTCGGAAGTGTCGATCGATACGCTGACCGGCGAATACATGGTCGACCGCGTCGACGTGCTGCACGATGTCGGCCGCTCGCTCAATCCGGCAATCGACCTTGGTCAGATCGAAGGCGGCTTCGTCCAGGGCATGGGGTGGCTGACGACCGAGGAACTGTGGTGGGACGACAAGGGGCGGCTGCGCACGCACGCGCCCTCGACCTACAAGATCCCGCTCGCCTCCGACCGGCCGAAGATCTTCAATGTCAAACTGGCCGAGTGGTCGGAAAATGCGGAAAGAACCATCGGGCGGTCCAAGGCCGTGGGCGAGCCGCCCTTCATGCTGCCGATCTCGGTGCTCGAGGCGCTGTCGATGGCCGTGGCGAGCGTTGCCGATTACCGCGAATGCCCGCGTCTTGACACGCCGGCGACGCCGGAGCGCGTGCTGATGGCCGTCGAACGCCTTCGGCAATCCCTTTGATTGATGACAGCACCGCGCATCCCGTTTGACGCGCGGCGCTCGGGAGGCACCCGGTCAGATCCGGGGCAGCTCGTCGCTGTTGAAGAGACGGCGAGCGTCGGAATTCGCCTCGGCATCGTCCCCATAGGGACCGCGACCATCCATGAAACCCATGTCTCTTTTGATATGGTCGGACAGCGCATTGACATCCAGGATCGGCTTGGCGGCAACGGCGCCGCGAAACAGGGTGGACGTGAACCGCACGACCGTTCCCAGCGAAAAAACTGGTTTTCTTTCAGTATGTTCGAGAACGTCGCAAGTCATTTTGATCACCTGTTCGTCTTGGGAAGTTGACTTGCAGGATGCCGTGGAAGAGGATTGAAATCCAATCGAACATCCGTCTGCATGCATCAAGAGAGCTTATCCATGAAGATGTCCAGGCAGTTTCCGTTGAACGCGTTGAGGGTCTTCGAAGCCGTGGCGCGGCTCGGCAGTTTCACCAAGGCCGGCGAAGAGCTGGGCATGACCCAGACCGCCGTCAGCTACCAGATCAAGCTGATCGAGGAGAATGTCGGCGAACCGCTGTTCCTGCGCCGCCCGCGCCAGATCGCATTGACCGATGTCGGCCAGCGGCTGGCGCCGCGGGTCACCGAGGCCTTCGAGATGCTGCAGGAGGCTGTCTCCTCGGCGCGCGGCGACATCGACAGCGCACTCCTGATCAGCTCGACCCCGACCTTCGCCTCGCAATGGCTCGCCCGCAACATCGGCCCGTTTCAGCTCGCCCATCCCAACATCGCCGTGCGGCTGAGCACCAACGACAAGATCATTGATTTTGCCAGCGAACCCGCGGATCTGGCGATCCGCTCCGGTGCCGGCGTCTGGCCGGGACTCGACAGCCACCCGCTGATGCGGGTCGAGTTCAGCCCGATGCTGAGCCCGGCCCTTGCCGAAACCGTCGGGGGGATACGCGAGCCACGCGATCTCCTGAAGCTCAGGATCATCGACGCGGGCGATCCCTGGTGGCGGATCTGGTTTTCCGCCGCCGGCGTCGACGATCCGGACCTCGAGGGTCGCCCGACGAGCCGGCTCGGCGCACAATCCTTCGAGGCGCGCGCAGCCGTTGCCGGCCAGGGGGTGGCGATCCTGACGCCGGAATTCTACGGCGACGACGTGGCGCTCGGCCGGCTCTACCAGCCTTTCGACCTGCGCTGCAGCGACGGCTGCGACTACTGGCTGGCCTATCCCCACGCGCGCCGCAACACGCCGAAGATCCGCATCTTCCGCGACTGGATCCTCGGCGAACTCTGCCCCTCGGTCCAGTTCGGGGCCGATTGGGAAGAAAAGCGCAAGAGGGCTTCCGCAGTCTAAGTGTAACCCCTTAGAATCCATCAGGTTTATCACCAGGGCGAATTCATCCTTGAAATCGTGCCGATCCCGGCAAATCACGTCCGGGGGCGCATTCGCCCCCTTCCCCAACCCCCGGTTTTTGCGCAAGGTGCGATGACGGAGAGAATAAAGGGGACCCCGAATGTACGAGTTCGCCATCGCCTGGGAATGGCTGGCCTTCGCCGTCCGCTGGCTGCATGTCATCACCGCCATCGCCTGGATCGGCTCATCCTTCTATTTCGTCGCGCTCGACCTCGGCCTGGTGAAGCGCGATCACCTGCCGGCCGGCGCCTATGGCGAGGAATGGCAGGTGCATGGCGGCGGCTTCTATCACATCCAGAAATATCTGGTCGCCCCCGCCTCGATGCCGGAACACCTGACCTGGTTCAAATGGGAATCCTACATGACGTGGCTTTCGGGCTTCGCCATGCTCTGTCTCGTCTATTACGGCGGCGCCGATCTTTTCCTGATCGACCGCCACGTACTCGATATCTCGGCGACCACGGCAATCCTGATCTCGCTCGCCTCGCTCGGCATCGGCTGGATCTTCTATGACCTGCTCTGCAAGTCGCCAATCGGCAAGAACACCTGGGGCCTGATGGCGCTTCTCTATGTGGCGCTGGTGGTCATGGCCTGGGGCTATACGCAGGTCTTCACCGGCCGCGCCGCCTTCCTGCATCTGGGCGCCTTCACCGCGACCATCATGTCGGCCAACGTCTTCTTCCTCATCATCCCCAACCAGAAGATCGTCGTTGCCGACCTGATCGCCGGCCGCACCCCCGATCCCAAACTCGGCGCCCAGGCCAAGCAGCGCTCGCTGCACAACAACTACCTGACCCTGCCGGTCATCTTCTTCATGCTGTCGAACCACTATCCGCTGGCGTTTGCGACCGCCTTCAACTGGATCATCGCGGCACTGGTGTTCCTGATGGGCGTCACCATCCGCCATTGGTTCAACACGACGCATGCGCGCAAGGGCAGGCCCACCTGGACCTGGCTCGCCACCGTCCTCCTCTTCATCCTGATCATGTGGCTTTCGACCGTGCCGAAGGTGCTGACGGGCGAAGAAAAGGCAGAGGTCGCACCGGTCTTTGCCCGCTTTGCCGAGAACGCCCACTTCCCCGCCGTCAAGGACGCGATCTCGACCCGCTGCTCCATGTGTCATGCGGCCGAACCGGTCTATGAGGGCCTCACCCGGCCGCCCAATGGCGTGGTGTTGGAAAGCGACCGGGAGATTGCCGCCCGCGCCCGCGAAATCTATATCCAGGCGGGGCGCAGCCATGCCATGCCGCCCGGCAACATAACCGACATGACGACGGACGAGCGCCAGTTGCTGACAGCCTGGTTCGAAAGCGCCGTCGAGGAAGGCAAGACACAATGACATCGACGCTCATCCGCGGCCGCCTGCTGAGCTTCCATCGCGCCCCTGACAATATCGACGATAGCGCTGCCTATGCCTACGAGGCCGATGGCGCGCTGCTGGTCGAGGGCGGGCAGATCAAGGCGTCGGGCGCCTACGCGGCCGTCAGAGCCGAGGCAGCGGATGATAGTGTCGAGATCGATCACCGCCCGCATCTGATCGTGCCGGGTTTCATCGACACCCATCTGCACTTCCCGCAGATGCAGGTGATGGCGTCATACGCCGCCAATCTGCTCGAATGGCTGAACACCTACACCTTCCCCGAAGAATGCCGCTTCGTCGAGACCGCCCATGCGACACGCATCGCCAGCCGCTTCTTCGACGAAATGGTTCGCCACGGAACAACCACGGCAGCTGCCTATTGCTCGGTGCACAAGGCATCCGCCGACGCCTTCTTCGCCGAGGCGCTGCGCCGCGACATGCGCATGATTGCCGGCAAGGTGATGATGGACCGCAATGCCCCGCAAGGCCTGCTCGACACGCCGCAGATGGGCTACGACGAGACGCGCGCCGTGATCCGCGAGTGGCACGGCAAGGGCCGCAACCATGTCGCCATCACCCCGCGCTTTGCCATCACCTCGACGCCGGAGCAGATGGACGTCGCCAGATCGCTGGTGCACGAATTCCCCGATCTGCACGTCCAGACGCATCTCTCGGAAAACCGCGACGAGATCGCATTTACCTGCGAGCTTTATCCGCAAGCCAAGGACTACACCGACGTCTACGCCCGTTACGGCCTGCTTGGGCCGAAAAGCCTGTTCGGCCACTGCATCCATCTCTCCGAGCGCGAGGCGGATGTGATGAGCGAGACGGGGTCGGTGGCGGTCTTCTGCCCCACATCCAACCTTTTTCTCGGTTCCGGCCTGTTCCCCCTGCGGGCGCTCAACCGACGGGAAAAGCCGGTGCGCACCGCGGTTGCCTCTGATATCGGCGGCGGCACCAGCTATTCCATGCTGAAGACGCTCGACGAGGCCTACAAGATCCTGCAGCTGCAGGGCGAGCGACTGAACCCGTTCGACAGCTTCTTCATGATGACCCGCGGCAATGCCGAGGCGCTGTCGCTGGGCGATCGCATCGGCACGCTCGCGGCCGGCACCGACGCCGACTTCATCGTGCTCGACATGGCGGCGACGCCGGCGATGGCGCTGCGCGCTGAAGTGGTCAACTCGCTCGCCGATGAGCTTTTCCTGCTGCAGACCATGGGCGACGACCGCTCGATCGTCGAAACCTATGTGGCGGGAAAACCGGCCAAGTCGGCACTCGCGGCCGCCTGATCGTTCAGCCAAGCACAAAGAGGTCAAAAAAATTGACCTCTTTGTGTCAACGCTATTAACAAGCCTCCGGCAAACATGGTAAGGGCTCGGCAGTCATCCCGCTGCATGTGTCCCGATTTCGGGACACATGCAGCAATTCAAAGTGCTACAGCGACCTTTGCGCGTCTGGTCAGGCGCGCGGCGCTGTAGAGCGGGATGAGGAAAAGTGTGTGCGGTTTTCCGCCCGCATCCCGCTCTAGCCCTTGATTCAGATGAAGGCCGTTTCCATGACGCAAATCCTCGAAATCAGCGACCTCAAGGCACTCGCCAAGCGCCGCGTACCGAAGCTCTTCTTCGATTACGCCGACAGCGGCGCCTGGACCGAGGGCACCTATCGCGCCAACGAGGAAGACTTCGCCAAGGTGAAGCTGCGCCAGCGCGTGCTGGTCGACATGACCAACCGCTCGCTGGAAACGACCATGATCGGCCAGAAGGTGTCGATGCCGGTGGCGCTGGCACCGACGGGCCTCACCGGCATGCAGCACGCCGACGGCGAGATGCTGGCCGCACAGGCGGCAGAAGCCTTCGGCGTTCCCTTCACGCTGTCGACCATGAGCATCTGCTCGATCGAGGACGTCGCCTCGGTCACGACCAAGCCGTTCTGGTTCCAGCTCTATGTCATGCGCGAGCGCGAATTCGTGCTCAACCTGATCGACCGGGCAAAGGCGGCCAAGTGCTCGGCACTGGTGCTGACGCTCGACCTGCAGATCCTCGGCCAGCGCCACAAGGACCTGCGCAACAGCCTGTCGGCCCCGCCGAAGCTGACGCCCAAACATCTCTGGCAGATGGCAACGCGTCCCGGCTGGTGCATGAAGATGCTCGGCACCAACCGCCGCACCTTCCGCAACATCGTCGGCCATGCCAAGAGCGTCACGGACCTCTCCTCGCTCGGCGCCTGGACGGCGGAACAGTTCGACCCGCAGCTTTCCTGGAAGGACGTCGAATGGATCAAGGAGCGCTGGGGCGGTCCGCTGATCCTCAAGGGCATCCTCGATCCGGAAGACGCCAAGATGGCGGCCGCGACCGGCGCCGACGCGATCATCGTTTCCAACCATGGCGGCCGCCAGCTCGATGGCGCCCATTCCTCGATCAGCATGCTGCCGCGCATCGTCGATGCGGTCGGCCATCAGATCGAGGTGCATCTCGATGGCGGCATCCGCTCGGGCCAGGACGTACTGAGGGCCGTCGCCATGGGCGCCAAGGGCACCTATATCGGCCGCCCCTTCCTCTATGGCCTCGGTGCCATGGGCAAGGAAGGCGTGACCAAGGCGCTGGAAATCATCCGCAAGGAGATGGACATCACCATGGCGCTTTGCGGCAAGCGCGATATCAACGACGTCAACCGCGACATTCTTGCGGATTGACGCACCGACCCTCGGCAATTGGTTCATAAGGGCGACCAGGGCCGCCTCTACGGCATTTCCACTCTCTCCGTCATGCTCGGGCTCGACCCGAGCATCCAGCGCTCAAGCGCGCGGCGCAGGACTGGATCCTCGGGTCAAGCCCGAGGATGACGGGACGAGGTCGGGCCGATAAAGCAGCGCTGTCATTACCCTGGAGGTCGCCTTCCAGCGATGCAGGAAGCCAGCGCTTAGCTGCCGCGATAGGTCGAGTAGCCGTAGGGCGAAAGCAGCAGCGGCACGTGATAGTGGCTGGCCGGATCGGCAATGCCGAAGCGCAGCGGGATCAGGTCGAGGAAAGCAGGTTCCGGCAGCGCCGCGCCCGTTGCGCGCAGATAGTCGCCGGCGTGGAACACCAGTTCGTAGCTGCCGGCCATGAAGCCGACGCCTTCGACCATGGGGCCGTCGACGCGCCCATCGCTGTTGGTATGAACGGTGCGGATCAGCTGCCGCTCCTCGCCTTCAAGCCAATAGAGATCGATGCGCAGGCCTTCGGCCGGCTTGCCGAGCGCGGTATCGAGGACATGGGTGGTCAGGCGGCCGGTGCTGCTCATCGCGTCTCTTCCCTCACACTGCGCTTTGGATGACGAAGGGCTCTTCGTAGAAATACTCTTCGAGATTGTTGCCCGGCCCCTCCCTGTCGACGACGATGAAGTCGCTGACCGCGCCGACCGACATCAGCGGATGGTGCCAGACATTGCGCCCGTAATTGACGCCCTGCCGTCCGTTCGCCCGGAAGACCCGTGGCGCCCCCGGTCGGCCGCCCTCGTCTTCGGCAACGACGATGAGCCACGGCCTGTCGTCGAGCGGCGAGAAGCTCTGGCTGCCGAAGGGGTGCCGCTCCATCATCGCCACCGCGTAGGGGAAGGCACGCGGCTGGCCGCGAAAGATGTTGATGATGACGTTGGCGCCTTCGCCGACGACGTCGGCGCGCGCAAGGCCATGGAAGCGCTCGGTCGTGCCGCTGTTGATGTAGCGCATCGAAGCCGGATCGGCCTCGATCACCGTGCCGAACGGCGCGAAAGCGTCCTGCGTCAGGGTTTCGATCGAAAGAAGACGCGACATCAGACCGCCGCCCCGCAGTGCGCGTCGCCAGCGGCACCGGCATGGTCCGGTTCGACTGCCCTCAGTGCAGATGAGAGCAGATATCGAACTGATATGTCAGGCATTTTCGTCTCCTGGAAGCATGGATTGCAGCCGCAGACGAGCGATTTTCTCCACCTGCGCGCAGGCGGTTTCAAATTCCTCTTCGGTCGAATTGTCAATGCGCCTTTCGAACGAGGCGAGAATGTCCTTCTTCGTCAGGCCCTTGACCGCGACAATGAAGGGAAAGCCGAATTTCTGGGTGTAGGCTTCGTTGAGCGCCGTGAACCGGGCATGCTCCTCGGCCGAAAGGCGATCGAGGCCGGCGGACGCCTGCTCCGCCGTCGAGTCCGCCGTCAGCTTGCCGGCGATCGCCAGCCTACCGGCAAGATCCGGATGGGCGCGCAGCACGGCGAGCCTTTCGCGCGGCAGGCCGGCGCGAAAGGCCTGGCAAAGTGCCGAGTGCACGTTGCCGGCCGAAAGTCCCGTTGCGGCCGCCCGGTCGTAGGCTCGTTCGGCAACCCATGGAGAATGCTCGAACACGCCGCCGAAGCGGCTGACGAAGGCGTCGCGATCGGACATCAGAGAGCCCCTTCCGACTTGTGGTGTTCGTACCAGTGGCGAGCGATATCGACGCGCCGCGGTACCCAGACCTTGTCGTGCGACATGACGTAGTCGACGAACCGCGCCAGCGCCGCGGCGCGGCCCGGACGACCGACGAGGCGGCAGTGCAGGCCGATGTTCATCATCTTGGCATTGCCTTCCTTGCCCTCCTCGTAGAGCACGTCGAACGTGTCCTTGAGGTAGGTGAAGAACTGTTCGCCGGAGTTGAAGCCCTGGTTCGTCGCAAAGCGCATATCGTTGGCGTCGAGCGTGTAGGGGATGATCAGGTGCGGCTTGTCGGCCGTCAAGCCCGGCACCCAATAGGGCAATTCGTCCGCATAGGAATCCGACGAATAGAGGAAGCCACCCTCTTCGAGAACAAGCTTCAGCGTGTTGTTGGAAGGCTTTCCCTGGTAGAGACCGAGCGGGCGCTCGCCGGTCAGTTCGGTATGCAGCCGAACGACTTCGCGGATATGCTCACGCTCCACCTCTTCGGGGAAATCCTTGTATTCGAGCCAGCGCAGACCGTGGCTGGCGATCTCCCAGCCCGCTTCCTTCATCGCTGCGACCGCTTCCGGATTGCGGGCCATCGCCAGCGTCACGCCGTAGACCGTCAGCGGCACGTCGCGGCTGGTGAACATGCGCCACAGCCGCCAGAAGCCGGAGCGGGAACCGTATTCGTAGATCGATTCCATGTTGAGGTTGCGCTGCCCCTGCCAGGGTTGCGCGCCGACAATCTCCGAAAGCAGGCTCTCGGACGCCGGGTCGCCATCGAGGATGCAGCTTTCGCCGCCCTCTTCGTAGTTGAGCACGAACTGCACGGCGATGCGCGCATCGCCCGGCCAGTTTGCCTTGGGCGGGTTGCGGCCATAGCCGACGAGGTCACGCGGATAGGTAGTCTCAGACATCAAATCACCCTTCGAATTTTCCGGAACGGTATCATTGCCGACCGGATTGTCGAGACAAAATGACGTCAGTGCAGACGGTTAGCGGCCCGCCATCAGCGAGGCAACCATCCGCGACAACGGCGGAACGGGGCTCGGCGCAAGCGGCGCTTCGGTGGCTACCCGCTTGATCCGGTCGCCCCGTTTGGTCGCGGAGATCTTGCCGAGCGGGTGCTGCGAGTGGACGCGCATCGGCGCGCCCGATTCCTGTTCGACGAACAGCGCCAGGCTGCCGATCGTCAACGGCAGCGCCAGGCATGGTTCGAACAGATCCCGAAGCGGCGCCTCGATACGGCGCATGGCGTCCTGGCTGAGCGGCCCGGTCAGCATCATGTGAAAGCGATATTCATCCATCACATGAGGATCGCCCCAGCGATGCAGATTGGAAAATTGCGGCGCCGTCAGCCGATCCGGGTCGGAGCGCTCGATCTCGTCTTCGCTGAGCGGCGCGCGAAACGCGTCGAACTCCTGGATGATGCTGGCGGCCAGAAGATGCATCGCCGTGTTGGGGATCTGCGGCATCAGTCCCCAGCACTGGCCGAGCCGGGCCACTTCCAGGCGCTCGATCTCGAACGGCGTCTGGGCGCCGGCAAAATGCATCAGCGCCTTGAGAAGCTGCGCCTCGTCCATGTCAGGATGAAGCCGGAAGGGCGACATCACCACCGCATGAAAGCCGAAGCGGCGCGGAACGGCGGTGTGAAAGGCGATCTCGGATGCGGTCAACCCGGAGATCGACGGCAGTTCTGCCGGCTCGCCGGAATAGACGTTGCGGCCGAGCCAACTGGCAGCAACCGTTGAAAGCGGATCAGCCATCGGCGGCGTGAAACAAATGGCGTAACGCATGCGCATGCTCCGGAAATCCGCTCTGGCACAGACCCGCGACAACCGATCTCGATCGTCGCCAGGGCGCACGCAGGGTTCAAAACCTTAGAGCTTCAACAATGCCCTTAGATGGGGAGATGCGGCGCTCTATTGCCCGCGTCTTAGGTGATTTGCGTGACAGATTGACGAACCAAACGGGGCAATACCGCTCCATTGCCGGCCAGCGACTTAAAGATGTTTCTCGCGAAGTGCTGCTATGTGATTCCGGCACAAGAAGGATTCGGGAACATCGATCGACGGCAGGCCGGCGACCTCGTCGATGACGAAGCGCGCAAGGCGATGGGCGATGCCGAAGCTCACCTTGAAACCGCCGGTCAGTACCGACAGGTTTTCGTGATCCGGATGGCGCCCGACCATCGGCTCCCTGCCGGTCGATTTCGGCCGTATGCCGGCCCAGCGCTCAACCACCTCTGCCCCGTGCAAAGCCGGCACCAGCGCTTCGGCCCGCCCCAGCAGCTCAACAAGCAGTTCATCCGTCGATAGCGGATCGGCAAATTTGTTCTCGCTGGTACTGCCGATGGCGACATGGCCGTCGTCATGGGCGACGATATAGACGCCGTCGGTGAAGATGACGGGCAATTGCGGATCGACGTCTGCCAGAAGCAGCGCCGCCTGGCCCTTGACCCCGGTGCCGCTCGATCCGCGGATAGGTCCGCAGAGCGTATCGATGAGCGGGAAGCTGCCGACGCCGGCGGCCAGTACGCAATGGCCGAAGGAGATTTCCGTTCCGTCGTCGAGTTCGGCTCGGCCGTGGCCCGGATAGATTGCCCGAGCGCCGGTTCCCTCGACGATCCGCACGTTCGGCGATTGCGCCAGCACCGCACGCAGGACCGCCAGCGTCTGGCGCGGGGAGAGCCGGCCGCCGAGCGTATCGAACACCATGCCGCAGGCAGCAGCCTCCGCACCGAGCCAGCCGGACGGCGGATCGTCGCGCACATGCCAGAAGAATCGGCGGTCGCCTGCCCGCCAGTTTTGCATCGCATCCTGCTCGTGGCGAAGGGCGATCTCACGCAGATGCGGCTTGGCGAGCGGCATGATCCGCCCGCTGCGGCGGTAACCCGCCGAAAGCCCGGTTTCAGCCTCGAGCGCTGCGATCTCGCCTTCGAGCGAGACGAGGGCGTCGAACTGGAATTGTTTCTTGGCGTTCCATTTGTCCGGCATATGCGGCATCAGCGCGCCGAGTATGCCGCCGCTGGCGCCGGCACCGATGCGGCGCTCTTCGACCAGGCAAACGTCCATGCCGGTCCGCGCGGCCGTAAGAGTGGCCCAAAGCCCCATGATGCCGCCGCCGACGATCAAAAGTTCGCTCATCGATTGACCTTCTCCGGTGGCGGGATTATCGCCATCGCATGACAGGATCCGCCGCAGAACCGAACCAGCCCCCGGCCCATCAAAGCCTCGATTGGCACGAGGGCGATATGCCCTATTCCAGGGAATTTGGCGATCACTTTTATTGCCGCACCGATGGTCGGCTGGAATGCGGGCATGTGTTTCTTGCCGGCAATGGCCTGCCCGAACGCTGGATCTCCGGCGGTGCGTTCACCATCGGCGAGCTTGGCTTTGGCACCGGCCTCAACTTCTGCGAAACCTGGCGGCAATGGAAAGCCACGGTTGCCGAAAGCGGCACACTGCATTTCGTCAGTTTCGAGCGATTTCCCATGCAGGCGGAGGAGATCTCCCGTGCCCTGTCGCACTGGCCCGAGATCGACGCCGAACGGCTGGCCCTTGTCGAGCACTGGCCCGCGACAAACGACGGCAGGATCGAGATCGATTTTGGCGACGGCGTTCGCCTGAGCGTCGTCTGCGGCCCCGCACTCGATGGCCTTGGCGAGGCCGCAGAACGCTTCGATGCCTGGTTCCTCGATGGTTTCGCGCCATCACGCAATCCCGACATGTGGTCGGAGGACCTGATGCGGCTGGTGTTCGACAGGACAGCACCCGACGGCAGCTTCGCCACCTATGCCGCGGCCGGCTTTGTTCGCCGCAATCTGCAAGCCGCCGGCTTTATCGTCGAGAAGCGCAAGGGCTTCGCCGGAAAACGCGAAATGCTGCGTGGCGACAAACGCTGAACGAGGCAAACTCCTGGTCGCCACCGCCGTTTTGATGGCCTTTACTCCACCAGAGAACTGAACTGTCGCAAATGGCGGGGGCATCGCCGCGAAAAATCTGCGACAGAAATCCATCGGCAACGCGGTGGGTTTCTCATGAACGACGATCAGTTTCCGGATACTGCTACAGGCGAAACGTCCTCATCCCCGCTCGAGCGGCGACGCAGGTCCAGCGGCCGCGGTGGCGAGCGCACACGAAAATCCTCAGGCGGTAAGTATCTCAATCTCGTCAACACCCAGAGCAGGTCTTCGGTGCTCTCCGACGATGCGCTCGAAGCGATCCACGAGGCGTCGCTGACGATCCTTGAGGAAATCGGCATGGACATCATCCTGCCGGAGGCGCGCGAGCGCATGAAAGCAGCAGGCGCCGATGTCACGCCCGGTACCGACCGCGTCCGCTTCGATCGCGGCCTGATCATGGACATGATCGCGTCGGTGCCCCCCTCCTTCACCATGCATGCGCGCAACCCGGCCCGCAATGTCGCGATCGGTGGCAACAACCTCGTCTTTGCCCAGGTCGCCAGTGCGCCGTTCGTGGCCGACCGCGAAGGCGGCAGGCGTACCGGCAACCACGAGGATTTCCGCAAGCTGGTAAAGCTTGCCCAGTCCTACGACATCATCCACACGACCGGCGGCTATCCTGTCGAGCCCGTGGATTTACACGCCTCGGTGCGCCACCTCGACTGCCTCTCCGACATGGTGAAGCTCACCGACAAGGTCTTCCACGTCTATTCGCTCGGCCGCCAGCGCAACACCGACGGCATCGAGATCGCCCGCATCGGCCGCGGCATATCCATGGAGCAGATGGAGCGCGAGCCTTCACTGTTCACGATCATCAACACTTCCTCGCCGCTGCGCCTCGACGGGCCGATGCTGCAAGGCATCATCGAAATGTCGTCGCGCAATCAGGTGGTGGTGATCACGCCCTTCACGCTTGCAGGCGCCATGGCGCCGGTGACGATCGCCGGAGCCCTGGTGCAGCAGAATGCCGAGGCGCTGTGCGGCATCGCCTTCACCCAGATGGTGCGACGCGGGGCGCCGGTGATGTATGGAGGCTTCACCTCGAATGTCGACATGAAGACGGGCGCGCCCGCCTTCGGCACGCCGGAATACATGAAGGCGGTGATCGCCGGCGGCCAGCTCGCCCGCCGCTACAACATCCCCTACCGGACCTCGAACACCAATGCCGCCAACACGCTCGACGCCCAGGCCGCCTACGAGTCCGCGCTGTCGCTCTGGGCCCTGACGCAGGGCGGTGGCAATTTCATCATGCATGCGGCCGGTTGGACCGAGGGCGGACTGACGGCCTCCTTCGAGAAGTTCATCCTCGACGTCGACATGCTGCAGATGGTGGCGGAGTTCCTGACGCCGCTTGATGTCAGCGACGACGCGCTCGGGCTCGACGCGGTGCGCGACGTCGGCCCCGGCGGACATTACTTCGGCACGCTGCACACGCTGCAACGCTATGAGACAGCGTTCTACTCGCCGATCCTGTCCGACTGGCGCAATTTCGAGACCTGGACGGAAGCCGGGCGGCCGACGACCTATGACCACGCGAACCGGGTTTTCAAGCAGAAGCTCAACGAATACGAACGGCCGCCGCTGGATCCGGCGATCGAAGATGAACTCGACGCCTTCGTTGCAAAACGCAAGGAGGAAGGCGGCGTCCCGACAGACTTCTGAGGGAACGCGGCATACGTCTGAGAGCGTTTCCGGTCTCTACTTTACGCGTTTCCTGACGGGAAACCGCTACACATTCCCTGGAAAAGCTTCAGGGATAGACGGCCGAGCGCGCGGTGGCGATCAGTTGCTCGATCGGGACCGTGACGCAATTGCGGTCGATTTCGGCGACCGTCTTCTGCCTTACATTGGCAGAAAGCAGCTTGCGCAAATCTCCGAGCGTCTTTGGCGCCGCGCAGATCACCAGGCTGTCGAAGGCGTTGTCGCTCAGATAGCCCTCGAGCTTGCTGGCTACATCGACAGCGAAGCGGTGTTTTTCCTCGCGCACCGGATCACTGCTGTACTCCATCACTGAACGTCCATGACCGACGGACGAATGGCTGCGCCCCGGCTTGTCGGCCATGATATCCTGGGCGCGTTTAGGGTCGGTATGGATGACCTCCTCCTCCGGGTGCTGACGTTCGTCTTTCCGCAGGTTGACGCCCTTGACGAAGCGCGCCGTATTGCCATCCGCGGCCAGTATCCAAGTCCGGTTTTGCACGATTGTCTCCCATGAAATGATGTTGCTCGTGGGCAGGCCAGAATAAGCCTTTAATAGAAACGGATGAAGGCCCATCTGGTTCCATGACGTCCTCGATTGGGGACTTTTATCGTGTGCTCGCGGGCCTCACATGCGCGAGAGATAGGCATCGAAGCTGCGGGTGGGCGACGGCTGGAAATGCTCGCGCTCAAGCTTCATCTCCCTGATGCGATCCACCCGAAAATCGCGAAAATCCTGGCGCAGCTCGCACCAGGTGGTCAGCAGCCAGTGATGGCCGAAGACACTGAGGCCAAGCGGCCAGACGGTGCGCTCGGAACTCTGGTCGGCAAGGCTTTCATAGGCCAGGCGCACCTTGCGCTCCTCTGCGATCGCCCGGCGCAGCTCGCCGAGCATCGGCGGCGGCTTGGGCTGCAGCGCCGAGCGGAAGGCGCGGATCGGGGCGCTGCGCAATCGCGCCACGTGCTCGGGCGGAAGGCCGTGTTCGATCTTTTCCATGGCCTCGCGCGCGGCTTGCGCCAGCCGGTGGTCACCGAGCATCTGCACTGCCCTCGCACCGAAGGCCAGCGCCTCGAGCTGCTCGAAGGTAAAGGTCAGCGGCGGCGCGTCGAAACTCTCGCGTAGGAGGTATCCGACACCGCGCTCGCCGTCGATGGGCGCGCCGGAGCCGACCAGATGCTCCATGTCGCGATAGATCGTCCGCCGCGCGACTTCCATCTTGTCGGCGATTTCCTGCGCCGTCATCGCCCGGCCGGTGGCCCGCATGAGCTGGATGATTCGAAACAGCCGGTCGGCAGGTCTCATTGGCGTAATCCTGTCGCGTGTCCATGTGAGGTAATGGCCATAAGGCTGTCAGTTGACGTGTGATTAAGTCAAGCGGCAATCAACATGGAGCATGACATGACCACCAGAAGCATCCTCGAACTCGCCGTTTGCATCGTTGCGGACAAGCCGGCGGCGGCCTCCGCACGTCATCGGGCGATGCAGGCCGTTTCCCACTATCCCGGCTTCATTTCCTGGCGCGCGGTCGGTTCGTGCGAGACACCCGGCATGCTCGCGGATCTGGTCGAGTGGGAAACGCTCGACGACGCCAAGTCAGCAGGCGAGCGCGTGCGCCGCGACCCGGATTTCGCCCCTTACATGGCGGCAATCAGCGCGGTAATGCTGATGCAGCATTTTGCCGTCGAGCAACAGATCTGAGCCGGGAGAAGACCGAGAGATGGCGGAGCCGCTGAAAAACCTGCTGCATCCGGGCGTCGTCACCGCGATCGCCGACCGCCTGAGCGCGGCCCGCCCGACATTCGATCGCGGAAGGTTCGAAGCGCTTGCCGGCGACAATCTCGAGGCGCTGGAATTGATGCAACGGTCGCTGCAGATCCGCGATGCGCTCATCGAAACCCTCCCGCAGTCCTTCCCGCAAGCTGCTGCAGCACTTGGCGACTGCCTGCCTTCCGATGATCGGCCCGGCCTCAGCGGCTGGGCTTTACTGCCCGTCAGTCAATATGTCGCCGCGCGCGGGCTTGGTGATTTCGAGCTCTCGCTGTCACTGCTGCGCGCTTTGACGCCGCACTTCACCGCCGAGTTCGGTATCCGCGTCTTCATCGACCAGGACCAGGAACGGGCGCTCACGATCATCGGCTCCTGGGCCACCGACGCCAATCACCATGTCAGGCGTCTGGCAAGCGAAGGCACGCGCCCTCGCCTGCCCTGGGCGATGCGGCTGCCGAAGCTCATCCGCGCGCCCCAGCCGATCCTGCCGATCCTGACGGCCCTCCTTGACGATCCCGAGGACTATGTGCGTCGCTCGGTCGCCAACAGCCTCAACGACATCGCCAAGGATCACCCCGATCTGGTGGCAGGCTTCGTGGCCACGCACATGGCGGGCGCCTCACCGGAACGGCGGCAATTGCTGCGCCACGCGTCGCGAACGCTTCTGAAGCAGGGCCATGAGGCAGCCCTTTCGAACTTCGGCTTTGCGGCGCCCTCCGGCATCGACGCAGCCTTCTCGCTCGACCGGTCGGAGATCGCACTCGGGGAAAGCCTCGTGTTCAAGCTCGCGGTCAGGCACACCGCAAAGACGGCCCAGAAGATCATGATCGACTATGCCGTGCACCATCGCAAAGCCAATGGCACGACCTCACCCAAGGTGTTCAAATGGACATCGGCGACGCTGGAGCCGGGCGCGACGATCGAGATCGAGAAGCGTCACGCCATCCGGCCGATCACAACCCGTCGTTACTATCCCGGCGCCCATCGCGTGGTGATCCTCGTCAACGGCCAGGAGGCCGCCGACGCCGATTTCGACCTGGCAGTGGACGACTAGCCCCCACCTCATTTCGCACCTGCGAAAAGATGCACCTTGACTTTTGGGGCCAAAACGACGACATGGACGCAGCGTCACCTTCAGGCCGCCGCGTGAGCGCGCCCTCGGCAACACAGAAAGCCGTGAAGAAGGAAAAGCGCACCCATACGCCGTAACCGGCGACAGCACAGGCGCTTGACGACTTTTTTCTTAACCCACAAGTTCCCAATTCACGCGGGGTTCTTGACGCCGAACGACACCGGAACAGCAGACTGCGGTTCCGGCGAATGCGTTTGGCGCCCCCAAAAGGTATATGCATTTGTCCACCTTTAAAGATCTTGGTCTTTCCGAACACATTCTGGAAACCCTGTCCGCCAACGGCTTCGAAAAGCCGACGCCGATCCAGGCGCAGGCCATTCCGCTGGTGTTGAAGGGCAACGACCTCATCGGTCTCGCCCAGACCGGAACCGGCAAGACGGCCGCCTTCGGCCTGCCGATGATCGAAAAGCTCGTTGCCGACGGCAAGCGCCCCGACCCGCGCAACATCCGCGCCCTGGTGCTGGCGCCGACCCGCGAACTGGTCAACCAGATCGCTGCCAACCTCAAGCTGTTCGTCAAGAAGTCCCCGCTGAAGATCGGCGTTGTCGTCGGCGGCGTTTCGATCAACAAGCAGACCGAGCAGCTCGCCCGCGGTGTCGACATCCTCGTCGCAACGCCCGGCCGCCTGCTCGACCTGATCAACCGCAAGGCCGTGACGCTGACGCAAGGGCGCTACCTCGTGCTTGACGAGGCCGACCAGATGCTCGACCTCGGCTTCATCCACGACCTGCGCAAGATCTCCAAGCTGGTGCCGAAGAACCGCCAGACGCTGCTGTTCTCGGCCACGATGCCGAAGCAGATCGCCGAACTCGCCGGCGAATATCTGACCGACCCGGTCAAGGTTCAAGTGACGCCTCCGGGCAAGGCCGCCGACAAGGTCGAACAGTATGTTCACTTCGTTCCCGGCAAGGACCTGAAGACGACCATCCTCAAGAAGACCCTGACCGACAATCCGGATGGCCTGTCGCTGATCTTCAGCCGCACCAAGCATGGCGCCGAGAAGCTGATGAAGCATCTCGACCACGTCGGCTTCAAAGCCGCCTCGATCCACGGCAACAAGAGCCAGGGCCAGCGCGAACGCGCGCTGAAGGCCTTCCGTGACGGTGAGATCCGTGTGCTCGTGGCAACCGACGTGGCTGCCCGCGGCATCGACATCCCCGGCGTCACGCACGTCTACAACTACGACCTGCCGGAAGTTCCGGACGCCTATGTTCACCGCATCGGCCGTACCGCCCGTGCCGGCCGTGACGGCATCGCGATCGCCTTCTGCGCCCCTGACGAAATCCGCCTGCTGCGCGACATCGAGAAGCTGATGGGCATCAACATCGCTGTTGCCAGCGGCGAAGCGCCTGCCGACCAGGCCCGTCCGTCCAAGGGACGCGGCGGTCGCGGCGGCAATGGCAACGGCCAGCACCGCGGCAACGGCGGTGGCGGTCAGCGCCAGGACGCCCGTCCGCGCCGCGAGCGCCCGGCCCGCCAGTCGGCACTCGCCCCGAGCAGCTTTGCCGGCGACGACCTTCTGCGCGACGACCGTCCGCAGAAGGCGGAACACCGTGGCCAGCGCCCAGCCGGCCAGGGTCATGCCGACGGCCGCTCGGAAGGCAACCGCAACCACGAAGCCAAGAAGCACCACGGTCGCCCCGGCCAGAAGCAGGGCGAATGGCGCAACCGCGGTCCGCGGCCAGAGGGCCAGGGCGGCGAACGCCGCGAAGGTGGCCAGGGCGGCATGCGTCGCGGCGGCGGCAATCGCGGCCAGCAGGGCTGATCTGCACGAGCATTTCTAGGAAAGGCGCGAAGCGGTTTTCCGTCCGGAAATGCGTAAAAACAAAGAGATAAGAACGGCGGGTCGCTTCGGCCCGCCGTTTTTTATGCCTGCTGTTTGCGGTTGGTGAGGTAGACGCCAGCAACGGCAATCACCGTGCCGATGATCATCGGCAGCGTCAGCGCCTCGCCGAAGAACAGCCACGCCTGCACGGCCGCAAGCGGCGGCACGAGATAGATGAGCGAGGCCGCGCGCGATACCTGGCCCCGGCGGATGAGATAGAGCAGAAGCGCGATCGCGCCCATGGAAAGCCCCAGCACCGACCAGGCGAGCGCTGCGAAGATCTGCAGGTTCCAGGTGACGTGCAGGTTCTCCAGCATCAGGGCCAGCGGTACCGTGACGATCAGGGCACCGAGATATTGAAGCGCTGCGATGGTGCGGATGTCGCCGCTTTGCAGATGCCGCTTCTGATAGAGCGTGCCGTAGGTGACGGCGGCCATGCCGAGGACATTGATGATCACGGGCAAGAGATGGATCGGCGTTGCGCCGGTGTCGATCGAAAGTACC
The DNA here is from genome assembly GCF_001695865.1 of Ensifer sp. LC384. Lineage (NCBI taxonomy): Bacteria > Pseudomonadati > Pseudomonadota > Alphaproteobacteria > Hyphomicrobiales > Rhizobiaceae > Ensifer > Ensifer sp. LC384. The sequence continues at coordinate 646,951 of NZ_MBST01000001.1, forward strand.
TTTGGCAGCACGGCAAGCGCGATGCCGAAGAAGCCGAGTACCAGCCCGAGTTTCTGCTGAACACTGAGCTTCTCGGCGATGACGACGGAGGCGGCCACGGCCGTCATCAACGGCTGCAGCCCGGCGATGATGCCCGAGATCGCGGCGGGCACGCCCTGCCCGATCGCCCACCACACGGCGCCGAGATAGAGCCCGTGCAAAAACATGCCCGAGATGACCGCATGGGCAGCAGCCGACCAGGACGTCGGCCATTTCGCCCCGGTCACAAGGCAGAAGCCCATGAAGAGCAGGATCGCCAGGCTGTAACGCAACACCAGAAACGTCAGCGGATCGGCAAAGACAGCCGCATATTTGGCGACGACCCAGCCGGTCGACCAGAGCAGTACGAAGATGGCCGGAGCCAGGCGGGCGAGCGTCATTGACCTATCCGAACGGACAAAAGGAGGTCAGCCGCGATAGACGCGGGGGCGTTGATGGTCAAAGCAATTTTTCTGATAGTGACGATCAGCCACTTGCATAGTTCCTCAAATCGGGATCGATTTGAGGATAAAATTATGCAGCAATTTTAAAACGTTACAGCGCCCTTAGCGCGTCATGCTCGACGCGCGGCGCTGTAATCGGAACCATCAGCCGTAGCGACGACAGCGAGAGTGAAACAAAGCCCGGCTCGTATTCCTCGCGATAGTGCAGCATGCTAGTGTCGACTACCATGCCCTCGGACCCGATCCAGTCGAACATGCGCTGATAGTGTGCGAAGACGTCACCTTCGTCAGGGTGATGCATGGCGCTGACGAAGCGCATGGCCGGCAGGTCGACGTAACCAGGATGGCTGGTCGCTTCCGCCGTTTCGGAGACATAGCCGACGAGGTAGCGGAAGCCGTCCGGACGATCGTTCCAGGAAAGGCCGACGAGCGTCGGATGGTCCTTCGGATGCAGCCGCAGATGATGTTCCTGCATCGCTGCGATCAACCGGCGCACGGCGCCGTCCGCCGCCTCGACGAAGGTTCCCTCCCAGAAGGAGCCGGCAATCCGCTGCGCCGGCCTTTCGACGATTTCGAACACGATGTCATCTCCTCACAGGAAAGATGCCGGTCCAGCCTCCTGGACCGTCGCGTGCATTGATAACGCGGCCGCCCCGGATGGCGATCGCCTACGGCGCCCGACTACAGCGCCGCGCGTCTATTTAGACGCGCAAAGGTCGCTGTAACACTTTGAGTTGCTGCATAATTTTGTCCTTAAATCGATTCCGATTTAAGGAATTATGCAGCAGAGCAGATCGACGAAGGCCCGCGCCGCGCGGCTGAACTGGCGATCGCGATGCGTCAACAGCTCAAAGCTACGCTCGGCAAGCTCGAACGGCAATTCCAAGAGCCGGCCACCGTCGACGAAGGGCTGGGCGGCAAGCCTGGAAACGGCGGTGATGAAGGGACCACTCTCGACGGCCGTCAGCACCGCCTCGTTCGACGGTAATTCGAGCTCGACCTTCAGCTGACCGATATCCGCACCCTGCGCCTGCATCGATTGCAGGAACATGGCGCGCGTGCCCGATCCTTCTTCGCGCAGCACCCAGCGCGCGGCAAGCAGCGCCTCGAGATCGACTGGCCTGCCGGCAAGGACGTGGCGGGGTGGCGCATAGATGGCAATCCGGTCGACCGCCACGCTGCGATGGTCGAGCTTCTCAGCGTCGACCCTGCCCTCGACGAAGCCGAGCTGCGCTGTTCCCTCCTCGACCGCCTCGGCGACGACAGCCGTGTTGCGCACAGTCAGCTTCACATCGATATGCGGATAATCATGGGTGAAGCGGGCGAGACGGGCCGGCAACCAGTAGCTTGCGACCGTCTGGCTTGCGGCGATCGCAAGCGTCCCGCGACGCAGATCGGACAGATCGTTGAGGCAGGCGGTTGCCGCCATGGCCCGCGCGAGAACGGCTTTCGCCTCCGGCAGAAAAGCTGTTCCAGCCTCCGTCAGCGCCAATCCACGGCCGACCCGATCGAACAACCTGACGTCGTGTTGCGTCTCAAGCGCGGCGATCGCCGCACTGGCGGCAGACTGTGTGACGTTCATTGCCTCGGCCGCGCGCGTCATATGCAGACGCTCCGCGACAGCGACAAAAATGCGAAGTTGGTCGAGTGTCATAGAAAATCAATCGCAAAAACCGATCAGATTGACAAGAACAATCCGTTAGACAGATTTATCAATCGGACTAGGTTGCGGCCATGTCCAGATCGCATTCCCCATCGACCACCCCCGCATCCACGCTCAATTCCCGCATAGCGCGCATCGCGCCGGGCTTGATCCTCTGTTGCCTCATAGCACTCGCCGCCTTCGGCCTTGAACGGTTCGAGGCAAGTTGGACCGGTCGGCCATGGCTGGAAGCGCTGGTTATCGCCATCCTTCTCGGCGCCTTTCTGCGCACCTTCTGGACGCCCGGCGATCGCTGGATGGCCGGCATCCGCTTTTCCTCCAAGCTGCTGCTGGAGGCGGCGATCGTCCTGATCGGTGCGACCCTCAGCTTCAAGGCGATCCTGGCAAGCGGTCCGGTGCTGCTCGCCACCATCGTCGGCATCGTCTTTCTGTCGATCGTTTCCGGCTATTTCATTGCCCGGCTGCTTGGCCTGCCCAAGCGAATGGCGACGCTGATCGCCTGCGGCAACGCCATCTGCGGCAATTCGGCGATCGCCGCCGTCGCGCCGGCAATCGGTGCCGAGGGCGATGAAGTTGCCGCCGCCATCTCGTTTACCGCTATCCTCGGCATTGCCGTGGTCCTGTCCCTGCCGCTGATCGGCGGTTGGTTCGGCATGTCGCCCTATGGCTTCGGCGTGCTGGCCGGCATGACCGTCTACGCCGTGCCGCAGGTGCTGGCGGCGACCGCTCCGTTCAGCGTGCTGTCCGTGCAGGTCGGCACGCTGGTCAAGCTCGTGCGCGTACTGATGCTTGGCCCGGTCGTGCTGTGCTTCTCGATCATCAACCGCGAGGGCGAAGCGCATCCGCTGGCGCCAAGCCTGCCTGTCGGCAATCGCCGTGCCCGCCTCGCCACGTTTGGACATTTCGTCCCGTGGTTCATTCTCGGCTTCCTCGCCGTCGCCGTGGCCCGCAACAGCGGAATGATCCCTGACGCGGCCGCCACTGGCGCTGCGCACCTCGCCACATGGCTCACCGTCATCGCCATGGCGGCACTCGGCCTTGAAGTCGACATCCGCAAGCTCGCCGACGCCGGCCCGCGCGCCAGCGCCGCCGCGATGTTGTCGCTGCTGGTTCTGGCCGGCCTGGCAGCTGCAGCGATCATCGTTTTCGGTCTCGGCTAGCTTCCCGGTCGCGCCCAAATTTCAAGCATTTGCTTATTTTCTAAGACACCGAGGTCGAGGCGCATCCAGCCGCGGACCGCCACCGCCCCATTGTTGGGCATCTCATTGCCCGGAAGAGCCGGGATAACGCGCCAGAACTTTCTTGTCCCGCGACTGTGCACGCTTCTTGCATTGCAACCGGCGTTGTACTCAAATGGTCAAAAATAAGGGGACCACGCCTTTGGCATTTGACGAAATGATGAATGCGGACAGCAGTCCGCGCCAGCCATATTCGACCTATCATGAATGGTATGCCAGCCAGGACAGAAATCGGCTCATAGCGAAATCGAAGGACGCCGAGAACATCTTCCGCAAAACCGGCATCACCTTCGCAGTCTACGGACACGCAGACTCCTCCGAAAAGCTCATCCCCTTCGACCTCATCCCCCGCATCATTTCCGGCCGCGAATGGCGCAAGCTCGCCCAGGGCATCGAACAACGGGTCATCGCCCTTAACGCCTTCCTCGACGACATCTACCACAAGCAGGAGATCATCCGCGCCGGACGCGTGCCGCGCGAGCTGATCGAGAAGAACGTGGCGTTCCTGCCGCAGATGATCGGCTTCCGGCCGCCGGGCGGCGTCTACACCCATATCGTCGGCACCGACATCGTGCGCACCGGCGAAGATCAGTTCTACGTGCTCGAGGACAATGCCCGCACGCCGTCCGGCGTCAGCTACATGCTGGAAAACCGGGAAACGATGATGCAGATGTTCCCTGAGCTGTTCCATCAGAACCGCGTGCGCCCGGTCGAGAACTATCCCTACCTCCTGCGCCAGAGCCTGGCGTCGCTGGCACCCCCCGGCTGCAGCGGCAAGCCGCGCGTCGCCGTGCTGACCCCCGGCATCTACAACTCCGCCTATTACGAACATGCCTTCCTCGCCGACATGATGGGCGTCGAACTGGTCGAGGGATCGGACCTGCGCGTCATCGACGGCAAGGTGAAGATGCGCACCACGCGCGGCTATGAGGCGATCGACGTGCTTTATCGCCGCGTCGACGACGACTTCCTCGACCCCCTCACCTTCCGTCCGGATTCCGCCCTTGGCATCCCCGGCATCATGGACGTCTACCGCGCCGGCAACATCACCATCGCCAATGCGCCGGGCACCGGCATTTCCGACGACAAGGCGATCTACTCCTATATGCCCGAGATCGTCGAGTTCTATACCGGCCGCAAACCGCTGCTCGAAAACGTGCCGACCTGGCGCTGTTCCGAGCCGCAGAGCCTGAAATACGTGCTCGAACACTTGGAAGAACTGGTGGTCAAGGAGGTGCATGGCTCCGGCGGCTACGGCATGCTGGTCGGCCCGACCGCCAGCAAGAAGGAGCGCGCCGTCTTTGCCGAAAAACTGAAGGCCCGCCCAACCAACTACATCGCCCAGCCGACGCTGTCGCTGTCGACCGTGCCCATCCTCGTCAACAAGGGCATCGCGCCCCGGCACGTGGATCTTCGTCCCTATGTCCTTGTCTCCGACAAGGTGCAGATCATTCCCGGCGGCCTGACGCGCGTCGCCCTCAAGGCTGGTTCGCTTGTCGTGAACTCCAGCCAGGGCGGCGGGACCAAAGACACCTGGGTGCTGGAGGACTGAGACCATGTTGGGAAGAACTGCAAACGGTCTCTACTGGATGTTCCGCTATATCGAACGCGCCGAAAACAGCGCCCGGTTGATCGACGCCGGCCTGCGCATGGCGCTGACCCGCAGCGAGGCGACGGAGGGCGACTGGGACGGCGTGCTGCAAAGTGCTGGCGTGCGCGAACTCTACGACGAAGTGCACGAGACGTTGACGAGCATCGACGCGATCGACTTCCTGTTGCGCGACCGCGCGAATCCGTCGAGCGTGATGTCCTGCATCGAGGCAGGCCGCCACAACGCCCGCATGGTGCGAACGGCGTTGACGCGCGAGACCTGGGAAGCGACCAACGAATGTTACCTCGAGATGAAGGCGATCCTCTCGAAGAAGGCGCGTCCGACCGACATGCCGGAGATCATCGACACGATCAAGCGGCGCGCCGGTCTCATCCGCGGCGCCTTCCACGGCACGATGCTCAGGAACGAGATCTTCAACTTCTCGCGCATCGGCACCTTCATCGAGCGCGCCGACAACACCGCGCGCATCCTCGACGTCAAATACTACGTGCTGCTGCCGGCGGTCGCCGCCGTCGGCTCATCGATGGACAATGTGCAGTGGGAATCGATCCTGCGCTCGGTTTCGGCCCACCGCGCCTATGGCTGGGTCTATGATGCCGAACTGAAGCCGGCGAATATCGCCGATTTCCTGATCTCCAACGGTCGCATGCCGCGATCGCTTGCCTATTGCTATGAAAAGATCGCCAGCAACCTCGGCTATCTCGAACGGGAATATGGCGAGCGCCACGAGGCGCACGAAACGGCGGAACGCACGCTTGCCGCGCTGCGCAGCCGCTCGATCACCGACATCATGGACCAGGGCCTGCACGAATATCTCGAGGATTTCATCAGCCAGAACAACCGTCTGGGACAGGAAATCTCCGACGGCTATCGCTTCAACTGAGTTTCGGGAGGACAACATGCACCTGAAAATCAGCCATACGACCGAATATCACTATGACGAGCCGGTGCAGTATGCGCTGCAGCGGCTGCGCCTGACGCCGATCACCGGGGTCGGCCAGACTGTGCTTGGCTGGCAGACGCTCGTCGACGGCGCGGCGATCGAGGTGAGCTACGACGATCACTTCGGCAACCGCGTCCATCTCGTCAGCGTCGACGGCGACCAGCAGGCGATCCGCATCACCGCGAGCGGCGAGGTCCACACCGAGGATCGCGCCGGCGTCTTCGGGCCGCACCAGTCCTACGTGCCGCTGTGGCTCTATGCCCGCGAAACACCGCTGACCAAGGCCGGCAAGCTGATCCGCGATCTGGCGAAATCGGCCGAGGGCGAGACCGATCTGGCCCGGATGCACGCGCTGATGGCGACGATCCATGACGCGGTGGAGTACAAGGCCGGCGAAACCCACGCGGAGACGGCTGCGGAGGATGCGCTGGAGAGCGGCCATGGCGTCTGCCAGGACCATGCCCATATCATGATCTCGGCAGCCCGCTCGCTCGACATGCCGGCACGCTACATCTCAGGCTACCTGATGATGGAGGGGCAACCGGAGCAGACCGCAAGCCACGCCTGGGCCGAGGTGCATCTGCCCGGTCTCGGCTGGGTCGGCTTCGATGCCGCCAACAAGATTTGCCCGGACGACCGCTATGTACGGATCGCGTCCGGCCTCTGCTACCGCGATGCCGCGCCGATATCGGGCCTGATCCACGGTGAAGCCAACGAGACGTTGAAGGTATCGGTGACCGTCGAGCAGCAGGCGCAGAACCAGAGCCAGACGCAAAGTCAGTAGGATGTCCTGCCGCCAGCCAAAGCCCTCGTCGCCGGTTGGGGCTGCGGCTGCACGGCGTTGTGGCCTACGACACTGAAGACCTTACCAACGGTCCGAAAAAGCCGATGATACGTGTTATTCGCTCCTGGCCAGGGTCGAGGAATGCTATGTCCAAGCCCTCGGGGAAGGATGATCCATCAGGCATCACAAACTTCCACGCGAAGCGTGCGATCCCATGATGAACATCGACGTCGCTTGTCCGTATGATGCGTGCACCGGGATGCTTGGCCTGAATTCCTGCGATATGTGCGAGCAATTCTTCCGCGCCAGCAGCATGAACCGTTGGATCAGTGTACGTTGCGCCATCGCTCCAGATCGGTAACAGCAACGCCCGTCGCTGCTGGGCGTCCTCCTTCGACCAGGCAGCACAATACGAATCGATGAGATGCGTTAAAGACATTCCATTCCGCTCCTGTAGATCATTGGTCTGGTTCGGCTCATGCTCGGGTAACAAGGCCCGAGCAGCCCTCCGATCCCATACGGCCGGTCGCCAAAACACGGATTGTAGGCTTCATTCCGACACCTCATATTGATCGGCGCAACACTCGGCGCGCTTGCCGTTGAGAGAGCTACGATGTGGAAGGCGCCGTGCCAATACGCACGGAGGTGCAAGTGGTTACCCGCCGGTAAGGTGACTGGGATGGACAAGCCTATGGAGAATGGTTTTTCGACAGCGATGAAGATGGTCGCAGGCAAGTGGAAAATAGATATCCTTTGCGAGCTCGGCGTAGCACCCCGCAGGTTTGGCCGGCTGCGACAGTCGATTCCGGCGGTCAGTGAAAAGGTGCGGACGCAGCAATTGCGCGAGCTGGAGGCCGACGGGCTTGTGAACCGAAAAGTCTATCCGGGATCCCCGACCAAGGTCGTCTATTCGTTGACGGAAAGCGGAGCAGCGCTCAACGCTGGAGCAGTGGGGCTGTGCCGTTGGGCTGAGCAATTCCCAGCCCGTGCCGAGGCTTAAGGGCATGCACAACCATGCTCATCTGGCTCTTCAGAGAGCAGCTCTGCTGAGCCGACACCGATCCTGTCGCACTGCAATCGCGGTGCGACAGGCGTAGGAGCATGGGCTGACTGGATAATTCCTTGAATCGAAATCGATTTGAGGAGAAAATTATGCAGCAAGTTTAAAGCGTTACAGCGTCCTTCGCGCATCATATTTGACGCGCGAAGGACGCTCTCGCGCGGCGCGCTTAGTGGCTGTCGCGTTCGACGACGGAACCGCGTGCGCCGACGAGGAAGTCGAGGTCGGCACCGGTATCGGCCTGCATCACCGTATTGACGTAAAGGCCGCCATAACCGCCCTTTTGCGGCTTTACCGGCGAGACCCAGGCCGCCCGGCGGCGGGCCAGTTCCTCGTCGGAAACGTCGAGCCGGATGGTGCGGGCCGGAACGTCGACGGCAATCATGTCGCCGTTCTCAACCAGCGCCAGCGGACCACCATCGGCGGCTTCCGGCGCGGTGTGCAGGATGACGGTGCCATAGGCGGTGCCCGACATGCGCGCATCGGAAATGCGGATCATGTCGGTGATGCCCTTCTTCAGCACCTTCGGCGGCAGGCCCATGTTGCCGACCTCGGCCATGCCGGGATAACCCTTCGGCCCACAGTATTTCAGCACCATCACGCAGGTCTCGTCGATGTCGAGATCGTCGCGGTTGATGCGGGCGTGGTAGTCCTCGATGCTTTCGAAGACGACGGCGCGGCCCTTGTGCTGCATCAGGTGCGGCGATGCCGCCGACGGCTTCAGCACGCAGCCCTTGGGCGCGAGATTGCCGCGCAGCACGGCGATGCCGCCCGACTGCGTCAGCGCCTTCTCGCGCGGCACGATGACGTCGTCGTTGTAGTTGGTGACGTCCTTGACGCCGTTCCAGATCGTGTCGCCGGTGACGGTCAAGGCATCCTTGTGCAAGAGACCCATCTCGCCGACGGCCTTGATGACCACGGGCAGGCCGCCCGCATAGTAGAACTCTTCCATCAGGTGCTTGCCCGACGGCTGCAGATTGACGATCGTCGGTACGTCGCGGCCGAGCCGGTCCCAGTCATCGAGCGTCAGATCGACACCGATGCGGCCGGCAAGCGCCAGAAGATGCAGCACCGCATTGGTCGAGCCGCCGACAGCGCCGTTGACGCGGATGGCATTCTCGAACGCTTCCCTGGTCAGGATGTCGGACGGCTTCAGATCCTCCTTGACCATGTCGACGATGCGACGGCCGGAAAGCTGGGAGATCACCCGCCGTCGGGCGTCGACGGCCGGAATGGCCGCATTGCCGGGTAGCGTCATCCCCAGCGCTTCGGCCATCGATGCCATGGTCGAGGCCGTACCCATGGTCATACAGCTGCCGGCCGAGCGGGCCATGCCCTGTTCGGCGTCCATGAACTCGTCCAGCGACATCTCGCCGGACTTCACCATTTCGGAAAACTGCCAGATCGCGGTACCCGAGCCGACGTCCTTGCCGCGCCACTTGCCGTTCAGCATCGGGCCGCCGGAGACGAGAATGACGGGGATATCGACGCTGGCCGCGCCCATCAGCAGGCTCGGCGTGGTCTTGTCACAGCCGCCGAGCAGCACGACGCCATCGACCGGATTGCCCCGGATCGCCTCTTCGACATCCATCGCCGCCAGGTTGCGGAACATCATCGCCGTCGGCCGCAGCGTGCTCTCGCCCACGGAAAACACCGGGAATTCGACCGGGAAGCCGCCGGCCTCGTAGACGCCGCGTTTCACCCGTTCGGCCAGATCACGCAGATGCGCGTTGCACGGCGTCAGTTCCGACCAGGTGTTGCAGATGCCGATGATCGGCCGGCCGTCGAAGGTGTCGGCGGGCAGCCCCTGATTCTTCATCCAGGAGCGGTGCATGATGGCATTCTTGCCCGTGCCGCCGAACCATTCCTGCGAACGCAACTTGCGCGGCCACTCAGCTTTCTTCTTCATTTTGTCCTTCCTTGAGCGGCCCGCGTCGAAACGCGGGCCCTGGACGGCGCCCCTTTAAGCCAGGGTGTAGGCCGTCTTGACGGTTGTGTAGAATTCGGCGGCATAACGACCCTGCTCGCGCGCGCCATGGGAGGAGCCCTTGCGGCCACCGAACGGCACGTGGAAATCGACGCCGGCGGTCGGCAGGTTGACCATCACCATGCCGGCCTCGGCCTGGCGCTTGAAATGCGTCGCATGCTTGAGGCTGGTGGTGGCGATGCCCGACGACAGCCCGAACGGCGTGTCGTTGGCGACGGCCAGCGCCTCGTCATAGTCCTTCACCCGGATCACCGACGCGACCGGTCCGAAGATTTCTTCGCGCGAGATGCGCATCGCATTGGTCGCCTCGGTAAACAGCGCCGGCTGCAGGTAGAAGCCGGGCGTGTCGCGCTGCAGCAGTTCGCCGCCGAAGGCGAGTTTGGCGCCTTCCTGCTTGCCGATGGCGATATAGTCGGTGTCCTGGTTGAGCTGGCTCTGGTCGACCACCGGGCCGATATGGGTGCCGGCCTTCAGCGCATCGTCGATGACGAGGCCCTTCATGCGCTCGCCCATCGCCGCCACGAAGCGGTCGTGGATGCCGTCGGTGACAATGATGCGCGACGAGGCGGTGCAGCGCTGGCCGGTGGAGAAGAAGGCGGAGTTGACCGCGGCTTCGACGGCAACACCGAGATCGGCGTCGTCGAGCACCACGAACGGGTTCTTGCCGCCCATCTCCAGCTGGTACTTGCGATTGTGCTCGACCGAGGCCAGCGCCACGCGTTTGCCGGTGCCGGTCGAGCCGGTAAAGGTGATCGCCTGGATGTCGGGGCTGTCGAGCATCGTCTGGCCGACGATGGAGCCCTTGCCCATCACCAGGTTCAACACGCCCCT